>JAFZPI010000019.1 GCA_017552615.1 Clostridia bacterium
GAAAGTGCGATTGATGTTCCAGGATGAGGCGGGGTTCGGACGGATCAACAAACCGAAATACTGCTGGTGTGCATCCGGAATCAGGCCAAGTGTACCTTGTCACCACATCAGGGAATATCGTTACGCCTACGGTGCAGTCGAGCCAGTCACCGGAGACAGCTTCTTTCTGGTCATGCCCTACTGCAACACGATCTGCATAAATGTATTTCTCGAAGGTCTCTCAAAACAATATCCCAATGATGACATTTTAATGGTTTGTGACGGCGCAGCCTGGCATAAGTCGAAGGCGATGGTAATCCCTGAAAACATCACTTTTGTGAATATACCACCCTACACTCCTGAAATGAATCCCATTGAGCAGATCTGGCGTGAACTACGGACACAGGGTTTCCGCAACGAAGTATTCTCCACACTGGAAAAGGTTGTCGACCGCCTTTGCCTGACCATCAACAACCTTTCTGCTGAAACTGTTTCCAGGATAACTCTGCGAGAATGGATACATAAAATATTTATTTGAGTTAAGTATGAAGCCGTGCAAAAAACTTATCACGGCATTACGAGGTGAGAATCGTGGGGAAGAATCACGTTGATCTGAATCATAAAACCATCTTTGTTACCGGTTCTCCCGGCTTTATCGGTGCGAACCTGGTGGTTCGCTTGCTTAGAGAACTCTCAGCGGGCACGGTGATTTCCCTTGATAACATGAACGATTACTATGACCCGAAACTGAAGGAATACAGACTCTCATTGATCGAAGAAGCAGCTGCAACTTCTCCGGTCAAGCACGTTTTCATCAAGGGAAGCATTGCCGATAAAGCGTTGGTAGATCAGGTTTTTGCCGAGTATAAACCCGCTGTTGTGGTCAATCTCGCTGCTCAGGCCGGCGTCCGGTATTCCATTGACCACCCAGACGTGTACATTGAAAGCAATTTGATCGGTTTCTACAACATTCTGGAGGCGTGCCGTCACAATCCTGTGGAGCACCTCGTATATGCATCCAGCAGCAGCGTTTACGGCGGCAACAAAAAAGTGCCCTTCAGCACGGATGACAAGGTTGACAATCCTGTCAGTCTATATGCTGCAACAAAGAAGAGCAACGAATTGTTGGCTCACAGCTATTCCAAACTCTATAATATTCCATCAACCGGTCTTCGTTTCTTCACGGTCTATGGCCCGGCCGGCCGTCCCGACATGTTCTATTTCTCAGCAACGCAGAAGCTGGTGAAGGGAGAGACTATCTCCATATTCAACTATGGAAACTGCAAGCGCGATTTCACCTATGTAGATGACATCGTTGAGGGTGTCCTTCGTGTGATGAAGGGAGCACCTGAGAAAGCCGTTGGCGAGGATGGTCTGCCTATTCCACCCTATGCAGTTTATAACATTGGCGGAGGCACGCCGGAAAACCTGCTGGATTACATCCAAACGCTCCAGGAAGAGCTTGTCCGAGCAAAGGTTTTACCGGAAGACTATGATTTTGAGGGACATCGCAAACTGGTGGGTATGCAGCCGGGTGATGTTCCGGTAACCTATGCTGACAGCAAAGGTCTTGAGGATGATTATGGATTCAGGCCGACAATCGGGATTCGGGAAGGCCTGAGAAGATTTGCTGAATGGTATAAAGCGTATTACGGTTGATCAGATTATTCTGTATCAGCGTGTAGCCATTACCCTTGCACCTTCTCCATCCCCAAAACACGATGCCCTACAATCACGGCCACAGCCACAAGCACCCCGGCAACGCTTCCGAAAGACGCGCTGATCCAAGTGCCGTTCGTGGTCAGTAAAACGATTGCGGAAAAGGCAATAAGGCAAATCAGGCTACCAAGCAGCAGAGTTCGGAAGCCTCCCGGTTGACCGAGCAACAAGCTCACTCGCCAAATGGAAAAGACGATGGCTTCTGAGATGATCATATAGGCTCCGGCGGTTGTGCTGTCGCCTTTGGCGATATACTCGATGAAGAACCAGATGATCAGAGGGAGGAGGACACCAGGTGCCAAGGGGGCCAGGAAGCTCCGCGGACCGTATCTTGGCGGGGGAGGGAAGACCTGATCCCGCGTAATAAGAATGGTCAGGCAGAGACAGAGAAGTGCAATGAGGAAGGGCCAGGGTTCCCGGGAGAGAGTCGCGCACGGCCAGAGCATCAGGCCAAAGAGACCGCAGAGAAGCCGGTGATAACGCTCCTGCCTTGAGGCGCGGATCAGTGCCAGGACGGGCCGGTCAAACTCATGGGGTTGTTCTGTGTCGGGGTGGACACCCCGCAGGTGCAGCACGCCGGTCCGGCCGTCATCCTCCGGCCACTCGACGCCCATAGCTCGGGCATTTTCGAGGGCCCAGGTGTCCTGGGTGTCAAGGGTGACATGAATGCCCATGCGGTGCAGACGTTGTCCGGCAGCCAAGGCATCGGGGGAGACCCCGTACCGGGCGACCGGCAGGACTGAGCCGATGTAGCAGACTTCCTGCAGATGGCCATCGATGAGCAGGGCGGTCGCATAGCACAGTGCGCGGCTGGGGATGTCCCGCAGGCGTTCCCTGTCGTCTGTCGTCAGGTTGCGCTCAGTGCCGTCCAGAACCCTTCGGCATTCCGTGAGCAGGGCCGGACCGCCCACGAAGTAGGCGCGCAGGCTCTTGCCGTCCAGTACGATCACACCGGGAAAACCGCAGTATCGGGCATCGTCCATCCGGGGATTCCTGAGCTTGAAGTTCCGGGAACTGATCCCTAGGGCCTGTTCCCATTCCGAAATATCCTGCGCCGAGAAACCCTCGGCGCTGTTTTCGTTTTGGACACATTCATCCGTCAGGGCAACGGCGGCGGAGAGTGCCATGGCGCCTTTTTGCGAACGGAAACGTTCCCCGCCGACTCGCTCGAATGGCAGCCAGATCTCGGCCTGGAGCCAACGGCGCCCGATCAACAGGGAAGGTTCGATGCACACGGTATCGATTCGGTCGGCATCCAGGTGATCCGCGTTGCTCTCCCAATCCCGGTGTGAGACCGCACGGCGGTTCAGGCGTACGCAGAGCCAGGGCGCTATCGGCGCAAGGAAAAATGCCGGGATCAGCCAGCCGATGCTGCCCGGTGCCAGCAGCGGAAGCGCCAGCACGAATGCCAACAGGGCAGCACAGATCAGAGCCTGTCTGAGCATCGCAGCGTACCTCCGTTACGGATCAGTCAGGGAGTGGTTGAGCATGAACTCGCCACTCCAGTCAAAACGTGTTCCCATTTCACCGCGGACCTCGCTGTTCCAGTAGAACCGAACACGGGTGAGCTGGAGTGTATCGCAGAGGCAGTTGACCATGGCGTAGCAGCAGAGACGCTGGGCATCCTCATCCATGGATGCGATCCGGTCCGCGAAACGGGAAGACAGGTTGAGGAGTAAGGTGCCGTTCTCCGTGCCGATCCCGATGATATCGCTGCTGTCTAAACCTTGTGGCAGGGGAGACGAGAGACTGGAGGTTGTTTCTTCCTGCGTGGCTCCCTGGAGCATCAGCTCGAGCAGGGTGCGGGGATCACCGGCGGCGTCGGAGGAAAGACTGCGGGAGACAGAGGTCAGTCGTCCGTTCTTCACGAGTGCGATCTGGTCCTGATCCCGGAGCCCGTCCTTGAAGAAACTCCGGCGGGTCAGGCCTTTCTCGATTGAGAGCGCGCCGTAGGGTTCGCCGTATAGAGCTGTCAGCATGGTCGAACCGGTGAAGAAGCGCACAGCGCGAACCGAGGGGATAAAAGTCGACAGCGTCCAGTTGACGGAGGCCACGAAGGACGCAAAATCCACGCCGTAGTCTTCCAGGACTTCCTGAAGGTCTTCGCTGAATTGCAGGGTGACCAGAAGGCCACCTTCGTCGAGGTTCGAGACAGTGGGCTGTAGCAGGAGCATCCCGTTGATATCCGGCAGTTCCGCGCATCCGGTCACGACCTGTGGACCGGCAGAAAGGGCCATGAGCAGTCCTTTGGCCAACATGTCAGGAGACTGGCCAGAGAACGTAAGGTTCCGTGCTTCCGCGACAAAACCCGATCTGTCTGCCAATGGGAAATACAGAGTGGCAGTGGCGCTCAAGGATTTGCTGCGGGCTTCGGCGCTGCTCTCGGCTCCGCGGGTACGCAGTTGCTCCCATAGTACAGGCAGGTCTTCGCCCGGATGGGCGCTGACACTCCCGGCGGGAAGACTGTTGATGTTGTTGTAGGAATAAGGTACATCCGCAATTAGGACGTTTACATAACGGATGTTTGTGCCCTCAGCGAGCGTGGAGGCCAGAGACAGGCCGATGGCGTAGATCTCGTCGTTCTCCAGCGCCATAGTGCTGCCTGCCAGGTTCACCGTGCATACATTGCCGGAGACTTCAACCGGCATTACTCCGTAGAGCTGAAGCTCTGTCTTTCGCCCAAGGGCGTCGGTGAGGCTGTCCTCCCGGGCACTGAGCAGGGCCTGCACCAGAGTGCGGGCGTTACCGCCGCTGCGGTGGAGCGAAACCGTGGCCTGACGGGCCAACAGTTTTTGCCCGTCGCGTGAAGGAAGGTATTGATTGACCAATGAGTCAGAGGTCAATCCACTGTCATCGGTGGGGGCGGTATAGGGATTTTGCACAGGCGGAAGAGTAGAGCCTGTTTGGGTATCACTGTTGACCATGCTTTGGGAGCCACAGGCGCTGAGCAATGGGAGAAGGACGGCCATGAGGATGCAAAGAAAGCGAAAACGGAAGCGTTTCATTTCACACCTCCAGCCAGCCGGTCAGGCTTGAGATACCGATTTTCCAGAGACCGTTGTCCCGGCGCAGGCGAAGGATGCGGGCATTCATCTCCCGGATGCTTCCGTCGGCGGTGCGGATATCAGCGTGAACGGAGAGCGTGGTTTCCAGTCCGTCACGGCTGACGCTGAAGCCTGTGCAGACAAAATCTGTCAAAGTTGGCAGCGCTTCCATGCGGGCGATAAAATCGCTGTATTCAGGACGTGTTTCACCGCTGTACGCGTCCACGGATGCCACATACAGGTAGAGGCGCTGCCAGTCCCGCTGCAGCCAGCAGGTCATGACGGCTTCTCCGGTCACGGAAGGCGTAAGGAGATAGCTGTCATTCCGGGTCTGGGGCGGTGCGGGTTCAGTGCCTTCGCTGCCGTCCTCGAACCAGCTCTGTTCCAGCCACATGCTGGTTTTCAGGTCTGTTCCCTGTTCCAGAAGCACGATCACTTCGTCCACATCGCAGTTCTCGGTGACCGTGGCCACCAGGGACTGCATAGCCAACTGGCGGCGTAGGGGGATTTCATACATCCAGGTGCGGTCTTCTTTCCAGCTTTCGGGTTCATCGGATAAACCGTTGAGAAATTCACGGCTGAGCGTAACCAGCAGCGTGCGTCCCTGCTTGGATACGGCAGCAACGCGAACTCCCTGCGGGAAAGGACTCCGCAGCTCCACGTACTGGGTGCCGGGTCCCGCGAAAAGGGAAGTCAGCAGGGCTTCCTCATACGATTGTCCGTTGAGCTGCACAAGGGTCCGCGTTTCCGGCGCCAAATAGGGTTCATCCTGGAAACGAAACCAGAGCGTCGCGTCTTCGCGCGTCCGGAGGACATCGGTATCGACAGCCGGCGGAAGAAGGGGATCGGTACCCGGTATCAGCGTGGATTCCGGAACACTGGCGGTCTGAGCCGCGCATCCCGCAAGAAGAAAACAAAGCATCAGGAGGAAGACGCTTCGAAGTTTTTGCATATCTCAGTCCTCCTCATCGTCAAGCGGTAATTGCACTGTAAACGTGGAACCCTGACCGGGTTTGCTCTGTACCGTAATCGTGCCGCCGTGCATCGTCACAAGTTGCCGTACGATGGAAAGCCCCAGACCTGTGCCGCCGGTATCCCGGGAACGGGCTTTGTCCACCCGGTAGAAGCGTTCAAAGATATGAGCCTGGTCTTCTTCCGGGATGCCAACGCCGTTGTCCTGAACGGAGAGAATCGCGTTGTGGCCTCTCACCTGCAGGGTAACGGTGATCTGCCCGCCGTCAGGGGTATACTTCAATGCATTTTCAGTGAGGTTGTAGACGATCTGCTCGAGCTTCGAGCGGTCCCCGTTCATCACAATGTTGGGGGAGACACGCATGATCAGGTCCTGCCCGCGTTTTTCGGCCTGGGGCATCAGGAGCCGGATCGTTTCCTGTACGGTGTCGGAGAGGTTCAGTTTGGTGCGCTTCATTTCAAGGCGGTTGCTGTCCATCCGAGTCAGGGTCAGCAGGTCTCCGACCACGTTGGAGAGCCGGTCGATCTCGTGGTTCATGTCGCCGAGGAACTCCGCGCGCATCTCATCGGGCATCTCCGGCTGGTAGAGTACGTTTTCGAGCAGGATCTTCATGGTGGTCAGTGGTGTCTTGAGTTCATGCGAGGCGTTCGAGACAAACTGGCTGCGAGTACGGTCCATGCTCTCAAGCTGCTCCGCCATGGCATTGTAGTTTTCGGCAAGGGTGCGCAATTCACCGGAAGAGCGCACCTTCGCGCGGACGGACAGGTCGCCGTGGCCCATCTTCTGGATCGTGCGGGTCAGTGCGTTGATGGGTTTGGTCAGAAGATTTGAGAAGAAGATCGAGACCACCAGGGCGATCACGGCCACGATCACGAAAACAATGGCCAGTTCTCGCTCCACCCGGCTCAGGCTGTCGATGAGCTCTGCGACCGGCGCGCAGTATAAAAGCACCCCCAGACTGCCGCCGGTGCCTACGATGCGTACCGCGCAGTATGCCACCCGGCTGTCCCCGTCCTGGACGGTGACATCGGCGTCGGAAAGGGTGTGAATGCCGTAGCTTGAAGACTTACCGTCGGCGAGGATGGCGACGACTTCCGGCAGTTGACTCCGCTGCCCCATCAGGCGGGAAAAGCTGTCGAACTGGATCTTGCCGTCATTATCCAACACCAAAAGACGCCCTCCAAGCTCTCCGCCGGAGGAGACCAGCGTTTCGCTCAGGGCATCGACCTGGCCGAATTGAAAAAGAGGCGCAACAGTCGCGGCAAGCTTCTCCAGAGAGAGGCTGTCCTGACGGATGCGCTGATTGTAAAGGTAATCGCGGACGGAGCCGGTGAGGAGGACATCGGTCACGAAAAAGGATGCGCTGATGATCAGCAGAAACGCGATGGTGATTTTGAAGCCGATGCTCCCGAAAAACCGCCGCTTAGTCCTTGTCCGTGAAATAATAACCAACTCCCCACTTGGTGAAGATGAACTCGGGCTGGGTCGTATCGTGCTCGATCTTTTCGCGCAGGCGGCGGATGTGCACGTCGACGGTGCGGTCGTCGCCGGTGTAGTCGTACTTCCAGACGGTTTCGAGCATCTGCTTGCGCGTGAAAACCTTGCCGCGGTTGGCAATGAAAAGCTGCAGCAGGTCAAATTCCTTGGCGGTCAGTTTCACTTCTTTATTGGCCAGGGTCACGGTGCGCTTGGAGGGATTGATCTCCAGGTCGCGGACCTTGATGTTCTTCTTCTCTTCGTTTGCCATCGGGACGGCGGCAGCCCGGCGGAGGATGGCCTTGATGCGGGCCTTGACCTCAAGGATGTTGAAGGGCTTGGGAATATAGTCGTCCGCGCCGTATTCCAGGCCGAGGATCTTGTCCATATCCTCGCCTTTGGCCGTCAGCATGATGATCGGCACATTGCTGTGCTCGCGGATACGCTGGCAGACTTGGATGCCGTCCATCTTCGGCAGCATGACGTCCAGGAGGATCATGTCGAACTCACCGGAAAAGAACTTATCCAGCGCTTCCTCGCCGTCCACCGCGCTCTCGGTTTCATAGCCTTCTTGTTCCAACGTATACTTGAGTCCCTTCAGGATCAGCGGCTCGTCGTCCACAAGAAGAATCCTCTTCGCCATGACGCATCCTCCATAACATTCAAACAGCCGAACAAACCGCCCGACTGAGGTTAATCTGGTGATTCTTAAAAATATTAACGCATTTGCACCAAAAAATCAAGCAATTATCGAAAGAATATTACAGATTATTGCTAAAAAGGTTACGGGACGTAAAAAACGGCGTGACCGGAGTCACGCCGCAAATTGGTTTTGGGGATCAGGCCTTGCCGTTGCAGCCCAGGACGTTGACGAGCTTGTGGCGAACCACGTTGCGGATGTTGTCGCGGGCTTCGGTGAGGTACTGACGGGGATCGAAGTGATCCGGATGCTCGACAAAGTGCTTGCGGACCGCGGCGGTGAAGCCAAGGCGCAGGTCGGAGTCGATGTTGATCTTGCAGACAGCCATGGAGGCCGCCTTACGCAGCTGCTCCTCGGGAATGCCAACAGCGTCAGGCATACGGCCGCCATTCTCGTTGATGATCTTCACATACTCCTGGGGCACGCTGGAAGAGCCGTGGAGCACGATCGGGAATCCGGGCAGGCGCTTGGAGACTTCCTCCAGCACGTCGAAGCGCAGGGGCGGGGGCACCAGGATGCCGTCCGCGTTGCGGGTGCACTGGGCCGCGGTGAATTTGTAAGCGCCGTGGCTGGTGCCGATGGCGATGGCCAGGGAGTCGCAGCCCGTGCGGGTGACGAACTCTTCCACTTCCTCGGGACGGGTGTAGGAGGAATCCTCGGCGGAGACCTTCACGTCGTCTTCCACGCCAGCCAGGGTGCCGAGCTCAGCCTCAACCACCACGCCATGGTCATGAGCATACTCAACTACCTGGCGGGTGATCTTGATGTTCTCTTCAAAGGGCAGGCCGCTCTTGTCGATCATGACAGAGGAGAAACCACCGTCGATGCAGCTCTTGCAGGTCTCGAAGTCGGGGCCGTGGTCCAGGTGCACCGCGATGGGCAGGTCGGTGTCCTCAACGGCGGCATAGATCATGTGCATCAGGTAGGTGTGCTTGGCATACTTGCGGGCGCCGGCGGAAACCTGCAGGATCAGCGGGGCGTTCTCGAGCTTGGCAGCTTCGGTGATGCCCTGGATGATCTCCATGTTGTTGACGTTGAAAGCGCCGATGGCGTATCCGCCTTCATAGGCTTTGCGGAACATTTCGGTTGTGGTGACAATGGCCATGGGAAAGACCTCCTTCATATTCGGATAAGTCATTATAGCACAGAACCCGGCGGGATGAAAGAGGTTTTGGGAGAGAAATCGTCATTTCAGGACTAAAGGTGTTTGACATGATAAAAATCTGGGTGAAAAAGTAATCGAAATGTATAAAATGATTCGGTTTTGCCTCTGTACTACGATTGTTTTTTGTGCTATGATTATAAAGGTTAATCATGGAAAAGAGTTATCCACTTTATCGAAGGAGTAAGCAATATGAAGAAGTTGATTTGCTTTCTTGTGCTAATCAGTGCACTTTTCCTTGCTGTTTCAATATCTATCGCGGAGGATTATAAGGTTGAAGATATTAACTATGCTTATCTGACGTGCCCTGAGTGTCAGATACCTGTTAACGAACCTATCACTTGGACTCTTCTTTATGATGGCCCAAGCAGAGAGAATTATACTTTCGAGTATTCTTTATACTATCGCCCATATAATGAAAACAGCCGGACATATACATTGATAGATTCTGTATCTTTTGATGGGTATTCCTTTACAAAGACGATTGAAACCGAGGGGAGGTACTTAATCTTTCTACGGATAACGGATAGTCAGAATAACAGTATTGACATAGACTCCAACTATTACACAACAATCGGTGAAAACTATGGAGAAGCTTTGCAATTGGAGATTGCTAGTATAAAAGCTGAATGTATAGCATCGGGAGCGACCACAGATGCTGAGATTGCACGATTTATGCATGATTATATCATCAATCATGCTGAGTATAATATGGAAGCATCATGTATGGATGATCCAGAAGGTGTACTCATCAATGGTGAAGGAGTTTGCCAAAGCTATGCATATGCTTATCAGTTACTTTTAAAGTCCATGGGCATCGAGTGTATCCTAATTGATGGATACACTGTTCAAAACTTTACACTTGAGGATCAACATATTTGGAACCTGGTAAACATTGATGGTAAGTGGTATCATGTTGATTGTTGTTTCGATGATCCTTTGGATTCTGTTGAAAATCAATCTTGTTTCTTGGTTACAGATAAAATACGTAGTGGCGAATGTGTTTGGACGGCTTCTGTATATCCCAAATGCCAGGATGGTTCTTTCTTACCTTGTGATATATTGCTATCTGACGAGAATGACTTTGAGTCACAAATGAACATTTTTGCTGCTGAAGGCAAATTTGATGGCTTGATTGTAATGTATATTGGAAGTGATGAACTGTTCAGTACAACAAAGCTACAGGCATTAATGTATAATTGGCAACAAAAGTATAAAGAACAGTATAACATTGATGGAACCGCGATATGGCGCGAAGCAGAAGGAATGGCTGGCGATGGGTATTTTCGGTATTTAATTAGCTTCGCTGTTATGAACGAGACTGATGTTGATGATTATTATGATGGAATCTATGAGAGCTTTGCCTATTCAAGAATTTCTGATGGTATCAAGATAGTCGAGTATCTTGGAAATGAAGCTTTTGTTGTTATCCCGGAGCAAATTGAAAACACACCGGTCACTCATATTGGTAATGCTGCTTTTTGGAAAAACAGTACGATAACCAATATAACGATCCCCAATACGGTTGTTCAGATTGATGATGGTTCTTCTGATACATATTTTTATCGCGGCTACTGCGGTGCATTCAAAGAATGTACGAATCTTCAGTCAATCAATATTCCGGGAAGCGTAGTTCGTGTAGGCCGAAATGCATTTATGGGTTGCACGTCTCTTTCAAATGTAACACTCAATGAAGGAACGCAAATCCTTGCAATTGATTGTTTTGCCCAATGCTCATCATTAAGTACTTTAGTTCTTCCTTCAACATTAACCACTTTTGCGCAGAATGTTATTGATGGAACAAGAATAGCATCACTTCATTTGCCCAAAAGTGTAATTGATTTTAATGGCATTGTAAATGACAAGTATTTGCAAAGTGTAACTGTTGAAGATGGTAATCCTGTATATTCGGCATGGGACGGAGTTTTATATCGTGATAACGGTAGTTTTCTATGTTATTATCCTGTAGCCAAAGCAGATACATCTTATTCAATTAGAGAAGGTTGCAGTTTGGTATGGACGGATGTCTTCATGGACGCAACAAATCTTGAAACCTTAGTTATTCCATCTACTTTTCAGGGCTTTGTTGCATTTGGTATATATCCTGTGTCGCTGTCTTCTATTATTGTATCACCAGACAATCCATATTATGTTAGCATAGATGGTATAGTGTACTCTTGTGATATGACAAAACTCATATGTATTCCTCCCTCTTTGAATATTGAAACCTATGTGATGCCGGATACGGTTACCTCAAAAACAGACTATGCGTTACGAAATCTCCAATATATCAAGAGACTTGAAATTTCAAAAGACTTATATACAAATTATCAGGAAGGGATTAACTACTGTCCTTTACTGGAAGAAGTGATTTATCAACCTGATGGCAGTCAACAACGAATTTTGTCTATGCAAACATGTCCCAATTTGCGATATGTACAGTTTCCTTCAAACGCGAAAGTTATACCGTTTAATGCGTTTTATCAGTGTGAAAGTATTAGTCAGATTGATCTTCCGGAAGGTTTGGATACCATAGATCAACAAGCGTTTTGTCAATGTACATCTCTTAAATCAATCCACATTCCATCATCTGTCACAACAATAGGTGTTAATGCGTTTATGGATTGTGGTATAGAAGTAATCTATATGGATGCCATTCCTGCGTATTTTGCCGAAGGTGCATTTGGTGATGGAAATGTGATTGTTGTTAGTGAAAATGAATCAATGAGGGAATTTGCTGAAGGACAAGGTTATCATTTTAGTGAAGGTGCCCCTAGCAAAGTAATAATCAATAATGGCATTGGGAAAGCTTATCGTTGCAACTTCCAGCCTGAAGAAATAACCTTGAATGCAACATTTGAACCAGAAGGAACATTTGCATTTGTCTATTATGATATTCCTGAATCAGTTGATCAGGCAATTGTGTGGATTGATCAACGTGATGGAGAATGGATCCTTATCCCGCGGAACTTAGGCAGTACAGTAATTACAGGGTCCACGAGCTTTGGTGATGTATTTCAATTTGAGATAGAAGTTCTTTGTCACCATACATGGGAGTATTATGATCTATCACCTGCAACACAAGATACAAACGGGAAGAGAGGACAAGTACAGTGCAGACAATGTTCGGTTCATTTGGATGAGAAGGATATTTCGCATGATAGTATTATGGAATTACCCACTTCACTAACTACAATTGAAGATGAAGCGTTCAGGGGTGTCTCTGCTCAGCAAATCAACATTCCCAGTTCAACAACCCGCATTGGTAGATATGCCTTTAGTGATTGCACAAACCTTGCATTGATTATCATTCCGGACAGTGTGACAGAAATTGCACCTGATGCTTTCAGTGGAAGCAGTGATGTTTTAATTCTTTGTGACGCGGGTAGTTATGCAGAAATATATGCTTTTGAGTACGGTATACCATATGTCAGCAGGCAAGTGATGATACCTGTCCCTTAATAGCATACAGAAGGAGAGTGCTCCATGCTCTGCCATGATTCCCACAGCCCCTATTATCGCACGCCTGCCGGTCCTGTCCCCGCCGGGAGCCAGGTCACCTTTCGTTTTGTCAGCGACGATGCCGCGGGTGTGATCCTGCGCACCTGGATGGACGAGGAACGCGCTTACCCCATGACCTTTGACGGTCATCAAGTCTGGGAACTGAGCCTGACCCTGCCCGACAAACTGGGTATTTTCTGGTACGACTTTATCATTTATCACAGCGATGGCTACACCCAGCGCTACGGGGCGCCGGAAGACGACCTGGGCGGAGAGGGCCATGTATGTGAAGGGCATCTCCACTCCTTCCGCATTACCCTCTACAACCGTACCTGGCGTACCCCGGAGTGGATGCATGGCGCGAATATCTATCAGATCTTCCCGGACAGGTTTTACAAGGGCGAGGCGGTGATCCGCGACGATACCCCCGGGCGCCGCATGCACAAAAAGTGGAACGAAGATTTCTTCCCGATGCGGGAACGGGAGAACGGATCCATGGACTTCTGGGGCGGGAACCTGATTGGCATCCGCGAAAAACTGCCCTATCTGAAGGAAATGGGCATAACAGTCCTGTATCTGAATCCGATTTTCAAATCACTGCACAACCATCATTACGATACCGGCGATTACACGAAGGTCGACCCGCTGCTGGGTTCGGAGGAAGACTTTGATGCCCTGAAAAAAGGCTGTGATGAGGCCGGGATCACCATCATGCTGGACGGGGTCTTCAGCCATACGGGGCAGGACAGCATCTATTTCAACGCCTTCGGACGGTACGACAGTCTCGGCGCGGCGCAGAGCCGGGAGAGCCCCTATTATTCCTGGTATTCTTTTGAGGACTATCCGACCCGATACCGCTGCTGGTGGGGGGATGCTTCCTTGCCGGAATGTCGCAAGTCTGACCCGTCTTACCAACATTTCATCTTTGACAGCGAAGAGGGTATTGTGCCCGTGTGGATCAAACGCGGCGCCGGTGGATGGCGGCTGGATGTGGCCGACGAACTGACCATGGACTTCCTGCGCAAGCTGCGTTTCGCGGCCAGGACGACCCGCGAGGACGCGCTGGTGCTAGGCGAGGTTTGGGAAGACGCCAGCAATAAGGAGTCTTATGGTGAGATTCGATGCTACTGCGCGGGCGATACCTTGGATTCCGTGATGAACTATCCTTTGCGGTCTGCTGTTCTCGGCTTTGCGATGGGAGAAATATCGGCCTTTGAACTTGCCAGGCTGATTCGTCACCAGGCAGAAGTCTATCCCGTGCCTTTCCGTTATGCGCTGATGAACCTGCTTGGCAGTCATGACCGGGCTCGCGTGCTGAACATGCTGGTGGGCAAGGAATTCAGCGGTATGCCCCGGACCGAACAGCACAAGGTCAAGCTCAGCCGTGCGGAGTACAACCTGGCGGTCAAGCGCTATAAACTCTGTCTGGATATTATCTGTGCCCTTCCGGGCTGCCCGACAGTCTATTACGGCGACGAAGCCGGTATGACCGGCTGTTCCGACCCCTTCTGCCGAAAGCCCTTCCCCTGGGGACATGAAGACATCAATCTGCAGGAATTCGTCAAAGGCCGCCTGAACCATCACCGGGACAGCGTGCTCCTGCGGACCGGCTTCTGCGAGGTGGAGGCGACGGATGACGACACACTCACTGTCCGCCGCTATATGCTCGACGGCCGTGATGCCTTTGGGTGCCGCACAGAAGTGACAGGGGAGGAGAACTTCACCTTTATTAGGTAACTGCTTATACTGAGTTCATAGTTAAAGGCGTTATTCTTCAATACAAAAAGGAAACACAGAGTAGTGCTCTATGATTCCTTTTTGCATATATGTGGTTTTTGAATTATCTACTCATACTTGTTGCAATGATGGCTGGAACGGAGACAGAACTTCCCATTGTGGTTGTATAGGTATAGATGCCGTAATACTCTCCTTTTAGTGTCACGATATCATTTTCCAAAATTCGGGAAGCACCACGAGGTAGAGTATATTCAACATAGAAAACACAGCTGTAATCTGAATCTACTGCTACGCGGTATATATTTGGTCCACTACTACGTTCCACTACTTGAATTACTTTAGCTTTGAAAGTCATGTTTTTTCCTTCATAGGGGTTTGGGTTTCGTGCAATTTCAGAAAAGTTTGTTTTTGTGATCTTATAATATCCATTAGAATCAACGCTTATTGTCTTTTTCGTATATCCTTGGATGCTGTAAGAAGATATAGAACAGGAAGGAATGGTTATTTTACCACCCATTGTACTATTATAAGAATATAAGCCAGTTGAAACACCTACTACTGTTATGATGTCATCTTCAAGAATCCGCAAATTAATGTCAGTCTTTTTGATAGTAGCGAGGAAAACAGCATCATAGCTTTGGTCTACAGCAAGTCGATACATTGTTGTGCTACCTTCTACAACCTGTAATACTTTGGCAGTAAATGTGATTTGCTTGTTGAGATAGGTTTTTTCATCTCTTGCAAAAGATTCATAATTTTGTTTGGTAACTTTGTATTGGCCACTGGAATTTTGGCTAGCAGTGGTTGTGGCTTTTCCGGGAACAGTAACACTGCTAGCATTACATTGTGGGATAGTTATTGCCGCACCTAATGTACTTTCATATGTCATTAAACCACTAAATGTTGCAACTACTGTAACTTTATCATCTTCAAGTATTCTTGTTGTTCTTGAACTGTTAGGAAGTTGGACATAAAACACACAATTACTATCACTGTCTACAGCCATGCGGTAAGTCGAAGTATTGCTACCTTCAATAACCTGAAGAACTTTTGCCGAGAATGTTATTTTTTCATTCAGATGTATATTTGGTCTGCGCGCATAATCTTGATACGTACTCTTTGTAACTTTATAATTTCCATTACTATCTTTGGAAAAAGACTTAGGTGCACTGTAATTCTTTATATCAACTTTTTCTACCGATACTGAGGGAATTGTAATATCTCCACCACGGGTGCTCGAATATGTATATAGTCCTTTGTACGTTCCTCGAATAGTGATTGAGTCATCCTCTAAGATACGTATGTCACTTACTTTAGGATCCATAGTAAGATATAATACCATATCAGAAGAAGATCCAACGGCTAAACGATATATATTCTTTGAAGTGCCTTCAACAACTTGAAGGACTTTTCCTGTAGAAACAATCATTTCGTTTGTGTGAAGGTAAGGATGGCGAGCATAATCAGTATAGTTAGTTGTTGTTAGTTTAATATATTTACCATCCTTTGACACAACGGCGTTCAATCGATCACGTATGTTCGTTAATGCAGATGACAACTCAACATCACTAGCAGAAGAGACTTGTTTATTTGTTACTGGACGAATCATAAGTGCAGCGGTGCATTCCGGAACCGTCACGGAAAGATTAACTGTGCTTGAGTATGTCTGAAGTCTTGAAAACTCTGCATAAACACAGACCTGGTCATCTTCTAAAAAGCGTTCAGTGCCTTCTGGTATAGAATAATAAACAATGAAGACTTGATTGCTATTATTATCTTTAGCAACGCGATAAGTGGTAGAATAGGAACCTTCTAATACCTGTATGATTTTTCCCTTGAAATATAGCAAATCTCCAGTATGTCGACTTGGATTACGTTCAATATCATCATAGCTAAAAGACGATACGTAATTTCCAGCAGTTGAGAATGAATTTAGTTGAATCTGGGCTTGCACTTGGGCATAAAGGTCAAAAAGTTGGGTTTCAGACAAGCCATTGACCTTAATGTCGGTTCCGTATGCAATTGAGACTGTAAAAAGCAATGTGACAAAAACCAAGAAAAACAGGATCTTCTTCATTTGGTTCCCTCCATATTGATTGAGATTGGAAAAAACTGGGGTTCGATAAATCAATTATAGATCATCTAGGATTTTTGTCAATAGTATATTCTATGCATTATATATGGAAATCTACTTGTTTGTCACTGTACATACAGCTGAACGAATATTGGTTGTTTTTTCTATAAACAGGTGATATCATTGCTGTGTAGTTAAGAAAATTACGAACGGATGATTACTATGAAAACTCGCTTGTATTTTGTTTTTCTGATAATGATGATAACAATGATATATAATCAATGCTGCGCTGATTCACAAATCATGGTTGTCACCGACATCCATTACCTTGCTCCGTCCCTCTATGAAGGCAGCGACCTGTTCCTTCGTTCGATCGCAAACGCGGACGGAAAAATGACCCATTACTCGCCGGAATTGCTGGACGCCCTGCTCGCTGAGGCTCGGCACCAGAAACCGGATGTTGTGCTGATCACAGGCGATCTTACCTTCTACGGCGAAAAACAGAGTCACCAGGAACTCGCGGCAGCAATGGACGAGCTTTGGGACGAAGGGATTCCCGTGTACGTGATTCCCGGCAATCACGACATCAACAGCCCTTATGCCCGATGGTTCTCCGGCGAGGACTGGGGATACACGGACAATGTGACCCCGGAGGAATTCCGCGAAATCTGGGCGCGCTGCCTCCTGCCATCGGAGGACGGTTATACCATGAGCTATACCGTCCGGCTGAACGACAAGGTCTGGATCGCGATGGCGGATGTGTGCGTGTATGATGAAGCGGTCGAGATGTACGGCTTTTACAGTCAGGAACAGCAGGCCTGGCTGGTGCCCATGCTGGAGGAGGCAAAAACGGCCGGGGTGACCGTCATCAGCGCGACTCACCAGAGCCTCATTCCGCGCTCGTCTTCCCGCCCCAACAGCTACAGCATCTACAACCGTGAATACATGCTGCCCGATCTCAGGGCCGGCGGCGTGACGCTGAACCTCTCCGGGCACATCCATATCATGAGTGTACTTGAGAAGGATGGACTCACCGACGCCGCGACCGGGGCCTTCTGCATCCATTCCCATTGTTACGGTCTAGTCACCGTGGGGGAAGACGGAATTCCGCACTATGAGCGGCATACCGTCTGCGACGAGCACTTGCCGGAGGGCTTCAAGGCCCTCAGTGAAGCGTTTTTCAGCGAGCGGGACGTTCGAAATGCGGAGGAACAGTTGGCCGGTCTGGATATCCCGGAGGATGCCCGTCGGGTCATGGTGGAGTACGCTCGCCGCGTCAATGCCGATAACTTTGCCGGGATCCTGGACCCCAATGATCCCAAATGGCTGGAAGACCCCGCTCTCGAACTTTGGGCTGAGTATGCGCCTGAGACCGGCACAGGCACGCGCCTGCTGCAGATGTTTGATGCCCATTGACCCATCCCGGCAAAGGTGATAAACTGAAGCCGGGTTTTGTTTTCAACCAGATTCCCGAGGAGGACGCAATGATCCCATATAACGACAAAATCGAAGCCATGCTGGAGAAGGTCCAGAAGGCACCGCGCTATACCGGCGGCGAAATGAACGCCGTCCACAAGGATTGGGACGCGGTGGCGCTGCGGTATGGCTTTTGCTTCCCCGATACCTACGAGGTGGGCATGTCCCATCTTGGTTTGAAGATCCTCTACGGTCTTGTGAACGAACAGCTGGATCAGCTCTGCGAACGGTTCTTCATGCCCTGGCCGGACATGAAGGAGCTGATGGAGCAGGAAGGTGTTCCGCTGTTCTCGGTAGAAAGCCGCCATGCCCTCCGCGATTTCGACATGATCGGGTTCACGCTCCAGTACGAGATGAGCTATACCAACATTCTCGCCATGATGCGCCTGGGTGGGGTGACCCTGCTCAGCCGTGAGCGCGGCGAACGGGAACCTGTGGTGGTTGCCGGCGGGCCCTGTGCTTTCAACCCTGAACCGCTAGCAGATTTCATCGATGCTTTCATGATCGGTGACGGTGAGGAAGTCACGCTTCAGGTGACTGCGGCAGTACGGGACTGGAAGCAATCGGACGCCCCGAGAGTTGAACTCCTGAAGACGTTGGCACAGATCCCAGGCGTGTATGTTCCAGCCTTTTACGATGTGAAGTACAATGAAGAGGGCCGGGTGTTGTCCGTTACGCCCAATTGCCCGGAAGCGCCGGAAAAGGTCAAAAAGTGTGTGATCCCGGACCTGAACACGACCTACTATCCCCGGTCTTTCCCCGTTCCCTATACGGAAGTTGTCTTTGACCGCATCATGCTGGAGATCATGCGCGGGTGCACCCGCGGATGCCGGTTCTGCCAGGCGGGGATGCTCTACCGCCCAGTAAGGGAGCGGTCTCTTGAAACGCTGCGTAGCTTGGCTAAAGATCTTGAAAAAGCTACCGGCTATGAGGAGATGAGTCTTTCCAGCCTTTCCAGCGGTGACTACTCCTGTCTGCCGGAACTGATCCGTGCCTTAATGAAGGACCTCGAGAAGGAGCGGGTCGGGATCTCCCTGCCGTCCCTGCGCATTGACAGTGTGCTGAAGGAGAGCCTCGAAGAGACGCAGAAGATGCGCAAGACAAGCCTGACCTTCGCGCCGGAGGCCGGGACGCAGCGACTGCGCGATGTGATCAACAAGGGTGTCAGCGAAGCGGACCTGATGGAAAAGGTCACGGATGCTTTCACCTGCGGGTGGAACGCGGTGAAGCTTTACTTTATGATCGGGCTGCCGACGGAGACATACGAAGACCTGGATGGCATCGTGGACCTGGCACGGAAAGTCGTCGGCTGTTATTTCGCAGTGCCGAAGGACAAACGTGCGAGGGGCCTTCGCGTGACGGTTTCCGCTTCCAGCTTTGTCCCCAAGCCCGTAACGCCTTTCCAATGGGAAGGACAGGATACACAGGATTCACTGAAGGCAAAACAGCAGTATCTGAAAGAAAAGTTCCGGACGGTCAAGGGTGTGAACTTCAACTATCACACGCCCGAGCTGAGCTTTCTGGAGGCTTGTTTCTCCAGAGGTGACCGTAGGCTCGGACAAGTCTTGCTGAACGCCGTGAACCTGGGCTGCATACTGGACGGCTGGTCCGACTGGTTCCGGCTGGACCTGTGGCTGCAGGCCTTCGCAGACGCGGGTCTGGACCCAGAATGGTATGCTTACCGCTCCTGCGGCCGCGACGAGGTCCTGCCGTGGGAGCACATTGACGCGGGCATCGACCGGGCTTTCCTCCAGCGGGAGTACGACAAAGCCAAAGAGGAAAAGGTGACCAAAGACTGCCGCCTTGGCTGCAACGGCTGCGGCCTGCAGAAGTGGGAGGGGGTGTGCGCGTATGCGAATGCTCGCCACGTTTGAAAAGACGGAGAGACTGCGCCACATCGGCCATCTGGACATCATGAGAGCCATGCAGCGCGCGCTTCGCCGGTCCAGCCTGCCGGTCAGCTATTCGAAAGGGTTTAACCCGCACATCCTGCTGACCTTTGCCTCTGCCCTGTCAGTAGGCGCTGCGGGGAAGTGTGAAATCATGGAAACCAGCCTGGATGAGGATGTGACACCGGAGACATTCATGGCTGCAATGAACGAAGCCCTGCCCCCGGAGATGCAGCTCACCTCTGCCAGGGTCATTGACGACCGCCGTCCGGCCTCTATGGCCATGGCGCAGGCGGCGTCCTATGACATTCGTATCCTGGACGAAAGCGTGGCAGAGACGTTGCGCGAAACCCTTTCTGCCTTCCTCGGACAGAAGGAGATCATCACCGACCGCAAGACCAAGAGCGGTGTCAAACCCTGTGATATCCGTCCGCTTCTTCTGGAAGTTTCAATGGACGGCGTACACCTGCACGCTCTGATGACGCTCACTGAAACCCTGTCCTGCAAACCTGCGATGCTGATGGTTGCCCTGTCCGCCTTTGCGGGAATCGAGACGCCCAGGGTCATGGTCACCCGGGAGAGGCTCTACGGCAAGGATGATACGGGGAATCTTCAGCCCCTGGAGGAATTGTGATGCGCGAGATTCTGGTCAGCGCCGCCTCTCATGCCTGTGCGGTCATGGAGGACGGGCATCTGTGTGAGTACATCCCCGAGGAAGAAAGCGGCGCTTCGGGCGCGATCCTGCTTGGCAAGGTGGTCCGGGTGGTCAAGGCCAACGATGCCGCGTTCGTGGACATCGGTGAGGAGCGCAACGGCTTTTTGCCCTTGAAAGAGCGGAGCGACTCTTTTGTTGGTCAGCCGCTCCGCGAGGGGGACCGCGTGACGGTGCAGATTGTCCGCGAAGCTCACGGCGAGAAAGGTGCTTTCCTGACCCGGGACATCAACCTGGCCGGCGAGAGTGTCATCTTCATGCCGTGCAACCGCTTTATCGGTGCGTCTGGCAAACTTGCGGCAGCAGAGGCGGACCGCCTTCGCACACTGGGCCGTGAACTGTCATCAGACCGCTTCGGCCTGGTGATGCGCACCGCTGCGGCAGCCATGACAAAAGAAGCGATTGCGGCAGAAATCGATTCGATGCAAGCCCTGTGGTTCACCATCGCGATCGCTGCTCCGACAGCTCCGGCGCCATCTGTCCTCTGGCAGGGCCGGACGGTTCTGGAAAGCCTGCTGGATGACTATGTACCCCGTGGTGTAGAAACCGTTATCTCCGATGACCCGACTATAGCGCCCTTCTGTGATGGCCGCTGCCCTTTCCGCCTGGTAAACGCCGATCCGCTTGAGACAGCAGGTATCCCGGCGAAGCTGGAAGAAGCCCTGCATCGTCGCGTGTGGCTGAAGAGCGGTGCCAATCTGGTCATTGACGAATGCGAAGCGCTGACGGTCATCGATGTGAACACCGCAAAAAACACCGCACGCCGCGTCCATGAGAAAGCCCTGGCGAGTGTTAACGCCGAGGCATGCGCTGAGATCGCGCGACAAATCCGCCTGCGTTCCATAGGCGGGATTATCATCATCGACATGATCGACATGATTGACGAGGACGACAAAGCTCATGTTCTCGAAGCCCTCCGTTCAGCTTTTGCGGCGGATCGCTCCAAAACCGTCATTCATGGATACACTTCCCTGGGATTGATTGAAATGACGCGTAGACGGACCCGGAAATCGTTACGGGAAACACTCAAAAAGGCATAATGCGTTCTTCAAAACAGCGAACCTGATCTGATTCTCAGGCTCGCTGTTTCTTTACTGCTTTGGGGCCAACAGTCCAAGATCATCCGCTTTCAGCAGGACTTCTGCCCTGTCACGCCCAAGGGCGTTAGCAATCTCCCGCATGGGATGCCCGAAATACCAAGAGTCTCGGAGCTGCTGGATTTCTTCATAGGTCCAGGAAGAATCATCCTGTTCGCTATCCATATTCATGAGGATTTGAGATTCCGTTGAAACATTTGATTCTTGTGGAATCGAAAGATCGGTTGATGAAACATGATTTTGAACAGGTTGACCTGTAATCACCGTCAAAAGTTTTATACCAAAGTCTGCAATCTTTCGCCTGCCGAGGCCATATATACTGTCAAGCTCGTCAAGAGTCCGGGGGCGTTTCTGTGCCATGTCGCGAAGGGTGCGGTCGTGGCAGATGACGTAAGGCGGGACGCCGCGCTCACGGGCGATATCCATACGGCAGGCGCGCAGGCGCTCAAAAAGAGCGGATTCTTCACTTCCGGGGCGAAGGGCGGTGTTTTTTTCAATTTGAGGGAGAATTGTCTGCTCGGCATTGCCTGCATGGCGAAGTTTTCTCCTGGTGTCTAGGTCGATCTTTTCCATCTGTCCAATGGCGTAGGCTTCCGGATACCGAGGTTCCGTGCAGTGGGAGCAATGACCGCACTGTTGGCCTGCTGGCTGGCCGAAATACCGCAGCAGTGCCTGGCGGATGCAACCGGGCTGCTCGCACAGACGGATCATGTCCTGCAGACGGCGCAGGTCCTGACGGGTGACTTCCTCCTGCTGTGCAGGTGTTAGTTCGGCGTTCGGAGCGCGGTCCAGGATCAAGCGGCGGGCAGTTACTACATCCTGCATGGAGAACAGGAGCACACAGTCGGCCTCGCTTCCGTCCCGACCGGCACGTCCTGCTTCCTGGTAGTAAGCCTCAACTGATTTGGGCATGTTATAGTGGATCACAAAGCCGACATTGCTCTTGTCGATCCCCATGCCGAAAGCGTTGGTGGCGACCATGATCTGTGCGCGGTCGTACTGGAAATCTTCCTGGTTCTGCCTGCGCTCGTCTTCTTCCAACCCTGCGTGATAGCGCGTGGCGCTCAGGCCCCGGTTCCGGAGCCGGTCGCAGACGGTTTCCACGGTCTTGCGGGTAGCGCAATAGACGATCCCGCTCCGTCCCTGCAATTCAGACAAAACGGAATAGAGCACATGCTCCCTGTGCCGCTTGACGGGGATGATTTCATAGTAGAGATTGGGCCGGTCAAAGCCGGTGATGACCTGTGAGGGGGAATGGAGTCCCAGGAGCCTGACCATGTCATCCCGGACCCGTTGTGTGGCAGTCGCGGTGAACGCGCCGACCGGAGGCCGTACGGGAAGACTCTCGATAAAGGCCGCGATGCGCAGATAGTTCGGACGGAAATCCTGTCCCCATTGCGAGATACAGTGGGCCTCGTCCACGGCGATTAGGCTTATGGGAGAACTCGCCGCAAAACTGCGGAAAGAAGGTGTATCCAGTCTTTCCGGCGCTACATAAATGAGTTTGTACTGGCCTTCACGGGCTCGCTGCAATGCAAGATTCTGTTGGGATGGTGTCAGTGTCGAGTTGAGAAAAGCGGCGGGGACACCTGCTGCCTTCAGCGCGGCGACCTGGTCCTTCATCAGGGAGATCAGCGGCGAGATAACAAGCGCCGTGCCCGGGAGCATCAGGGCGGGAACCTGGTAGCAGACGGACTTCCCGCCTCCGGTGGGCATGATGCCGACCGCATCCCGTCCGGCCAGGAGTGTATCGATCAGCGCTTCCTGCCCTTCCCTGAACGCGTTGTAGCCAAAGGTTGCCTGAAGGACCTCCTCTTTGTTCATCCGCCGCACCTCCTTTCCCTGATGATAGCATAAAGAAAGAGATTCGGAAAGCGTTTTTCTCGCCTTTCGCAATCTTCACAAAATGGTCATATATGAAACAAACGGCTGTCAGAATGATCGGCGAAAATGAGAATGACCAAAGGAAATCCCGCTTCAGAGCCGAAGCATACAAACGGAGGGATCAATTATGAAGACGAATTCTCGGAACCGGAAGGCACGACTGAACAGAATGGCGGCTGTTGTGACCTTGGCAATGGCCGCTATGTTCGGGTTCACACTGATCGGTTCCCATTTCACTGCGATCGCAGAAGGAACCGGAATCGCGGAAACCCTGTCCGGAAACAGTTGGGATATTCCTTCTCTGTATAAGGACAAGGACGTGGACAGCACTTGGAACGAAAAAAAAGTCACTGTCGTTACGCTTTCTGAAAGCGGTGTGGAGTTTGATTCGGATAACGTGAGCCTGTCCGGCTCCACTCTGACAATCTCAAAAAAGGGCGACTATCTTCTCAGCGGAACATGGACCGGCCAAATCGTGGTCGACGAGCCGGAGGATGGCCGTGTGCGCTTGATCCTGAACGGCGTCACGCTGATAAGCGAAGAAGGCCCTGCCATCTACAGTATGTCGGATGGCAAACTGGTTTTGACCCTTGCGGATGGCACGGTGAATACCATCTCTGACAAGAAGGAATCGACAGTCATTGATGAGGAAGGCAAACAGGATACTCTGGCGGCTGTCATTTGGGCGGAGAACGATATCTCCATCAACGGGAGCGGAAGACTGATCGTGAACGCGAATGCCAAGCATGGCATTCAATGCAAGTCGGACCTGATCATCGCCGGCGGTATCATCACAATCACAAGTGCCGGGGACGGCGTTCGGGGCCGCAATTCGGTTCTTATCCTTGACGGTGACATCACGGTCAATGCCCAAGGCGATGGAATCAGTTCGACCCGCTCCAACAAAGAGGACAAGGGCTATGTGATCATCGCGGGCGGGTCGGTCACGGTCACCACCGCGGACGGGGCGGGCGAATCCCAGTCTGAAGCGGGCGTCAACCGCTTCGGCACAGGGCATAACGGCTGGGGCGACTGGGGAACCGCGCAGGCGGACGGAACGGTCTCCACCAAGGGCATCAAAGCGGTTACGGATCTTGTGATTCTGGGCGGGACCCTGAACCTGGACTGCGCGGATGACGGCCTGCATGCAAACAATGTCACCGTGAACGGCGGCGACCTCACCATTGCCAGCGGCGATGACGGCATTCATGCGGACGACACGCTGACCATTGCAGGGGGAACGGTGAACATCACCCAATCCTATGAAGGCCTGGAGGCCTGCTGGATCCTTATCACCGGCGGCAATACCGATGTTATGGCATCCGACGACGGCCTGAACGCCACAGAAGGCAAAACCACAGGGAACAATTTCAACGAGTTTGCGGCACAGAACGCAGGTGTCACGGTTTCCGGAGGAACGCTGAATGTGAACTCGGGCGGCGACGGACTTGACTCCAACGGTGCCATCCTGATCGCCGGCGGTGTGGTTACTGTTTCCGGCCCAACCTCGAATTACGACGCGGCTGTGGACTTCAACGGCACGTGCCGGGTGACTGGCGGGACGCTGGTCGCGGTTGGATCGAGCGGAATGCTGGAAAACCTGAACAGCGTAGCCAACCAGGCAGCGTTGGTCATGAAGGTCGGGAGTTTCTCCGCCGGGAGTGTCGTAGAACTCTATGACAGCGAAGACAATCTGCTCCTGTCCTTCAAACCGGCAAAAGCCTACAGTTCGATCATCATCACCACCCCGGACATGCAGGTGGATAACGCTTATACAGTCAAGGCGGGCGGAAGTACGGCATTCAGCGGTACATTGTCGTCTCCCATTACGACATCCGGCAATGTTACAAACTTCAACAACCCCAGCGGCGGCAGCGGCGGCGGCCCCGGCGGAAGATAACGACACCCGTCAGCCAGATAAAGATCGACCCTCCGGCGAGAAAACCGGAGGGTTTTGGAATGAGTATTTGCGGAAGATCAGTCGTAATCCGCATAGGCCTTGGGGTCTGCGTTATACTCACCAAGAACAATGGGAGCATTGAAGTGTTCCGACCAGCGGCGATAAGTTTCGAATTCGCGGCGGAGCATGGCACCGTGGGCAGCCTCGTCCCAACGGGCGGTCATCCTGGTCCAGGTAGCGGTGGTCCAGGTGAAAGCCTGGGGGTCATAGTTGTGGACGGTGATCAGCAAATGGTGAACCGCTGTGTCTTCCGGCAGGACGAAACTGCTGAAGTTGCCGTCTGCGCCGCCACCGGAATAGGTCATCACGATCAGGTTCCGCAGGGCGTTGTTTCCGCCTGTGGTGCGAACCGTGCTGACGAAGAGCTGGTTCCAGGCGTTGATCCAGCGTGAGGCGTCGGCGGTCGGCGTGTTCCAACTGTTGTTCCCGTCCAGCACCTCGTTCATGCTCTCAAAGAGCAGTCGCTCGTCGTAATCCGCGAAGGTCTCCGCAATCTGTGTCCACACGGACGAAAAACGTTCTCCGTAGGTGTTGTAGGAATCCTCAGTGGCCTCGATCCAGCCGTCTGCCCCGCCGTCGTGGTGGAGGTTCAGGATGCAATAGATACCCTGTTCATAGAAGAGGTCCACGACTTCCTTCACCCGGGCCATCCAGCGCGGGTCTATGTTGTTGTCCTTGTCCAGGTGCTCAGCCCAGGTCACCGGGATTCGGATAGTGTTGAAGCCCAGGCCGACAATGTATTCCGCAATGGCCTGTGTGGTTTCCGGCTGGCCCCAGGCGGTCTCCCAAGCGCGGGGGAGGAGATTGCCGTCCGCATCCTTTGTGCCCCAGAGCACGATCCACCCCAGTTGACCGGTCGCGACATTGGCAATATTGAAGCTCGTGGAATCCAGGGTGTTGCCCAAATTGAACCCGGGCCCAAAGTTTGCTGCTGCCTCAAAAGCAGTCTCTTCCTCGAAAAGAGCATTGTCACCGCCGTTCCCGATCATATTTCGTTCCGGATAACAGCCCATGATGGCGTCGATATACTGCGGATAATTCACGCTGAGCTTGCCCCGGTTCACATGGACACTACAGTCCCAAAGGATCGCCGGTACGCCAAACTCCACTGCAAGTCCATTGACACAGGCGGCATAAGCAGCCATGTCGGGTTCATTGATAGCGGGTTCTTCTGCTGTGGCGGGCAGGCAACCCAGCAGGAAAAGTGAGCAGAGAACGAGGGATAGGATACGCTTGATGGCCATAGAGTTTACTCCTTTCAGAAAGCGAATCGTTTGGTTATGCAAAGGGCAAAAGATCTCGGGCTCTGACCTTGATGGGTTTGCCGGATTCATCATTGACGATTACCAGGATATCCGGACAGTGCAAATAACTGAGAAATCAGAACATACTAATCTGGCTCGTTTCACTCAGCCCCTGCAGCGATCCGTGTGCCTGCAGCAAGTCCGTGATGCCTGCGCCAATGTGAGCACGTTGCTGGAGGTCTTCGATGGAAATAAAGGGGCCCTGTTTTCTCGCTTCCACGATGGGGATTGCGGCGGCTTCGCCGAGGCCGGGGAGGGATGTGAAGGGGCAGCGGAGATTACCGTCTTCAATGAGAAACTTCTTCACGTCGCTCTTGTAGAGGTCCACAGGAAGGAACTTGAGACCGCGCATGTTCATTTCCAGGACCAACTCAAGAGCTGTAACTTGCTCTTTCTCTCTTGCACTGGCTTTGGTGTCCGCATCGCGGATGGAGCGGATACGCTCGCGGCAGGTTCCGGGGTCGATAAGCATCGTCGAAGCATCGAAGCCGTCGCCGCGAACCGTGAAGTAGGCTGCATAGTAAGCCAAAGGCAGGTGCAGCTTGAACCAGGCGACGCGAAGCGCCATGGTGACATAGGCTACGGCGTGGCCTTTCGGGAACATGTATTTGATCTTCTTGCAGGAGTCGATAAACCATTCCGGGACGTTCTTCTCCCGCATGGCCTGCTCCATTTCGGGCTTGAGGCCACGGCCCTTGCGGACACTTTCCATCGTGTTGAAAGCAATCTTTGGAGTTACACCCTGGGCGATGAGGGCGTTCATGATGTCATCGCGGCAGCAGACGCATTCCGAAAGGGTTGCCGTGCCGGAGGTAATCAGCTCTTGGGCATTTCCAAGCCACACGTCGGTGCCGTGGCTGAGGCCGGAGATTCGTAGGAGCTCCTCCATGGTGGAGGGATGGGTGTCATCCAGCATGCCGCGGACAAAGCCGGTGCCCATTTCCGGGACACCGTATGTTCCGGTGGAGCATAGGATGTCGCTTTCCGTCACGCCCAGCGCTGCGGGGGAGGACCAGAGGCTCCGCACACCCCAGTCATCCAGGGGAACGTCTCGGAAGTTGATGCCGGTCAGTTCCTCGAGCATATGCAGCATGGTCGGGTCGTCGTGGCCGAGGCAGTCCAGCTTCACGAGGATATCGTGCATGGAGTTGAAATCGTAGTGCGTGGTCGTGAAGTCGCTCGTCAGGTCGTCAGCGGGGTGCTGCACGGCGGTAAACTGGTTGATATCGTATTCTTTGGGCACGACTACCATGCCGCCGGGATGCTGGCCCGTGGTGCGCTTGACGCCAACGCAGCCCGCCGCCAGACGGTCTTTTTCCGTGTTGCCCGCCTGGATGCCGCGCTCTTCGAGGTACTTGCTGACATAGCCGTAGGCTGTTTTGTCCGCCAGGCCGGAGATCGTTCCCGCGCGGAAAACATGATCCCTGCCGAACAGTTCTTCGACATAGTGGTGGGCGCGGTTTTGCTCCTCACCGGAGAAGTTCAGGTCGATGTCCGGCACCTTGTCGCCCTCGAAACCGAGGAAAACCTCGAAAGGAATGTCAAAGCCGTCCTTGGTCAGCTTTCGCCCGCAGATGGGGCAGTCGCGGTCCGGCAGGTCCATCCCGACGTGGTATTTCTTGGTATCCACGTCGAAGAAGCCGCGGTGGCACCAGATGCACCGGTAGTGCGGCGGCAGGGCGTTGACCTCGGTGATGCCGCACATCCGTGCTACGAGGGACGAACCGACCGAGCCACGGCTGCCTACAAGATAGCCATCTTCCAATGACTTGGCCACAAGGCGTTCGGCGATGTTATAGAGTGTGCAGTAACCGTATCCGACAATGGATTTTAGTTCTTTGTCGAGGCGCTTCTGGACGATCTCAGGGAGGGGATCGCCGTACAGCTCGCGCGCGGTGGTCCTCGTCATGCGGAGGATGTTCTCTTCCGCGTCATCCCACTTTGGTTGGAAGGTGTCTTTTCCTTCCGGGTGCTTCGGAAAAAGACGGAGAGGCTCGACCATATCAGCTATTTTCCGTGGATTTTCGATGACGACTTCGCGGCATTTCTCAGGGCCGAGATAGGCGAACTCTGCCAGCATTTCATCCGTTGTTTTGAAGTACAGGGGAGGCTGCAGGTTGCAGTCGTCATAGCCCATTCCCGCCTGGATGATGGCGCGGTTGATGGCATTGTGAGGGTCAAGGAAGTGCACGTCTCCGGTGGCGACAACCGGCTTGCCGAGTTTTTCGCCGAGGCGGACGATCGTCCGGTTGTACTCCCGTAGTTCTTCCTCGTCCTTTGCGTCCCCGTTTCGGATCAGGAAGGCATTGTTGCCAATGGGCTGAATTTCCAGATAATCATAGAACGACGCGATCTTCGCCAGTGTCTCTTCGGATTCCCCGCGTACCACAGCCCGGAAGAGTTCGCCGGCCTCGCAGGCACTGCCGAGGATCAGGCCTTCGCGATACTTCTCGATCAGGAAGCGCGGCATGTGGGGACGGCGGCGGAAATAATCCAGGTTGGAGGCGGAGACCAGACGGTTCAGGTTGACCAGGCCGTCCTGGCTTCTAGCCAGGAGAATGATGTGCCAACTCTCGCCGATGGCTCCGCCGCGGAGGCCGCGATTAAGATCGGTGAGGGTGTGCAGTCCGTCAGCCCTGACTGCCTCAAACATCTTCGCCAGGCAAAGGGCTGTGGCGGTGGCGTCGTGAACGGCACGGTGGGCGTTCTTCAGGGAGACACCGAGCTGCTTGCAAAGGCTGCCCAGTTTGTGGGACTTCATCTCGGGATAGAGCTTGCGGGCCATGGTGAGGGTATCCAGCACCGGCGCGTCAAAAGAACGGCCAAGGCGCTGAAGTTCGCTGTGAAGGACCGCACCGTCAAAGGCCGCGTTGTGTGCGGCGATCGGTGCGTCGCCGATAAAGTCCATCAGTTTCGGGATGGCGGTTTCGGCGCTCTCCGCATCGGCCAGCATGGCGTCAGAGATGTGGGTGATTTCGGTGATCCGGGCCGGGAGGGGCATGTGCGGGTTGACCAGTAACGAAAGGCTGTCCTCGACGGTGCCGTTCTTCAGGCGCACAGCGCCGATCTCAATGACCCGGCAAGTGCGGGTGTTCAGGCCTGTTGTCTCAAAGTCAAGGACAATGATGGCTTCTTCCAGCCGCCTGTCATTGGCATTTTCAACGATAACCCGCTCGTCGATCATATAGCCTTCGCAGCCGGGGATCAGTTTGATATTGTTCTGCTTTGCCGCTTTGAAGGCGGCGGGGAAGGCCTGAAGCACGCCGTGGTCGGTGATGGCGACGGCGGGGTGTCCCCATCTCGCGGCTCGCGCGACCAAATCCTCGGCGGGTGTCAGGGCGTCCATGGCGGACATGTTGGAGTGCATGTGCAGCTCGACCCGCTTCTCGGTGGCTTTGTCCTCCCGCTCGATCTTCACCATTGGCATCATGTCGCGAACTGTCACGCACAGTTCCCGGGCGAAGCTGTCAAAGGCGCACTCGCCCCGGATCTTGACGTTCATGCCGACTTTGATCCGGGCAACCTTGTCCTGTACGGCTTTGCGTTCTTCTTCGGTGATGGGGGCGGGAGCGGTATCTTCTTTTTCTCCTCTGCGGCCGAAGGAACGGCGATAGCGCAGGAATACCTTGCACAGAACAGAAGATGTATAGTCGGTAACAGCGAAAGAAAGGAGCAAGGTTTCGCCGCCCCGGAGCTCTTTGGTTTCCAGTTTGAAGATATCCCCCTGGATGACCACGACGCCGGCATCCTCGGTGAGTTCTTTCATTTCCATGGGTGCGTCCGCGATGCTCCGACCGAGGATCGGCTTTCCGTCCGCGTCGTCGCTCATGTCCGGCATCAGGGGATTGTCAGACTTGCGGACCTTGGGTGCTTTGGGTGCCTTCGGCTTCTTTGCCGCCTCTTCGGCCTCCTGTGCCTGTAAGGCTTTCAGATCGACGGTTTCCGTGAGAACTCTGGTATTCTCGGCACGCAGGGCTTCCATGCGGCGTTCCTGGTCTCCGGCGATGGCCAGCTCCACCCGGAGATCCACATCAAAGATGTCAAGGATGGCCTGATGGAGACGGGCTGCCACGTTCTGCCGTGCCATGTAGCCCATGGAGAAGGCGTCCGGGAAGGTCAGGGTCACGCGGCCTTTTTCGCAGCGCCAGCCGATCTCATTTCGCCAAGCAGCGGAGGCCGGATAATTGCGGCACAGAAAATCGGTCAGCACCTGCTGGTAGCGGTCGATGTGCTCCTGGAAATCATCCTTCAGTCCCGGGCTGACCACTCGCAGGGCCAGCGGATGGGTGGGGAAGGCTTCGCGAAGGATCTGTTCCATGCGGAGAAAAGTCTTCTCCTCCACGAGGGTCATGGAATGAAAGGTGATGTACATCTTGTTCCGCGCACGCACATAAACAACCCGCGGCGGCGCCAGCTGTCCGCGCAGGTGCGGGAATTCCGCATAGATGCGGTTCATCAAGTCTTCGTAACTCATGATTTCTGCTTTCGGTTCAGGATTTTATCTTTGGAGCAGGGAGTCCAATTCAGCTTCGTACTTTTCGATATAGGCTCCGACAACCGGGGCGGCGAGTACTGTTCCATCCCTACCAATGAAAAGCGTGGTCGGCACCGCTTCCAATCGGATGAATTCGTTCAGGGTATCCGGTGCCAGAAAGACGGGATAGGTAACGCCATTGTCTGCAATCAGTTGTCGGGCGGTATCCAGATCGTCATCCGCGAGCATGCCGACAATGCTGCATCCTTTCTCCAGCAGTCGGGTGTAGAGTTCCTGCAGCTCCGGGAGTTCTCCAATACACGGGCCGCACCATGAGGTCCAGATGTTAAGCACAGTGATCTCGCTTTGCGCGAACAGGTCGGTAGAAGTGATTGGATTTCCGTCCAAGTCTGTAGTGGTGAACTCGAATTTGGAACCGATCAGGCCAGCATAGGGATCCGGTTTTTCTGTCGGCTCAAAGATCGTGAACGCGGCGGCCACATCATCCGCGGCGCTTGCGAGGGCGGTATACTCATCCCTGTAAACCGGATCGATCACATCGATAAAATCCTGGTTTGGGCCTTCCGTGTACAGGCAAAAGGTATAGTCGCCGACTGTGCCGATTTCGTGGACATATTCTGTCGGGATGGCATTTCCGTTCAGAGCATTGAAACTCCGGAAGGTCATTCCGTTCCCGATGATGAGAACGAAGAAGAGGGGACAGACCCGGTACTCCGCCGGGGCATCGGGATTGTGATCGTTGAGCCACGCGTCACGCTCTTCTTCCGTCATGGCATAGTAGGTCCAGTAAGCGTAATAGACCCTGTCAAGAATCTCAGTGACGCCATCCATGACAACGATTCCTGTTGTGTTCCGGAAAAGTTCCGGTGGGACAAAGCGGAAGCCTGCGTACGGGATTTCAACGGCGCCGGGGATACTATCCGACTCATCGGCGAAGGAGACAGCGAGGACAGATAGGCTCAGAATGATGGTAAGAAACAAACAGAATGCTTTTTTCATTACGAGTTTACTCCTTAGAAGATATGTGAAAAAGCATATGGATATTTCCGTTCGTATTATAAAGCATATAGGTCGCTTTGTAAACGGAAGATATGAATTCGGCGATTTCACAAAACATGTGAAAAGCATGGAAACTGGCCGGATTTCTCAAACATGACAAAAAACTGACAATTCAGACGCAATTGGTGTCATTTCGTGCAGATACCCTTTACAGGAAGGGACAAATTGCCTATGATACGCATGCAGCGATCAAAAAGACGCCGCAGGGAGGAAATACCATGATTCAACTGACCAATGTCACCAAAGTATACGGCAAGAGCGCCCACCCGTCGGTGGACCGCCTGAATCTCAGCGTACCTGAAGGCTGCGTGTACGGCTTCCTCGGTCCGAACGGTGCTGGCAAGACCACCACCATCCGCATGATTACCGGCGCGCTGAAACTGACCGAAGGCACCATCACTGTCGGCGGCGTGGACATTACCCGAGACCCCATCGGCGCGAAGATGCAGATCGGTTTCGTCCCGGACAGCCAGGATATGTATGACAAGCTGACGGGCTGGGAATACCTGAACTTCATGGCAGACATCTTCGGCGTGGATGCCAAGACCCGCAAGGAGCGCGCGGATCGCTATCTCGAGACCTTCGAGCTGACGAAGGCGGCCGGCGACCGCATCCAGAGTTATTCCCGCGGCATGAAACAGAAGATCTCCGTCATCGGCGCGCTGATCCACGAGCCCCCGGTGTGGATCCTCGATGAGCCCATGGTCGGCCTCGATCCCCGCGCTGCCTTCATCCTTAAGGAAGAAATGAAGGCCCGTGCACAGGCCGGCGCAACGGTCTTCTTCTCAACGCACGTGCTGGAAGTCGCGGAGAAACTCTGTGACCGGGTGGGCATTATCAGCAAGGGCCGTCTCCTCGCCGAGGGGACTCCGGAGGATCTGCTGAATCGTACCGGCGACCACTCCCTTGAGGAAGTCTTCCTTGAAATGACGGAGAAGGACGCCGAGGCGACGGACGAGAAATGAGGGTGAACTCCCGATGAAGAACTATTGGATCCTGACACGACTGATGCTGAAGAACACGCTTGCGTCCATGAATCCCATGGCGCAGGGCGAGGATGACGGCAAGAAAAAGGGCGGCAAGGGCCGCGCATTGCTCTTGATCATCCTGATGCTCTACGGTGTCGGCTTCATGATCTGGTTCGAGATCCAGATCTATAACGCAACGGCGGCGATGCAGAACCCGCTCCTGCTCCCGGGCCTGGCCATCCTCCTGGGTATGATGCTCACATTGGTCCTTGGTCTCTTCCAGGGACTCTCTGAGCTCTACCAGGGCAAGGACGCGCCTTTCCTGGCGGTGTTGCCTGTGACCTCACGGCAGGCCTTCGCGGCCCGGTTGACCTCGCTCTATGTCTCTGAGACCGCCATCAACGCCATGATTCTGTTCCCGGCCTTTATCCTGTATGCGATCAAGTCGGGTAAGGCGTTGCCCACGGTTCTCACGGCGATCCCGGTATGGCTCCTGCTCGCGATCATCCCGCTGAGCATCGTGGCCCTGCTGTCGGCTTTGCTGATGCGGCTTGCCTTCTTCTCCCGTCACCGGGAGACCGTGGTGATGATCCTCTCTTTCGGCATTGCCATCGGCTATTCGATCTTCATCACCCGCTTCAACAGCCGGTCGAATGAGGATCCCAACGCGTACTTCAACGCCTTCCTGAACAACGGCCTGGTGGACAACTTTGCCCGGATCTTCCCGCCGGCCGGATGGGCTGCCAAGGCCTTTGCGGGCAATGTCGGGATGCTGCTGCTCCTACTGGGCGTTTCCGCGGCTTGTGCGGCAGCGGTGATCGCTCTGGTAGGTCCAAGCTACATCGAGCAGGCTCTCTCCACCGGCGAATCGACCGTCACCGCCAAGAGCAGCAAGAGTGACGCCGACATGCGGACCGGCACTCTCTTCCGCGCCCTGCACCGTCTCGAGTGGCGCCGCGTCCTGCGGACACCCGCCTGGCTCTTCAACGGTCTGGCCGGTGTGGTCATGTACCCATTGATGCTCGGCATCGGTGTGATCTCGGGCTTCTCCAGTGCACCGGAGGGATCACAGCTCCCGGATCTGATGAAGATTATCCCGAGCCCCTGCTACATCATTTGCTTCGGCGGTCTGCTGATGGCCATGGGTTCCATGGTGAACCCAGTGGTTTCCACCGCTGTTTCCCGCGAAGGCGGCTGCTGGCCCTTCGCCCTTGCCCTTCCTGTCCGGCAGCAGGATCGTTTCACGGCCAAACTCATCGTGGGTATTGAAATCAGCACGCTCTGCTCGACCCTCATCGCAATTGTGGCTTGGGTCTTGACCCGGGTGAATCCGCTGATCCTGCTATGTGCGCTTGTGTTCACTTTGATGATCAACATTGCCGTGTCCGCCGTTTCCCTCTGGCACGACGCCACGCACCCACATTTCCGCTGGGCTAATGAAACGGAAGCCATCAAGAAGAACTTCAACCAGGTCTTCGGGATGCTCTACTGGCTCGCGGCGATTGCCCTGTGCTGCATTCCACTGTTCTTCTGGCTCGACAAGCCTGTTCTTCTGATGGCGGCCATGATCGCTATTGCCGCCGCCGAGATGGCGCTGGGCCTCTGGCTCCTCTACCGCACGGCGAATCGGATGAATATGATGGAAGAATAAACAAATATGCCCGGGTCAACACATGATTGACGTGCTGCCCGGGTCATTTTGTTTTGCAGTACTTTGGTGGTGTCGGGATGAACTTTTACAGCCCCTGCTCATTCAGCAGATCATCCATATCATACAACCCTGGTTTCTTCCCCTGCAGGAAGGCGGCGGCGCGCAGTGCGCCTGCAGCGAAGACCGCACGGCTCTCGGCGCTGTGGCTGAGCGTGATGCGTTCCATCTCACCGAGAAAACAGACCTGGTGTTCACCGGTGACCGTACCACCGCGGAGGGCATGGATCCCAATCTCACCCTTCTCGCGGGGACAGTTTCGTCCTTCCCGGCCGAAGACCGCGGGGGAGGTTTCTCCTCTTGCGTTCTTGACGGCGTCATAGAGCATCAGGGCGGTGCCGCTCGGAGCGTCCTTCTTGCGACGATGGTGGGCTTCGACGATTTCGATGTCGAAGTTCTCGCCGAGGGCTGCGGCAGCTTCCCGGGCCAGCTTCCGGAGCAACGCGATGCCGACGCTCATGTTGGCGGAGCGGAAGATGGCGATTTGCTTCGCAGCATTATCAATTTCCGCAAGCTGATCTTCTGTATAACCTGTTGTGGCCAAAACACAGGGAACACCGTTTTGAACAGCCCAGGGAAGCAGGCTGTTCAGGGCGGCAGGGGCAGAGAAGTCAATGATCGCGTCCCCTGGTTCAGGGAGCGATGTGAAAACGCGATAGGTGTCAATCCCGAAGGCTTCGCGCTGATCAATCCCGCCGAGAATTTCGATGCCCTGTTCCCTGGCAAGCTGGGCGACGGCCTGACCCATATGGCCTGCCGCGCCGCTGATCCAGATCTTCACGGTTCAGGCCCCCAATCCGAGCTCGTCCATGATCGTGAAGAGCTTTGCGCGGTTGGCGGGCTGCATGGGAACCAAGGGGAGGCGCAGTTCCTCGTCGCAGATGCCGAGCCTTGCGGCAGCGGCCTTGACGGGAATCGGGCTAGTCTCGCAGAAGAGCGCATTGATCAGAGGGAGCATCTTCATCTGCAGGGCTGCGGCTTCGGCAAAATTGCTTTCCAAAGCGGCGTGTGCCATGCGGACTGTCTCTTTCGGCGCGATGTTGGAGAGGACCGAAATCACGCCCTTGAAGCCGCAGGCCATCGTGGGCACGATGATGTCATCGTTGCCGGAATAGAAGACGGCGTTGTCGCGGACGAGGCGCAGTTTTTCGAGGGACTGACCGACGTCGCTGGACGCTTCCTTCACGGCGACGACCTTGGGATGGGCGCAGATCTGCTGCAAGGCCCAGGGCCCGATGTTGATCCCGGTGCGGGAAGGTACGTTGTAGACGATGACAGGCAGCGTTGCGGCGTCAGCAACGGCATTAAAGTGGGCCACCAAACCTTCCTGGCTGGTCTTGTTATAGTAGGGTGTGACCACCAGCTGGGCGTCAGCGCCGAATTCCTGCGACATATGGGCCGCGTGGACGGCCTCAGCCGTGGAGTTGGAGCCGGTGCCCGCGATGACGGGAACGCGGTGGTTGGCAACGTCGACAACCCGGCGGATCACGTTCAGGTGCTCTTCCCAGGTCATGGTGGCGGGCTCACCGGTGGTGCCGGCGGCGACCAGCGCGTCAATGCCGGCTTCGATCTGGCTTTCCACCAGGCGGTCCAGGGCAGGATAATCAACTTCCCCTTTGCGGAAGGGGGTAATCAGGGCCGTTGCGCAGCCGGTAAAGAGCGGATTCATAATAAGGCTCCTTTTTGCTTGGTCAGAAGAGGAAGTCGCATCCGTTAATCTCAGATATAGCCCTTCGCGCAGAGGAGCTCCGCGGTCAGGATCGCGCCGCCGGCCGCGCCGCGGACGGTGTTGTGGCTCAGGCAGACAAAGCGGTAATCGAGGATCGGATCTTCGCGCAGGCGGCCGATCGAGATGCCGAATCCGCGCTCGAAGTCGCGGTCCAGGCGGGTCTGCGGACGGGTCAGGTCGTCGAAATACTGCAGGAAGGGCTTCGGTGCGCTGGGCAGGGACAGGCGCTGGGCTTCGGTTTCGTAGTCAGACCAACGGGCTTTGATCTCGTCTTCCGAGGGTTTGCTCTTAAAGCGCACTGAGACTGCCGCCATGTGGCCGTCGGAACAGGCCACGCGGAGGCACTGGGCAGAGATGACTGGCTTGGCCGCATTGACGATCACGCCGTTTTCTACCTTCCCCCAGATCTTCATGGGCTCGGTCTCGCTTTTCTCTTCCTCGCCGCCGATATAGGGGATCACGTTGTCCACCATCTCGGGCCAGGTCCTGAAAGTTTTGCCTGCACCGGAAATGGCCTGGTAGGTGCAAACCATCACTTCGGTCGGCTCGAAGTCGAGCAACGGCGTCAGCGCGGGCACGTAGGACTGGATCGAGCAGTTGGGCTTCACCGCGATAAAGCCGCGCTTTGTGCCAAGGCGCTTCCGCTGGGTTGGGATGACCTCGATGTGTGCCGCGTTGATCTCCGGGATCACCATGGGCACGTCCTCGAGCTTCCGGCAGGCGCTGTTATTTGAGACCACCGGCACTTCGTGGCGGGCATATTCCTCTTCCATGGCACGGGTGGCAGCCTTGTCCATGTTCACAGCACAGAAGACAAAGTCGACTTTCGCGGCGACGGCTTCGACATCGGCGGCGTCCATAACCGTCATATCCGCAACGGTTTCCGGGATGGGCGTGTCAAAAGCCCAGCGGGTGCCTACGGCTTCGCGGTAAGGTTTGCCTGCGGAGGAAGCGGAAGCCGCCAGTGCGACGATCTCAAACCAGGGGTGATTCTGTAGAAGCAGGATAAAGCGCTGTCCGACCATGCCGGTTGCGCCGACAATACCTACACGATAGTTCTTCATGGTGATTCCATCCTTTCCGATCCTTCGGGTTTAGATTGCAGGCGCAGCCTGAAATCTTGTCATATCTTATATCATGCGAGAGATGGCCTGTCAACGCCGGAATATGATTTGATCCGTTCTTTTATTGCTTTTCCGGTTCACGCTCCACGGATTTGACGTCGGTTCCCTCTCCGGTCACAATGGTGAGTGTGTACAGACGGGTAAGGTTGGCGTCTTTAGCTGCTTTGCTTTTCGAGAGGGCGAGGACAGCCCGCATTTCGGATGCGAGATCCCGTTCATTCTCAAGGGCACGCTGTTCCATGGCTTCCATATCAGCTTTGTAAACCGCAACAGTGTAGGTGATCTCCGGATTCCCGAACTGCGGGACGGCTTTTTCGACGATGGTCACCGTTGCGTCGGAATCCAGTGTATCGTCATGGGCCAGGGCGATCTCCCGCATGTCCAGATTATGGACATAGCGCTCCCAGGGTGTGTAATTGGCGCTCAGGGAGTTGGTATTGTAGTCATAGATGTAATACCCGAAAGTGATACCAATGCCGACAAGCGTCAGGATCACGGTGACGATCACATTCTTCCGGGTAAAGGTCAGCTGGCTGGTGTCGCTTTTCACATAGCCGAGTTGACGGATGGGCGGGATCAGATAGCGGAAGAAGAAGGCGAGGATCACCGCGTCGATGGGGAAGGTGACGATGTTCTTGATGAAGCGCGGGACGTTCAGCCACAGGTACGGTGTACCCTTGATGGCATAATACCACATCGTGATCGGTGTTGAAATCAAAACGTTCACGACGAAACAGATCACAAACCGCGAGAGGAGCAAACGCCAGACGTTCACACGGGTCCTGTAGAGGAACAGGGCAAAGACGACAGCCGCGAGAATCTCGGGAATGGCAGCCGGCGGAAAATAGAACTCACCCGGGCTTGTAGACGTGAGAAAGCCGAGCGTATCGGACAGAAAACCGACGATCGCGGCGACAACCGGTCCGTAGCACATGGAGCCGAAGGCATTGACGATAATGCCGACGATCGGCCACTCGACGGTGCCGAACCGGATGACCAGGAATTTGCTGACCACGCGCATCGCGACGATCAGCGCGGCCAGGACCAGGGTTCGGACCGATTTGAATTCTTTGACTGCGTCCTGCCAGTAGGCTTTGCTGAACGGATGGGCATAGAGCCCGTTGGGAAGTGCATCCTGCATTGAAAAACCTCCTTTCAGAGTATGACACTGCTGATAAGGAGGCTTGCTCCGTTTCTGACCAGCGGGTGCGGGCTTTCAACCGCGGCGTGTGCCTTCGTCCGCCGGGCATCATCCCCGCCCGACGGCACTTCACGCTGGAAGCCCTACTCTGTACAGCCGCATCATAAGGGAAAAGCGCTTCTTTTGCAAGGGGCAGGATGTATTTTATCTGCTTTTTGCGGTGCTTTGGAGATTGACAATTTTTCTCGCATGGAGTATATCATATCTGTCGGCTTTTCATTCCGATTCATTTGCTTGTTTTCATACTATGCCGACGGGAATACAGGAGGGATCGCATGACCAAGATCACCCGATTTGAGGATACCCCTGAGTACAAAGCCTTTGCCGAACGGTATCAGGCGACTATCGGAAACGAGGAGAACAATCCCTATTTCATCGTCCACGATTCCCCGCTGACCGATAAGAGTCTGATGGACGGCCACTGGGTGCTGAACTTCGGCAGTTACAACTACGCGGCCATGTCCGGCCGCCCCGAGGTCAACGAGGCCGCCATCGACGCGATCCGCAAGTACGGCACCTCCGCTTCCGGCAGCCGTCTGATCGGCGGCGAAAAGCGGCTTACCCTTGAACTTGAGAAGGAGATTGCCGACTGGAAGCACGCCGAGAGCTGCCTGGTGTTGGTCAGCGGCCACGCCACTAACGTGACCTTTGTTGGCAATTTCGTGGGCCCCAATGACCTGATCCTTTACGACCGCTATATCCACAACTCCGTGGCCGAGGGCTGCAAGCTCTCCCATGCCACGGCGCGGCCTTTCCCACACAACGATCCGGAAGCGCTCGACCGCATCCTGTCCACGCGCCGGGACAAGTTCGAGAAAGTGCTGATCTGCATCGAAGGTGTCTATTCCATGGACGGCGACATCGCGCCCGTTCCGGAGTTCATCAAGGTCAAAGAGAAGTACGGCTGCTTCCTGATGGTGGATGAGGCCCATTCCACCTGCGTCATCGGTGAGACCGGTGGCGGCGTGGATGAATACTTCGGCCTGAAGGGCGACGAGATCGACATCAAGATGGGCACTCTGTCGAAAGGCCTCGGCGGCTGCGGCGGATACCTCTGCGGCAAGCGCAGCCTGATCACATACCTTCGGTATATGCTGCCGGGCTTCGTCTTCTCCGTCGGATTGTCTCCGGCCATCGGCGGCGCCTGCCTGGAGGCGGTACGCCTGATTCGCCGCGATCCCAGCATCATGGCGAACATGCGCCGGAACGTCAAGTGCTTCATGGATGAAGCCGCCAAGCATGGCTTCCAGATGGGTCTGGCCGGCAAGACCGCCATTCTGCCCGTCCTGGTGGGTTCGGATGAGGACGCCGCGGCCCTGTCTATCCTGATGCGCAAAAAGGGCGTCTTTGTCCCGCCGGCCATGTATCCTGCCGTGCCGAGGGGTGAGGCAAGACTCCGCTTCTGCCTGACGGCGGCGCACCAGCCCGAGCAGATCAAAGAAGCGCTCGACAAACTGGAAGAGAGCGCCAAGGAACTCGGCATTAAACTCACCGCGTAAACCATCCCGGGAACGGCCGACCAAGCCGTTCCCGCTTTTCTCAGAGAGGACGGAAACAATCATGGAAAACCCGAAACAGGAGACCACACTGCGCCTGCCGGATGCGCTGCCGGAAGACTTCACCCGGACGCCGGAAGGCGGCCTGACCATGCAGGAGGCCCAGGCACGGTTTGCCGCGGGACAGGGGAACAATGTGACGGAAGACCCGGGCAAGAGTGTGATCCGGATCTTTGCCGATAACCTCCTGACGATGTTCAACCTCCTGAACCTCGGGTTGGCGGTCGCGCTGGCGCTCGTAGGTTCCTGGAAGAACATGACGTTCATGCTTGTCGTCTTCTCCAACGCGTTCATCGCAACTTTCCAGGAACTGCGCGCCAAGATCACCGTACAGAAATTGCAGCTCATGAATGAGAGCCCCGTCCGGGTCATCCGGGAATGGGTGACCCAGGAGATCGCGCCGGGTGAATGTGTCCGGGGCGACTTGCTCCGACTTCATGCGGGAGATCAGGTTCCCGCGGACGCCATCGTCTGGGAGGGCGGCTGTGCGGCAGGGGAGGCCCTGCTCACCGGTGAACAGGACGCGGTGCCAAAGAAAGTTGGCGACTGGCTCTATTCCGGCAGCTATCTCATTGCCGGGAGCTGCGTCGCTCAGCTGGTAAACGTCGGTGCCGAGAGCTATATCAACCGTCTGAACAAAACGGCTAAAACGATCAGCCAGCCCAAATCCGAACTTATGACGGACCTGAAAAAGCTGATCCGCATGGTCAGCATTGCCCTTGTGCCCATTGGCGTCCTGCTGCTGCTCAAGTCCCTGTTCATCGAGCATGCGCTGCTGAAAGAAGCCATTCCGCCCACGGTGGCCGCCATGATCGGCATGATTCCCGAAGGTCTGATGCTCCTGACCAGCGTGGCCTTAATGGTGGGCGTTATCAAGCTTGCAAGGCACCGCACCCTGGTTCAGGAACTTTACGGTATCGAGACCCTGGCCCGTGTCGATACCCTGTGCCTCGACAAAACCGGTACGCTGACCACCGGTCATATGTCCCTGATGGAGCTCATCCCTTATGATGGTATCAAAGAAGATGAACTCCGCCGCGAGATGGCCCGTTTCTTGCGTGGCGCCGACCTCGAGTCCCCTACGATGGCCGCCATTGCCCATTCAATCCAGCCATCTGAAGCCAACATTATTGCCACATTGCCCTTCTCATCCGAACGCAAGCTGTCAGCTTCTTCCTATGACGACGGGACAACCCTGGTGGCCGGTGCCCCGACCTTTGTCCTCGGAGAGGATTGCCCAGAAGATTTGATGCAAATCGTCTGCGAACAGGCGGACCGCGGCTTGCGTGTGCTGGTGCTGGCGCGCTGTGAAGGGCGAATTGAAGAAGAAAAACTTCCGCCGATCAAGCAGATCCTGGGTTTGGCTGTATTAGGCGATGAGCTTCGTCCGAATGTCCAGGACACCCTCGAATACTTCCGCAAAGAAGGTGTCACGATCAAGGTCATCTCCGGCGATGATCCACGCACGGTGGCTACCATTGCGGAGAAAGCCGGCGTCGAGGGCGCTTTGGAAGGCGCTGTGGATGTCTCGGCACTTTCCGATGAAGAGATCGACAACGTCGCTGCCACGGCTACGGTCTTTGGCCGGGTAACGCCGGTTCGAAAACAGCAGCTGGTGGAAGCCATGCAGCGCGCCGGGCACAGTGTGGGCATGACCGGTGATGGCGTCAACGATATTCCGGCCATGAAGACTGCGGACTGTTCTATAGCTATGGCATCCGGTTCCGACGCTGCCCGCCACGCGGCGCAGATGATCCTGCTGGACAGCGACTTTACCTGCATGCCGCGTGTGGTCGCGGAAGGCCGCCGGGTCATCAATAACGTGACGCGTTCGGCTTCTCTCTTCCTTGTGAAAACAATCTACTCATTTGCTCTGGGATTAATGATGATCGCACTGCCGGCGAGTTATCCCTTTGAGCCGCTGCAGCTAAGCCTGATCTCCGTCCTGACGGTCGGCATTCCCTCGTTCTTCCTGACCCTTGAGCCCAACGAGGAGCGCGTGAAGGAGCGCTTCCTGCAAGGCGTGCTGCGGCGTGCACTTCCCTGTGCGGCTGCGGTGACGCTCTGCGCAGCGGCTGCTGCGCTGATGGGACGCAGCTGGGGCGAAGGGGGAACGCAAATCGCCCGGACGCTTGCGACGCTCTCGGCGGGTTCCATGGGCATCTATATGCTCGTGACCGTCTGCCTGCCGCTGACCTACCTGCGCGGGATGCTGATTACCCTGATGGCGGGCGGCTTTATCGGTGCGGTCCTGCTCTTCGGCGATTTCTTCTCACTGGTCAGGCTGACAAACGGACAGGTGATGATCCTGTTGGGAATGATTGCTGCCGCAGCGGTACTCGCCACCTTCCTCCGCAGGATGCTGAACAAGCGGTTTGGCTTTGGAATCAAGAATAAGAAACCGGATACTAGCGAAGGAATATAAATGAATAATACAAAAACTCTATTCAACAAAAACTCTATTCAACATAAAGCCCGGACAGGTTTTCAGGAACCTGCCCGGGAAAGATTTTATCCGTATTCTCAATAGATTCGTTCCACAGAAGAGGCTTCGATCCAGACGCGGCGTTTCTGGTTGGAACCGCTGGGCTGGAATTCCAGCTGGACAAAGCCGTTTTCGACATTGTAGACCGTGCCTTCGGTCCAGGCGGGGATGGGATCGGGGTACATCGTATAATTTGTGCCGGGGCCGTAGTAGGTCTTGGCGCTTTTCGTTACACGGCCTTTGCCTACAGCACTTTCGACCGGCAGGTAGGAGGTGCTGGCGTTTACGCGCTTCAGGCCGGTATAGGCACGCCGGAGCTGGTTCTGATAGGTGAACTCAACCTGAACCCAATAGATGCCGTTGCGCGTGTCATAGGCACAGGTCAGCACCCGGATGGGATCTCCCGCCTTGAAATAGGAACCCAGTTCAGTGTAGTTGGTGCTGGGGCCGGTACGGGTGGACAGGCGCATGATCAGCGTGGTGTCATAGTTGGCGCGCTGGGTGTCGCTCCATGCGCTGTAGCTCGGATAGGAGGGCGGTGGAGTGACGGGAGCGATCAGACCCTGATCCCGGATGAATGCCAGGTCGCTAATGCAGATCTGTGAGTTGCTGCTGCCGCTGCGCCAGCTGGTGATGGAGAGCTCGATCCGGGTCACATTGGAATACGTCTGAGGGAAAGCGAGATACTGGTATCCGCTGTTCCAGTTTGCGTTCGAGGTGTAGGGGTTATAGTAATCAATAAGGGAGAGGGTGAAATCATGGCTGTAGCCGGAAGCCCACACCCGCATCTGCAGCAGGGTGGGGAAGGCGTTGGCAGTGTACTGACTCTGGCTTCCATAGTGTCCGGCCCGGATCCACATGCCGTTGATATCCGCACCCGAGAAGATAAAAGTCGCGTCCGCGACGCTGTCGTTCAGGCTGCTGTCCCAGGTATAGACGCTCCAGACTGTCGAACCGTTGTCGTCCAGGAGCAGTCCGATGGTGTTCGCGCCTGACTGTGCTGTGGTGGCCGCGGGCAGGGCGAGATCGGAGTCGGGGATGAAGCTGACCCAGCTGTTGCCGCCGTCTGCGGTAGCGACTGCGCAAAGGCCTAGGGTGAAAACGGCCAGCAGGATGGCAATGAAGCAAATCCGTTTCATGGAGAGCACTCCTTCCGTATCGTAAAGGTTCATTGGGTTTCTGCTTATGTAACGATTGTAAACCAAGATTTGTTCCCGAAACTTTTACACTCTTTTCTTTTTTTTTCACTTATGGTAGGATAGCCCCGGGAGTCATGCTCCCAGCCTGAACAGCGGAGGACATACAGATGGAGACCAACGCGATCCCGGCAGTGGATGCCATTCTCAGCGATTATACCCGCGGCCGGACCATTGACCGGCTGCAGATGCCGCACCGGCCTGATAAGGAGTGCGTGTACGCGCTTCTGGACCAGCTCTTCTCGGTGCTCTATTTCGGATGCTATCCCGCGCCGGCCCGTTTAGCAGACGACCCAGCCGAAGCTCTGCGGATGACAGTGGAGGACGCCATGGTGCGCATGCGCCACCTGGTGATCAGCGCACTGCCGGGAGATGCGCGTTATGCGAGCTGGTCCATGGCGGAACTCTCGGAAGAGGCGCAGGAGATCACGGAAGCCTTCTTCCAGTCGGTTCCCGGGATGCGCGCCTTATTGGAAACGGATCTTCAGGCAATTTACGACGGCGATCCGGCGGCCGAAAACCTCGAAGAGATCATTCTTGCCTACCCGGGTTTCTATGCGATCACGATCTACCGCATTGCCCACGAACTTTACCGGCTTGGGGTGCCCATGCTTCCGCGCATCATGAGCGAGCGTGCTCACAGCCGCACGGGTATTGATATCCACCCCGGCGCGCAGATCGGGGCCAGTTTCTTTATCGACCACGGCACCGGTATCGTCGTCGGTGAGACTACCGTGATCGGCGAACACGTCAAGCTGTATCAGGGCGTGACCCTTGGCGCGGTTTCAACGCGTGCGGGCCAGGGACTCCGCGGCAAAAAGCGCCACCCCACCATCGGCAACAAGGTGACCCTGTACGCATGCGCCTCGGTCTTAGGCGATACCCAAATTGGCGACGGCTGCACGATCGGTTCCAACGTCTTCATCACCAAGGATGTCCCCGCTAACACTACGGTCTCGCTTGAGGAGCAGGAACTCAATTTCCACAGCCGTTCGTGAGGAGGCATATGCCGTGAACGAAACTGTTCTGTCCAAACCGCTTCCGCTGTCGGCTTTCCATATCACGGATGCCTTCTGGCGCCGCGAGATGGAACTGGTCCGGAACGAAGTGATCCCCTACCAGTGGGAAGCTCTGAATGATCGCATCCCGGGTGCCGCGCCGAGCTGGTGGATGCACAATATGCGCGCCGCCGCAAGGCGTAACGCTGCCAAGCGTGCAGGCAAGCCGTGGATCCCCTCTGCAGTAGCGAAAGAATTGCGTTTCGAGCCCCTCCCGGAAGTTGGCCAGGCGCCTGATCCTGACGCCTTTTACGGTTTTGTTTTCCAGGACAGCGACGGTTACAAGTGGCTGGAAGCGGTCAGTTACCAATTGATCCGTCAACCTGATCCCGCCCTGAAAGCTACAGCCCAGGAAGCGGTGGACGCCATCTGCGCTGCCCAGGAGGATGACGGCTATCTCGATACCTACTATACTTTGGGTCTCCGAGAGCGGGCTTTCACGAACCTTCGTGACCATCACGAGCTCTATTGCCTCGGGCACCTGTGTGAAGCAGCAGTGGCCTGGCATCAGGCGACAGGGCAGGACGACCTGTTGAATGCGGCAATTCGCTTTGCGGACTGCTGTGCCGAAAAACTAGGTCGTGAACCGGGAAAGGAAAGAGGTTACCCAGGGCATGAGATTGCGGAGATGGCCCTGATCCGCTTATGGGAAGAAACGGGTGAAGATCGTTTCCTGAAGCAAGCTGAATACTTTATCGACGAACGCGGACAGAAACCGTTCTATTTCGATATCGAAGACCATGCTCGCCGCGGAGAGGCCCTGGAAGGAGACGGTACAGGCTCCGCTTACCACCAGGCCAACGCACCGGTGCGCGATCAGACCGAAGCCCAAGGCCATGCTGTGCGTGCCATGTACCTCTACAGCGGCATGGCGGACGCAGCGCGCATCACAGGTGATCCGTCACTGAAAGATGCCTGTGAGCATCTTTGGCATTCCGCGGTCGAGGAAAAGCGCTATGTCACCGGCGGCGTGGGTGCAACCCATATTGGAGAGGCCTTCTCCCGGCCCTTCGACTTGCCATCTGACACCGCATATTCTGAGACCTGTGCGGCGATCGGCCTCGCATTCTTCGCAAGGAGAATGCTTCAGCTTGAACCCAAGAGCAACTACGCCGATGTGATGGAAGAAGCCTTGTATAACACAGTCCTCTCCGGCATGGCTTTAGACGGCAAGTCTTTCTTCTATGTCAACCCGCTTTCCTGCGAACCGGAAGCCTGTAAAACCGACGCGCGATTGGGTCATGTGAAACCCGTCCGCCAGAAATGGTTCGGCTGCGCCTGCTGTCCGCCCAATATTGCGCGAATCGTTTCATCTTTGCCGCAGTATGCGTTTACATCCAGTGAGGATACCCTGTTTGTGCATCTGTATGTTGCGGGAGAGATGGAGTTAACCCTGAACGGAAAGCCACTGAAACTAAAAATCGAATCGTCTATGCCTTGGAACGGGGAGGTTTCCCTTTCCGTTGCGCAAGGCAAAGCAGAAGGCACGATTGCGGTTCGGATACCGGGATGGAGCCGGGATGCGAAAGTCTCTGCCGTTACTCTGAGAAACATCCTGACGCCCGGTACGCCGGAACTCGCTGCGGATGAAAAGAAGGAAACGGAAAAAGACGGATATGTGTATCTGACCGGGACATGGGAGAAGGGCGACCGGATCGAAATGTTCTTCGACATGCCGGTTCGGATGCTTGCGGCGGATCCCCGGGTCCGGGAGACAGCCGGACAGGTTTGCTTTATGAGGGGTCCCGTCACCTATTGCACAGAAGCTGTTGACAACCAGGCGCCGCTTCATCTTTGGCGGGTGGATCCTGCTGCCCTTGCGGACAAGTTGGATGAGATTCCTGTACGGGACATGGAAATTGGCGGCGTTCTCGTGAAATCTTTGGAAATTCCGGCATACCGTGTCTTGCAGGAGAACGGAGAAGGACTCTATCATGACTGGCATCCCCGGAAGGAAATTCCCGGAACCTTGACCCTGATCCCATATTTCGTCTGGGACAACCGGGGTGAGACGGAGATGCAGGTCTGGCAGCGGTGCCGGTGAAAAGGAGGTACATTAAATGATCGCACAGACACCCCCCATGGGGTGGAACAGCTGGGACTGTTATGGTGCGGCTGTCACGGAAGAGATTGTCTGCAAAAACGCGGATTATATGGCGAAGAACCTGAAAGCTTACGGTTGGGAATATGTGGTCGTGGATATCCAGTGGTACCAACCGACGGCTGTTAATCATGCATATATACCGTTTGCGGAACTGACGATGGATGACTTCGGACGCCTTCAGCCCGCACCGGAGCGTTTTCCCTCGTCCGCGGACGGACAGGGCTTCAAGCCGCTGGCGGATTATGTGCACAGCCTGGGGCTGAAGTTCGGGATTCACATCATGCGCGGACTGCCGCGAATGGCGGCGCACCGCCATCTGCCGATAGCGGGTTCAGATTATCGCTGTGACGATGCTGCAAATCCGAATTCGATCTGTGCCTGGAATCCGGACATGTATGGGACATTTGCCGACAAGCCGGAAGCACGGGCCTGGTATGACAGCATTTTCCGCCAGTACGCGGAATGGGGCGTGGATTATGTCAAGTGCGATGACATCGCCCGTGAATACCCGCACTGCAGGCGCGAAATCGAGATCATCTCGGAAGCCTGCCGCGCCTGCGGACGGGATATGGTCCTCTCCCTCTCCCCGGGGCCCGCGCCACTCGAGCAGGCGGAACACCTGAAAAAGTACGCCAACATGTGGCGCATCACAGACGACTTCTGGGACGACTGGAAGCTTCTCAAGGGCATGTTCGAGCGCGCGGAAAAGTGGTGTATCCACGCGGCGCCCGGTCACTGGCCGGACGCGGATATGCTGCCCATCGGCGCGTTGCGGCAGTGCGAAAATCCATCCGAGTGGACACATTTCTCTGTGCCGGAACTTCGGACGATGATGACCCTGTGGTGCGTGATGCGCTCCCCGCTGATGATCGGCGCGGAGATGACCCGCCTCGACCCGGTCTCCCTGAGCCTTCTGACGAACGCCGATGTGCTGGAACTCACGAAGTCAGGATCCGGCGCGCACCCGCTGACGACTACGGAGGAGGAGAGTGTCTGGGTTACCCGCCACGCGGAGACCGGTGCGCTGTACGTTGCACTGTTCAACCTTAACGACGCACCCCGGACGATTTCGGCTGATCGACTCAGCCTGCAGACAGATGCGCACGAAGCAACGGAGCTCTGGAGCGGACGTAAGGAAACCTTCACGGACCGTCTCAGCGCCTCCCTCCAGCCCCATGACGCGGTACTGTTCAGACTTGGCTAATGCAACAGAAAACGGATGCTTGATTGATTCCGGTGGATCATCTCATAGCATCCGTTTTGATTTTTCGTTTTTGAATTGTCGATTATTCTATGGGAAGATACGGAACATTGTTCGTTTCTGCCCACGTCTCGGCAGGGCTTCCGGGGACGACCAGCAAAAGGATGGTGCTGCCGGAGAAGGCGTCTGTTGCGATGCTTGCCGTTTCCGCGGGGATTTCGATGTTGACGTGTTCACCGAGGTTTGCAAAGGCCTGGCCGCCGATCGTGACAGTGTCCGCGGGTAAAGTCAGCGTTTCGGTGAAGGGAATATAGACATATGGGATACCATTAGTCTGTGCGACCGACTGCGCGGCAGAGCCTACTTCACAGCGGACGGTCAGGCTTGACGCGCCATTGAAGGCGTTAGCATCTACCTGGGTAACGTGGGAACGAAGAGTTACGTCACTGATTCCGGTCATGTTGAACAGGGAAGCGCCAATGCTTGTCACGGAATCCGGGATCTGAATGTCGGTGATGCTTGTTTCCGCAAAAGCATAACTGCAAATGCTCGTTGCTCCGTTTTCGATCACGACATGCACAACCTGATCTTTGAAGGGATACCAGGGCGCGTTGCCCCAGCTGTAGTCGGACATGGCTCCCGAGCCCGAAATGGTCAGGGTCTGGCTGGCCAGGTCGAGGCTCCAGTCAAGATTCGGGCCGCAACCGCCTTCCAGGGGCGTGCAGCTGAGCGTGATCGTGAAATCCTGCCCGTCAGCGGGTTCATTATAGGTCATGCTCCAGTTGATCCGCACGGCGATGCGGATAGTCTCGTTGCGCCGGAGGATAACCATCGGCTCCAGACGATAGAGATTGGGGGATTCGTACGCGAAGAGCGTGTTCTCATTCAGGGCGTCGCTCAGGCTGTCATACAGGAGCATCTTGTCGCCTGCGGCGTCATACAGCGTGATATTGACGTAACCTCCGGCCGGGGTCTCCCCGTTCGGCGCTGCGAAGGTATAAATGCCGCTGACGGCTGGGGTCAGGGTCAGCAAGGCAAAGTCATCACGGCCTAATGTGATCACCAGCCGGTCGCCGTCGGCGATTGTGCCGCTGTAAGCGGGTTCCAGGTCCAGGTCCGTCGGTGTGGTGATCTCTCCGGCGGCCAGGGACCATGCGGCCATGACGAGGAGCAATGTGACCACCGCGAATGCCAAGCGACTGTGCTTCATTGCGTTCAGCCTCCTCTGGAGTCTTTTCGAAGCGTTACGGATTCACATCTTCGCCGATCTTGTCCAGCCGATAGGGCGTGACCTGGTAGACACAGTAGTTCAACCAGTTGCTGAAGAGCAGGTAGGCGTGGGCCTTCCATTGGAAGACCGGGCCTTTTTCCGGGTCGTCGTCGCGGTAATAGTGAACGGGGAGTTCCGGATTAATGCCTTTTTTCAGGTCGCGGCGGTATTCCGCGTCAAGGGTCATGCGGCTGTATTCCGGATGCCCGCAGATGAACAGGCGTCGTGCTTTTTTGTCTTGGATCAGGTAAACGCCCGCGTTGTCCGAGTCCACAAGGAGCGTCAGGTCCGGGTTTGCCATGATGTCTTCCTTGTCCACACCGGTATAGCGGCTGTGCGGCGCAAAGAAGCGGTCATTGAAGCCACGGGTAACAGGCTCGTCGACATAGAGCGTGGTGTGGCGATAGATGCCGGAGAGCTTCTTCGGCAGGGGATGCTTTTCAATGCCGTAGTGATAGTACAGTCCCGCCTGGGCGGCCCAGCAGATATGCACGGTGGAGGTCACGTGCGTGGCGCTCCAGTCCATGATCGCGGTGAGCTCGTCCCAATAATCCACATCGGTGAAAGGCAGGTTTTCCACCGGCGCGCCGGTGATGATCAGCCCGTCGAAGCGGCGTTCGCGCACCTCGGAAAAGGGCTTGTAGAACTGCCGGAGGTATTCTTCCGGAGTGTTCTTGTAGGTATGGGAGTCCAGCCGCAGGAAGGTCACCCGCACCTGCAGGGCGGTGTTGGAGAGCAGGCGCAGCAGCTGCAGTTCCGTATCTTCCTTGTTGGGCATGATGTTCAGGATCGCGATCTGCAGTTCGCGGATGTCCTGGGTGGCGGCCCGGTGCTCGGGCATCACGAAGATGTTCTCTTCTTCCAACCGCTGGAAGACGGGCATTTTGGAATTAATGCGAATCGGCATAGTGCGTTTTAGCTCCTGTTTCTGATAGCTTTATGGATTGGGCGCGGCGTCTTCGACTTTCCTGCAGGCCGCGACATAGTAGTTGGCGTTCCTTCGATAACCGAGGGGCCTCCAGACGCCCTCCCCGGCGGTATCCGCGATGGCGACATAGCCGCAGTCGGGGCAGAGCGTGGGCAACGCCCGGAGAAAGCGGTCGCCGCAGCCGCCGGCCCGGAAGGGGCGGTCCACGTAGAACTCCTGCAGCAGCAGGGTCTCGCAGTTCTGGGCGGGGTCGTAACCGCGGCTGAGCATGGCGTATCCGGCGAGGGTCTGGTCTTCAAAGACCACGAAGCCTTCCAGATGGGGGTACTCCCCGGCGCAGCGCTCCAAACTGTCCCAGAGCTGTGCGTCCGTCACCGTCCCGGCTCCGATCCGCCGGTCATAGAACTCCCGCATCAGCGAGAACACCGGCAGCGCGTCCCAGGGCTGCATTTTCCGCCAAGTCGTCACCCTCCGGCCTCCCTCCGCAAGTCTCACCTTTTATCATACACGATTTATCGGAAAATTGGAAGAGCCAAAAAGCGGCGCGAGGCCGCCTTTGCGTTGAGTGACTGTGAGATTGTTTTATTTTCGCCATTCTACCGGTTTTCCATTTGCGCCTGTAATCAGGACATCTTCCATCTCAAGTTGTTCAGTATTTTCAGCAATTAGACCCGTGCCGGAGAGCTTCGGTACCCCATCCGCCATTGCCGGTTGAATTGCCGGAGCCTCGGAATCAACATCAATCCGTACGTGTTCCAGTGCAATCCGCTCCACCGGTTTCTCCGGGAGACCGAGAACATAGCCCGCGCAGGAAGCGCCGGTCGCTTCCACATCGCGGAAGGTGATCGTGCCGATGCTGGGTGTGGTTTCATCCACAGGCTGTTTATCGCGGCTCTGAACCCAGGCGCTGTGGCCGTCGGGATCGCAAAAATACAGGGTATTGACAACCAAAGGCACCCGCACGTTCTGCATGCGGACGCGCTCGAACGTGATGTTGTCAATCACACCCTGCTCGCCGCGGCCGCGGCGGGTCTTGATCCGCAGACCCCGGTCGGTATTGCGCATCAGGCAGTCCCGAACGCGGATGTTCCGCACACCGCCAGCCATTTCGCTGCCCACGGTCACACCGCCGTGACCGTTTTCCATCAGGCAATGGATGATATCGATGTCCTCGCAGGGGGTCTTGAAATGCTGGCCCATCCAGATCTTGCCACTCTTGATGGCGATGCAGTCATCGCCAAGGGAGAAATGCGTTCCGGCCATCAGAATGCCCTTGCAGCTCTCCGGGTCAAAGCCGTCGGTATTGGGGCTGTCCGCGGGGGCGAGAATGGTCAGGTTCAGGAAGCGAAGATCCTGGGAAAAGTACGGATGTAAGTTCCAGCAGGGGGAGTTGCGAATTGTCAACCCCTGCAGGGTGATGTCCCGGCAGCGGTTAAGAAAGACCATCCGCGGGCGCCACGCGCCGCGCTTGGTGCGGTGTTCTTTCCACCAGTCGCTTTGGTCTGCGCCGCCGTCCAGCACACCCTCGCCGAAGATTTCCACGTCCTCGCAGTCCACACCGGTCAGGAGGGAGGCGAAAGTATCAAGCGGGTTGCCTTCCCAGGAACCGAGACTGAAGTCGGTTTTTTCATCTGTGGATTGGGTCAGCCCCGGTAGGATGGGAAAACGTGTCCTGTCTGTTTCGAGATGTAGGGTCGCGCCTTTGCGGAGCTCGATGCGGATGTGGCTCTTGAGGAAGAGCGGACCGGTGCGCCAGTCCCCGTCGGGAATCAGGACACGGCCGCTGGCAGGGCAGCAGGCGATGGCGGCCTGAATGGCAGCGGTATCGTCGTGCGCGCCGTCCCCCACCGCGCCGAAGCGGCGCACGTCCATCGTGTATGTCTCCGCGGCCGTGCGGAACGCGCTCCGCTCGCCCAAGTCCGTCTCCAGGGCGTATTCGGTGTCCGGCCACAGTCCGTACAATGAAAATACGCAGGTCTCCACCGTGCCGGCGTCCGCGCCGTTCAGGATTAGTTTCCTCGGCGTTTCAAGGTCGTACAGGCCGTCTTCGATTGCGAAGCACGCGCTGCGGGTCCCGATGAACAATGGCTTCATAGGCGATTTCCTTTCGTCCGGTCTCAAAGAATCAGGTTGATCAGGCCGCTGACGCCGATCGTGACGTAGGTCAGCTTGCGGAGAAGTTCCGCGTTCAGCTTGTCGGCGATCCACCCCGCGATCCAGACGCCAGCGATCACGGCGGCGATCCCCACGCCGATGGGTGGAAGGTGCTCCGCGCGCAGGACGCCGGTGATCAGGCGGTACACGGTGTTGTATAGACAGTTGACGCCGAAGCAGAGCGAAATGGTCCCGAGGTACTCGCGCCTGGACTCGATAGTGCGCATGTAGTACACGACCATCAGCGGCCCGCCGATCCCGAACAGGCCGTCGCAGGCCCCGGAGACCACGACGCAGAGCGCGGCCACGGGGAGCGGCAACTTCCGGCCGCCCGTTTTCCGGTCGAAGAACAGATAATATATCGCGAGCAGGATCAGGAAGCCGCCAAAGATCTTCTTCAGCAGCGGGCCGTCCACCCGCGAGCCGAAGTTGATGCAGACGGTACTCACGGCAAGGTAGAGCACGGAGGGCATCAGCGCCTTCTTCACGTTCACGGAGTCGCGGTACCGCCAGACCATCAGCGCGTTCAGCGCGGTGCAGACGGCCGTAGAGATGCCCGCGGCCTGCGGAAGTGCGAAGAAGTACGGCAGGCCGAGCATCATCACGACGCTCGCGCCGAAGCCGGTCACGCCCTGCAAGACACCGCCCGCCAGGGCCAGGGCAGCCGCGATCGCTGCCATACGAACCGCCTCCTTACACAGATCAATACTTTGCCTGGAGGACTTCGCTGTATGCCATCAGGAAGGCTGCCACACCTTTGACCTCGTCGCAGACCCGGGGCTCGGAGAGATAGTAGGCCACGGAGCCGTCGCGCTTGTCACCCGGGCCGAGGCCGGCCACGCCGCACATGTCGCGGATATGGGACTGGCCATCTTCGCCGATGAAGAATTTGGTCTCTTCCAGGCCCTTCCATTCTTTCAGGGCGATGGGGAGATACTTTTCACGGTCAAGGACGCGGAGACGCGCGCCTTTCAGCAGGGCGTAGCAGAGCATCGCAGAGCCTGAAGTCTCGAGATAGTTACCCTCCACATCCGCGCGGTCGATGACCTGATGGATGAGTCCGGTCATCGGGTCCATCCAGCGGACGAGGCCCTTGATGGCTTCACGGAAGAGTTCGACGAGGTATTGCCGGTGTTCGAACATCTGCTCGTCGCAGAAGTCGATGCAATCGATCAGCGCCATCAGGTACCAGCCCATGGCGCGGGACCAGAAATTCGCGGAGAGGCCGGTCTCCTTGTCGCACCAGGGCTGCTGGCGGCTTTCGTCCCAGCCGTGGTAATACAAGCCTTTTTCAGGATTGTAGAGGTGTGCGCGTACAACTTTGAACTGATTCGTGATGTCGTAGAGGTCCGCGTTTTTGTTGAAACGGCGCTCGTACAGCATCCGGAAGGGCTGGGCCATGTAGAGCCCGTCCAACCAGACCTGCCAGGGGTAGATTTCCTTGTGCCAGAAGTTGCCGCATTGGCAGCGGGGATGTGTCCGCAGGCGGTTCATGTGGAACTCAATAGCGGTGTGCCAACGGGCCTCGTCGCCGGTCTCATCAAGGGCGAAGAACAGCGGCCGTCCCGGGGCGATATTGTCGATCGAATAGGCGTGGAGTTCAAAGCCTGGGATACTGCCGTCCTCCGCCACAAAGCGCTCCATGTAATTCAGCGCGAAATCGCGGAAAAAGCTGTCTCCTGTGGCGAGATAAAGGTCGATCGCCGCGACCATGATGCAGCTGTCCTCGTAATTCCAGCCTTTTTTGTACTGTGTGTACGCACCCATGTAATCATGCGCGAATTTCAGGATGTCCGCCATAGGCTCCTCCTCTGTCTCCCGCGGTCTGCCGCCGCGCCTCTTGCGCTATTATATGATGAATCCTGGGCTTGTGTCAATCTCGGATTGCGCCTTGACAAAGCAGGGGCGGATTGCTATGCTCTGCATGAAAAGCGTCCTGAGGAGGGGAGACCATGGAGAAAGTAGTCCGCGAATTCCTTGATTTTGCGGCAGCGTCACCCACAGCCTGGCACGCGGTGGAGACGATTGCCCGGCGTATGGAAGCGGAAGGTTGGCAACGGATTGAGGAAAACGAACGCTGGTCGTTGAAACCCGGCGGGCGGTACTTCGTAATCCGCAATGGGTCCAGCCTGATCGCTTTCATCCTTCCGGAGGATAAACCCGCAAGCTTCCGGATGACTGCGGCGCACGGGGATTCCCCGACCTTCCGGATCAAGGCAGTACCGGAGATGAAGGCCCTCGGCCATTACACCCAGCTCGACACGGAGCCCTACGGCGGGATGATTATGTCCACCTGGCTGGACCGCCCCCTCTCGATCGCAGGCCGGTTGCTGGTTCGGGAAGGCGATCGCCTTGTAACCCGCCTTGTGGCTCCTGACCGTGATTTATGTGTGATCCCCAACGTGCCGATCCATTTCAACCGCGAGGTCAATAACGGCTATACTTGGAAGCCCCAGGTGGACCTGGTGCCCCTGTGGGGGAGTAAGGACGCTCCGTCCCTGATGCAGGTCATAGCTGATGAAGCCGGATGCACGCTGGAGGACATCGCGGGTTATGACCTCTGTCTCGTGAACCGTGTTCCAGGTTGTGTCTGGGGTCCTGAAAACGATTATCTGTCTGCCGGAAGGCTGGACGATCTGGAATGTGCCTGGGCTTGCGTCGAAAGCCTGTTGGCCTCCGAGGCTAAAGGCCATGTGAATCTCTGCTGTGTTTTCGACAACGAGGAAGTCGGCAGCGGAACCCGGCAAGGCGCGGACAGTTCCTTCCTGGAGGATGTCCTGGACCGCATTGCATTATCCCTGGGCTGTGACAACGAGGAGAAAAAGCGTCTCCTGGCGGCCAGTCTGATGGTTTCCGCCGACAATGCCCACGCCTGCCATCCCAATCATCCGGAGCTCTTTGACAATGTGAACCGCGTGTGGATGAACGAAGGTGTGGTCATCAAGCATAATGCCCGTCAGAAGTACACGACGGATGCGGTGACCTCTGCTTTGTTCAGTGAGATCTGCAAAAAGGCAGGAGTCCCGGTGCAACACTACGCCAACCGCTCGGACCTCCCCGGAGGCGGCACGCTTGGCAACATCTCCAATCGCCATGTGTCCGTGCCCTCGGTGGACATCGGCCTTGCACAGCTTGCCATGCATTCCGCTTGGGAAACCGCTGGCGCACTGGATCTCCCGCTGATGACGAAAGCCCTTCGCGTTTACTATGAGCAGGATATTACATTGGTGCGGGATGGGGTGTACCGCCTTGGCTGAGCTGATGGGTGGGGAAATCCCCATGCGTGTCATTGCCCGTGCTCGCAATGCATACACCGACAAATTCGCTGTGCCGCGGCAGCCGGGCCTCGTGCCGGAGGTTCTCACCGGAATCGAGTTCGAGCCGGAGTACCGCAATCCGGATGCCCTGCGCGGGATCGCAGGTTTCAGTCACTTGTGGCTGATCTGGGTTTTTGACCGTGCCATGCGGGAAGACTGGTCCTCGACTGTGCGGCCGCCGCGCCTCGGCGGCAACCAGCGCATGGGTGTTTTCGCAACGAGAAGCCCGTTCCGGCCAAATCCCATTGGGTTGAGCTGTGTGAGACTGGAAACAGTGGAGGATGGCGCTCTCCTTGTCGCCGGAGCAGACTTGGCTGACGGCACGCCAATCCTTGACATCAAACCCTACCTGCCGTATTCCGACAGTAAGCCGGAAGCCCAAACGGGCTATGTCTCAAATCTGCCGGAAAAAAGATTAAGCGTGAACTGCGAAGAGGAATTGCTCAAAGAACTGCCTTCAGAACATCGGAATGGCTTGCTGAGCGTACTCTCCCGCGATCCGCGGCCTGCGTATCAGAACGATCCCGGCCGCGTATATGGGTTTCTGTTCGCCGGGTGCAATGTGCGATTTACGGTATCGGGCGATGAACTGACAGTCGTGTCCATCGAGAAGGAGGGGAAGGCATGACGGATTACGCAGCCTTGCTTGCCGAGCGCTTTCCCATCCGCAAGACCGCGGAGCAGCGGCAAGCCTTTCAGGAATGGCTGACAGCTGAATTGAAGTCCCTTGGATACAAAGCGAAAGAGGAAACCAACGGACATTTTAAGGCGCACAACATCCTGGTGGGGGATCCTGAAAAGACGGCTGTTCTTTTCGTGACGCATATGGACACGCCGGCGCGATGGCTCCTGCCGGATATGCTGTTTCCCAGAAACTACTTTCTTTGGGGAATGTGGCAGCTCCTGCACATGGGGTTACTTCTGATTCCGACGGTATTGGTTTACCTTGGCATCTGGCAGATTTACGGGCAGAACGCGCAACTGGGACTGTGGGGACTGGTGCTGACCTATCTGGCGCTGCTTCTGCTGAGCCAGTACGGACCGGCCAACCCCGTTAACAGAGGCGAAGACGCCGATCTGGCAGCGATGCTGACGCTCATGGCTTCCCTTCCGGAGGAAGACCGGGGTAAGGCCGCGTTTCTCTTTACGGATCGCGGCGCAGTGGGCGGCATGGGAGCGAAAGCCTGGGCGAAGGAACACCCGATCCCGGCGTACACGCGGCTGACGGTGGCGTTCGCTCGGATCGGCACGGGTGATCATCTGGTCATGCCTGCCACAAAACTGGCAGTGAAATCGACGGGCTTTGGCTCTCTGGTCGGAACGTTTGAGCGGGATAGCGGACACCAGGTGGAACGGTGTTCATCGGTTGCCTGTACGATTCGGGGAGAGCGGAAAGCTTTCCGATGCGGGATGTCGATTACGGGATGTCACCATTCATCCATACTGGGATTGTGGTGCAAGGGCGGGCATACGCCCGCGGATCGGGAACTCGACCTGGCGAACATCGAGGCCGTCAGTCGGTGCTGCGCATCATTCCTGAGCGGCTTAAAACTGAGCCGGGAAGCGCACCGATGAGAATCGCGAATGAGACTTTGACATTTTGCTTGTATTTTGGACGAGAAAACAGTATAATGCTTTTTGTCCGGTTGCGGACAGATAGGAATCGACGGATGGAGGAGCGCCATGTTTAAACTACTGCTTGCCACCGACGACCCGGAGGTCTTGCAGGCTTACGGGGAGATCAATGACTGGGAGCGGCTTGGCTACAGACAGCCGCGGACCGCTTCCACCGCTGACGAGGCGACAGACAGTCTGACCCATCACCATGCGGACGCCGTGATCATTGCCCTCCCGCCGGTGGAGGAGAAAAAGCTTCTGCATGCCATGACCTGTGAGCATTGGCATCTGCGGCCCATTCTCTCGGCCGGGCGGACCCGCGAGGAAATCCTGCGCGATCTGGTGGAACTGGAGCTCCTGCTGAGCCGGACGCATGCGGATTATTCCAACGATCCCTACAACGAGGAGACCATGATGCAGCTCTCCCGCCACGACTTCTTCCGCAAGGTGATTGCGGGGAAGGAGCCGAACGAAGAGCATCTCCGGCATTACCTGCGCCTCCTCCGGAGCCGGATGGACCCGGATCGTCCCTGCCTGATGATGCAGTTTGAGCTACCGGACGATGACGACTATCTTTCTGCGCATTGGCACTATGGCCCGGACCGCCTCGAGACGGCCATGCGCAACATTTTCGGCGCGGAACTGAGTGGCGTGCGCTTCCTGGTGTCGGTGCTGGACGACGAGCGGATCTTCCTCCTGGCTTGCCCGATGCTGGAGCATGAGACGCCGGACATGGATACGCTGCGCACCATCGTGCGGGAGCATGTCGAGTGGGCGATCCGTCATGTACAGGAATACCTGAACATTGATATGAAGATCCTTTCATCCCAGGAGTATCCGAGCCTGGTGGATATGGCGCAGCAGCGCGCCCAAGCCGCGGCCGGCCAATAAAGTATTAAACATCGTTGAGATATAGGACCAAATAAAGCGAGGAGGCTGAACATGGGCATTCTGGATTTCATCCGCAGTCAATGCATCGACGTCATCGAGTGGACCGACAGCACCAACAACACTCTGGTACACAAGTACGACATGAACGGCAAAGAGATCATGAACGGCGCCCAGTTGACCGTCCGTGAGAGCCAGGTGGCCATCTTTGTCAGTGAGGGGCAGCTTGCCGACGTCTTCGGGCCTGGCCGGTACGAACTCAAGACTGCCAACCTCCCGCTGCTCACCAAGATCAAGAGCTGGAAGTACGGCTTTAACAGCCCCTTCAAATCCGATGTGTATTTCATCAACACCCGGCAGTTCCTCGACTGCAAGTGGGGCACACAGAACCCGGTCATGATGCGCGACAGCGAGTTCGGCATGATTCGCCTGCGTGCCTTCGGCAGCTACGCGTTCCGCGTCAGTGATCCCGAAGCCTTGCTGAAAGAATGCTTCGGCACCGCAAAGACCTACACGGTCGAGGATATCCAGAACCAGATCAAGCGCACGGCGGTCTCGTCCCTTTCGGATGCCATCGCCGAGAGCAAGATCCCGGCCCTGGACATTGCCGCGAACTATGAAGAGCTGGCCGAGTACGCCAAGGCTGCCATCAACCCGAAGATCGCGAACCTCGGCGTCGAGCTGACGGCTTTCGTCATTGAGAACGTCTCCCTTCCCGAGGAAGTGGAGAAGGCGATGGACCGCCGCACTTCCATGGGCGTGGTGGGAGATCTCCAGCAGTACACCCAGTTCCAGGCGGCGGAAGCCCTGCGTGAGAGCGCAAGCAATCCCGGCAGCGCCGCGGGTTCAGCCATGGGCCTCGGTGCGGGCGTCTCCATGGGCCAGATGATGGCTGGAGCCCTGAACTTCAATAACAACCAGGCGAGCCAGACGCAGCCTGCTGCCGCGGCTCCTGCAGCCGCTGCGGGCTATTGCGCGAACTGCGGCCAGGCACTGAGTGCGGGCGCGAAGTTCTGCCCCAACTGTGGTCAGCGTCAGGGCGGCGGTGCGACCTGCCCGGCCTGCGGAAACCCCGTTTCGGCAGACGCGAAGTTCTGTCCCAACTGCGGCCAGAAGCTCTGAGAACGGCTGCGGGATCAAGTGCATAAACGAGGGCATCGGCTTTCGGGTCGATGCCCCTTTTGAAACACAAAGGCGGTGAGACGCAGTGCGGCAGCAGCTGGAACCTTTTATCGATGCGGTGACTCAACTAGTTTTCGCCTCTGATTCGCCGGAAAAGGCCGACGCCATCTTTATTCCAGGTTCCCGCAGACCCGGCCCGCTAATCCGCGCAACACAGCTTTACCATGACAGGTTCGCCCCTGCTATCATCCCAAGCGGTAAATACGGGATTAACAAAGAATGCTTTGCGATCGAGGGCTTTGAAACTGAAGCCGACTGGATGTCAGACTTTCTCATCAAGGAAGGAGTTCCAGCTGACGCCATTCTCCTCGAACGCAACGCCACCTATACTTGGGAAAACGCCCTCTTCTCACGGCATCTGTGTGACAAGGCTGACTTCACGATTCGTAAAGGCCTTCTCTGCTGCAGACCGTTCCATGCAAGACGCGCGCTTCTTTACTACCAGACCGCGTTCCCGGATGCGGAATGGATCGCTTGCCCAGCCAATGAACCCGGAGTAAACGCCGATGACTGGTATCGCACAGAGGAAGGCCGGAAGCGTGTGCTGGGGGAGGTTCGCCGGTTGGGCGACCAGATCAATATTCAGTTGGAGGAACTGATCCGCCATGGATGATATGATGCAGTCTGTAGACCATTCCGGTCACCGCAAGCGCCTTCGTGAACGCTTTCGGCAAAACGGCCTGGAGGGTTTTGCACCGCATGAAGTGCTGGAGCTTTTGCTGCTCTATGCGCGGGTAAGGGGCAATGTGAATCCTACAGCTCACGCTCTTTTGGATACATTTGGTTCGCTGAAAGGCGTTTTCGAGGCCACCCCGCAGCAACTGATGGCGGTGTATGGGGTGGGTGAAGAAGCCGCAACGCTGATATCCCTGATGGTTCCCCTATTCCGGAAATACAATTTGTGTCTCGCGGAAGAACGGAAAAGTATCTCTTCTACGGCGGAAGCACGGGAATACTGTCGGGCATTGCTGGCCGGTCAGCGCACGGAGCGGTTTTATGTGATTTGTTTAGGAGCCAATCGGGCGGTATTGGGTCGCAGGCTCATTGCCGAAGGGACGCTGGGGGAGGTCGCGGCTTATCCGCGGTTGATTGTGGAGACTGCCCTGAACCTGAATGCCCATGGCGTGATCGTATGCCACAATCACCCGGACGGCCTTGCAGAGCCTTCGGAAGATGATCTGACTGCCACCCGTCATCTCTATCGCATTTTGAATGACCTTGACATGCAGCTCCTGGATCATGTGATCGTCGCCGGGACAGAAACCTACTCTCTTGCAGAGGCGGATCAATTGACCGCCAAGAACAGAAAGGGCATTTGATGTGAGCAGAACGGTTCGGATCTTATTAAAGATATTCCTCTGGCTTGTCATCATCGCGATCATTACTTACGCGGTGATGCTGGGTGTTTTGATCTGGAAGGTTCATCATGTTCCGCAGAGTGAAGATTTCGACGCCATCATTATTCTCGGTTCCCAGGTGCTGCCGGACGGAACGCCGAACATCCAGTTGAAGTGGCGGTTGGACAAGGCACTCGAAATCCTGCAGACCCGCATGGTACCTGTGGTGGTCTGCGGTGCACAGGGTGATGACGAGCCGCTGCCCGAGGCCGAAGCCATGCGCAACTACCTGATGAACGCCGGGATCAATAATGCCCTGATCCTTACCGACCCGGATTCCTTCAATACGAGGGAAAACCTGCAGAACGCAGCACGGCTGTTGGAAAGTTTAGAAGGGTATAACGTTCAGAAAGTATTGATTGTCACCAGCGACTACCATCTGCCCCGGGCGCTGGCACTGGCTGAAGATGAAGGTTTTACGGCCACGGGCGTTCCGTCCCCGACCCTTGGCGGCTGGAACACGATCCGCAATTACGGCCGGGAGACCATCGCGTGGATGAAGTACCTGGCGGAGAAAACCCTGGGGATCGAGATCCATAACAGCAATTTTGACATCCATGAAATCACGAGGACCGGCAATGAATGAAGCAAAAATCCGGGAACGGCTGTCCGCCTGCGGCATCCCCTGCGATGAGGAACTTGCGGAGTGCCTTCGCTGCTATTTCTCCCTCCTGTTGGAGTGGAATGAGCGGATGAACCTCACGCGCATCACGGACGAGGAAGAAGCGCTGGACGCTCATTTTGTTGACAGTCTGATGGTCGTGACGGTGCCCAAACTGATCCCCGAAAAAGGCAAAATCATCGATGTAGGCACCGGCGCGGGGTTTCCCGGTATGGTACTTGCGCTGGCCTGTCCCGGCCTGCATGTGACACTTCTGGACAGTTTGCAGAAGCGGCTGGACTTTCTTGCGGCAGTCAAAGAGAGTGTCGGAGCAAAGAATGTGGCCCTTGTTCACGTCAGGGCGGAGGATGGAGCCAGAAAGAAGGAACTCCGGGAACAATTTGACATAGCCACAGCCCGGGCCGTTGCACCGCTGGCAGTGCTGGCTGAATACCTGCTTCCTTATGTGCATGTTGGTGGCGCTGCTCTGTGCTGGAAGGGACCTGCCTTGACGGATGAATTGACTGCCGGACGGCGGGCTGCCTATTTGATTGGCGGACAGACGGAAGATGCGATTTCTGTCAGCATACCTGGACGCGATTGGCAGCACAGCCTTCTGCCGATCCGGAAGATCCGCCCAACACCCACTGCATATCCGCGCCGCGCAGGGCTTCCGTCGCAGAAACCGTTGGGTACATGAAGCACAAATGCTATCGTTTTGTAATTGTTCTGTAATGCTTCCGGGCCTTGTCAGACGAGGGCTGGGTTGACAAATCAGGTCCCGATGCTATAATGAATTTGCCGGTTGGGTACACCCGAAGGACCCGGACGGCTAATATCCGAGAGATCGGACAATCAAAGGTGATCCATGTTATTTGCCAAGAGAATCCATCAGGAAGTGCGCCCGTGGAACAGCGCGAAGCACACGCCTGCCATCCGCTGCAGCATCTGCACGGGGGAGCAGGAAGCCGGGTTTATCGATCGGCAGACCGGCGCCTTCACCGGCGTCATGCTCCTGCAGAACGAACATGACCTGGACAGTTTCCGTGCAACCTATCGCCTGGGCGACATGAACATCCGCAAGATCTACTGACGAGTCCCTCCAAGCGAGGGACTTAGTCGTTTTTACAGATTGTGAAAACACAAAAAAGCTCGGGGGCCTTGCGCTCTCGAGCTTTCAAAAACGATTGTCTATTGGACCAGGGAAGCAAAATCCGTGCTTTGTTGGAGAAACACTTCCAACGAGGCGGCATCGGATACGACGATAGCTTCTGCCGTCTCATCCGTGACGTGCTCAAAAATGACATTCATGCCGAACCAGTCTAGCAACTCATTGATGTGGTTACGGCGAAGCTGAATCCTGTACTTTCTGGTGGGACCAGAAGGTGCAAACGGTTTTTCGACCTTGGGAGGTTCATTGAACGCATCTTCCTGCACGTCAACCATTTTATCAATAGGCTTGGCGGCGCTTTTCAGCAGACGTGCCTCTAAGATACGGTCCACACGGAAACGGGAGAAGCCGTCTTCTCCATCTACATTGCAGACGAGCTCATTCCGACCGTTTGCCATGACGATCTTGCAAGGATTCACATGGAAGAGAAGCGGCTTGCCCGTATCATCCAGGCGCACATGGAGTTCCTTGTCCACGTCGAAGTCGCCGTAACGGAAGGAAATCTGTTTTTGGGTTTCGATGGCCTGATGGATGACTTCGTTCGTATGGATGAACTGGTTGTTCAGGGGTTTGGTAATCTCGGTGACGTCATCCGACCTGAAGAATGGGCCGCCCATACCGCGAAGCCTGACGATCATGGCTTCCCGCTGGGGGGTCGGGAGGTTGGACACAGCCACGCAGTTCAGCATGTAGTTGAGCTCGGCAGGGCTGAAACCGTGGTCATAGTACCAGCCCTTGCGGAAAACAACCGGATATCCGGCTTCCTGAAGGTCGCCGAGATTCTTGCGTACGCTCTTGCGGGTGGCGCTGAGAGCATAGTCCTGTTGAAGCCGCGAGATGATCTCTGCCTGACGGATCCGGTGTTCTGCATCCGTACCATCGCGCAGGATCCCCAGGATCGCGAGGATCAACATTTTTTTCTTTTCTTTGGGCATAGGATCACCTCAATTTGACAGTTTCGAGGATACACACATAACCACAAATGCATCTTAGCTTATAACGAACGGAATGTCAATGAAAATACGTTTACAACAGAAACTTTAAACTTGACACAAATGGGATTCTGTCGTATAATGCACACTGTCAATGCAAAATCATTGACAGCGAGGTGAAACATGGCGCAGGACGGGATCACGCGGAAGGTGGAGCTTGCATGGCTCGCAGCCTTCTACGGAGGGCTCCTGACAGAGAAAGAACGGGAAGCCCTGAACCTCCACTGCGAGGAGGACATGTCTCTGATGGAGATCGCGCAGGCGACCGGTGTCAGCCGGCAGGGTGTCCATGAGACGCTTGTACGGGCAGCGGGGAAACTGACAGGCATGGAAGACAAACTCCATCTGGCGGATCGTTTCCGCCGAATGGAGGAAGGGCTCCTTCAATGCATGGAGGAACTGCGTAGCGGACATACAGACGAGGCGGAGAAAGTGCTGGATGCGCTGATCCGGCTGGAGCAGGAGGAAAACAATGGCCTTTGAGGGCTTGAGTCAAAAGCTGCAAAACGCACTGAAGAAGATGACCGGCCGCGGCAAGCTCAACGAGCAGGCCGTGAAGGAGGGCATGCGGGAAGTCCGCATGGCGCTCCTCGAGGCCGACGTCAACTACGCGGTTGCGAAAGACTTTATCAAGCGTGTCACCGAAAAGTGTGTGGGCCAGGAGGTGCTTTCCTCCCTGACCCCGGGGCAGCAGGTCATCAAGATCGTCAACGAAGAGATGACTGCGCTGATGGGATCTACCCAGGCCAAGCTGACCTGGTCTCCCTCAACCCCGACGATCTACATGCTCTGCGGCCTCCAGGGCGCCGGCAAGACCACCATGGCAGCCAAGCTGGCTGGCTGGCTGATCAAGCAGGGCAAAAAGCCGATGCTCGCGGCCTGCGACATCTACCGTCCGGCGGCTATCAAACAGCTGCAGGTGGTGGGTGAGAAAGTCGGGGCTCGCGTGTATGAGCACGGGACGCAGGATCCAGTCAAGACGGCCCAGGAAGCCGTACAGCAGGCGCGTTACTACGGCTGTGACGTCCTGATCATCGATACCGCCGGCCGCCTTCACATCGACGTGGAGCTGATGGACGAGCTGGCCCGCATTAAGGCGGCCCTCAAGCCTCAGGAGATCCTGCTGGTCGTGGACGCCATGACCGGCCAGGACGCGGTCAACGTCGCCACGACTTTTAACGAGAAGCTGAGCATCGACGGCGTGATCCTCACCAAGCTGGACGGCGATACCCGCGGCGGCGCGGCCCTGTCCGTTCGGCAAGTGACCGGAAAGCCCATTAAGTTCAGCGGCGTCGGCGAGAAGCTGACGGACATTGAGCCCTTCTACCCGGACCGCATGGCCAGTCGGATCCTCGGCATGGGCGACGTGCTCTCCCTCATCGACAAGGCGCAGGAAGCTTTCACCGATGACGACATCGACGCCCTGAACAACAAGACCAAGATCAAGGACCTGACGCTCGAGGACTTCCTGCAGCAAATGCAGCGGATGAAGAAGATGGGCGGGCTTCGCTCCATGATCGGCATGCTTCCGGGCCTTTCCGGAAAGGATATCGACGTGGATGACGACGCGATGAAAAAACCAGAGGCCATCATCCGCTCCATGACCCCGAAGGAGCGTCGGAACCCCGGTATTCTCAATGCTTCCCGCCGCAAGCGCATCGCGGCCGGCAGCGGCACCACCGTCCAGGATGTGAACACCCTCATCCGTCAGTTTGACCAGGCCCGACAGATGATGAAGCAGTTCCAGGGCGCCAAGGGCGGCAAGAAAATGAAAGCCCTCATGCAGAACATGAAAGGCATGGGCGGAATGTAATTCCGGTTGATCCCGCAAACGCGGTTTCATCAAATAGATTAAGAATAAAAGAACACGAGGAGGAACCACCATGGTCAAGATTCGCCTGAAGAGAATGGGCATGAAAAAGCACCCATTCTACCGCATCGTCATCGCTGACGAGCGCAGCCCCCGTGACGGCCGCTTCATCGAGGAGATCGGCTACTACAACCCCATGGAAAAGCCCGCTGAGGTGAAGGTTGACGGCGAGCGCGCCAAGCACTGGCTGCAGAACGGCGCCCAGCCCACCGATACCGTCCGCCTGCTGCTTAAGAAGACTGGCGTGATCGAAAAGTAAGCGCAGAAAGGAGATTCCATGGAGGAACTGCTCACGTTTGTGGCAAAGTCCTTGGTGGATCATCCCGATCAGGTACGCGTGCAGAAGACAGAAGGGCCTGAAGGCATCATCCTGGAACTGAACGTGGCCGAGGAAGACATGGGCAAAGTCATCGGCAAGCAGGGCCGCATCGCCAAGGCAATCCGCTCGGTGGTGAAGGCTGCCACGCCAAAGGACGGGACCCATGTATTTGTGGAGATCCAGCGCCCGCTGGAAGAGCTGGCGGAGGACGAGATCCCGGAGGCAGACGAAGAGGAAGATCCCGAAGCCTGATTCTCCGGACCACCCGCAGAAAGGCTCCCCTGAGAGTTGAAAGAGGGGGAGCCTTTGCAATTCACCCAAAATCCCGCTTCATTGCTTGACAAACCGGGTCTGCGCGTTTATCATAGGGGACGTATTCCGTCATGATGCAAGGGGAGGATACCAAGATGGCTGAACTGACCATGGACAAGCTCAAAGCTTTGTGCCAGAACCGCGGCTTTATCTTCGCGGGAAGCGAGATTTACGGCGGCCTCGCAAACAGCTGGGACTACGGTCCGCTGGGTGTGGCTTTCAAGAATAACGTCAAGAGCGCCTGGTGGCGGAAGTTTGTCCAGGAGAGCAAATACAATATCGGCATCGACAGTGCGATCCTGATGAACCGCGAGGTCTGGGTCGCATCCGGACACGTCGGCGGTTTCAATGATCCGCTGATGGACTGCCGTGCCTGTAAGGCCCGTTTCCGGGCCGACAAGCTGATCGAAGACTTCACAAACGGCGAAGAGACCGGCGACGGCTGGACCAATGATGAGCTGGAAAGCTATATCGCTTCCCATGACATCAAATGCCCCGTCTGCGGGAAGAAGGACTTTACCGGCATCCGCCAGTTTAACCTGATGTTCAAGACCTATGCCGGTGTGACCGAGGACGCGGCCAACGAGATCTATCTTCGCCCGGAGACCGCCCAGGGCATCTTCGTCAACTTCCAGAACGTGATGCGCACCACCCGGAAAAAGCTCCCCGCTGGCATTGCCCAGATCGGCAAGAGCTTCCGGAACGAGATCACCCCCGGCAACTTCATCTTCCGTGTCCGTGAGTTCGAGCAGATGGAGTTGGAATTCTTCTGCAAGCCCGGTGAGGATTTGGAGTGGTTCAACTACTGGCGGTCCTTCTGCCGCGACTGGCTGCTTTCCCTCGGCATCAAGGAAGATCGCCTGCGCCTACGCGATCACGAACCCGAGAAGCTGGCCTTCTACAGCAAGGCGACCACCGATTTCGAGTATCTCTTCCCGTTCGGCTGGGGCGAGCTCTGGGGCGTGGCGGACCGCACCGACTACGACCTGACCCAGCACCAGAATCACTCCGGCAAGTCCATGGAGTATCTCGATCCGATCACCAACGAGCGGTACATTCCGTACTGCATTGAGCCTTCCCTTGGCGTTGACCGCGCGGTCCTGGCCTTCCTGTGCAACGCCTATGACGAGGAGGAGCTCGAGGGGGGCGACGTCCGTACCGTCCTGCATCTGCATCCGGCGCTGGCGCCTTACAAAGCGGCCGTTCTGCCCCTGCAGAAGAACAAGCTCGGCGGGCTTGCGACCGAGGTTTACGAAGAGCTGTGCAAGTACTTCCCGGTCGAGTACGACGAGACCGGTTCCATCGGCAAGCGCTACCGCCGTCAGGACGAGATCGGCACGCCGTTCGCCATCTGCGTGGACTTTGACACCGAGCCAACCGGAACCGTCACCGTGCGTGACCGAGACACCATGCAGCAGGAGCGCGTGGCCGTCAGCGATCTGCGCAAGTACATCGAGGACCGCATGGCTTTCTGATCAGAATAGCAGTCCCGCCCCATCCGCGGGCGGGAAATCTTTATAGAATGAGGAGCGATTTCCATGCTTGACATCAATCTGATCCGCAATGATCCGGAAAAAGTCAGGGAGAACATCCGCAAAAAGTTCCAGGACTTCAAACTTCCGATGGTGGACGAAGTCATCGCCCTGGACAAAGAGAACCGCGAGACGATGCAGCGCGCGGATTTCCTCCGCAACCAGCGCAAGGTCCTCTCCAAGCAGATCGGCGGGCTGATGGCTAAGGGACAGAAGGAAGAAGCCGAGCAGGTAAAAAATCAGGTGGCCGAGATGGCCGATGAGCTGGCTGCTCTTGAGAAACGTGAAGAGGAGCTGGCAGCGGAAATCCGCAAGCGCATGCTCGTCATCCCCAACATTATCGACGATTCCGTGCCGGTCGGCAAAGATGACAGCGAGAACGTGGAGATCCAGCGCTACGGCGAGCCCGTGGTGCCGGACTTTGAAATTCCCTATCATGTCGAGATCATGGAGCGCCTGAGCGGAATCGATCTGGACGCGGCCCGCAAGACAAGCGGCAACGGCTTCTACTACCTGATGGGCGACATCGCCCGCCTGCATTCCGCGATCTTGTCCTACGGCCGGGATTTCATGATCGACCGGGGCTTCACCTACTGCATCCCGCCCTACATGATCCACGGCAATGTGGTCAGCGGTGTCATGTCCTTCGCAGAGATGGAGAACATGATGTACAAGATCGAGGGCGAGGATCTCTATCTGATCGGCACCAGCGAGCATTCGATGATTGGTAAATTTATCGACACGATGCTGGACGAGAGCCAGCTGCCCCAGACCCTGACCAGCTACAGCCCCTGCTTCCGCAAGGAAGTTGGCGCGCACGGCATCGAGGAGCGCGGCGTCTACCGCATCCACCAGTTTGAGAAGCAGGAGATGATCGTGGTCTGCAAGCCTGAGGACAGTCCCATGTGGTTTGATCGCCTCTGGCAAAACACGGTTGACTTCTTCCGCTCCATGGACATTCCGGTCCGCACGCTCGAGTGCTGCTCCGGCGATCTGGCTGACCTGAAGGTCAAGTCCCTGGATGTGGAGGCCTGGAGCCCCCGCCAGCAGAAGTACTTCGAAGTCGGCTCCTGCTCGAACCTTGGCGATGCCCAGGCCCGCCGCCTGCAGATCCGTGTCAAGGGTGCGGACGGCAAGAAGTATCTTGCCCATACGCTCAACAACACCTGCGTCGCTCCGCCCCGCATGCTGATCGCTTTCCTCGAAAACAATCTCCAGGCTGACGGCCGCGTCCGCGTGCCTGAGGTTTTGCGTCCTTACATGGGTGGCAAGGAATACCTGGGATAACGGAGGACATCGATGCACTTTCTTCTGACCAACGATGACGGATTTGACAGTCCGGAACTGCGCCTGCTGTGCTGTGCTGCTGCTTCACGGGGCCACCGGGTCACAGTATCCGCTCCGGAGGAACAGCAGAGCGGCAAGTCTCATGCCTTCTCGGTGTTTCATCCGCTGTGGGTCCGGGAGGACAGTATACCCGGTGCGGAGAAAGCCTATCGGGTTCGCGGAACGCCTGTAGACTGTTGCCGGCTGGGTTTCATGAGTCTCGCCGGTGACCGGGTGGACGCTGTTCTCAGCGGGATCAACTTCGGGTACAACATTGGACTGGCGACTTATGTCAGCGGCACGGTCGGTGCTGCGCGTGAAGCAGCATTTGCCGGCTATCCGTCTCTGGCTGTTTCCATGGAACCCCATACGCCGGAGGACATGCGGGAGTTCTTTGCTGATTATGCCGTTCGGACAGCCGAAATGATGGTCATCGGAGAGAGAACGTATCCGCCTCAGAGCGTATGCAATCTCAACGCACCGTGCTGCCATGTGGATGAATTGAAAGGCGCGAAGGTCTGCGGGATCTCAAAACTGATGTACAAAGACAGCTACACCCGCTATGACGGCCCGAGAGGCGACATCACCTATTGGCTCAAACCCATGGAAGTCGAAACCAACCCTGAACCGGATAAAGATCTTGGTCTGCTGATGCAGAACTGGATCACGGTTACTTTCTTAACACCTGATCCCTGTGACCAGGAGCAGTGGGCAGATTTCCCGCTGCAGCGATAAACGAGGAGGCTGCTTATGCTGACCCAAGCCCCCAGAGGCACCAAAGATGTTCTCCCGGTAGAGAGCTACCGCTGGCAGTACGTTGAAGCAAAAATGCGCCAGGCCGCGGCGCAGGCCGGATACCGTGAAGCCCGGACACCGGTGTTTGAGCACACCGAGCTTTTCCTGCGCGGTGTCGGCGATACAACGGACATCGTGCAAAAAGAAATGTACACCTTCAAGGATAAGGGTGATCGTTCGATCACACTGAAACCTGAAGGAACAGCAGGAGCTGTGAGGCTTTTGCTCGAGCATAATCTGTATGCCGATACCCTGCCCTGCAAGATGTACTATCTCAATGCGCCGATCTTCCGCTATGAGGCGCCTCAGTCCGGGCGCCTGCGTGAGCACCACCAGTTCGGCGTGGAGTGCTTCGGCGCGGCGGACGCGACGGTAGATGCGGAGCTGATCCTACTGGCGTACCGCCTGCTGAGCGGTCTCGGCATCAGCAACCTCTCCGTGAACATCAATTCCATCGGCTGCCCGAAGTGCCGTCCGGCCTATCACGCAAAGCTGAAGGAATTCCTGGCGGGCAAGGTGGAAAACCTCTGCGCGGACTGCAAGAACCGCTTTGAGCGCAACCCTCTGCGCGTGCTGGACTGCAAGGTGCCGACCTGCCAGGAGCAGGTGAAGGACGCGCCGTCCATGCTGGACTGCCTCTGTGATGACTGCAAAGCGCACTTCGAGAAGCTCCAGGAATGCCTGAAGGTCAGCGGGATCCCATATGCTATCGACAGCCGGATCGTCCGCGGGTTGGATTATTACACGAAGACCGTGTTTGAACTGATCACGAAGACGCCTCAGGGCAACCTGACCGTTTGCGGCGGAGGACGCTATGACAACCTGGTCGAGGAACTGGGCGGCGATCCGCTGCCCGCGGTTGGATTTGGAATGGGCATCGAACGCGTGCTGATGCTCCTGGACGGCGAGGGGATCGAACTTCCGAAGCCGGACGTCTACGATGTGTTTGTAACCTGGATGGGCGGGCACGAGATGAAAGCTTTTGATCTGGTGGAGAAGCTCCGCATTGCGGGCCTGAAAGCCGACATGGATCACTGCGGGCGATCGCTTAAGGCACAGTTCAAGTATGCGAACAAGATGCAGGCTGCCTTTACTGCGACGATCGGCGACGAGGAAGCCGCTTCGAATTCTGTAAAGCTCAAGAACATGACGACCCGTGAGGAGCGCACCGTTCCCGTGACGGAAGCGGCCCAGACCCTCACAGATTGGAGATGAACTTCATGAAGCGTATCCAAGCTGCCTATGACGACCTCACCCAGATGGGCAAACTGCTGTTGATCAACCGGGTTGAGCCCTGCACGGCCGCTGAGGCGGAGGAGTTCGATCGATTGACTCAGGACGGAAAGCCGCTCCCGGAAGGCGTCACTTATGATTTCTATACTCGGACCTATACGAAGACCACGGGCTATAAGCAGGACCTGGATGCCAGCCAGCAGCAGCTCCTCATGACCTATCGCCTGTACCAGAAGATGGAGGAGACAGCCAAAGCCGCAAAAACCATGAAGATCATGCTGGCCTTCTCCCTGGCGCTTTCGGTGCTGGGCATCCTGACCGCGGTGATCCTGAAGCTGATCTGATCCGGAACGATCTGAGAGAGGAAGTCTGACCCATGCAAAACCGTACCCATACCTGTAATGAACTCCGCCTCACGGACGCAGGCAAGTCTGTGAAACTCTGCGGCTGGCTGGAGAACGTGCGCGAAGTTTCCGGCAGCCTTTGCTTTGCTATCCTGCGCGACTTTTACGGCACCACTCAGCTCGTCCTCGAGACCGAGGACATGATTGCCGCTTTCCGTGCGCTGAACAAGGAGTCTACGATCGCGGTGACCGGCACGGTCCGGGAGCGCGACAGCAAGAACCCGAAGATCCCCACCGGAGATATTGAAGTAGTCCCGGAGAAGCTGGAAGTCCTCGGCCGCTGCCGCTACAACCAGCTACCCTTCCAGGTGAACCGCAGCCGGGAAGCCGACGAGGCCCTGCGCCTGAAGTATCGTTATCTCGACCTGCGCAACCCGGACGTGAAGAAGAACATCGTCCTGCGCTGCAATGTCGTGGCGGCGCTTCGTCAGGCAATGATCGCCCATGATTTCCTGGAGATCACCACACCGATCCTGACGGCCTCTTCGCCGGAAGGCGCGCGTGACTATCTCGTTCCGGCCCGTAAACATCCGGGCAAATTCTACGCGCTGCCCCAGGCTCCCCAGCAGTTCAAGCAACTGCTGATGACCTCTGGTATCGACCGCTATTTCCAGATTGCGCCCTGCTTCCGCGATGAGGACGCGCGCGGCGACCGCTCTCCCGGCGAGTTCTACCAGCTCGATATGGAGATGTCCTTCGCATCCCAGGAGGACGTATTCGCGATCTGTGAAGACGTACTCCCGCCGATCTTCGCGAAGTACGGAAAGTATAATCGAGCTTCCTCCGCGCTGTTTAAGCGGATTCCCTATCTGGAAGCCATGGAGACCTACGGCACTGACAAGCCGGATCTGCGCATCGACCTGACCGTACAGGACGTGACAGGCCTGATGGACGGTTGTGGTTTCGGGCCTTTCGAAGGAAACACGGTCAAGGCGGTTGTCGTCTCCGATATGACCGCTACCCGCAAGCAGATCGATAAGCTCTGTGCGGATGTTGAAGTCGTATCAGGTGCCAAGCCCTATTGGTTCCGCCTGGATGAGAAAGGCGAGATCGTGGGCGGTATCGCAAAGTTCCTGCAGGAACGCAAAGATCAGGTCATTGCAACCCTGAACCTGAAGCCGAATACCTTTGTAGGCCTTTCCGCCGGGAAACTCGGAGCGGCACAGAAGACCGCCGGCGTCCTCGTCAAGCAACTGGGACTCCTTTGCCCGAACCACATGGACGCGGAACAGTACGCCTTCTGCTGGATCGTGGACTTCCCGATGTACGAGATCGGCGAGGAGAGCGGCGAGCTCGAGTTCTGCCACAATCCTTTCTCGATGCCCAACGGCGGACTTGAGATCCTGCAGAAAGCCGCGGCCGGGGAGGTCGATCCGCTTACCATTATGGCTTTCCAGTATGACCTGGTTTGCAACGGCGTGGAACTCTCCTCCGGCGCGGTCCGGAACCATGACCCCGAAATCATGATCGAGGCCTTCAAGCTCGTCCGCCTCGGTGAGGAGGACGTAAAGGCCAAGTTCCCGGCCATGTACAACGCGTTCTGCTACGGCGCGCCGCCGCATGCAGGTATCGCTCCCGGTGTGGACCGCATGGTCATGCTCCTGGCGGGTGAGGATTCCATCCGCGAAGTCATTCCCTTCCCGATGAACAAGAACGCCCAGGACCTGCTGATGGGCGCGCCTTCCGAAGTTGAGCAGAAGCAGCTTGACGAGCTGCACATTGCGCTTGTGAAGGAAGAGAAGGCAGAAGAATAAACCGCATTCCCTATGGACAAGGACAACTGGTTGTGTTATCTTTAGTGTGAAAGAACCCCATGGGGGAGGAGGAAAAGTATGTTCAGCAACAGCGGTGTCAAGCTGAAGATTATCGCGAGGGTCTTATTTGTGCTCATGGTGCTGGGGAGCATTGCGTTCGGCATCGTCAATTTCACCGGCGAAGAGCCCAATGTACTGGTAGGCATCCTGTCCATCGTGGGCGGATTCTTCCTGTCCTGGTTTATGTGCCTTGCTCTCACGGCGCTTGGTGAAGCCGCCATGGCGGCCCAGCAGCGGGAAGAAGCCGACGCCGTCCTCAGCCGTCGCCTGAACAGCCTGGACCATAAGCTTGACATGATCCTGGACGATCAGGCCGCCATGCAGTTCGGACGTGAAAAGGCCAAAGAAAAGGATAAGGTCAAGGACAAGGAAAAGAAGAAGTAATCCTTCTTATGTGATTCGCGTGCGGTTGGGGCATGAAACCCTGACCGCATTTTTCTGTAATTGAAAACCGGCTTGTTTTCTGTAATCAATTCTTCATAAAGATTCCCGTTTTTTCTATTGACATTGGTATCGCGCTATGGTTTAATACAATTCGCTTGCTTGTTTAGTGATTCTAAACTCAGGCCTGTACTCAATGGTTTACTATTACTAAACCGATAAAGGGGGGTCCGGATGGATATAGGAGAAAAGCTTCGGCAGCTCCGGCAGGTACGCGGGCTGACCCAAGAGGAGATGGCGGATCGCTGCGAGCTCAGCAAGGGCTTTATCTCGCAGGTGGAGCGCAACCTGGCGTCGCCTTCGATCGCGACGCTCACCGATATGCTTGAATGCCTCGGCGTGACCCTCGCGGATTTCTTTGCCGAGAAGGGTAGCGAGAAAACGGTCTTCGCGCCTCAGGACATGTTTGTCAAGGAAGACACCGAGACCCTCCGTGGGTCCATCACCTGGCTGGTTCCCGATGCCCAGAAAAACGACATGGAACCGATCCTGGTCGAACTGGGGGAGGGCGGAGAGAGCTATGACATGCCTCCGGGCGAAGGCGAGGAATTCGGCTATGTGCTTTCCGGGAGCATCTGGCTGGTGCTTGGAGAGCAAAAGACGCGCCTGAAAACCGGGTGCAGCTTCTGCCTCCACCCGCGCCAGTCGCACCGGCTGGTTAACGCGGGAAAGAGCAAGGCCAGGGTGCTGTGGGTGTCCACACCTCCAAGTTTTTGAGAGAACAGAGATGATTACCTGAAATGATAGAAGGGAGATCCTTACGATGGAAAACACCGAGAACATTATCGAGCTGAAAAGCATTTCCCGGACTTTCGCCGACGGGTTCAAAGCGGTAGAGGATTTCAATCTTGAAGTGAAACGCGGCGAATTCGTCACGTTCCTTGGTCCGTCCGGCTGCGGCAAAACCACGACCCTGCGCATGATCGCTGGATTTGACCTGCCAACGGAAGGCCAGATCCTCCTCGACGGAAAAGAGATTTCAAAACTGCCGCCGAACGAGCGTCCGATCAACACGGTGTTCCAGCGCTATGCGCTGTTCCCGCACATGAACATTTTTGACAACATCGCGTTTGGACTCAAGTTGAAAAAACTCCCGAAAGAAGAGATCAAAAAAAAGGTCAAGAAGGTGCTGGAGCTTGTGGACCTGGAAGGCTTTGAGAAGCGTTCCGTTTCCACCCTGTCCGGCGGCCAGCAACAGCGCGTGGCAATTGCGCGAGCGCTGGTAAATGAGCCTGAAATCCTGCTGCTCGACGAGCCGCTGGGTGCACTGGATCTCAAGATGCGCAAGGAAATGCAGCTTGAACTCAAGGCCATGCATGATGAGCTTGGGATCACCTTCATCTATGTGACCCACGACCAGGAAGAAGCCCTGACGATGTCCGACAAGATCGTCGTCATGAATGAGGGCAAGATCCAGCAGATCGGCACGCCGGAGGATATTTACAACGAGCCGCAGAACGCGTTTGTCGCGGACTTTATCGGTGACAGCAATATTTTCAACGGCATCATGACAGGGAGCATGACGGCGCGCTTTGCCGGCGGCGAATTCAGGTGTGTGGACGACGTGCCCGAGGGAACCCGGATTACCGCGGTCGTACGCCCGGAGGATATCGAGGTCGTTCCAACGAAGGAAGGCCAGATTCGCGGGAAAGTGACTTCCGTCATTTTCAAGGGCATCCATTATGAGATCACGGTGGAAAGCGGCCGGTATGAGGTTGTCATCCAGAGCACGAAATCCGCGGATGTCGGCAGCGAAGTCGGGATGAAGGTGGAACCGGACGGCATCCATATCATGATTGCCGAGGACGACACCAATATCTTCCCGGTGGACATGAACAAGCGCCACCGCCTGGAGTTCAACGGACAGGAATTGGACACCAGCCTTACCCAACTGATCAAGGGCAGCCACCGGAATGAGAACCATGAGCTGATCAATGAGAACGGTGAGGTCATCGACCCCGACAAGATCCATGTCTTCTGCACGATCGAGCCGGAAGACATCCGCATGACCGACGATGTCGATGACGAACAGGTCTTGGTGGAAGGCACGATCAGCAATCTGTTCTACGCGGGCGATCACTACAGCTATGTGGTGAACACGGAGATCGGCCAGGACTTTATCGTGTACGATGAGTACCTGTGGAACATGGGTGACCGTGTCGGACTGATCCTGCCTTCTGACAAAATGCGCTTCTCCGTGAAGAAGTAAGGGGGATACGCTGATGAAGTTTTCCAGAAAAACGCTGGGTATCCCTTATGGCGTGTTTCTGACCCTGTTCGTTGTCGCGCCGATGATCGTACTGTTCTATTACGCGTTCACGAATGGACAGGGCGTCTTCACGCTGAGGAACCTGACGGACTTCTTTACGGACCCGAACACACTGGGAACGCTGTTCTACAGCCTTGCAATTGCGCTGACGACGACGGTGGTCTGCCTTCTGATCGCTTACCCGGTGGCCTATATTCTGGCTACGAGCAAGCTGAAGGCCAAGAGCGTGATCATCATGATCTTCGTGACGCCGATGTGGATCAACTTCTCCCTGCGCATCACGGCGCTGAAGGAGATCCTGACGCTGATCGAGGGCAACCTGGCCTACTATCCCTTCCTGAACTCCGTCCTGGGTATGACCTATGACTTCCTGCCGTTCATGATCCTGCCGATCTATAACACGATCGTGAAGCTGGACCATTCGCTGACCGAAGCTGCACGGGACCTGGGTGCCAATGAGCGTGGCGCTTTCCTGAAGGTTACGGTACCGCTGAGCCTGCCGGGCGTTGTCAGCGGGATCTCGATGGTCTTTTTGCCGGCGATGACGAACTATGTCGTCCTGGACATGCTGTACAACAGCACCTACATCATGGGCAGCCTGATTGGCAGTTATTTCGCCGCATACAACTGGCACGGCGGCAGTATGATCGCCTTGGTGCTGCTTGGCATTATCTGCGTTTTCACGCTGCTGACGGACAGCGGCGAGGATGATGCGAGGACAGGAGGTGCGCTGCTGTGAAAAAGTTCAGACGCATTTTGGTTCCCGTGCTGGTCCTGCTGTTTCTGTACGTACCAATCCTGATGCTGGCGCTGTACAGCTTCACAGACTCGACGCAGATCGGTGCGATCCGATCCTTTACCTTCAAGAACTACGAAACACTCTTCACGACGGACGAGCTGCGGAGCATGATCGTCGGGACACTTCTGCTGGCGCTGGGATCTGCCGTACTTGCGACGCTGCTCGGCACACTGGGTGCCGTCGGGGCCTTCTATTCCAAGAAGCGGACGAGCTCCATTATGTCCACGGTGAACCAGATCCCGGTCATCAATGCGGACGTGGTGACGGGCTTCTCCCTGTGCATCCTGCTGGTAGTTGTCTTCGGAATTCCCAAGGACACCTACATCCCGCTGGTGATCGGACATGTGACGCTTTGCGCGCCGTTTGTCTACCTCTCGGTGATTCCAAAGCTGAAGCAGATGGACCCGGCCCTGTACGAGGCCGCGCTGGATCTCGGCGCGAAACCGCGGACCGCGCTGATGAAGGTCGTGATCCCCCAGATCCTCTCCGGTATGGTCACCGGCTTCATGCTGGCAATCACACTATCCCTGGATGACTACTTCATCGCGACCTACACCAAGCCCGCGACCTTCGACACGATCAGCACCTATGTTGTAAACGCGACAAAAGGCTCCCAGACGGATATCAAGACCGCACTGTGGGCGCTGTCGACGCTGATCTTCGTGCTGGTGATCGTGCTGGTGCTGGTGATGAACCTCAACAGCAAAAAGAGGGAGCAGAAGGAGGCGAAGGCATAAATGAAGAAGCTGCGTTTTGCCTCGGCGGTTCTGCTGGCGGTTTTGCTGACAGCCGTATTCTGCCCGTTCTTTCCCGCCTCTGCGGATGAGGAAACCGTGACGCTCCGCATCTGCAACTGGGAAGAGTATATCGACCTGGGCGGATGGGAAGATGACGAAGTCATCGACTTGGAGAGCGGTGACATCTTCGGTGAAAACTCCCTGGTAGAAGATTTCGAGATCTGGTATGAAGAGAACTACGGAAAGAAGGTCAAGGTGGAGTACTCTACCTTCGGAACGAACGAAGACCTTTACAATATGCTGACCATCGGCGATGTGTACGATCTGGTGTGCCCTTCTGAATACATGATCATGAAGCTGATGGCGGAGGACATGGTTCAGCCGCTGTCAGAGGCGTTCTTCGACGAAGAGGATGAGAACAACTATTACATCCGGGGCGTATCCCCCTATATCCGGAGCATCTTTGAAAACCACGAGATCAACGGTGTGAGCTGGGACAAGTGCGCGGCCGGGTATATGTGGGGCATCACGGGCTTCGTGTACAACCCGGAGGTCGTCAGCGAGGAGGATGCCTCCACTTGGCAGCTGATGCAGAACAGCGATTACAAACGGCAGATCACAATGAAGGACAACGTGCGCGACACCTACTTCGCGGCGGTCGGCGCGCTGAAATCGGACCTTCTGACCTCGGAGGAATTCACCGGAGCAGATGACTACGCGCTGCGCCTGCAGGACGAGATGAACGACGTCACGGAGGAAACGGTCGCGCGGGTGCAGGACTACCTGCAGGACACCAAGGACAACCTGTATTCCTTTGAAACGGACTCCGGCAAGGCGGATATGATCACCGGCAAGGTCGTCGCGAATTACCAGTGGTCCGGCGATGCGGTCTACACCATGGACCAGGCGGAGGAAGACGACTATACCCTCAACTTCGCGGTCCCGAAGGAAAGCACGAATATCTATTTCGACGGATGGATCATGCTGAAAGCCGGCATCGCCCAGGACCCTGCGAAGCAGCAGGCAGCCGAGGCGTTTATCAACTTTATCTCGATGCCGGAGAGTGTCATCCGCAATATGTATTACATCGGGTACACTTCCGCGATATCCGGCGGCGAGGATGAGAGGATTTTCGAGTACCTCGACTGGAACTACGGCGCGGAGGAAGATGTGGCGGAAGACGAAGAGGAAGTCGAAGAGCCTGACAACGAAGAGGATGTCGTAGAAGAAAACGAAGAAGGGGCAGAAGAAGAGGAAGCAACAGTCGAGTATGACCTGAGCTATTTCTTCCTCGGAATGGGAGAACACAGTGAGGACTATGTGCTGACCGTTCCGGCAGAACAGCTGAACCGCCAGCTTTCTGCCCAGTATCCCTCCGAAGAGGTTATCCGACGGGCTTCGATCATGGTATACTTCGATGCCGACCAGAGTGAGATCATCAACCGGATGTGGATCCGGGTCCGGTGCTTCAATATCCTGGATGTACCGATCTGGCTATGGATCACCCTGGGCGTGCTGATTGCCGGAGGCGTGGTCTTCTACTTTCGGCGGAAAGCCGCAAAGGAAAAGATGTACAGTTGAACTTGTTGATACCGGGTTCTGCCCCAGATGGGACGGAACCCGGTATCTTGCAAAGAACTCGGGAGATTATGGATAATGAAACCGCTTGGGATTCGGGAAAAAGTTGGTTATGCGCTCGGAGATTTCGCGAGCTGCCTGATCTGGCAGACGATCTCCGTTTATCTGCTGTTTTATTTCACGGATGTGGCCGGTGTGGAGGAAGGCGCTGCCATCACCATCATCTTTTTCTCCAAAATGATCGACGGTATCACGGACATTGTGATGGGCTTTATTATCGAGCGCACGCATACGCGCTTCGGGAAGGTCCGTCCGTACCTGCTGACCATGGGCCTGCCCCTGGCTGTCAGTGCAGTTCTGTTATTCTCCGTGCCGGATACGCTTTCCGCGACCGGAAAGCTGGTTTGGATTTTTGTCGCCTATAACCTGACGACCTCGGTTTGCTATACGGGATTGAACGTGCCCTATTCCAGCATGCACAATTTCTTGACGGACGACTCGATGGAGCGCAGTCGGCTCGCCGTGATCCGGCTGATCTTCGCCTACTCCGCGCTGGTATTCATCAATACCGCCATGTTCTCCCTCGTACAAGGCCTTGGCGACGGAACGAAAACTTGCCAAGCCGGGTGGACAAACGCGATGGTGATCCTCGGCACAGCTGCCTTTGGCCTGGCGCTGGTAACCTTTTTCAGCACAAAAGAACGTGTCGGCAGTTCGAACGCATCCGGAACGCAGCAGCCCAGGATTTCTGAGGCGCTGCGCAGCATCGGACGCAACCGGTACCTGCTGATTGTCCTTGCGGCAACCCTGTGTACCTTTGTCTCCAACGTACTGTTCGGAAGCTCATCGGTTTACTATGCAAAATTCATCCTCCACAACACGGACGCGACCAGCGCTATCACGAACGCGACCACGATCGCTATGGTGCTGGGTCTGGTCTTCATCGTCCCGTGGCTGCTCAAGCGCTTTCCAAAACGATTAATTTACCAGACAGGCATTTTGCTCATGTCACTGGCCTTCTTTATGAGCCGTCTGGTTACGGATAACCTGCCGGTTCTGATGGGGCTTAACGTTATAAAAGGCCTTGCCTTAGGTGCGACTTCTTCAATGATGTACGCCATGTGCGCCGATGCGATCGACTGGGGAGAGTACCGGTCCGGCATACGGACAGCCGGTCTCGGTACCGCCATGCTGCAGTGCATGGGGAAATTCGGCATGGGCCTCGGCACCGGACTGATGGGCCTTGTATTTGCCGCCGGCGGTTTTGTTGCCGGTTCCGAAGTCCAGGAGGCGGGCGGCCTCAATGCGCTGATCTCCGTATACACCTGGATCCCTGGCATTGTTTTACTGGCTTCGTTCGGGATCATGTTTGCGTATGATCTTGATAAGAAGTATCCGGAAGTCGCGAAGGCATTGCGGGAGAGACGGGAAAACGCCGTGATAGAAGAAAAATAAATCCTTGAGTCTCCTTATAGCCTATCATACCCATAAACAAAACCACCAGCTCTGATGCTGGTGGTTTTGATTGTTCGAAGCAGAAGGATCAGTCCGGTTCGGATGGATCGCGCAAGGCGGTCTCGCCGAGCATGCCTCTGTAGAGTTCCACATACTTGGCGGCACTGCGGTCCCAGGTGTAGTCTCCGTTCATGCCGCGTTCCTGGAGAGTACGCCAGATCTCGGGCTCATCGTGGTAATACTTCATGGCCCGTTGGATCACATGCAGCATATCGTGGGCATTGTAATTGAAGAAGGTGAAGCCATTGCCTTCGCCGGTGAACTCGTTGTAACTCAGCACAGTGTCGCGGAGGCCGCCGGTCTCGCGGACGATCGGTACAGTGCCGTAGCGCATGGCGATCATCTGGCTCAGGCCGCAGGGTTCGAACTGGCTTGGCATCAGGAACATGTCGCAGCCGGCGTAAATCCTGTGTGCCAGGCCGCTGTCCATCGTGAACCGGGCGGCGACGCGGCCGCGGTATTCACCTTCGGCCCAGGAGAAGAGGTTCACATAACGGCTTTCGCCCATGCCGAGGACCACAAGCTGTACTTTCTCCGCCATCAGGTCGGCGATGATGTAGTCCACCAGATCCAGGCCCTTCTGGTTGCTGAGGCGGCCGACCATGCCGACGATCGGGATATTCGGGTCGACATCCAGGCCCAGTTCTTCCTGGAGAGCACGCTTGCACTCTGCTTTGCCGGCGATGTTTTCAGGCGTATAGTCCGCCGCAATGAAGGGATCGGTGGCGGGATTGTAGTCTTCAACATCCAGGCCGTTCAGCACGCCGTAGAGCTGGTGCCTCCGGGCTCGGAGCAGGCCGTCAAGGCGCTCGCCGTAGTAGGCGGTCTGGATCTCTTCGGCGTAGGAAGGGCTCACGGTGGTAATCAGGTCGGCATAGACGAGTGCGGCCTTCAGGAAGTTCGCGCAGCCGAAGCACTCGAGCTTGTCGTTGGTCCACAGCGTGTCGCCGAGGCCCAGCACGTCCTGCACTTCCTTGATCCCGAAAATGCCCTGGTACTGCAGGTTATGGATCGTGAAGATATCCTTGATGCCCATGTAGAAGGGCAGGTGGGCATACTGGATCTTGTGCAGGGCGGGCACCATACCGCTCTGCCAGTCGTGGGCGTGGATGACATCCGGCTGGAAGCCGATCAGCGGGAGGGCGTTCAGGACGCCGCGGCAGAAGAAACCGAAGCGTTCGTACTCATCGCCGCCCATACCGTAGATATAGGAACGGCCGAAGTAAAACTTGTTGTCGATGAAGTACCAGGTGACACCGCTGTCCTCCAGCTTTTCGATGCCGCAGTACTGCCTGCGCCAGCCGAGCTGGACCTCGAAATCCGTCACGTGCTCCATCCGCGCCACATAGGTCTGGGGAATATGGGCGTAGAGGGGAATCATCACGCGGACGTCATGGCCCTGTTTGGCCAGCACGGGTGCCAGAGCGCCCACCACGTCGGCCAGGCCGCCGGTCTTGACGAAGGGTACGCATTCGCTTGCGGTAAAGAGTATCTTCATGGACTATCTTCCTCTCCGAAAAGTATTGATACCACAGCGGAAACGGCCGCGCCGTCAGCATGGACGGCGCGGCTGGTTTTTTCATATTACAACATTCTTGGCGATGACAATGGGATAGGCGTCCGGCCCGATGAGGCGGGCGTTGCGCTTGATGACAGCCTGCTTGTCGAGGATGCAGTTCTCGATGTAGGCGCCGGAGTGTACCTGGCCATCCTGCATGATGATGCAGTTTTTCACGTGGGCATCAGGCGCGATGCGCACGCCGCGGAACAGGACAGAGTTCTCCACCGTGCCCTCGATGATGCAGCCGTCGGCCACCAGGGAGTTAACGCAAGTTACATCCTCGCCGTAGCGCGCGGGCATCTCGTCACGGACCTTGGTGAACACGGGCAGGTCGGCGGGGAACAGGGCCTGACGGGTCTCCGTGTTCAGCACGTCCATGTTGAAGCGGAAGAAGGCCTGCACCGAGTCGATCAGCCAGACGGGTCCCTTGTGCTCCCAGGCGTTGACACGGGCCTGGCCGGTCTGCACCATCGGCATGAGCACGTCGCGGACCAAATCGTGATAGCCGTGGGCCACTGCCTTGTCCACCACCTGGCGGAGCAGGTCGCGGCGCATGATCACCACTTCCATGAAGGTGGCGTCGTTGTTCGGCTTGGTGGGATCCTTTTCGAGATCAACGATCCGGCCGTCTTCTGCCACGTTCATGTAGGTGCCGAACTCTTCCCGCTGCACGGAGGGATCCTTGGTGTACATCAGGGTGATCTCCGCGCCGCTGTCGAGATGGAATTTGATGAATTCCCGCATCCGGGCGTTGTAGATGAAGTTCGAGCCGGAGAGCACCACATATTCCTGGCGGGAGCGGCTCAGATAATTCGTGTTGTTGCGGAGGGCGTCGAGCAGGCCGTTGTATACGCCCACGTTTTCGCGGGTAAGGAAAGGCGGCAGGAGATACAGGCCGTCGTTCTTGCCGTGCAGATCCCACTCCTTGCCGGAGCCCAGGTGGTCCATCAGGGAGTGGTAGTTCTTCTGCATGATGACGCCGACATTGCGCATGCGGGCGTTGACCATGGAGGAGACAAGGAAGTCGATGACGCGATAGCGGCCGGCCACAGGCAGGGCGGCGATGGCGCGGGTCATGGTGAGCTCGCGCAGCCGGGCGTCGTTTTCACCGGTGTAAATCACACCCATTACGTCTTTCATGGATTTCCAACCTCTTTCTTTGCAGATTCAGCAAAACGCCCGGTTCAGAATGTGACAGATTCGTCTACTTGCTGGCCGGCAGAAACGGATACGCCGGCGGGCAGTTCCACGTTATAGCCGACGACCGCGATATTGCCGGTCTCTTCGCCCACGAGGGAGCCCGCGCCGATCACGGCGCCTTCCGCGATGATGGAACGGCGGACGACCGCGCCGCGGCGGATGACTGCACCAGGCATGACAACCGCGTCGACAACTTTAGCGCCCTCTTCCACCGTGACACCGGAGAAGATGACGGAGTGCTCCACATGGCCGTAGATCTCGGTGCCCTCGGTGACCAGGGAGTCAGAGATCGTCGCGCCTTTGGCGATATAGTGCGGCGCATAGCCCGGGTTCCGGGCGAAGATGCGCCACTTCTTGTCGTGCAGGTCGATGGGCATCGGCGTGGCCAGGAGGTCCATGTTGGCTTCCCAGAGACTCTCGATGGTCCCGACATCCTTCCAGTACCCCTCGAAGGAATAGGCAACAAGTACCTGCTTCTCTGCGAGCATCTTCGGGATGATGTTCTTGCCGAAGTCGTTGGAGGAGGACTTGTCTGCCTCGTCCTCGGTCAGGTATTTGCGGAGTTTCTCCCAGGTGAAGATGTACACGCCCATGGAAGCCTTGTTGCTCTTCGGCTTCTTGGGCTTCTCCTCAAACTCGATGATGTTGTCCTCGCTGTCGGTGTTCATGATGCCGAAGCGGGAAGCCTCATCCCACGGGACTTCGCGCACCGCGATGGTCGCGTCAGCACCGTGGCGGATGTGGTGCTGGAGCATGGCGTTGTAGTCCATCTTGTAGATGTGGTCGCCGGAGAGGATCAGCACATAATCCGGATGATACTGCTCGATGAAGGCCATGTTCTGGTAAATGGCGTTGGCCGTGCCGCGGTACCACTCGCCGACCTTGCCTTTCTGGTAGGGGGGCAGGACGAAAACGCCGCCGTTGGTCAGGTCCAGGTCCCAGGGGGCGCCGCTGCCGATGTAGGCGTTGAGCTCCAGCGGCTGATACTGGGTCAGAACACCCACGGTGTCGATACCGCTGTTCGTGCAGTTGGACAGGGGAAAGTCGATGATCCTGTACTTGCCGCCATAGGGCACGGCGGGTTTGGCCACCCGCTTGGTCAGGATGCCGAGCCGGCTGCCCTGACCGCCTGCGAGAAGCATGGCAACACATGTCTTCTTTCTCATCGGGGAAACACACTCCTTCGA
>JAFZPI010000020.1 GCA_017552615.1 Clostridia bacterium
CATCACGGAGTCGGCCGTCAGCTTGTTGCCGACCTGCAGGGTCTCGACAGCGATCTTGATCAAGTTCTTGACGACTTCCACGTCTTCGGAATAGCACTCCTGGTTGCGGCCCCAGCGGGGATCCGTAATCAGGTCGGCATCCGGGGACAGTGCCATGCGCACGCCCATCGCCATGAGCTCTTCCTTGAGGACCTGATAGTACTTGGCGGTCACTTCTTCGTCATTTGCCGCGCCGAGGTTGATCTCATCCGGGAGGAAGGTGGCGTCCTTGACGAAGGCCGCACCCGCCTCGGTGTCCATGGAGAAGAGAATCGGAATACCCAGATCCGAGCTCTCGGAGAGTTCCTGGATCTCGTTGGTTTTCACAGCGGCGTTCATCGCGCTGCTGGTCACGACCACGGCATCCTCGTCTTCTTCGTCTTCTTCATCCATCTCAAAGATGTACTCATACACCAGCGCGAAGCCCACGTTGTCACCGGTGAACCAGCTGTCCTTCTTGGAGACCAGCGTCAGGTGCACCATCTGGGCTGCCATCTGGGAAGCATCCATCTTGGAGAGCAGATCGTCCGCCCGCTCTTCGGGAGACAGGCGCCAGTCCTCATAGGGATCCAGTTCGCCGTTGTCGTTGAGGTCCTTGAACTGCAGGCCGTCCACCTCGATGATGTCCTTGACCCGCGCCACGAGTTCCGGCTGTTCAGGCGTTTCCGCAACAGCCGCGGGTGCGAGCGCCAGGACCATCAGGCAGGCCAGCAGCAGGGAAACAATACGTTTCTTCATTCCTTATCTTCCTCCTCGTCAGGATGCTGTCACAGCGCCGCTCATCTGGCCGCTGATCAGGTACTTGCCCATGAAGATGTAGATGACCAGCATGGGCAGAGCCAGGATCATAGAACCGGCCATCAACTGGTTGATCTCCACGCCCGTGGATCCCACGAAGCCGTTCAGCACGATGGTGGCCAGCGGCGATTTGCCGTCCTTTTGGGCCAGAACCAGCGCGAAGAGCATCTCATTCCAAATGGACGTGCATTGGAACACGAAGGTGGTGATCGTCGCCAGTTTAGTGTTGGGCACCACGATCTTGCGGTAAATCTGCCACATACCGTTTCCGTCGATCATGGCCTGTTTGATCAGTGCGTCCGGCACCTCGGAGTAGTAGCCCCGCATCATTGTGGTGCACATGGGCATACCGAAGACCGAGTGGGCAAGGACTACGCCCCAGATATTATCATACAGGCCAAAGTTGGACATCGTCGTCATCAATGGAATCAGGATGGCCTGGAAGGGCAGGTAGGTGGCCGCCACCAGGGCGATGAAGAAAAGATTGTTGAACTTGAACCGCCATTTGCCCAGGGCGTAGGCGCAGATGGAACCCAGAAACACGGAGCCCGCCGCGCCGAAGATTGTGACCACAAGGCTGTTGAGCAGGGATACCGTCAGCAGATCCATGGCGCCGCTGTAGCCTTCCATGGAGAAGTTTTGGGGGAGCGCAATGGGAGAGGTACTGATCGCTTCCGTGTTGCTCTTGAAGGATGATACGAGGGCACCCCAGAAAGGAAGCATATAGAACACCAGGAAGAGGATCATGATCAGGTAGTAGACAATATGCAGCACGGTCATGTGCCATTTGGGCTTGATCCGCACGGTTTGAGCCGCCTGGCCCGCCTTGCTGCGCTCCATGCTTATCTCATTTTGCATATTACTTCTTCCTCCTGTTCATCGCATAAGTCAGCGGAAGAATCAGCACAAGCACCAACGCCAGCAGGAAGCAGCTGATTGCCGCAGCGTAAGCAAAATTGTTCTTCTGGAACGCTTCATTGTACATCATGATGGGCAGCGTAGTGGCGGCGTTGTTCGTATAGCCCACCAGAGACACAATGAGGTCAAAGGAACGAAGCGCATACATGGCCAGGATCGTAATGCAGCTGCCCATGGCACCCTTCATCTGGGGAAGGATCATTTTCCAATAGATTCTTGGCATGTAAGAGCCGTCCAGTTTGGCGGCATTGATGATATTCGTGGGCACATTCTTGATGGCCGCCAGGAAAATCACCGCCACATAGCCGGAGAACTGCCACACCATCACCAGCATGATGGATACCATCACAAGCTCGTTGCTTGTCCAGTTGATCCCCAGATTGACCCCAAAGAGTTTGAAGAATTCCGCTATGATGCCGCTGTTTCCGTTGAACATCTGCTGCCAGATCAGACCCGTGACCACGAATGAAAGGGCAAAGGGCAGCAGGATCAATGTGCGAAATGCCGGAGTTCCTTTCAGCCCCTGATCCATCACCATTGCCAGCGCCAGACCGAGCAACAGGCAGATGGGAATGATCAGGAACAGCAGAAGCGTGTTCTTCACAGCATTCCAGAATTCTTCGCCGGTCATGCCAGTGAACATCTTGGAGTACTGAGTAAAGCCGCTGGCGAACGACTTCCCGGCGGCTTCACCGCCTGTGGCATTCGCAACCGTCAGGTATTTGAATAACTCATAGTTATCTTTGCATACCTGGTATGTATACACGCCCGTTTCCGTATAACTATGCTCAGGGACTTCAAAGGTATAAGACTGATCCGTGTTGAAGGTAATCTTTGCATTATCCTCACTGGTGAACGTAGTCTCTTCCAGCACTTTTCCTTCATCAGAGTTGATTGGGCAGGAGAAGGTATCAGACTTAACCTCGAAGGTTGTCGAATAGGATGCTTGCCCGATTTGAGCATTGACCGGTTCCGCCTCAGGAGTCGTTCTTGTCAGGATCAGGCTTCCATTCTCACAGGTATAGGTACCCTCTTCCTCATATTCACCCGACACCGTTTCGAAGGTGAAAGATCCGTCCTTTGCAAAAGCAATTTTAGCGCGGACGTTATCACTGTAATAGACACGATCAGCTCCGCTGCCTGCCGCTGCTTCGAAGGAAGAAACAGGAATGAAGAAGTAATCCGTTCTCGGCACTTCCTTCTTCAGAGTTTCAGCTGATTCTGTCCCTTGCTCCGCTTCTTCGGCTTCCGTCTCTTGCTGGATCAACGTATAGTTGATTTTGAACTCGTAAGTGTCAATCGCGAGATCCTCTGCCTTGTACAGCAGGATCAACACATTTTTGTCTTCATTCTCTCTTTCCGCAAGCTTGATGTTCTCAATGGATGCCTTCGATTTCCATGCGTCGCTGTTCCAGTTAAAGGAGGCAGTTTGACTGCCGTCCTGCCAGTCAGAGACAGACGTCCATACATTCCATCCGATTGCAACATACACGAAGTAAACCAACAGTGCAGCGGGGATCAGCAGCCAGATCTTGGGATGCCTCTTCAGGAAGGCCTTGATCTTTGTGCTGAACCCAAACACCAGCGTCAGTACCACCGCAAACACAACCGCAATGATGAACCAGCGAAGAGGTCCCTGGCCCGCATTCTTCCAAAAAGCGCCTGACTCAGAAACATTTGCCAACGTCAGCCAGCCATCCCGGAAGATATACTTTCCTGTTTCTTCCGCCTGGCTTTCCTGCGCAAGGAAACGATAGGTTCCGTCAGGATAGAAAGTAAGCGTTGTGACTTCATCCGTGTAATATCCGTCATAGCTGGATGCCACATACTCCTGAGAAACATACTCCGTGGTTGCTGTGGCTACACACTCATCCTTGATCTTTTTGATCTCACTGGCTTTAAAAGCAAAACTAAAGCCGTCGCCAGTGTATTTCAATTGTCCCGTCGGTGTTTTTGCGCTGAATGTCTCGCCAGAGGCGCTTGTCACCAGCAACGTTTTTGTTTCCTCGCTGTAGCTGTACTGGCCTGTTTCCTCAACGCCGCTTCCCGGGGCAGAAAGCACATAGTTGCCGTCCGGATCAAAGACAATGGTTGCAGCTCCGTCCGAGCTTGTGATCGTGAAATCTTCAATCACATGCTCAGATTTTTGCTCGACGGAAAACTGTTCGTAGATTTCTTCAAAGTTAAACTTTTGGTCGTACGCATTCCCGTTGACGTCCTTCACGTCCGCCTTGTACCGAAGGTTTTCTTTCCTGTCTCGCGTCGTCTCCCAGGTGTAGGCTTCGGGATTGTAGTCTGCCAGATTGTTTCCTTCCGGATTTGAGGCGGTAACAGGATTCTCCGCCGAACGCTCTGTAAGAGGGACATACTGGCATGCATTGATGAAAAACAGCACCGCGCCAACCAGAATTGCCACAGGGATCAAAAGGAGAAGCTTTGTCTTCCCCTTCAGGATTCCCTTTATCCTTTCGGCAAAGATATAAACCAGAATCACGACCAAGATGGCAGCCAAAATAACCCAGAACGCAGCCTTGCCCTCAAAGGTCATTTTACAAAAGTTGTCCCAGAATTGCTGTAACTTATCCATGAGCAACGCTCCCTCTCAAGAAAGCCCGCGCAGGCGCAGCTTCCCGTGCCTGCGCGGGCTCTTATTCGGTTTGATTATTCGTCGTAGCTCAGGCCCCAGCCGTATTCATACAGCGGGTTCTCCAGGTCGAAGGACACGTCGCCGGACTGATCGTTGACACTGTCCATATCCCGGGGGAACTGCAGGGGGGTCTTGCCAGTGGGGTTGTTCAAGCCGAACAGGGTCTCCGCGATGGCGATGCCACCCTGCTGTCCCGGATAGTACGCTTCGAGAATCGCGTTGGTGTTCTCGTCGCACCAGGTCAGGATGTAGGGACGGCCGCCGGTGACCACGGTGATGATCAGGCCATTGGTGTTGGCCTTCACGGCCTCGAGAATCTCCTGCTGAGAGGGCGTGATCTCGAGCGTCGCATAACCCCACGGCGGATCGTGCTGATAGCTGGGCTCGCCCACGGATACGATCACAACGTCCGCAGTCTTCGCAGCCTCGGCAATCGCTGTCACATCATCAGAGATGTACGTCACCGTGTCGTTCTCACCCGCATATTCCGCAACAGCGGCCGCGATGGTCAGGCCTTCCTGAGAAGAAGACCAGCCGCCAACCAGGGAGTCCATATCACCGGCACGGGGGCCGCAGACCAGAATGGTCTGGCCGGCATTCGCCGTCAGCGGCAGGGTGCCGTCGTTCTTGAGAAGGGTCATCGCCTTACGGGCGGCTTCGAGGTTCAGGGCTGTATGCTCTTCGTTGCCGACGAAGGACACAGCATACTCCACGTCGCAATAGGGATTCTCGAACACGCCGAGCTCAAACTTGGCTTTCACGATGCGCTTGGCAGCAGCCGTGATGATTTCCTCGTCGATCTTGCCCTCGCCGACCAGTTCTTCCATCTGGTCGATCAGGCGGATAGACTCGCCGCCGATGCCGTCCACGCGGCTCTGGGTGACACCGATGATGATGGCCTCTTCGTCAGAGACTTCTTCGCCGGTCATGGTGCCCAGGCCTTCCTGGATGGCCCAGATCATACCCCAGTCGGTCTGGATGATGCCTTCGAAGCCCATCTGCTCACGCAGCAGGTCCTGCAGGGCAGCCTTGGAACCGATGGCGCTGTTTTCCATATCCAGTGCCAGAGGCACAGAATAGTAAGGCATCACGCTGCCAACGTTCACTTCGATCGCGGCGTAGTATGGCTGCAGATGGATCTGCAGGGTCTCCTCGTCCGCCACAATGGGGGAAGTGTCCTTGCCGTCCATCTGAGGGCCGGCGCCGGGGAAGTGCTTGATGCAGGCCACGATGCCGTCCTTGTTGACGCCCTCGGTACCGTTCTGGAAAGCCACAATCTGGGCGCGAACCATCGACGTTACCAGCTCGGGATCCTCGCCGAATGTCTCCATGACGCGGCCCCAGCGGGGTTCGGAGGCAATGTCGGACTCAGGGCTCAGGGTCATGCGGACGCCGATGGCGATGTGTTCCTCGCGGGCCATTTCAGCCAGCTTGATGACCAGTTCCTCGTCGCGGGTCGCCGCCAAGGCCAGGTTGTGGCCGGTAACGGTCGCGCCGGAGACATAGGACAGGCCGTGGACAGAGTCCATGGAAACCAGTACCGGAACGCCCAGGCGGCTCGCCTCGGCATACTCCTGCACGGCGTTCATGGTCTCGGCAGCGGTCTGCACGCTGTTCAGCTCACGGATCAGCAGCATGCCGATGCCGTAATCGGTGCAGTACTTCTCCAGATAGGGAGCAATCTTGCCGTCTGCACGGGGCAGATAGGTCGGATGCTGCATCTGGGCAATCTTTTCACGGACTGTCATCTGGGCGACCAGGTCGTCGGCGCGGGTTTCCGCGTCCAGACGCCAGTCCTCATAGACATCCAGTTCGCCGTTGCTGTTCAGGTCAATGAACTGATATCCGTCAACTTCAATGATGGACTTCACATGGGGATTCAGTTCCGGCTGTTCCAGTTTTTCTTCCTCTGCAAGGCCCACCGTCAGGGTGGCCATCATGGCCAGAGAAAGCACAACAGCCAGCATGCGCTTCATATTCTTAGTCAACAAGGTCCCAATCTCCTTTCACACCGGCTTCCCGGAGAATATTCACGATGCGGTTTGCGTAGTAAGCCGCGTCATGATTGGTAGAAGTTGCGTACTCCTGGATCTGGGTCTGGAGGCTGGTGGAAGCGCTCCACGGCATGGCCGTGCCATGGGTGATGCTGGGATAAACCTTGGTGCCTTCGTCCATCAGCTGCTCCTTGAAGTGCAGGGTCAGCTCATTGTATACATCGTCCGGGGTATCCATGTAGGGGGAGATGGATTCTTTCAGGCCGGAGAAGTACTCCTGCACATCCTGGGTGCAGACGCTGAACGCCCAGCGAATACCGCTGGCCACGTCGGCAGAGTCATTGCTGACCACGAAGCCGTCCACGCACATACCGAACCATCCGGCCGTGCCCGGGAAGGTGAATACGCCGTAGTCCTCGCCGTATACCTGATCCATGTTAGTCAGCAGAGGCTGAGCCCACGCGCCCATGATCTGCATGGCGCAGGTGCCGCTGACCATGGCGCCGGTGGTGTGATACCAGTCGCGGCTGTTATGGTCCGGAGCCACGTAGTCCATCAGGCGGGTGTAGGTCTCCAGCACCCTCGTCACATCGTCCACATTGTAATTGCCGTTGATGAAGTCCTCATAGATCTGGGGATCGGTGCCCAGCATGATGTTCTCAAACACCTGGCAAGCCGGCCAGCCCTTCTGGTCACCCAGGTCCAGCGGATAGGTGCCCTCGGGCATCTTGGCGGCCAGCTCGTCGCAGATCGCCCAGAACTCGTCCCAGGTAATGTCCTCGTGATCCGGGATCTCCACGCCGAGTTCCTCAAACAGGTGAATGTTGTAAAGGATGATGTTGGTCTTGTGAATACCGATCGGCACCACATAATGGTTGCCGTCGGAAGCCGTGCACATTTCCACCAGGCCGGGCAGGGCGCGTTCTTCCAGATCCGCGTACTCCCAGATGGCGTTCAGCTTGAGCAGCAGGTCAGACTGCAGGTAGGGCTCGATCTCCTGGCCGGGGTGTGCCTGGAAGGCTTCCGGGCTCTTGCCGGTCTGCTGCAGCACCTTGACCTTCATAACCATCGCGCCGCCCGCGCCGCCCGGGATGGCGTTGGACTTGGCTTCGATTCCGGTGTACAGATCGCCGAACTGAGCAACAACGCTCTCAATGGCATCCTTTTCACCGCCGGCTGTCCACCAGTGATACACATTCACCGTACCCGTGGCGGAATCATCGTCGATGATAAACTCAAAGTTCATATCATCGGCGTTCTTCTTTTCGTTTTTGGCTGCAAAGGCCACCGTGCAGCTCATAACCAGCGCGAGGGCCAGCAGAATTGCTACAATTCTCTTCATCCGTGATTACCTCCCATGATATGATATCATTTGTCCCGAGCTTATTCCACAAAGGTCAGGGTCGCCCACAGGGAAGGATTGGTGTCCACGGGATACGCCGCGGGCGTACGGTCGCGGCCCTCCTGCTCGGAGGAGAACTGGATCCGCAGGGAGTGGATGCCGGGACAGGGCAGGTCCACGTCGAGGATGGAAACGTCGAAACCAATGGTCACGCCCGGAGCGGGGATCAGCTGCGCGAGCTGGTCATTGCTCAGGTTGTGCAGGGGCAGTTTGCTCTCCCACACATAGCCGCCGTCGATGTCGGCGATGGCCGCTTCATAGTCGTCGAAAACCAGCTCGTCGCCGTACTCGCCCGCGGTCTCCCAGCCCTTGGGATCCGCGATCATTTCACGGTCGATGTAGTTGAAGAACTCGAACTCGCCCTTGTAGCCGTAGGTGGACTGCACGATGCGCCAGTCCGTCGCGGTGTACTCGGTGCGCTCGGGATCCGCCTCGGGATCGGTGCTCAGGAAGAAGATGACAGCGTCCAGCTCATCGAGCGGGAAGCCTTCACGATACACATAGGGGGTATCGTCCAGGATCTTCATCGCGATGTAGAGATTCTCCTCATCCCACATCACATAGACTTCCATGGAGCAGTCTTCGACGCCGTCCCAGTGCTCGATCTGGTCAATGATCTGACCCTCATGGTCGATCTTGAAGCACTTGGTGGTGTCCCACTCGCTCAGATCGCCGTCGATGACGACCTCACCGGCTTTGGGGGCTTCCAGGTTCTTGTCGGTATAGGCCAGAGCGGAGCCCGCCAGGCTCAGGGCCATTACCAGAGCCAAAACAAGGCTCATCCACTTCACGGCGCGTTTCATAATGATCAGTCCTCCTTTTTTGTTTTACAGGGAAAGATCGCCCTCTTTCCCACGGTCAAGATCATTATACCTTCTCATGGATTCCCGTGCGGTAAAAATGCAATACGCCTTTTTGCAAAAATCCAACATCCACCCTCAAATCAGGAAAATCCGGCACAAATATCCCGACGATCCAACACACGGAAGAACGGAATCTCAAAACAGGCTTCCCGGTTTTCCGCGGATGTGGTATAATCGTTTCATCCCATCAGCAAGGCGGTGAAGCCATGAAAACCAGCTATAAAATGATCCTGATTTTTACAGCGGTGATGATCGCAGCCGTCACGTTTTTTGCCATCCTCGCCACACGCCTGTTCCGGGAAAGTTCCGACGCCTATGACACGGCCCTCGAAGAAAGCCGCATGGAAAGCCTGGGGTCCGCATCGCTGAAGGCCCTGGAACAGCAGACCAGAATGATGAAGCTGGCCATTGACGAAGTGCTGGAAAGCCCAACCCTGATGGCCACCCTCAACCAGTTTGTCCGCGACCGGGATGAAAGCGGTGACAGCAAGATGGCCATCGCTGCCCGGAATTCGGTCCTGCAGTATCTCTACACCTCCCCGCTTGTGGAAAGTTTCTACAGGATGACTTTCTTCACCTCCGACGGACGCTTTATTACAAGTAACCAAGACAACAACACCATGACTAGCGGCAGCGAAGAAGCCATACAGGCGATCCGGTCCCTGAAACTACCGGAAGTATTGGAAACACAGCCGGAAGACCCGCTGCTGATGCCCCTGCACGACGACCTGCTGTCCGCCACACGGGACTCACAGGTCTTTGGCCTCGGCTGGGCCGTGTTCTTTCACGGAAACCACCTCGGATACATCGAGGTCAGCGAGAAGGCTGAAGAACTTGATGGAATTTTCAGTATCCTGACCGACGATTATCGCTCCGTCCGAGTCGTCTTTGACGACGGGTCTCTCTACTATGCTTCCGATGATTTGGGAGCCGACTGCTCCCTGACCCTGCCGCTGAACGAGATCGCAGAATGGGCCCCGGACGGTTCTGACACAAAATATCATGTGATGCGTCTCCGCAGCGAAGAGCTGGGGCTTAACCTGTTCCTGATCGACGAAATGCCATCAGTCAACGCACGAAACAGCGGGATTTTGGGCCGGTTTATCCGCATTGCGCTGATGATCGCCGTACCGGCTTTTGTACTGATCGTGCTGGTCACGCGCAGGCTGACGAGATCCGTTCGCCTGTTCACCAAAAAGGTGGAGCAAACCCCGATCGAGCAAGTCCTCGGCAACGATCCGGAAGCCATCCATTCCTTGAACGAAACCGTGACCCGCGCCGATGACGCCGAGATCCACAAACTGGAGCATGTTTACAATGATATGATGCTGCGCCTGCGCGACAGCGCCGCTAACGAGATGATGCTGCGCGAAGGTGCGCTGCAGGCCCGTCTGAGCGCCCTGCAATCTCAGATCAACCCGCATTTCGTTTATAATACATTGAATATCATCAGCGCCAAGTCCATGGAAAGCGGGAACCTGGATGTCATCGAGATCTGCGACCAGTTCGCCTCCATGCTACGCTATGCCACCGACACCCGCTCCCGCACCGCCACCCTGCGGGAAGAGATCGCCAACGCCCGCAACTACCTGCTCCTGGCCAAAGCCCGCTACGAAGAAAACCTGGACTTCACCATCGATATTCCCGAGGATCTCGCCGGTGTCACGATCCCGAAGCTGACTCTGCAGCCCATTGTCGAAAACGCCCTGATTCACGGCTACGACGGCCAGAACATGCAGCGCCGCCTTTCGATCACCGGGCGGAAGGAAGCGCACCAGCTGATCCTGGAGATCAGCGACAACGGGACCGGCTTCTCCCCCGATGCGCTGATCCGGCTGCGGACGGCGCTCCTGAGCATCGAAGAAGGCAACGCCCCGGTCATGGGCACCGACGGCCACATCGGCCTGGCCAACACCTACCAGCGTCTCTATTACTACAGCCAGGGTGCGATGCACATGCACATCGAAAACCGGGACGGCGCCGTGGTTCAGCTGATGTTCCCCTGCTGACTGCAGTCATCGCATAATCCCTCAAGCACAAAACGCCGCCTCCTTGTGACAGGAGGCGGCGCGTTTGGTTTGGGTTCAGGGATTATTCGCCGACGGTGATGGTTCCGGTCAGGCCGCCGATTTCGATCTCGTGCTCACCGGCCTCGAGCGTCAGGTCGATCTGCACGACACGCCAGGTGCCACCGCATAGGGTGTAGAGCTTCTCGGCGACGACTTCGCCGTCCGCCTTCGCCTGCACCATGACCAGGTCATCCGCGCCCTTGTTGCGCAGCAGGCAGTACACGGTGAAGGGTTCGCCGGCCTTGGCCGTATTCTTCACGGTGGTGGTGATCTGCGTGCTGCCGGAGCTGCCTTCGGTCTCCTCTTCGGTCACGCTCTGCGGCAGGATCAGGCAGCTGTACTTGAACTCGCCGGCCTGGCCGTACCGCATGCTATACTTGTACATCACCAGCGGATCGCCGAAGTTGTTCGGGGAGGAATGATACTCGGTGTCGTCTTCCATCAGGCCCTGGACGAGCAGGCGCACATAGGGGGATGCGCCCTGGTCGCCCGCGAGATCCTTGAACTGGACAGCGTCCTCGGAAGCATTCCGGGCCTGCTCCTTCTGGATAATGCCTTCGGGTTCGCGCTCGCCGAACAGCAGGTCCGCATAGACCCAGGGCTCGGTGCCATAGATGAAGCCGTTCAGGGCAGAGCCGTGGTCAGGCTGCTGGCTGTAGGGCATGTAGAGCACGGCGTCGGCGTTTACCAGCGCATACTCCGTGGCCTTGCTGGTCAGGGTGAGGACAAGCGTCTTGCCTTCGTCCTGCGCGTCTTCGACCAGCAGCTCGGCCGCGTCGTCAATGCTGCCGAAGTAACCGATGACGACATCGGCTTCTTCAATGCTTCCCACAACCTCGCCGTACTTGGCGATGTATTCCTTATAGTGATCCAGGGTGGAGGGGCTGCTGGATTCGATGTAGACCTTGGTGCCCTTGGCCAGCGGCAGGACACCGCCTTCATTCTTCATCAGGACCGCGGACTTGGCCTGCAGCTTCTCGGCCAGCTCGACTTCCTCGGGATTGCGGGCACGCCGCAGGTCTTCGTTGGTCAGGATCTCCCACTGCTCCGCCTGATACTCGGGGGAAGCAATGATCTTCAGGGATTCTTCAACCACGCGGTAGGGGTTGTCGAACAGGCCCTTGTCGAACTTGAACCGCAGGATACGGAAGGTGGAATAGTGATACTCGTCCTCCGCGTCCAGCTCCGCGAACACGCCGTCGGTGTAAGCCTTGGCGATGACATCCGGGAAGTTGCCGAGCTGGCCGGCAAGGATCTTGTCGTGGTCGGTCTCATGGCTCATGTAGCCGTTGCCGAACACGTCGGTGCCCAGCTGGATGGCACGGGCATGCAGCCACTCGAAGGACTGGTCCTTCAGGACGTTGCCCTCGAGGTCGGTCACGCCGTCATACTGGGTCGCGCGCAGGGCCCACCAGTCGGTGACGACCACGCCGTCGAAGCCCAGCACGTTACGGAGATAACCCATGGTCTCGGAATCCCACTTGGGGTCGCACTGATGGGCAAAGCCCTTGCCGTCGCAGTTGGTCATGACCCACTCGGCGCCGGCGCCCAGGGCGGCCTTCCAGCCGACCATCCAGTTTTCCCAGTTCTGGGCTACGCTGGCCGCCTTGTCGAAGCCGCCGTCATCGCCGCCGCGGCCGATCCAGTGCTTCGTGCAGCTGGCAAAACCGGCGTCTTCCAGACCCTTGATCTCCTGGGAGACGATCGCCGCGATGTGCTCGGGATTCTCGCCGTACTGTGCGCCGATCTCGTTGGCGTAGGGCTCAAAGGTCACATGGATGCCTGCGGCAACCATGGACTGGCCATAGATGTAAGCCAGCTGATAGGCCAGCTCGGGATCGTTGGCGGTGCCAAAGGCATCATGCGCCTTGTCCAGATAGCCGCCGAAGGAGTTGAACTCACGGTCGGAGCAGAAGGTCATCGGGATGCCCAGGCGCTCTGCCTCAGCCGCAGCCTGCATGTGGTTTACATTGTTGATAACCGTCACGGGGTCGCCGTTCAGGTTGAACAGGATGCAGTTGTTCTTGAAGTCCTTGATGGTCTCGCGCGCGGTGCTCAGGCCGGGCTGAGAGCAGATGTGCAGGCCCGCTTCCTCCAGCGGCTCCAGCTGTGCAATCAGGTCCCAGGCGCGCTCTTCGGTCGTCTTGCGCCAGTCCTCATAGACGTCCAGGGTGCCGTTCTTGTTCAGATCCTTGAACTTTAGGCCGTCCACTTCGAGGATTTCGGTGATGGTCGGATCATAGGTCAGGCGGATCTGACCGGTCGCCTCGTCTGCCTCGATCAGGGCGAAATCACAGGGTGAATTGAGGAACGCAACCTCTTCTGCGTTCTCGGCAGGCTGTCCCGCGGAGCCGCCCGCGGACTCACCCGCTTCTTCTTCAGCCGGCGGTTCTCCTGCAGGTTCTTCCGCCATCGCGGGGATGAGGGTCGTCGTGGCCAGCATGATGAGGGCCAGCAACAGTGCCAGTTTCTTCATACCATGTTCTCCTTTCTTGTTTCGCTGCGCCAGGGGGCGGCAACTCTTGCCGTCTGGGACAGCGATTGTAAAACGGGCAAATTTCCCTGCCTTAATGGTAACACATGTAAACAAAAATGAATTAGGATTGTTCAGCACAAAGATTGGAAAATCATGTACATCATAAGAATTTCCTGTACAAGAAACACCGCCTCCCTTTCGGGAGGCGGCGCACAGGTATGGTTTGGGATTACTCGGCAACCGTGATCGTGCCGGTCAGGCCGCCGATCTCGATCTCGTGCTCGCCCGCCTCAAGGGTCAGGTCGATCTGCACAATGCGCCAGGATCCGCCCTGGACGGTGTAGAGCTTCTCAGCCACGACTTCGCCGTCCGCCTTGGCCTGGACCATGGTCAGGTCATCGGCGCCGTTGTTGCGCAGCAGGCAGTACACGGTGAAGGGCTCGCCGGCCTTAGCCGTGTTCTTCACAACAGTCGAAACCGACGTGCTGCCGGAGCTGTCTTCGGTCTCTTCTTCCGTCACGCTCTGCGGCAGGATCAGGCAGCTGTACTTGAAGTCGCCGGCTTGGCCGTACCGCATGCTGTACTTGTAGATCACCAGCGGATCGCCGTAATTGTTCGGAGCCGCATGGGTCTCGGTATCGTCTTCCATCAGGGCCTGGACGAGCAGGCGCACATAGGGAGACGCACCCTGGTCACCCGCGAGGTCCTTCCACTGGAGGGCTTCCTCAATGTTGTTACGGGCCTGTTCCTTCACGATGATGCCCTCGGGCTCGCGCTCACCGAACAGAATGTCCGCATAGACCCAGGGCTCGGTGCCGTAGATGAAGCCCGCTTCGCCGGAGCCGTGGTCGGGCTGCTGGCTGAAGGGCATGTAGATCAGCGCGGTGGCGTTGGTCAGGGCAAACTCGTTGGCCTTGGAGGTGAGGGTCAGGACCAGCGGCTTGCCTTCGTCGAGGGTATCCTCGATCAGCAGTTCGGCCGCGTCATCGATGCTGCCGTAGTAACCGATGACAACATCGGCATCTTCCATGGATTCCGCAATCTCGCCGTACTTCGCGAGATACTCCTTATAGTGGTCCAGGGTGGAGGGGCTGCTGGATTCGATGTAGACCTTGGTGCCCTTGGCCAGCGGCAGGATGCCGCCGTCGTTCTTCATCAGGACCGCGGACTTGGCCTGCAGCTGCTCAGCCAGCTCCACTTCCTCGGGCAGACGGGCGGCACGCAGGTCTTCATTGGTCACGATCTCCCACTGCTCGGCCTGGAATTCGGCGGAGGAAACAGTAGCGAGAGCTTCCTCGACAACACGATAGGGATTCTCGAACAAGTTCTTGTTGAACTTGAACCGCAGGATACGGGCGGTGGATTCATGATAGGCATCCACGTTGCCCATCTCTTCCATGGTGCCGCCGGTGAAAGCGTTGGCAATGATGAAGGGATGGTTCGCGCCCTTGTTCAGGCCGCGCGCGTTCATGTCGTCGGTGCTCTGCGCATCGTCGAAGCTGCGGGTGCCGAACACGTCGGTGCCCAGCTCGATGGCGCGGGCATACAGCCATTCAATGGTCTGATCCGCCAGCACAACACCTTCCAGGGTCGCTTCATTGGGATCGTTGGTTGCCGACAGGGGCCACCAGTCGGTCACGATCACGCCGTTGAAGCCCAGCTCGTTGCGCAGATAACCCATGGCCCAGGAGTCCCACTTGATGTCGGTGGTCTTGGAAGGGCCGTAGCCGGCACAGTTGGTCATGATCCATTCGTTGCCGCCGGACAGCGCGGCTTTCCAGCCGACCATCCAGTTGTCAAAGTTCGCGGCAGGGCTGGTGGCATTGGTGAAGGAAGAATCGCCGCCACGGCCGATCCAGTGCTTCACGCAGCTTGCAAAACCGCTGTCCTCAAGGCCCTTGACACACTGGCTGACGATTTTCGCGATGTGCTCGGGATTCTCGCCGTACTGGGCGCCGATCTCGTTGGCATAGGGCTCAAAGGTCACGTGGATGCCCACGGCCATCATGCTCTGACCATAGATGTAGGAAAGCTTGTAAACCAGCTCGGGATCATTGGCCGTGCCGAAGGCTACGTGTGCCATGTCAATGTAGCCGCCGAAGGAGTTGAAGGCACGGTCAGAGGCGAAGGTCATCGGGATGCCCAGGCGCTGCTCTTCGCTGACGGCCTGGGTCTGGTTCAGGTTGTTGACAATCGTCACGGGAGAGCCGTTCAGGTTGAACAGGATGCAATAGAGATAATACTTCTCAATCTCTTCCCGGGCGTTATAGATGGGCTCGGGCTGGCCGCAGAAGTGCAGGCCGGCTTCCTCTTCGGGCGTCAGCTGGGCAATCAGGTCCCAGACGCGCTCTTCAGTGTCCTTGCGCCAGTCTTCATACACGTCCAGCGTGCCGTTCTTGTTCATGTCCTTGAACTTCAGGCCATCCACTTCGAGGATGGGGGTGACATTCTCCAGGTAGGTCAGGCGGACCTGGCCGGTGGCCTCATCCGCTTCGATCAGCTGGAAATCCAGGGGGGAGTTAAAGAGTTCTTCCGCGGCAGCACGCGCAGCGAGCTCTTCCTCGGACAGAGTCTGTTCGCCGCCGGATTCGGCAAGCGCGGCACCGGTGAGGGACAGAACCATTGCCAGTGCCAGGAACAGGGACAACAGCTTCTTCATAGACAGGTCTCCTTTCTTGTTTTGCCGCACCGGGTTAAAGCAACTCTTGCCGTCCGGAGCAGCGACAGATAAAAACGGGCAGGTTTCCCTGCGCATATAGTAACACATGTAAACTGAGATTATTTTGGATTCTTCGGCACAACCTGCTGGAAAAAAACAAACTGTCGAAATTGCATTCCTGAAAGGTTTCTTTACCGGACCACACCCGGCGCCTCATAGCGGATGCGCATTTCCGGGGCTTTTTCGAGCACGGTTCGGTAATTCACCAGCCAGTCTGAACTTCCGTCATCCACATTGACTCCGTCCGCCGGAGGCGCAAAGACTTTCATCGTCAGTTCGGTCGGACCCGTAAGCGGCTTTTTGAAAAACGCGCTCATCAAATCAATGGTTTTCGTTCCCGGAGCTTTGTAAAACCAGCTCCCGTTCAGTTCCACCATAAGCCCGACAGGCTGGTCGACGGTCATCTCGCAGAAGACCGGATTGCCCTCAAAACAGATCTGGATCGCCAACCCATCCGCGTCCTCGGAGCCGCCCCAACGGAGGTCGGCGGGGAATGATAGCTCCTCACCCTCCGTCATCTCCGGCATGAACCAGGGATCGTTCAGGACCTTGTCCCGGTACTCCGCGAGCATGGGCTGCTCAATGCCCACGGCACTGTTGTTGGGATCCTCGCACTCCAGGCCCAGGCGTCCCCGGTCGCGGAACTGGTAAAGGCTGATGGAACGGAACCAGTCCACCTTGTGGTCGCGCCAATAATGAGCAAAGCGCACGACCGAATCCCCCTGCGCCCAGGGGCCGGTGACATCACCGTCGGTATTGAACTCGGCGGTGATCATCGGTTTGTCCTCCCCGGCGATTTCCACGGCACGCCTGTGGGTGCTGATGAACTGGTCCACGATCATGGAAATGGGATTCGCTTTATACTGGCCGCCGCCAACCTCGGCCACGTCATAAGGCCAGCCATAGTGCAGGGCCGGGTAGCCGTCACAGCTCCAGAGGTCCGCCGCGGCGTAGCAGCCGCGGAAGGCTTCCTCCTGCTCCATGTGCCCGTCGGGCAGGCACCAGCCTCCGCAGAAGATGATCCGCACATTCGGCGCGGCATCCCGCAGAATCCCCGCGAAACGGACAAAGAAGGCTCCGACCTGCTCATAGGTATAGCGTTTATTGTGCTGGAACCAGTTTCCGCAACACTCGTGGTTGATGCGGATCATCGTCCGGCCGTAGGGGCGCAGCTGCTCCGCGACCGCCCGGAGTTCATCATCGCTCAGGGCGCAGTCCAGCGTCAGGGTCAGGAGCACGTCCTGGCCGTGACGGCGGATATCCTTCATCTGCTCAAAGGGCTGGCCATTCACACCAAAGGGTTCGTAATCATCATAGGGATAATCCCAGGCAAACGACACGTTCCGGTCTTTCCAGGCCTCGGAGATCCGGGCAGGCCACTCTTTGTCGTGCGGATAATTCGTGTACATGATGTTTACGGCCCGGTGAGGTCGGCCCATCTTGTGCAGGATGTAGTCCTGGTTCACGTACGCGGCGCGCTCGCTGCCGTCCCCGAGGTCCAGGGCACAGTGTGCGGGACCCATATGAAGCTTCTTCATCGGCTTCTCCTCCCGGGTCAGTCACTCATCCATGAAATCCAGTGTCGGCCGCTCGCTGTCGCGCGGCGGCTGGTCGTCGAAGCGGTGGCCCGGGAAGTAATACTCGTCGTCCTTCTCATTGATCTCCCGGAACACGCGGCACGGGACACCGAAAGCCACCACATTGGCCGGGATGTCCTTGGTCACGATGCTGCCCGCGCCAATCACACTGTTGTCCCCGATCGTCACTCCAGGCAAAATCACGACGTTCGCGCCGATCCAGCAGCCATTGCCGATCTTGATCGGGAAGGAATACATGCCGTCCCCGCGGTGCTTCGGGGAGATAGCGTGGCCTGTGGTGCAGACCGTCACGTTAGGCCCGAACATGGTGTGGCTGCCGATTTCGATCTTCCAGTCATCGATGAAGGTCGCGCCCTGGTTGAAGTAGCAACCCTCGCCGATGCTGATGTGCTTGCCGATGGTAAACTTCATCGGCGGCACGATCCAGACGTTCTTGCCGCATTCGCCGAACATCTCGGCGTTCATCTCCATCCGCTCCCGGTTGGCGTCCGCCGGCAGCGCGTTGAACCGCGCCACGAGTTCCCGTGCCCTGGCCTGCATGGCCATGTTCTCCGCGTCGTCGAGCCACATGTACCCGGCTTTCATTCTCTCCTGTTCTGTCATGGTGTTTCCTCCTTAATAAATCTCTATTGTTTTTGGGATCAATCCCGGTGTGAAGTGTCTGCGCCGTCACGGCGTTTGCCCTTCAGTCACCGCTTCGCGGTGCCAGCTCCCCAGCAAGCTGGGGAGCCTATGGGGATACCATAACTTGCCGAGAATCCGCATAAAACCTCATCTCCCCTGAAATACACATCAATAGTACGAAGTACTATTGTTCACGATGAATGAAAATGCTTCGCATTTTCACAGTAAAGGGGAGATGTCGCCGCAGCGACAGAGAGGTTCCCACCCGCAGGCGACAGAGAGGTCATCTCTTAAACTGGCTCATAAACCACCAGGCATACTCACAGGTGTGCTCCCGGCACTCGTGGCCCTGGCCGCTGACGCTGGCGAAGGCGGTCCGGGTGATGCCGTCACAGCTCTCGAAGAGCTGAACGGTCAGGACACTGCCCCGGGAAGGGTCTTCGTAGCGCTCCGTACGGTCGCCGTCGATGCCCCAAATCGGGTTCTCCCATTTCTCCCGATCCTCAAAGCGCACATCGTAGGACTTGCGGAGCTGGTTGACCTCCGCCACATAGCGCATGCGGTCCCAGCACTTCTCCGCCTGGAATGGCAGTTCCGGCAGGGGCGTGATCTCCCCGCCCGCGTAAAACAGCGGCACGGGAACCGTGCGGTTGATGGGCTTCGGCGCGGGCTGGCCGTAAATGTTCAGCCCGACCTCAAAGGTCGCGTCCATCGGGGCCAGCGCGGCGAAGGTCTCCGGGTACTCCTGAAACAGATCCCACGACTTGCAGCCGCCCATCGAGAAGCCCGTCGCGTAGATCCGGTGCTCGTCGATCGGGTACTTCTCCTTCAGTTTTTCGATGAACTCCATCATCTCGGTCGCCGTGCTGTTCAGGTGGTTCTCCACCGTCACCAGCAGGAAGCCGTGCCGCATGGCCACGCGCCACCAGCCGGAGACATGCGCGATATGCAGGGCCGAGTCCCCGCCGCCGTGGAACGCCAGCACCAGCGGCGCCGGACCCTTTTCAAACAAATCCATCTGATGCCAGGCAATGAATCCGATGCGGTGCTCCTCCGTACCCGCGTCATCCCCCCGGTTGTCCGGAGAAGTTTTCACCGTCACGCAGTCTCCTGCTCCGCCGACCATGCCGTACGCCCAAAGGTCCGGCTCTTCTTCAAGCACCCCGCACCAGCGCTTCCACTGCCCGATGAACTGTGCATAGTCGGCACAGAAATCGCCGTGGCTGATCCGGAAGTGATCGCAGGATTTTTCAAGCGCCGCATTGACCGCGTCTGAATTGTTCAGCGAAACGACAGGGATGTCCCGGCGCTCCGGCGCGGGAACGACCGACAGCCCTTCGAGAGTAACTGCCAGCGGAGTGATCTCCCCCGGCCCCCAGAGATACTGCCCGCGAAGGGTCTTCAAGAGGCAACGGGCGATGTAATCCGCGGATTTGCCGGTCCCGTACAGGCAGGTGCGGAAGATCGCGCCCCGGATAAAGAAATCCTTCCATTCCTTTGTAAACCGGTCCCAGCCAAGGATCACGCCGTCTTTGTAATACTGCGCAATGCGGGACTCGGCGATCAGGTCGATGAACAGCTGTTCGTCGGCTTCATCCCACCCGCCCGGTGCAGTCGGGTACACAAAAACCACGCTGGACGAATAGGCATATGCAAGCGTCAGGAATCCCCGTTCCTCCGCATAGTGCAGGGTTTCCTCCGCCGTCCGTTCGGTTTCGTCAAAAACCAGCAGGTACGGCGCTTTGAAGCCGTAGTTCACAAGGTCCGCCAACGGGTCTCCCTTGGGCACCAGCACCCGGACGCGGAAACGTTCAAAGGTGTGCGCCCAGGTCTTTACGTCTTCGCGCAAGCTGGTGACTTCGGGCATGGTTTGCATGGGCATAGAATCCCTCCGTTGCAGTTTTCTGTCTCTGGCTTGCAGTTTACATGAAATCGGGGGAATTTGCAAGGTGAGGAAAACAGGTTTATAAAAGGCTCATTGACAAATACACAAAGATTGTGTATAATGCAGCCGAAAGGGGAAATGAAAATGAACCCAAGAGGCAACCTTCTAAAGAAATTGAAGGAACTCGGATTTGTGCTTCAAGAGGACGGCACCAGGCATGACAAATATCACAGCAAAGAGTTAAACTATACAGTCATGGTAAGTCGAAGCAGTAAGTTTGACGAAGATGACGCCAGGATGATCCTGCAGGAAATCAGGCGAGAAAAGCGTCGGCAAGGGAAATGAGCTGCCCCATGTGATCTTGATTGCCGTCATCTTTCAAAAGAAGGAGGAGTATACCAATGAAAGGAATGTACGTCGCCGTGATCCACCCGCGTGAAAACGGCAACGGTTATGAATGCCGCGTGCCGGATTTCCCCGGATGCATCACAAGTGGTGCAACACTTGAAGAAGCCTGCGATATGATCGAGGATGCTGCAAACTTTTGGGCGTGCGACATTGAGACGGACGGAAGAGACATGCCCGGAAAAACCGCCTACGCAGATGTGGCACATGAACCCGGGGACATCGTTCAAATGATCCGCGTTGACACAGAAACCTACCGCCGGGTAAACGATAATCGCGCTGTCAGGAAAAATGTGTCGATTCCGGCATGGATGGCAGCCCAGGCTGATCGCAGAGGCATTAACTGCTCCCAGGTCCTTCAGGAAGCATTACGAGCACGGCTTGCATAAACGGAATCACATCAACGATTTTGCCCTGCCTTGCCAGGCAGGGTTTTTTCGTCCCAAACACAGCTCAGAAATAATCTTCATATGCTGCGGATAAAGCCTCCATGACCTCTATAACGACATTTAGATCATCATCAACAAAAAACTCGATGCCAAGGCAAAGGAACAAGCCACCATCCCGGTCATAGCCCAGATGTATATAGGCACTGCCAGGTGTTTGGCCGATAAAACCAAAAGAAAAGATTCGTTCAGTATACTCTTCAGATTCATAAAGGACGAAACTCTTTTGTTGGATCAGAAGAATACCTTCTGCTTCTTCTGCATCAAGTATCTTCCATTCACCCGAACCCATATTTGACAGAACCAGAGCAGGAGAAACACGACTTTCAGATACCCAAGAATCGAATCCAGTTCCATCATTATTCTCGGCAAAACAATGGATACTCATAAAAAGCAAGGCGATGGACAAGATTAGGCAAAACAGTCTTCTCACCACAGTCACACCTTCCTGCAGTATTCTCAAATCCCCGCTCTCCGCAAGGCCAGTTCCGCAAAGAACCGGGCAGCGGGCCAGAGGGCTTTTTCGTTCACGGTGAACTTCGGGTGGTGGTTGGTGTACCCGCCGCCGGTGCCGACGCGGACGAAGAGGCCGGGGACATCCCGCAGGTACTCACTGAAATCCTCGCCGCCCATCGTGTTGGCCTGGGGCGCAACATCGAAGCCCATCTCCCGCGCGAGGCTCTGCGCGTACCGGCAAAGCTCGGGGTCGTTCATCACGGGTCCCGGGCCGATATCCCAGCGGATCTCCGATGTGCAATTGTGTGCCTTGGCAATCATCTCCGCCATCTCGCCCAGTCGCCGGCGAAGCGTTTTGCGCAGGTCTTCGTCAAGGGTGCGGAGGGTGCCCTCCAGCAGGACTTCCTCCGGGATGATGTTCCAGGTGTTGCCCGCCTGCAGGTGCGCGAAAGACAGCACCGCGGGCTCGAAGGCGTCCTTCCCGCGGGTAATGAGCGTTTGCGCGGAAAGAATCAGGGCAGCCGCCGCGGGAATGGAGTCCACGCCGAAATGTGGGTTCCCCGCGTGCGTGCCCTTCCCGCGGATCGTGATCGTAAAGGCGTCCGGCGCAGCCATCACCGGGCCTGTCTTCAGGCCGAGCATCCCCGCCGGGAAAGCCGGATAGGTGTGGCAGGCGTAATACTCTTCGACATCCTGCAAGGCCGGCTCCCGCGCCATGATATGCCCGCCCTCGGAGGTTTCTTCCCCGGGCTGGAAGACGATCTTCACCGTGCCTGCCAGTTCATTCCGCCGCTCCGCCAGCAGGAGGGCGGCGCCAAGTACAGCGGACGTGTGGAAATCGTGACCGCAGGCGTGCATCACCCCGGGGACTTCGGACGCATAGGGCAGGCCGCTCTCTTCGGTGATCGGCAGGGCGTCCATGTCCGCGCGCAGGCCGATCGTACGGCCAGGCTTTGCGCCGCGGATCACCGCGATGCTCCCCGTAGGCAGGCTGCACGGCAAGAACTCAACACCCGTCGCCGCGAGCGCTTCCCGGACTTTGCCGGATGTGCGCGTCTCTTGGAGGGCTAGTTCCGGGTGGCGGTGAATATCTTCAAAGAATGCAATCAGCTGCTGTTCGTTCATGACCCTAATCCTCCCAGAAGGTATGGTTCCGCGCGATGGTCATCAGGCCGGCGCCTTCCTCCCGGGCGCTCCCGATGCCCGTAGAGACCGCCCAGACGAACGTATCCTGATCCGTCACGGTCAGGACGCCATCCCAGTGGCACGCGTGGATAAATACGTCGTCCAGCGGCAGCCACTCGCAGCGCGTGACAACGGCCTTCTCAACCTTGAATCCGCAGAGCGAAGACTGCAGTTCCAGCCACTGGTTCAGTCGATAGGGTTCCAGCCAGGCCGGATCCGGGTCCGGCCAGATTCCGCGCGGCGAAGCCGAGAGGGAGAAGTTCCAGGTCGTACCGGTCTCTGCCCGCTCCAGGGTCTCGTCAAAATCAAAGGTCTCCCAGCTTGGAAAGACGCCGGGATAGCCGTAACGCTCATGGGCGGAATACAGGGTGGGGCGCAGGCGGGAGAGCACCACCAGCCACTGGCGGCTGCCGATCATCTCCAAGCGGAAAAGGGGCTGCATGTTGCCCCCGGAAAACGCCGCGCGGACTTCTTTCAGGATCTGGACAGGGTTGGCCAGCAGTTCCGCGGTCTCGGGACGGTTCACGTCCAGCGCCATCCTGGTCAGAAACACACTGTCCGCCCCCTTCCCGCCGTTTTCTTCCGTCTCTTACCGCTTTACGCCCAATGCTTCCGCTGCCGGATCCAGGTCCAGCGTCGCGAAGTAGTCCGCCGGGGTCTCCGCGCGGCGGATCAGTCGATAGGTTCCGTCCTTGGTATACAGCACTTCTGCCGAGCGAAGCCGCCCGTTATAGTTGTAGCCCATTGAGAATCCGTGGGCACCGGTGTCGTGAATGACCAGCAGGTCACCCTCTTTGATCTCAGGCAGGGGGCGCTGAATTGCGAACTTGTCGTTGTTCTCACAGAGACAGCCGGTGATATCGTAGATATGATCGCACGGGTCATCCCGCTTGCCGCAGACGGTGATGTGGTGGTACGCGCCGTACATGGCCGGGCGCATCAGATTCACCGCGCAGGCATCCACGCCGACATAATGCCGGTAAGTATCCTTGTGCCGAACGGCCCGTGTGACCAGCCAGCCCTCGGGACCCGTCATCCAGCGGCCGAGTTCGGTCTTAACTGCAACCCCGCCGTCGGGGAACGCCTTCTCATACACCTGCCAGACGCCCTCTCCCACTGCCAGGATGTCTGTCTCCGCCTGGTCCGGACGGTAGGGGATGCCGACGCCGCCTGAAAGGTTCACAAAGGCCACCGGCATCCTGGTCGCCTCCGAGAGTTCGCGGGCTGCCTTGAAAAGAACACCCGCCAACGTCGGGTAATAGGCGGTATCGGTATTGTTGCTGGACAGGAAGGCGTGAAGGCCAAAGCGCTTCGCTCCAAGGCCTTTCAGTTTCAGCAAGCCTTCCTGTAGCTGGTCATACATAAAGCCATACTTGGCCTCGCCGGGGTTGCCCATGATTTCGGTGCCAATGCGGAAATCGCCGCCGGGGTTGTACCGACAGCAGACGGTCTCCGGGATGCCCGCCGTGCGCTCAAGGATCTCAATGTGACTGATATCATCCAGGTTGATGATCGCCCCCAGCCGCCCGGCATGCGCAAACTCCGCGTCCGGCATGGCATTCGCGGAGAACATGATGTCCCGCCCGCGGAAGCCGAGCGCCTCCGCCAGCATCAGCTCCGTTTCGCTGGAGCAGTCCAGCCCGCAGCCCTCTTCCTTCATGATGCGCAGGATCGCAGGGTTCGGCAGCGCCTTGACCGCGAAATACTCCTCGAAATCCGGGCACCAGGCAAACGCTTTTTGAATAAGCTTCGCGCGCCGACGGATCCCCTCCTCCGAATACAGGTGGAACGGTGTCTGAAATTGTTCTGCAGCAGCTTCAAATACAGAATCCGGCAAAGACAGATTGGGCATGGATCTCCCCTCCGATACGGTGAAAACTTCGCGTGTTATGATACCACGCCCTATACGGCCTGACAAGTTTTTCCGCTGTACGCGCGGCAGGCCTCGACAAAGCTCCGGAAAATCGCTCGGCTGGCTTCGTCGTGCGCGCTGAGCAGTTCCGGGTGCCACTGAACACCCAGTGCAAACCGTTTTCCCGGCAACCACGCAGCCTCCGCCAGCCCGTCATCCGCCTCAGCCATGAGCTTCAACCTCGGCGCAAGGGTGCGGATCGCCTGATGGTGCAAACTGTTAACCTGAAGGTTCTCCCCGCAGATTTCCCACAGCAGTGTGCCCGGAAAAACGTGCACACTGTGCATTGCCTTATCGCCGATTCCTTCCTGTCTGTGCGCGATCGCTGACGGCCTCTGGGACGGCAGGTCCAGCCACAGGTCGCCGCCCAGTGCCACGTTCAGCACCTGCAGGCCTCTACAAATGGCTAATAGCGGCTTGTCCGCCGCCAGCGTCTTCCGAGCCAGCCACAGTTCCACCTCGTCACGGAACGGACAAGTCACCACCGTCCCCGTGGTGTCGGTTTGCCCGAAGCGCTCAGGTTCCACATCCGGCCCGCCGGTCAGCAGGATCCCGTCGCAGCGGTCCAGCACTTCCCGCAGTGTGTCCTCTCCCTCCGCCAGTGGCAGCAGCACCGGGAGGCCTCCGGCGGCCAGCACACTCTCCATATAGGCCGGGCGGACCCACACCCTGCGCTCAGCGATATCCAGCGAAGGGGTTAACCCGATCAAAGGTCTTGCGTTCTTCATGTCGTTTCTCTTTCCCCCGTTCCGGCTTTCTTCTGACAGCATTTTACTTTCTTCTGCATTTTTGTCAAATCCCTTGTTAAAGAAAGAAATAACCCACAGCTTATGCCATGGGTTTACTAAACGGGTTGCAAGCAGAGCCGTTCCAGTCTGTCTTTTATTTCAACTATCGGAGTTCGCCGTCATCTGTTCTTCCCTGCCCCGCATGAAGCGCCGGAACAGGATCACATAAAGGGTGAACAACGTCGCCGCAAACACACCGCCGACAGGGTACGCGACAGCCGAAGGCAGTCCGAAGCCCTCATCGGCCATCAGGATATAGGTCAGACTGACCGCAGACATGAAAGATGCAGGCAGCGCTGTCATCAGAGACCCGAAACGGCTCTTCCCTTCCCGGACAAGATACGCGGTCGCCACCCACAATGTGATCATGGCCAGCGTCTGATTCGCCCAGGAGAAGTAGCGCCACAATGTGTTGAAGTCGCACTGTGTCAGCAGGGCCGCGACACCGAGCAGCGGCAGCGTGATGATCAGCCGGTTCACGATCTTTTTCTGGTCCAGTTTGAAAATCTCCGCCAGGATCAGCCTGGCGCTGCGGAACGCCGTATCGCCCGAAGTGATGGGGCACACCACCACGCCGATGATGGCCAGGATACCGCCCACATCGCCGAGCATCGTATTCGCGATCTCATAGACGGTTCCAGACTGCCCGGACGCTGTCAAAGCCTCGTCCAGCAGCTGCGTCGTCCCGTAAAAGGCCACACCGGCGGCCGCCCAGATCAGGGCAATCACCGCCTCAGCGATCATGGCGCCGAAGAAGATCTTCCTTCCCTGCCGTTCACTGGTGATGCACTTGGCGATCATCGGCGACTGCGTCGCGTGGAAGCCCGAGATGGCGCCGCATGCAACCGTGATGAACATGAAAGGCCAGACCGGCAGTTCCTTCGGGTGCAGGTTCTTCAGGGTGATCTCCGGAATGCCATACCCACCGAAAACCGTGCCGCCGAGCACGCTCACCGCCATGATGATCAGAATGATGCCGAAAACCGGATACAGCTTTCCGATCAGCTTGTCGATCGGCAGCAGGGTTGCCAATACATAGTACAGCAGGATCACCACAACCCAGAACGTCTGGGTCAGGGAAGCCGGTGTCAGGCTTACGATCAGCGCGGCCGGGCTGTTGACGAACACCGTGCCCGTCAGCAACAGCAGCAGCACAGCGAAGATCCGCATGGTCCACTTTGCGGCTTTCCCCAGGTAGATCCCCGACAGTTCCGCGATGGAACTGCCGCCGTGACGGCAGGAGATCATGCCACTCATATAGTCATGCACCGCGCCGCCCAAGATGGACCCGAACACGATCCACAGGAAGACGACCGGTCCGAAGCAGGCCCCCATCAGCGCGCCGAAGATCGGCCCCGTGCCCGCGATGTTCAGCAGCTGCACCAGAAACGCTTTCGCGGGCTTCATCGGTACGCAGTCTACACCGTCATGGATCGCCACGGCAGGCGTCTGGCGGTCATCGGGAGAGAACACTTTTTCCGTAAACCTGCCCCAGATCAGGTAGCCGGCCAGCAGGACGGCCAGCGACAGCACAAGCGATATCATACTTACACCCTGCATTCTCTGTATTTGCGGTGCGCCATGCGGATTGTCAACGGCGCACCCGCATCATACTACAATGAAAAGCAGAACGCAAGAAATCACTCATCCCGTTTTTGCATACAATTCTACAGCATTTGCCTTGATAATTCGAAAAATGTGCTTTATAATCGCCTTGGAACTCACAAGCAGACCCTTAATTCAGGAAGGAGAAGCCAACATGATCTATTATGTGAATGCCTCCGCCTCCCGTGACGGCAACGGCAGCAAGGAAATGCCCTTCCGCCACATTGACGATGCAGCCCGCGTGGCCGTGGCCGGGGACGAGGTTATCGTCGCGCCAGGTATTTATCGCGAATACGTGAATCCCCGCAATGCCGGAACGGAAGAACAGCGCATCACCTACCGCTCCGAGAAGCCCCTTGGCGCGGTCATCACCGGCGCAGAACCGCTCTCCGGCTGGAAGAAATACAAGGGGAACGTGTGGACCCGCCGCGTGAATAACGGTGTGTTCGGCACGTACAACCCCTACACGACAAAAGTCTGCGGCGACTGGTATTTCGCGCCGACCGTGCGTCACACCGGCTCTGTCTTCCTGAACGACAAGATGATGTATGAGACCTCGAGCATCGAGGATTGCCAGAAGGGCGAGCCCGATCCCTGTGCCTGGAACCAGGAGGAAGCCAAATACCTCTGGTACACCGAGCAGGACGGCGACGAGACTGTCCTCTACGCCAACTTCCAGGGCCTGGACCCCAACGCCGAAAAAGTCGAGCTCGTCGTCCGCCGCAACTGCTTCATGCCGGACAAAACCGGCGTGGGCTATATCACCGTGTCCGGCTTTGACATCAACAAGGCCGCCACGACCTGGGCACCGCCCGCCGCCTACCAGGACGGCATGATCGGCCCGCACTGGTCCAAGGGCTGGATCATTGAGGACTGCGAGATCTGGGGTAGCCGCTGCTGCGGTATCTCCCTCGGCAAATATCTCGATCCGGAAAACGATATGTATTTCTTCCACAAGCGCGTCAAGTCCCCGACCCAGATGGAGCGCGACGCGGTGTGCCGCGGCCAGTACCACGGCTGGCTGAAGGAGAAGGTCGGCAGCCACATCATCCGCCGCTGCCACATCCACCACTGCGAGCAAACCGGCATCGTCGGCCGCATGGGCGGCGTCTTCTCCACGATCGAGGACTGCCACATCCACCACGTCTGCAACTCCCAGCAGCTGGGCGGCGCGGAGACCGCGGGCATCAAGCTCCACGCGGCCATCGACGTGACGATCCGCCGGAACCACATCCACCACTGCATCATGGGTGTCTGGTGCGACTGGCAGGCCCAGGGCGCGCGCATCACCCAGAACCTGATGCACGACAACTGGCCGCCGCAGGGCCGTCCCCATGCCATGGGCGCAATGTTCTCAACCGACGTCTTCATCGAGGTCGGTCATGGCCCGACCCTGATCGACAACAACCTCCTGCTTTCCCCGGTGTCCGTCACGATCCCGAGCCAGGGCATCGCGGTGGTGCACAACCTGATGCTCGGCTCCTTCAGCCTGATCAATTCCGGCGTGGACAGCATCGTCAACGGCCAGCGCGAGCCCCGTTACACGCCCTACCACATCCGCCATCGGACGGAAGTCGCGGGCTTCATGACGATCCTTCACGGCGACGACCGGGTGTATAACAACATCTTCGTCCAGCAGCACCCAATCGACCACCCGGAGCGTACGCCCGAGAACAGCGACTATGAAGTCGTCGGCACGTCGCCCTTCGACATCTTCCCGAGCTACGACGAGTGGTACGCTCCCTTCAAAGAAGGCGAGGAACCCAACATGGGCGGCCTGGGCAAGGCCCACTTCGGCCACCTGCCGGCCTGGGTGGGCGGCAACGCCTACTTCAACGGCGCGACCGTCAGCAAGCACGACACCACCGGCAAGGTTTGCAAGCGGAAAGTCTCCGTTACCTGGGAAGAGAAAGACGGCAAGACCGTTGTGAAGACCAAGCTGTACAGCCAGCTGAAGGATTTCCGCGACGGCCTGATCCACTCCGACCTCCTCGGCTATGCCTTCGAGCCCGAACAGCGCTTCGAGAATCCCGACGGCTCCGCCATCCTCTTGGACCGGGACATCTTCGGCAACCACCGCGGCACGGAAGCCCTGCCGGGCCCGTTTGCGGAAGCAATGGAAGAGGTTGTGTTCTGAAGCCTCTCTTAAAACCTCACCCCCAACCCCTCTCCTTTCAGGAGAGGGGAGTTTTTTACCCAAACAAAAGCCTTCCCCTGAAAGGGGAAGGGGGACCGCCGCCGCAGGCGGTGGTGGATGAGGTTCCCTTTTACGCCAATCTCAGCCGATATCCTGTCTTGTAGACCGTCTCGATCGCCGTGGGGCCAAGTTTTCTGCGCAGGCGCTGCACGTGGACGTCCACCGTGCGCGTGATGCCCATGCCCTGGTAGCCCCATGCCGTGCGCAGCAGTTCCTCCCGGGTGACGGGAGCGTCCGGCGAGCGCATCAGCGCCTGGAGCAGTTCAAACTCCTGGGCCGTGAGCACCAGCGGTTCTCCGTCCTTGGTCACGCAATGGGCGTTGACATCCAGGCGCAGGCCGCCGCAACGGAGCGTGCTGAGGCCGTTCTCAAGCAGCTGGTCCACCGCATTCAGGAAAGTCTCGTTGTCGAAAGGGCTCTGCAGCACATCGCAGTCCCCGTGGTACATAGCCCGCAGGTGGTCGGCGTTTGCCGCGTCCGACGTGATAAAGAGCACCGGAAGTCCGCGGTCCATCAGCATGCGCAGGAAGTGACATCCCTGGCTGAAGGATACCTGCGCGTCCAGCACGGTCATCCTCCGTCCGGCGGCCAGGGCGCGCTCGGCTTCACGCACAGAGTGCGCAGGGGTCACGCCGTGACCGCTCCGGGAGAGCAGTTCCGCCATTCTCCGGCATTCCTGACGGTTGGGTTCAAGGATCAGTACTTCTGCCATTCGTATCACCTCTTTCACCTATCAGACGATTGGGAAAGAGGTTTTGTTGCATCGGAGTGAAATTTTCTTTCCGGCACACTCAGTTGCCGTTGTACCGAAGCGCCAGCATGGTGATGTCATCAAACTGTTCCGCCCCGTCCACAAAGCGGTCAATGGCCGCTTTCACATTGTGCAGCAGGGTCTGCGGATCGGCATCCGGGTTCTCGTTCAGGGCATCCAGCACCCTCTCTTCGCCCATGAGTTCATCCGTCTTGCTGGTGGCCTCCATGACACCATCGGTGTAGACAAACAGGGTGTCCCCGGGACAGAGCTCAAAGCGGTGATCCCTGAAGCAGGCATCTTCCAGCACAGCCATGGACAGGCTGTGGCGGTACTTGACCATTTCAAACTTGCCGCCCGCTCGGCGGATGATCGGGTGCTCGTGGCCCGCATTGACCGCGACACCTTCCCCGGTGGAAATTGTCAGGACGCCCACCCAGGCTGTGACGAACATACCCGCGGCGTTGCCCTCCATCAGCTGGTTGTTGACGTTGGCCAGCACGTTCGCCAGGCCCTCGCCGCTCTGCAGGCGGTTCTTGATCAGGGTCTTGGCGATCATCATGAACAGCGCGGCGGGAACACCCTTGCCGGAGACATCCGCCATCACCATGGCCAGGTGGTCGTCATCCACCAGGAAGAAGTCATAGAAATCGCCGCCGACCTCCCGCGCCGGGGTCATGGAGGCATAGAGGTCAAAGTGCGGATTGTTGGGATACGGCGGGAAGATTCGCGGCAGCTGGCTGCCCTGGATCTCCTTGGCCATGGTGAGCTCCGAATTGATGCGCTCCTTCTCCGCCGTGACCCGCTTCACTTCCTGCACATACTCGACAGTCCGGTGGGAAAGTGCGGCAAAGGATTCCGACAGAGCCTCCACCTCGTCGCCGGTGCGGTAGGCGTCTTCCATCCTGAACTCCGGGTTTTCCTCGCTGATCGACGCGATGCGCCGGGTTATGGTATTCAAGGGCTTCACGATCCGCTTTCCGATCACGACCGCGTTGACGATCAACAGCGCTGACAGGACCAGCAGAACCCCGAGCAGAATCCACTGTGCATGCCGGATGCTGCTGCGATAGACTTCCGTGCCCTCATCGCGGATACTTTCATAGCGTGCAGACAGTTCCTCTGCCGGCATCAGGGCGGTCGCTTCACTGAAGGCTGCGATCATCGTCCAGCCCACAGTTTTCATTGGGATGCCCATCATGTACCAGACACCGTCTTCCAACTCAACAAGCTGTACGTCGGTCTTCTTCTCCAGGGCCTCCGTCACAAGAGCGGCAAGGGCGTTGTTCCCGGAGATCCGCAGGTCCTCCTCTGCCGCTCCTGTCTCTACCTTGAATTCTCCTTCCGTCCTCGGCGAACAGATGACATGTCCGTCTTTGTTGATAACCGCGAGAAAACCGCCGTTCTGGTCAGATTCCTGTACAGCCTTTTGCATCGAGGTCAGATACAGATCCGCGCCGACCACGCCTAGTAATTCTCCGTCTGCGTTATAAACGGGCATGGCACACTCGATCGTGAGCTGATCGGATTCTTTCCCGTCCGCCTCCAGCTCCGTAAAGACCAGTTCGCCTGCTTCCACCGCCTGCTGATACCAGTCGCGCGTGGTGGGGTCGTAAGAGATCGGCTGCCCGTCCCCGTCGAGCCAGCCGGAGGCTTTGTCGCTCACCGAGAGGAACGTTCCCTCGGGAAAACCAATGTAAAGATGGTCCATGCCATAAACACTGCACAGATCGACCATCATATCGGAGAGATTAGCCGCCAGGTCCAGCCGACTTCTGACGGCTTCATCTCCCAGATCCACCCCTTCCGCGGGAATCACAACAGCTTCGGTTTGTCCGTCGAGAGAGGGATCCGGCTGAACCCAGGAGTGGGCCGGAAAGGCTTCAGGAGAGGAGAGAACCGTAGCAGCATATTGCCCCAGGAGGATGACCTGGTTCCGGACATCGCTAAAGAGGCTGTCCGTAATCTCGGCTTCCTTTTGCATTAGCTGGTCCATGCTCGACCGGACCACCGTGTCCATCACACTGCCGACTTCCGTCGTCACAGCGGCCCGCTGCTTCTCGCTGGTTTCTTCCACCTGCGCGGTCAGTCGGTTGCTCTGGAGGATGGTCGCAATCGTCAGAACAGCCAAAATCAGCAGGATCGTAACCAGAACAAGATTAAAGACCTTGCTCTCAATCCCGCCGATGGTGATGTTCTTGAATTTCTTCATTGCGGTTCATCCCTCCAGAGGCTGCGTTTGGAATCAACAGAGAAAGTATATCACTTGTCTGTACCGATATCCAGTCTTTTCTTCCCGAAACGGACGAATTTGGTCGAAAAGTGGTTTGAAATGTATTGCCGGGCGTGCTATACTGTCCCCTGTAAGGAGGCGAGGGAGATGCGGATTGTGCTCCTGGGGGACCTGCACGGCAACCGACCGGCCACGCTGGCTATGGAAGCGGCGCTGCGGGACATCCCGGCAGACGAGACCTGGTTCCTGGGCGACGCAGTCGGCAAGGGGCCTTCTTCCGCGTTCACCTGCGACTGGGTGCGCGAGCACTGCGATCGCTTCATCGGCGGGAATTGGGACTACGGCATCGGCGGAAAGGAATTCCCGCAGGACGGCTACTACTGGAACCAGCTGGGTCCGGAACGCATGCAGTGGCTGCGCAACCTACCTTCGGAGGCGGAGCTTTCTTTCGCGGGCCTGAGGTTCCGGCTCTTCCACGGGCGTCCAGTCACGCCGCTGCTGACGGCGAGCTCGGACCGCGAAATGCTGGAAGCCACGATGGCGACGGAGCAAGGTGTTTATGATGCCGCCATTTTCGCCGACAGCCACCGGCCCTTTATCCGGACGCTGAACACCGGCTACATCTGCAATACCGGTTCGATCGGCAACAGCCTGGGCGTGCCCAAGGCGCACTGCATGCTCCTTGAGGATTGTCCCCTGCGAATGACCATTCTCTCCGTCCCCTATGACAACGAGGCTGCCGCGGAAGACGCCCGCATGGACCCGGACCTCCCTCACCGGGATGCCTGGATCCGCGAAGTGCTCACCGGCGAATATTCTCGCTGAGGAGGCGTCCGATGGATCCCCTTCAAAGTTTCCTCGTGGCCGTGAAGGCTGTGCTGCCCTTCCTCGTCTATCTGGGACTGGGCTATCTCGCGGTGGCTGTGCACATTGCCGACCGCGCGTTTATGAACCGGATGAACAAGTTCATCTTCACGCTGATCTTCCCCTTTATGACTTTCAACAGCGTCTATGGTGCCTCCCGGGAGGGCATGCCCTCCGCCACTTTGCTGATCTTCTCGGCCGTCGGCATTCTGGCATTGGAAGCCCTTCTCCTGCTGATCGTTCCGCGGATCATCAAAGAAAATCCCCGCCGCGGCGTGGTCATTCAGGCCATCTTCCGCTCGAATTTCGCACTCTACGGCATCCCCATGACCCTCAGCCTTTTCCCGGACGGCGGTTCCGTAGCGGGGATCCTGCTGCTGGAGGTCGTGTCCATTTTCAACATCACCTCCGTCATCATCCAGGAACTGTTCAACAGCGAGAACGGCGGCCGCGTGAACATCAGGGCACTCCCCGGCAAGCTTGTCAGGAATCCGCTTCTGCAGGGCTGTGTGGTGGGCCTGCTGTTCTTCGCCTTCGGCTGGCAGCTTCCGGAACACCTTGAGAAGCCGGTCGCCGCGCTGGGCAACAGCGCCACGCCTCTGGCCATGATCACCCTCGGCGGAACGCTCAGCTTCAGCGCTTTGCGAAAGAACCGCCGGCTACTCTCCGGCGTTCTGGGGGTCCGACTGGTGCTGCTCCCCATCGTTTCCTTGCTGCTCGCTTACGCCATAGGATTGCGGGGCGTGGAACTCTTCCTGGTCCTGATGATCGCCGGAACGCCCATCGCGACTTCTTCCTACCCCATGGCCGCCAACATGGGCGGCGACGGTGAACTGGCGGGGCAGTTGGTATTTGTTTCGACGGTGGTCTCGCTGGCGACCATCTTCGGCTTTGTGTTCGCACTGTCCCAGATGGGATTGATCTGATTCAGGAAAGGAGGCGCGGCAATGATCGATCCGGAGAAAGTTTTTTCCGATAGCAACCGTTTGAAAATTCTGCTTCATATCTGCTGCGCTCCTTGCTCCTCCGCTACATTGGAGCGCCTGCAGGAACACTTTGAGGTGGACTTTTACTTCTATAACCCCAACATCGAACCTTACGAAGAGTTCTGCAAACGCGCCGGTGAAGCTGAGCGATTCATCCGGGAATTCCGGCCGGACGGCGGGGTGAAAGTGATTGTCGCGGATTATGACCACGAAGCTTTTGAGGCCATCGCCTGCGGACGCGAAAACATCCCCGAGCGCGGGGAACGCTGCCGGCTATGCTATGAACTGCGGATGAGAGCCGCCGCCGAATACGCCAAAACGCATGGCTATGACGCCTTCACCACATCACTCTCCATCAGCCCGCACAAGTCCTCCGCCTGGATCAACGAGATCGGTCTCGCTCTGGAGAAAGAGCTTGGAATTGCTTTCGTCTGGAGCGATTTCAAGAAGAAGGACGGCTATCACCGTTCCATTCAGTTATCCAAAGAATACGGCCTGTACCGGCAGGACTGGTGCGGCTGCGTCTACTCCCGCCGGGAGCGGGAAGCCCAGAAACGCGCACGGGGAGAGGAGGCATAAGCATGGCAGTCACAGCGTTCTGCCGCAAGTGCGGCAAGGAGATCCGTCCGGGCGCCACCTGCCCCACCTGCGGCAGCAAGCTCAGCGCGCCTCATACCCTCTGGCGGATCAGCCGGCGTCCCGTGCTGAGCTGGACTTGCTGGAACGCACCTCTGCGGCTTGCGCTTCCGGCCCTGTTCCTGGTCGGCCTGGCGCTGCTGGGAGCGGAACTCACAGCGGGGCCCGGAGGCCTGCAGCGTTTCCTGGACGGCTCCATGCCCGCCCTGCTTGGATGGATGCTTGCCGGTTTGCTGTTTGCTGTCGGACTGACCCTGTTTTTACAGGGGAAAGAAACCCTTGAGATCGCGGCAGACAAAACCGGCGTAACAATGCGTGTGCTGCTGCCCAAACCCAGCGCTGTGCAGCTGCTGGCGCACTTCCGTTCGCCCCGTCTTCTCCGGGATGAGAGTCAGCGCATGGAATACGGCCTGCAGGCGGATGAACGCCGCGTGGCCTGGAAGGACGTCCGCCGCGTGCAGCTCTGGCCCGAGAAGGGCATGTTCCTCCTCTACGGCCCCCGGTGGTGGCTACGCATGGCCGTGCCCTGCGACGAGGAGGGCTGGCGCGAGATGAGCGCCCTTGTCACCGAAAAGCTCGGGCATAAAAAGGGAGCAAATGTCCCCGCTTCCATGCGTGCAGTGCCGAAAGCGAAGCCTTCCGGGAAACGTTCAAAACCGCCTGCCCCTGTCCACGACGGTTACCAGGAAGATTTCATGGCTGATATCGCCCGGATGAACGCGGAGATGAACGGCGAAAACAGCGATTTGTAAATTTCCCGAAACGCATTGACAGACAGGCTTGCGGATTGTAGAATCAGCATACAAACACAGGTTTGGGAGGGATTCTCATGCGAAAGACAGGACACAGGATCTGGATCCTGGGGGTTTTACTCGCCCTGGCGCTGGTCCTGACACCGCTCAGCGGATTGGCTGAATCCTGGGCGGGCCTTTACGGGACCCTGTCTTCCTCTTCCGGTGTCCGGCTGACGGCCCTCTCCCTGCGGGAAAGCGGCGGTAACGGCTGGAGCAGCCCCTATGGAGGCAACGTGTTTGTGCTCGTCCGCTTCCGTGCGGAGAACGGCACCGGTCGCGAACTGACGATTTCCACCGTGGTGGACTTCGAGCTCCGGGCAGACGGCGTTTCGATTCCCTGGAGCCAAAGCGCGACACTCGCGACGGAACCCACTCTGGACGGCTCCATTGCACCGGGCCGCAGCGCCGAAGGCGAGGTCGGCTGGGAGGTTCCCTCGGGCTGGCAGAGCATTGAACTCCGCTATTTCCCGGACGGCCGCAGTTCCGCCCCGCTGGTCTTCGGATTCACGCGGAACGATCTCGGCTGGTGATTCTACTCAGATTCCAGTTCAGTCCTATGTGCGAAACCTCACCCCCGACCCCTCTCCTTTCAGGAGAGGGGAGTGTAAAGCGGTGCAAATCCAGCCTTCCCCTGAAAGGGGAAGGGGGACCGCCGCAGCGGTGGATGAGGTTTTATCTTGGCGAACTTTACCGTTGCAATCATAGGTGGCATAGGATTGTTCTTCCTGAAGAAAAGAAAACTCCAATTTTTCAGTCTGACTCAACCAACACGGGAGTTATCTCTCCGAATCATCGCTGGTTTTTGAGATTCTGTTCTGTTATGATGAGGCCATCACCTGAAGGAGGACACCACCATGGAAATGGGAAAGGAAATCCGCCGTCTGCGGAATGAACGCGGCCTCACGCAGGAGGCCCTTGCCAACGCGCTGAATGTGACGGCGCAGACCGTCAGCAAATGGGAGTGCGGCAACAGCGTGCCGGATGTGCAGCTTCTGCCGGAAATCGCCGTGTACTTCGGCGTCACCATCGACCAGCTCTTCGCGATGACCCCTGAACAGCAGCTGGACCGCCTGGAGAACCACATCGAAGACCGCGGCCTGTTCAACGAAGCCGAAGTCCGGCAGATCGAGCAGCAGCTCCGCGCAATCGCGGAGAAGCCGGAGTATGCCGGGCGATCCGAGCTGGTCCTGACCAAACTTTACAACAACCAGGCCGAACAATATCGCCTCCTTGCGGTGGAGCACGGCAAAGAAGCCGTGGAAAAGACCGGCGGCGACCGCGATGCCGTCAGCGAGCTGGCCAACGCCTGGAACAGCTATATGCCCGACTGGAACGTCCGCAACCACCACGCCCTCATCGAATGGTACAGTGATTACTGCCGCAAGAATCCGGAAAACCGGGCTGCCCTCATGTGGCTGCTGGACAACCTGATCGATGACCGCCGCCTCGATGAAGCCAAAAAGTGGCTGGAGAAGCTTGCAGCCATCGACAGCACCTTCCGGACGCCCATGTACCGCTATCTGATCGCTCAGGCCGGAGGCGAAAATGAAGAGGCCAGGAAAGCCCTTCAGGAGCTGGAGTCCATGGCGGATCAGGAATGGTGCTGCGCCCTGGTTCTCGGGGACATCTGCACACAGCGTCAGGAATATGACAAAGCAATCGAACTGTATCGCAAAGGCCAGGAGATGCAGCCCTCCCCCAAGTTCACCGACGCCGCCACCAGCATCGCCCACATCTGTGAAATCCGCGGAGACAAAAAAGGCGCCCTCGAGGCCTACCGGGAAGTCCTCCGCCTGATGCGCGAGGACTGGGGCATCGTCAGCGGTGAAATGCACGAGGAAGTGGAGCGCGCGATGCGGAAACTGCAATAAATCACCGACTGAAAATGCGTGACCGGATCGGCCACGCTTTTTCATGTTCATTCTGCTTCCTGTGCCAGTTGAATCTCCCGCTTCTTGAAAAGCTTCGGGCTGATCACATACCATGAGACCAGGTGGGCCGCAAACGTGATCACCCAGGTGACCGGGTAAGACCAGTAGAGGATCTCCGGGGTTTTGTTGGCCTGAAATACCGTGGCGATCCAGATGATGCGGAAGAGGCATACGCCCGTCAGGCTCACGATCATCGGCGGCAGGGAACAGCCGACGCCGCGGAGCTGGCCCACCATTGTGTCCATGATGCCGCAGAGCCAGTAGGTCGGCAGAATGATGGACATGCGGACCAACCCGGCTTCGATAATATCTTCAAAACCGGCGCTGTCCGCGCGGACATAGACCGACAGAAGCGTCCTCCCCAGCAAAAGGACCAGCAGGCCCAGGACCAGGCCGATAACCGTTACCGCGCCGAGGCAGTTCCACATGACCTTCTTCACGCGGTCCAGCCTGCCCGCACCCCAGTTCTGGCTCGCAAAGGTCAGGGCCGCCTGGTACAGCGCGTTCATGGAGACATAGACAAAACCCTCGAGGCTGGAAGCCGCGCCGCTCCCCGCCATCACCGCGGAGCCGAAATAGTTGATCGAAGACTGGATCAGCACGTTGGAAATCGAGAAAAGGCTTCCCTGCAGTCCGGCAGGCAGGCCCACCCGAAGGATGTCCAGCATCTGGCGGCGGTCGATGCCCAGCTTGTGAAGGTCCAGATGAATCGGCCCGTGGGAGCGGTGCAGGCACAGGAGCACCAGCACGCAGCTGACCACCTGGCTCGCCACGGTCGCAACCGCCACGCCGTCGGCGCTCATCCCGAAAGCTCTGACCAGAAGCAGGTTCAGCAGGACATTCACGACGCCCGCTACTGTCAGGTAATACAGCGGGCGCTTCGTATCGCCGGTCGCCCGGAGGACCGCTGCGCCGAAGTTGTAGAGCATGTTCGCGGGCATGCCGAGGAAATAAATGCGCAGGTAAACCGCTGCGAGCGGACGGGTGTCATCCGGGTTGCCCATCAGTTTGAGCAACGGCTCCGCAAGCGTGAAACCAATCACGCCGACCAGCAGGCCTGAGAAGGCCGCCACGGTAACGGCGGTGTGCACCGCCCGGGAAACCGCCTTGTGGTCACGGGCGCCCCAGGCCTTCGCCACGACGACACTCGCGCCAACGCTCAGGCCCATGAAGACATTGACGAGCAGGTTGATCAGCGAGGTGGTGGAGCTCACCGCTGCCAAGGCTTTATCCCCGTCCGCGGCAAAATTGCCCACCACGATTATGTCCGCCGCATTGAAGAGCAGCTGCAGGACGCCTGTGAGCATCAGTGGCCCGGAAAAGGCAAGGATCTTCGGCAGGAGCGGACCCGAGATCATGTCGATCTCACGCCGGGTGTTCCTGCGGTGCAATAAAGCCATGGTGCCTCCTGAAAATGGGGCAAATCAGCGCATCGTATCGGTACAGTCACATGCTGTTGGTCAGGACCAGCTTGGTGATGACGGGGGGATTGAAAAAGCGGTTTGAAGCCCACCAGGGATAGATCGACGAAGCCCCGAGCCCGGGAGAGATGTGCTGCGGTACGCCAGATGCCCAGGTCAAGCCCATGATCTCGTCGTCCTCCGGGAAATTGCCCAGCCCGGGGACCCAGACCGCGCCGAGGAACGGCAGCCGGAACTGCCCGCCGCACAGGTGGCCGGAGAGTACAAGAGAGGCCTTCCGCGTTGCAAAAATGTCCGAGCGGGTGCTGTTTTCATTGCGGAGATTGACCGTATCCTCGGTCAGGGGCACATGTGTCACAAGCACAAGAATATCCGTTTCAAGGATCTGTTTCCCCTCAATGACTTTACGGATGGCCTGGATGCGCTCCAGCTGGTAATTCGCCACGCGGATGCCTGCGTCCGATCCGCCCGACCGCACCATGGAGTTCATCCGTCCCTGCCAGGTGGCTTCTTCACTCGCGCAGTCCATGGTCAGGATGCTGTCCGGGATCAGCCACAAGCGCGCCGCGTCATTCCGGCCGCGGGTGAAAAGAACAGGGCGGTCCAGGATCGTCACGCCGCGGGACGCCAGCAGTTCCGCCCAGGCGGCAAACGGAGTGGCCGTTCCGTGACCTACGCTGTCGAGATAATCCGGATCCTCATCCCCGGGGAGATAGTAGATCGGCGCAGAATCGGGCAATGCGGAGATCAGGTCCAGCAGCGGCTGGTACTCGCCGTTGGGGCCCAGCATGTCGCCCGTGATCACCGCGCAGCTGTAGCCGACGTTCCCGACAGCCGAGGCGATGGCCGCCTGCCGCTGACCGTAGGTCTCCCCGTGGAGATCGCTCACGTGCAGGATGCTGAACCCCCGGAGATCCTCCGGCAGGTCCGGCACGACCACATTGGTTTTTTCATATTGTACCGAGCGGGACGCCACGCGTCCGCCCACATAGAAAAGCCCCAGCAGAACCAGCAGAATGAGCAGTGCCGCGAGGAAAAACCGGCGGCCCCGGTGGGGCCTGCAGTCCACGGCAAAGACATAGCGGTTCCGCGGGGCCATGCGTTTCCCTTCTTCCCTGGTTGCGTTGGTTACAGCGGAAACGGGTTCAAGCTTTCGGTGTCAGTTTTTCCCCGATCTTGCGCTCGTTGCCCTGTAACAGGCGCTTGATGTTCTCGCGATGCCGGACAAAGCACATGATGGCCAGCACCCACACCCAGGCGATGATCAGCCAGTTACCTCCCGAGGCCAGGAAAGTGACGATCAGGGCGTATCCCAGGAGCACCGACAGGGAGCCGAGCGAGATGAACTTCCAGATTCCGATCAGCGCAAAGCCCAGCGCATAGCACAGGAGCGCCGGCACAGGGAAGCACACAAGCATCACGGCGACGGAAGAGGCCACACCTTTCCCGCCCCGGAACTGGAAGAACACCGGCCAGTTATGCCCGATGACCGCGCAAAGGCCCGCCAGCATGGCACCCTCCAGTTTCCCGGAGATCCACCAGCCGATGCCGCAGGCAAGCGCTGCCTTGGCATAATCGCCGAGAAAGACGATCAGGCCGTCCTTCGTCCCCATGGCACGGAGCGCGTTGCTCGCGCCGGTGTTTTTGCTGCCCACCTCGCGCAGGTCCGGGCCCCCGGTCACTTTCGCGACAATCAGGCCGGTCGAGATCGAACCGAGCAGGTAAGCAATGATTCCGATAAGGATGTATTTCACGGGTTCACTCATGGCTGTTACTCCTTTGTGCGCTCACGGATCACAAAGCGCAGCGGTGTCCCACTGAAGTCAAAAGTCTTTCTGAAATAGTTTTCAAGATAACGCTTATAAGCAAAATGCATCAGCTTCTCGTCGTTGACGAAGAAGACGAACGTGGGAGGGCAGACACTCTGCTGCGTGACATAGAAGATCTTCAGCCGTCTGCCGTTCTGCGCCGGAGGCTGGACATCTGCGGTAGCATCGGCCAGCACGTCGTTCAGCACGCCCGTGGGGATGCGTTTGCTCCACTGCGCCCAGACCTGGTCACATGTCGAGAGCACGGTATTCACCCGCTGGCCGGTCTTGGCCGAGAGGAAGATCACCGGAACATAATCCATGAACTTCAGGGCATCATAGACCTCTTTTCGAAAGGTCTCCATGGTATTGGTCTCTTTCTCGATCGCGTCCCACTTGTTGACGACGATCACAGCGGCGCGGCCTTCATCGTGGATGATCCCCGCGATCTTGGTGTCCTGCTCGGTGACGCCATCCCGGGCATCGATGAGCAGCAGGGCTACATCACAGCGCTGGATCGCCGCGATCGCCCGCAGGACGCTGTACTTCTCGAGGCTCTCGTCCTCCACCTGGCTCTTGCGGCGGATACCCGCGGTATCGATGATGTTGTACCGGTTGCCGTCCGGTCCGACCAGCAGGGTATCAATGGCGTCCCGGGTCGTGCCTGCGATATCGGAGACCATAGAGCGCTCCTGGCCCAGCAGTCGGTTGGTCAGGGAACTCTTGCCCACATTCGGCCGACCCACGACCGCCAGTTGCATCACATGGTTCTCTTCTTCGGAATCCTCATCCTGCGGGGGAAGCAGGTCACACACGGCCTGCAGCAGATCCCCCAGGCCCATCATGTTGGCCGCGCTGATGGCCATCGGCTCGCCCAGGCCCAGCTCATAGAACTCATACATCTGGTCATTCTGGGAGATATGGTCGATCTTGTTGACCACGAGGATCACGGGCTTCTTGCTTCGCCGCAGGAGGTTAGCCACGTCGCGGTCCTCGTCCGTGAGCCCCGTCCGCCCGTCGGTGAAGAAGCAGATCACATCCGCTGTCTCGATGGCGATCTGCGCCTGCTGGCGCATCTGCCGGAGGAAAACATCGTCAGAGTGAATATCAATACCGCCGGTATCGATCAGGGTCAGCTTCCGGCCCTGCCACTCGACATCGGTATAGATGCGATCGCGGGTAACGCCGGGTGTATCCTCCACGATGGAGATCCGGCGGCCCGCTACCTTATTGAAGAACGTGGACTTGCCCACATTGGGCCGGCCCACGATGGCGATCAAAGGATTTGCCACAGTCTTACCATCCTTCCAGTCCGCTGATAGCCCGCCACAAGGCCTCGCCGGTATTGTCCACCACCCGCAGCGGGGAACGCAGTGCAGCCCGGGCCTCCGCCAGGGTCATGTCATCGAGGAACAAATCGCCCTCTGCCCGGAGCATGTTCCGAGCAATCAGTATCGCGTCCGCCTCGATATCCCGGGTCTGTTCGACCAGGTCTCCGCCGGTAATCAGCCCCGTGACCGTAATGCTCTCCCCAAAGTAATGATTGAGGATCGGCAACACCCGGACCTTGGTCCCCTTCGGGGCCAGTTCATCGCACCACCCCTGCATGATCAGGGCAACGGAGGTCCCGCAGGCGATGACCAGATTCCTCGGCTTTGTCTCCGCAACCGGCTCGTCTTCCGCCGCGAATCGCAAATCCGTCTCGAACATCCGGAGCATCCCCACACCGTTTTCGATCTGCGGGTAGTCTTCATAGGCCTCGTCCGGTGGCAGAGGTCTCCCCGCGAGACAATACATTTCGTCTGATGGGAAAGCAAACCGGGTTCCGTACTCTTTCAGGAATTCCTCCCGGATGGGTTCCACCAGGTCAAGAAGCGCTGAAGCACTCTCCCGGTCATAACCCTGCAGAGGTTCCAACCCCTCCCTGAATTTTGTCAGGCCAACGGGTACCAGAGCCGCGGAACAGGCCGCAGGCCGCAGGCTGATGAGATCTTCCAGCGTTCGCACCAGGACATCCCCGTCATTCCAGCCGGGACAAAGTACGATCTGGCAGTGGAAGCTGATGTCGTTTTCCTTCAGCTTTTGAAGGCGGGGCATCAGCTGCGCGGCGCGGGGATTCTTCAGCATCCGCACCCGGACTTCCGGGTCCGTGGCATGGACAGAAATATACAGGGGGCTTACCCGGCGCCGCAGGACACGGTCAAACTCCGCGTCCGTCATGTTGGTCATCGTGATGTAGTTGCCCATCATCAGGGAGAGCCGCCAGTCGTCATCCTTGACATACAGGGTTTCGCGCATGCCCGGCGGCATCTGGTCGATAAAGCAGAACACACACCGGTTCGCACAGGGACGCGGTTTGGCCATCACGTTCTGATCCAGGGTGATGCCCAGGGGCTCCCAGTCTGCCTTGCGCACCCGAACAAGGAGAGGTTCCCCTCCCCTGGTCAGTTCGAGGTCAAAGGTCTCCCCCGCCGTCAGTGCCTGGTAATCGATCTGGTCGATCACCGGCTCCCCGGCAATTCGGACCAGCTGGTCCCCGGCCTTCAGACCCAGCCTGTCGGCGATGGAGCCCAGTGTGACATGCGTGATTCTCGTGGGCATACCGTGCGCTCCTTGCTCTTGGTACGGGTGTATGATGACACGATTTGCGGCGAATGTCAAGGCGTCCGGGCAAAGCTTTACAAGCCGCAAACCATGTTCCCACCCTCATTGTCAAAGCGCGGAAAGTCTGTTATACTGTCCATGCATAAGCAGTGAGGAGGGACGCGTCTTGATCGAAAGGCCGGTGGATGCGATGCTGCGCGCAGCGGCAGGACGCCGGAGCGCGCACATGCCCGGGCACAAAGGCCGGGCGCCTTTCCCGTGCCCGGACCTCTATGCCCTTGACACCACCGAACTTCCAATCACAGACAACCTCTGGAAACCGGAAGGCGCAGTCCGGAAAGCAGAAGAACTGTACGCAAAAGCCGCCGGTGCCGCCTGCACCCTCTTCCTTACCGGCGGGTCCACCGCCGGCATCCACGCCATGCTGCAGCTCGATGCCCGTGAGGGTGACACAGTCCTCCTGCCCCGCACCTCCCACCTGAGCGCGATCAACGGCTGTATCCTCGGCGGGCTCAACCCTGTCTGGATTCCCGCAAAGCAAACCCCGGATGGTATGCTATACACCGCAGAAGCAGATGTTCTTTCTGCCCTGGACGATCACCCCGAAGCCAAAGCCATCCTGTTGACACGCCCGGACTATTTCGGCGGCTGCATCCCCCTGAGCCGGATCGCAGAATCCACCCGTGCCCGCGGCATCCGCCTCCTGGTGGATGAAGCCCACGGGGCCCACTTCCCCTGGATGGAGTTTCTTCAATCCGCGAGCCAATTCGACGCAGACGCCTGGGTCCAGTCCGCTCACAAAACTCTCCCCGCCCTGACCGGCTGCGCGGTCCTCCACCTGAAAGACGAAAGAGACCGCTCCCGGGCTTTGACGACACTCACACGCGAGCAGTCCTCCTCCCCCAATTACCTGCTGGTCCGCGCCATCGACGACGCCCGGGCCTGGATGGAAGCCTACGGCCGGCAACGACTGGCTGAAACGGTTCAAGCCGTTCATGATCTTCGCATACGCCTCCCCGAAATGGGGCTGACGGATGCCCATATCCTTTGGGGCGAAACTGGCTATGATTTTGATCCCACGCGCCTTGTGATCGGTGCCCCGGAGGGCGGATTCGCCCTGGCAGAAGCGTTGCAGGCATCCGGCATAGACGTGGAAATGGCGGACGAGCGGCGGGTAGTGATGATCTTCACCGCGATGGATACACCACAGGATCTTACCGCGATCGGGGACATATTGGAGGCCCTTCCTCACAGACCGATTCCCCCGCCCGAATCCATCCCTCTCTGTACACTCCCGGAAAAAGTAATGTCGCCCCGGGCCGCGGTCATGGCACAGACAGAATTTGTGCCGCTGGCAGAAGCAGAGGGGCGGATCAGCGCGGCATCGGTGGGAATTTATCCGCCGGGGATCCCGCTGTTCGTGCCGGGGGAAATCCTTGGCGGAGAAGGATTCCGGCAGTTGATGGCAGCCGGTACAGATCGACTGTTCGGGACAGACGGAAACCGGGTTGAATGCGTCCAATGATTCCTGCTCTTAACGTTTTGCTTGACATTATATATACATTGTATATAATGCAAGTCGTAAGGAGATGATTTCTGTGTCACAGGTTATGGTCAATTTCAGGATGGATTCAGCACTCAAGCATGAGATGGAGGCCGTCTGCGCCGATCTCGGCATGAGCATGACCACAGCGTTCACGATTTATGCCCGCAAGATGACGCGGGAACGCCGGGTACCCTTTGATGTTTCGGTAGATCCCTTCTATGATCCGGCCAATCTCGCCCACATCCGCCGTGGTCTGGCACAGCTCGATCGGGGCGAAGGCCAGGAACATGAGTTGCTGGAGGACGAACCGTGAGGAAAATCTGGACCGATGAGGCATGGGACGATTATCTGTACTGGCAGCAGGAAGATCGCAAGACGCTGAAGCGCATCAATGCCCTGATCCGGGATGCGGAGCGCAGCCCCTATGAAGGCATCGGCAAGCCGGAACCGCTGCAATATGAAATGGCCGGATTGTGGTCCCGCCGTATCGATGAAGCCAATCGTCTGGTGTACCGGATCCGTGAAAACTGCCTTGAAATCGTGTCATGCCGCGGGCATTACAATTGACCTGAACCAACCTTTTTCTTATTCTCAAATCAACCCTAAAAGGATGGATGACCATTGCGTGCTGTCATCTTTGACTTAGACGGAACCCTGACCCAGAGCGACGAGGGAATCTACAAGAGCATTTGCTATGCCGCGGAGAAGCTCGGTTTTTCCGCGCCGGAAGAAACCGAACGCCGGAAATTTGTCGGACCGCCGCTGCTGTGGTCTTTCCGGGAACTGATCGGCATGGATGAGGAACAGGCACAGCAGGCCTTGGTCGCTTATCGGGAGCGCTACTGGGCCGTCGGGCTGTTCGAAAACCGTGTTTACCCAGGCATCCGGAACCTCCTCCGCATGCTCAAGCGCCGCGGCGACTGGGTGGCGATCGCCACCGGAAAGCCCATAGAGCCGAGCCGCCGTATCATGGAGCATTTCGGCCTGCTCCGTTACTTTGACCGGATTGTGGGTCCGGGCTTCGGTGAAGCCAGCGCCGAGAAGGACGCCCTGATCCGCGCCGCCCTGCCGGAACAGTATGACGAGGCCGTCATGGTCGGCGACCGGTGTTTTGACATCGAAGGCGCAAAGGCGGTTGGAATCACATCTGTCGGCGCGGGATACGGCTATGGCACGGAAGAAGAACTGCGCGAAGCCGGATGCAATCATTACGCGGCTACCGTATCCGACCTGATCAGCCTTCTCTGCTCCGGGGAAAAACCCGTACCGGGAGCCTTTCTTTCCGTAGAGGGCTTAGACGGCAGCGGCAAGAGCACCCAGATCCGCCTGCTGGCAGAAGCATTGGACCGCTGGGGTTTTGTCGTGCGGCACAGCCGGGAACCCGGCGGGAGCCCGGTGGGAGAACACATCCGGGAGATCCTTCTCAGCCGCGCCAGCGAGATGGAGCCGCTGACGGAGGCCCTGCTCTTCGCCGCAAGCCGCGCGGAACATGTGCGCCAGGTCATCCGGCCCGCAGTGGCGCGGGGCGAGGTGCTGCTGTGTGACCGCTTTGTCGATTCGTCTGTCGCCTATCAAGGCGGCGGGCGGGAACTGGGCGTACAGCATGTGCTGAACTTGAACGCGGAAGCCGTGGACGGCACGTTACCGCTGGTGACACTGTATCTCGACATCGGCCACGAAGCCGCTCTCCAGCGGCGGACCGCAGCCTCGGACCCGGACCGCCTGGAGTCGGAACCGGATGATTTCCACGCGCGCGTGGAAGCCGCCTATCACCAGCTGATAGCAGCCGATCCGGAGCGTTTCGCGGTGGTAGACGCCACCCAGCCGCCGGAGGCTGTCGGCGAGGCCGCGGCAAAGGCCGTCATCGCGCGGCTGGTCGCAGCGGAGGAGGCGCAGGCATGAAGAAGGGTCGCGTGGTGGTTGGCCTCTCGGGCGGCGTGGACTCGGCGGTTTCGGCGCTGCTCCTCAAGCAGCAGGGCTGGGAAGTCATCGGTGTGTTCATGAACAACTGGGAGGAGACCGATGAAAACGGCGCCTGCACGGCAGTGGATGACTGGGGGGACGTGCGGGACGTGTGCGACCGCATCGGCATCCCCTACTATTCCGTGAATTTCGCGAAGGATTATTTGGACCGGGTTTTCTCCTATTTTCTGGAGGAATACCGGAAAGGACGGACTCCCAACCCGGATGTGCTGTGCAACCGCGAGATCAAGTTCAAGGCCTTCCTCGACCTGGCCTTGCAGCTCGACGCGGAGAAAATGGCCACCGGACACTTTGTGCGCACGGACGCCGACGGGCATCTCCTGCGCGGTGTCGATCCCAACAAGGACCAAAGTTACTTCCTCTACATGGTGCACGATACGCAGCTGAAGAATGCCATCTTTCCCGTCGGCGGCATGACGAAAGCCGAAGTCCGTCGGATCGCGGCCGAAAACGGCCTCCCCGTCAGTGCCAAAAAAGACTCCACCGGAATCTGCTTCATCGGGGAGCGAAAGTTCAAGGCTTTCCTGAAAAACTATCTTCCCGCCCAGCCCGGTGACATGGTCACACCGGAAGGCGTGCGCGTCGGCCGGCACGATGGCCTGATGTACTATACCCTCGGCCAGCGGCGCGGGCTGGGGATCGGAGGCTGCGGCGACGGCCGCAGCTGGTTCGTCGTGGGCAAGGACTTGCCCGGGAACCGGCTGATCGTGGTTCAGGGCGAAGACCATCCCCTGCTGTACACCACGCGCGCTGTCTGCAGTGATGTCACCTGGGTCTCAGAACCTCTCCCCGAGGGTGTTCCCACCGCCTGTACCTGCAAGTACCGCTACCGCCAGGCGGACCAGCCGGTCACAGCCCTGCTGGAAGGCGACCGTCTGACACTCTGCAGTGCTGTCCCCCAGCGCGCGGTAACACCCGGTCAAAGTGCGGTCCTCTATCAGGGAGAGCGGTGCATCGGCGGCGGGATCGTCGACCTGGCAGACAACGGCTGAGCGCCTCCCGGGTTAGCAATTCTGCCGTGAAAAATAGACTTGCATTTTCTCCGGTCCTTTGCTATAATAGCCACCGTCGGGTCGAAGCCCGATGGTTTCTTGGGGCATTAGCACAGTTGGTAGCGCGCTACATTCGCATTGTAGAGGTCACCGGTTCGAATCCGGTATGCTCCACTCCAAATCCTCAGTCGAAAGGCTGAGGGTTATTTCTGTGCGTCCAAATCTTAGGTTCTCAAAGAGACAAAAGCAAAATTGAGACATGTGTCTAAATTTTCTATTGACAACTATGTAAGCCAGTGATATAATGCGATTGATGGGACACGTGTCTCGATTGGCCAACGGATACGCCGGCATCCGAACTCATTCAAGACATCGTTCACCACGCTCCACTACCACCATCGACACGCTAATCTGAAAGGAAGGTATCTATGAAGAAATGCTGCCTGTGCCTGCTTACACTGGCGCTCCTGATCTACTGTATACCTGCATTGGCTGAGACCGGTGAAGAAATGGACGACTTGGCTCTGTATGATGCGGCGCGTGAAGCCTGTATTTATCAGGCGGCTTATGAACATGATTCCATCTGGAATTTAACGGAAATCCTGTGCTTCAAGTTTGAGTTGTCCCAGCCTGTTTCGGCAGTCCGTAATCTGATTCGCAATCCTGATGAAGAGATGCAGAATAATCTGACCGAACTGCGCGCCGCATATAATTCACTGATCCAAACTGCCGCTTATGAGGATGTGACCTTTGATATTTGGGAAGGCCACGATATTCCCCCAGTACCCGGGACTGAAATCCTGGAATCGGACTCAATGCAGGTTGGCTGCCTGACCGATCAGGTTGGTTATCGCCCTGTGATCAATGATTTCCGTCTGGAAGATCCGGCCTCGGCGAAGGCGACGATCCTGTGCGTACCGTCTGTCCGTGCATACCGTTCCGAAATGCTTGATTTCGCCGTCATCTTTAATGATTTGGGTTACAACGTGCTGACGCTGGAGCCTCGTTTCAACAAAATCGAGGAGGCCAATAGCTTCACCCTGCTCGCTCTGGACGCGCAGCGCGCTGTACGCTACATCCGCTATCACGCTGTCGATCTTGGCATTGACCCGGACAAAATTGTCATTATCGGTGGCAGTAAAGGCAATGTGGCTCATGTGATGTCCATCTACTATTATGACCTTGATCCTGTCACGTACTGCGAAACTATCGGGTTGACACTGGATAACTACACAGCGGACGAGATTGATCAGGTTCCCGCCAATGTGCAGGTGGACATCTTCAACTACGGTCCGATGAATATTATCAATTCGGATACAGGGGAGCTTGCGCTGACGGTGTCGAGTCTGTATGAGGCAGAGAACCTGCCCGCCATTTGCTTCCTGGCTGGTAACAATGACCGCGGCGTGTGCGGCCAGTTGCCCGGTATTATCGCAGCCCTGAACGCCCACAACCAGAATCCGGACAAGCTGCAACGTGTCAACTGGGAAGTGCATATCATGGACGGGGTTCCGCACGGTATGGGTGCAGCAATTGAGTTCAGCAACTATGTTCAGATCTGGACTGAAGTGGACCAGTTCATCATGCAGAACATCCAGTAATCTGGTCCGGTCACTGGACGATATCTTCCGGAACATAACTCCCGCGTGGACGGTGCCTCACAATGGTTCTACCCATACAAAACCCTTAACGTGCGTCCTGTATAAATGGCGAATACACCATCATCGTCTGAGCTTATTCATGATACCTTCACCATGCTGTATAACAGTCTATCGACCATTCATTTGAAAGGAGACATCCCTATGAAGCGCCTGTTCTGGGTCGTACTGACTTCTATACTGTTGGTTTCCGTTGCTGTTTCCGCTTGGGGTGAATCCGCCGGTCTTCCCGAAGGTGCAACCTTTGAACGCGTGGATCTGCACCAGGGCTACCCCGCCGACGCTGAGAAGAGCGCCGAGAACCGCGGTGACGTCTGGTACCTGAGCGCTGAACTCGAGGCCGAAAACGTCTGGTACTACAAATCCTCCAACCCGACCGACAACATCATGTATGCTCCGGTTTACATCCTGTTCGCTGACGTCACTGCCGACGAGGACGCCCTGGCGGCTCTCGACAATGCCGGCCTCCTGCAGCTGGCCGAGGAGAACGGAGGCCATGCCTTCGTGATCGGCAAAAACAACGGCGAAACCTGGAACGAGGCTGATGTCGAAGTCTTCCGTTCCGTGGAAGTCTACATTCTCGGTGAAGGCGTCCCGCTGGCCTGGGGAGGCGGTTACATTCCGTGGGGTATGAGCTTCGGCCAAAGGACTTTCCTCTTTGCTGAGGGCGAAGCCGCTGATTATGTGACCGAATACCTTTCCCAAAACGCCCAGCGCATTGCCGGTGTGTGCCTTGTGAATGCCACTGCCGTTCCCGCCGAGGCAGGCACGCTTCCCATTCCCGCCTATCTGGTGAACGCAGACGAAGCAGTCGTTGATTACTACAAGGCCCTCAACGGCACTGATACCGAGGAAGCCGCAGCGAACGGCGTCCGCTATGTCAACGCGGCCGAGACGATCATGCAGATGATCGTGGCGAACGAAGGCAAGCTGGACGCTGCTCTGACCGCTGACTTCTGGAGTGAAATCGGACAGAACACCGCCCGTATGTGTCTCGGCATCAGCATCTATTATCCGCCGGAAAACTTCCGGACCTCCCAGGAGTTCATTCTGACCCGTCTGCCCAATCTGGAACTGCTGGACATGACCGAGATCCGTCATCCTGAGGGCGTGCTGGAAGGAGCTGCCGAGATCTCTGAATGGTACGTCTATATCCCCAACAGCGTCCTCAACGATGAATCCGGCGCGACGTATCCTCTGTTTGTTGTGGCGCACGGTTCCGGCGACCATCCCGAGTTCGAGGCTGAAAGCCAGGGTTACGTCGAGCTTGCCGGTTATGAAAAGTGCATCGTGCTGAGTTTCCGTCACCAGAACCTGAGCGGTGAGACGGTCGTGTCCGACATCAACAAACTGATCGATGCCGTGATCGCCGAGTATCCTGTGGATGTGTCCCGCATCTATATGGGCGGCTTCTCCATGGGCGGCATGCGTACCGGCGCAGTGATGTTCGCTGATCCCACCCGCTTCGCCGGTGTTGTTGTCCTGCACAGTGCCAATACCGGCTTTGTGGATGCCGATGAAAACGGCCTGTGTGACAACTGGGAAGAGCTGGCTGCGAGCTTCGACATCCCGCTCTACTACCAGCTGGGTGAGCGCGACTCTCTGTTCGATGGTGACAGTCAGCGCACCACTATCACCCAGTATGCGCTGTTGGATGAAGTCAATGTTTCCTTCACGGATCTGTCGGAAGACAATCCCTTCGGTGTGGTTGTCGAAGGCCAGGAACTCGTATCCTGGAATGACTCCTACAGCGGCATGACCTATACGAAGACCCTTCTGCCGAACGCCGACGGCATCCCGATGATCGAACTGTCCTTCCTGCGTGAGGCTGCCCACGTCCATTTCTGCGGCAACATGTTCCAGGCCTGGGATTTCCTCAGCCAGTTCAGCCGCGCCGAAGACGGTTCCCTCGTCTATACGCCGGCGGCCGAGTAAAAGGGCATTCAAAACCTGCAGAATCGCAGCCAAAGAGATCCCGCCATCGGCAACGGTGGCGGGATTTACAGTGCTTGACAAGCGAAGAGCCGGTATGTTATCTTTTGTTCGAAATCACTGCGAGGATGGTCCGCGATGAAGTATACAAGTTTGTCAGCCGATGAGATCCGGAAAGCCGTCTACGAGGAAGCGAAGAGGCAATTCTTCGAATATGGCATTGCGGGAACCGAAATGCGGCGCATCGCCATCAATGTGGGCATCGGCAGAGCCACGCTCTACCGCTATTTCACCAGTGTCGATCAGCTGGCCTTTATGGCAGTAACGGAATTTCTGCACGAGATCAACGCCGAGACTTATGAGTATCAGGAAGATCCCACGCTGAACGGCATTGAAAATGTTCACCGCTATTATGACCTGTTTATCTCGGTCACGTTACAGCACGCAGACTATCTGGCATTCTTCCAGCAGTTTGACCAGCGGTATCCGTCCCGTCATACCGAAATTCCGGAATCGGAAGAATTCAGCCGGGAAGCGCACGAACGCATGCAATACATGCTGGCTATGTTTAACAAGGGACAGTCGGATGGCTCCATTCGGAAGGACATCGACACCGAAGCAATCATCATAACGCTTGAGAACACACTCTTTGGCCTGGCTCAGCGCATAATCTCCGCTGCAGAGCGTACGCCGGATACCGTGGAACGGTCCATGAAATGGGTCGCCCACGCGCTCATCGATTCACTGAAACCATGACATGACCGCATGAAACTCACTGACTCCATCTACATTCGCATTGTAGAGGTCACCGGTTCGAATCCGGTATGCTCCACGCAAATCCCTCAGCCGAAAGACTGGGGGATTTCTCATAATCAATCAGGAGGAAACAGTTTGAAATCATTTATGTATATCATTAAAACACCGACCGGAATGCATGCCAGGCATGCCGGACTCCTCGCAAAAGAGGCTAGCAGATTTCAATCTGAAATCATGCTGACCAAAGGTGACCGCAGTGCCAATGCAAAGGGAATTTTTGCACTGATGGGACTGGGAATCAAGCAAGGGGACTTGGTTCAGATAAACATTGAAGGTGAAGATGAAGATGTTGCCGTTATGGAGCTCAAGAACTACATTTGGACTCAATTCTGATCTGGAGCGTGCTGTACCCACATTGTAGAGGTCACCGATTCGAATCCGGTATGCTCCACGCAGAACCCTTGCAAACACTACGTTTGCAAGGGTTCCTTTATACTTGAAAAGACGAAAAGGCAGAGGGCATTAGCACAATTGCCGGTCGAATCACATGCATTACTACGAGAAGAATACCTTGATATAATAATGAATATCTTGCTCAAAATACCCTGTCTAATCATGTATAAGCCGCTTTTATGTGCTTCCACTGCAATTGACATGCTGTCGTTTTTCAGATAAAATCCTATCCAGAATGCAAAACCAGGAGGCGTCCGTGTTGAAGAAGTTGTTTTTCGTGATCATGATCCTATTATTGGCACTGCCATGTTCCGCGTTGAGTGAAAGCACTGATAAAGCAAATGATATAACGGGAGTATGGTACCTTGAGTTATTGCAGGCAGACGAATATGATTTCAAACCCGTTCTGCTTACAGAGGGAGACATGGCGCTGTCAAGTCTCCAAATCCTGACTTTCAATGAAGACGGCAGCGGCACAATCGCGGATATGTTCAACGTCGCCGAATGCACATGGAGTGAAAAAGGCAGCGGATATGAGCTGGTGATCAACGGACAGGCATACGATGTCCGGCTTGAAAACAGCAGACTGTATCTTCATGGAATGGCGGACCCTTCCTGCCCGGTCAGGAGTATGAAATATACTTTTGTGTTCAGCCGCCAGTTGAGCTATGCCGTTGTTCCGCCGGTACAAGGTGCCGTAAGCCAGGAGGAACTGTCCGGAACATATACGGGCACCTATCTGCTGCAGGGCGGCAAGGTAAGGGAACTGACAGAAAACGTCGGGATCGAACTGGACGATGGCAGAATCACGATCTCGCTCGAAGATGAAATCATTGAACTCAACACTGCCTTCAACGGCGAAGAGATAACAGTTCAGCTAAGCGACGCGGAAGGTTCCTATGCGGCGTGGCTTCTTGCCGGTTATACGGATATCAGGATCAGGCCCTGTGAAAAACGCAGCGGGATCATTGCCGCGGACGCAGTCGGTGAAAGCGGTGAATTGGGTTTCAGACTGTATTTTATAGATGATGAACTGAACAAACCCGTGCGTGAAGTATCTCAAGCAGCCGAAACATCCGTCACCGCACTTGACACGGCATTTGAAGCAGATGCGCTGAAGCTTGTAAAGGTTGAACAGCCCGCTCCGACAATAGACGATGTCGTTCTCGAAATCCCGGACGGTTCTTTTGAGCGGATTGGGGAGAACACGCAGGAAATCCGCGAACGGCTCGGCAGAATCAGCGATGCCAGTGAAATGTTGATCGGTTCGATTGCGCCAGGTGGGAAATCAGGTTTTGCGATCCTGAATCGTAACTATTTCGCATTCTATGATGGCAAATATCGATTGATCCACCCCTCTCCCGACAAAGGTGCGGATGATGTTTATCGCAACCTTGCCAGTCTCCTGTTGAGAATACGGGGAATTATCCCGTACGAAGGCATCGTGTATTCGCCCGATGGCTGTTTGGCTGTTATTCCAAACGTTGAAACTGCCATAGCCCAGAGAAAGTATAGTATCGACCCTGCTCTGATCGACCTGAGAACCGGAGAAATCAGGCTGATCGAAACCTTCAGCAATAATCTGTTTGATGAGAACTCCGGCACCATGATTGCCGCACGTTTCGGCCGCGACAGCGAAACGCTTTATTATACCGTTTTCAGCATGAGTGCAGTGGAATTATACCGTTACAGCATTCAGGAAGAGCAAACAGAGCTGATTCTTCGTACACCCGAGTACCTGTATAATTCGCAGTTCGGTACATACTGGGAGTTTTCAGGACTGGCGCTGACACCGGATGGCAATTTTGCACTGATCAGCGATAATTCGCCAAACAGCGGCAATCCGCAGCAGCTGGTCCTGCTGAAAACAAAGGATGAAATTGTCTTCACAGTAGAGCCGCACAATATACCGGATTTCAGGGAGCAAGGTGCAGTTCTGAAGACTTTCAGTTCCAGCCCGGAGTCGGACAATGCGCTTCTGTATTTCAGGAATGATGCTGCGAGATCGGCAAGATGGGCAAAGACGATTGACGGCGAAACCATGCAATCAGGAAAGATTTTGAATCTGCCGGATCTTCTGATCGTTGCCAGACCGGACAAAGACCTTGAAGGTCTTGATAACCTTTGGGCAATCCAGGCAGAATCACTTCAGGCAGTACAGATGACCGAAGATGACATACGGAATTATCCCCAAGAAGATGACAGCAAACTTGATCTGAACAGTCTTTGCAGGATCATGGAAGTCGAGCAATCGCCGGATGGCAGGTATGCGCTTCTCCTCGTATCGTATCAGTCGGAATACAAGCTCCTGATGCTTAGACTCAGTGATATGTGTTTACGGCTGGTTGAGGGGATCGATGCATCTGAAATCAGGGTTGAATCAGCTGCGAAAGACTTCCCGCCGGTGATCGACTGGAATGCTGATACGCTGACCATATTCACAATGGATGCTCTCGAGCAGTACAGATTTGAATGAAGTCCGCTTTGGGCAGATCTCGCTTGGGTGGTCGAAAAATCAAATAACATTAATTCTTTTATGGCGGTTGACTTTGGATGACCGCCATTTTCCCATCTTGCCAATATATAGCGGGAATGGTATAATCTGCTGCATCAGATGATCCGTCTGATACGACTGGACAACGGGAGGCTGAAAATGAAGATCAGAAAAGAATGTACCCTCATGGGCGACAACTCTTCCAGCGCCTTTGCGGATTACAGCCGCGAAGCCCTTCTGAAAGCAGGGTTCCCGGAGTCAGACACAGATTTCTTCGTCGGAAAGATCGTCAATCTCCTGGACGATTACACCGCCTGTGCCGGGGAAGGCGCAACAGTTAAATACTGGGTCTGGAAGGGCCTCGTCAACATGGAATTCAGGATCCTGATTCCAGGGGTCCCCTTTGATCCCTTTGCTGACGGGAAAGGCGCCCAAAACCGGGCCATTGATGAAATGGTCAGCGTTAACCTGGACAACGGAACTCCCCGGATGTCTTATAAGTATGCAAATAAATGCAATATCATCTCCATCAGCATTCCCCTGGCTGCAAAGCCCAAAATGCGAATCAAGGATCCGGTGGTATGGGGTGTGATCCTTGGCTTGGCCTTCGGACTGCTCCTCCGTCTCCTGCCGCAGGAAGTCAACAGCTTTATCACCCACGATGTGGCTTCCCCGCTGCTGAACATCCTCCTCAAAGTGATTTCCGGTGTCATGGGACCGGTGATTTTTATCTCGCTGGTCTCGTCTACCATCGCACTGTCCAGTATCAACGACCTGACCGGACTCGGCTTTATGATCATCCGGCGTTTCCTGCTGATCATCCTGTTCCTGATCGTCATCTCTGTCCTGGTATGCGGGCTGATTTTCCAGAACTTCGGCGCCGCGGACACATCCTTCTCTCTGGGACAGCTGTTTACCATGATCCTTGATATCATTCCGACCAACCTGATCGATCCGTTCCAGAAGAACAATACGGCCCAGCTCGTCATTATGGGCCTGCTGACTGGTTCAGGGTTGCTTCTCCTGGGCAACAGCGGCGACGAACTCAAACGGATCATTGAGCAGCTCAACAAATGGGTCATGAGCGTCATGAAGATCGTTCTTCTGACCGTGCCCGCCATCCCGTTTCTGAGCATCATGACCACACTGGCCGACGGAAAAGGCGCAGAACTCCTGGAAGGATGGAAGTTCGTTGTCGCTTCCTATGTGATCTTTGCCCTCTGCACCGCGATTAAGGCGATCAAGACATCGGTCCGGACCGGCATCCGGATTTCAGATCTTTGGCGGATGATCAAGCCGATCGCAAAGGTTTCCTTCACAACCGGTTCCACCACGGCAGCGCTCCGGAGTATGTACGCGGCTTCGGACGGGGAGCTTAAGGTCACGCCGTCGTTCTCTTCCTTTTGGATTCCAATGAGCACCGCCATGCTGAGTCCGAAAACGGCGGTCAACGTCATCATTTCCGCGTTCATGGCCGCGCAGCTGGAAAGTGTCCCGATCTCCGTCTCGTTCCTGTCCGTGATGATGCTCGTGGCCATGGAATTGTCCCTGGCTTCGCCCGGCGTTGCCGCAGCAAGCACGGCAATGTTGACAGCCCTTGGATTGCCCGTCAACTATGTGGGCCTTTATGCCACTTACCGTCTGTTGACAGACAACTTCGGCGCGGCATGCTGCATTTCCTATAATGTGCTGGAAGAGCTCGAGATTTCACGCAAACTGGGAGAGGTCCAGGAAACAACGGACGAAACCGTGGCCGAGCCAGCTCCCTGATCTCGCTTAGGCTACAGAAGAGTATTCACCGAACTATATTGCCAAGAACGCTGGTTGTAATATGAAAACACGCTGCTCAGGGATCAAACGTCCTGAGCAGCGTGTTCTGTATGATCTGAAAGTACGATTATGCATAAACGAGAATATCGTTGACCTGTGCCGTGAATCTCAATGACTGCGGTGGAAGAGCAGCTGTTCGTAACGCGTTTTGTCGGCGTCGCGGACCATGATCTCCAGTTCCTCGTCGCCCATGACGGTGTTGCGGCCGGCCGCGTAGAGGCTGTCCACGCGCTCCCGGACCTTTGCCACCAGGGGATCGGTCTTGTCCACCGCCTGGTCATCCTTCAGGCCGAAATACCCGTTGAGCCAGTGGGCTACCGCCGCGAGACCGCCGTGCGCGTCGACCGCCACGGACGCGGGTCGGTTGAGGAGCTTTGCCGTGTCAAAGATATTGTAAATCTCTTCGTTCTTGAGCATACCGTCCGCGTGGATGCCAGCACGCGTCACGTTGAAATGACGGCCGACGAAGGGCTGGCGCGGGCTGATCTCGATGCCGATCTCGCGCTCCATAAAGTCCGCGATCTCCGTGATCGCCGTCAGGTCCATGCCGCCGGTCTCGCCGCGCAGGCCCTGGTATTCGATCGCCATGGCTTCCAGCGGGCAGTTGCCGGTGCGTTCACCGATGCCGAGCATCGAGCAGTTCACCGACGCGCAGCCGTACATCCAGGCCGCGCCGGCGTTGCTGACAACTTTGTAAAAGTCGTTGTGACCGTGCCACTCGAGCATGGCGCTCGGCACTTCGGCGTAGTGGCGGAGACCGTAGATGATGCCCGGGACGGACCGGGGCAGGGCCGCGCCGTAGTAGGTGACGCCATAGCCCATGGTGTCGCAGGCGCGGATCTTCACCGGGATTCCGCTCTCCTTTGAGAGTTCCATCAGCTCGTTGGCAAACGGCACAACAAAACCATAGAAATCCGCGCGCGTGATGTCCTCAAAGTGGCAGCGCGGCCGGATACCCATGCTCAGCGCGTCCTTGACGATGCCGAGGTACTTGTCCATGGCCTGCGCACGGGTCAGGTGCATTTTGTTGAAGATGTGGTAGTCGGAGCAGGACACGAGAATGCCGGTCTCCGCGACGCCCGCCTGCTTGACGAGCTCAAAGTCCTTCTGGTTCGCGCGGATCCAGGTTGTGATCTCCGGGAAGGGCAGGCCCAGGTCCTGGCACATGTGGAGTGCCTTTTTGTCATTCTCCGTGTAGAGGAAGAACTCGCTCTGGCGCACTAGGCCGCGGGGTCCGCCCAGACGGGCCAGGAGTTTGAACAGATACACGATCTGTTCCGGGGTGAAGGGGCTGACGGACTGCTGACCGTCGCGGAAGGTCGTATCGGTCATCCAGATCTCATCCGGCATGTCTTCCGGCACATGGCGCATGTTGAAGGTGATCTTCGGTACACTGTCATAAGAGAAGATCTCGCGATAAAGGTTGGGTTCGGGAACGTCCTGGAGGCTGTAGTGGTACTTGTGCTGCATCAGGACGTTGGTCTTGCGGCTGAATTCGGACATTCGTGTCTGCTCCTCTCTTCTTTTCTGTTCACCGCAGTTCGCCGACAAATTCCGCGATGCGGTCCAGACCCCGCTGGATGTTGTCCATTGACGTGGCATAGCTCAGGCGGCAGTATCCCTCTGCCTCAAATGCCGCGCCGGGAACGACGGCCACTTTTTTGTTCTTGAGCAGCACGTCCGCAAAGGTCATGGAGTCCGTGATCGGCTTGCGGTCATAGCGGCGGCCCAGGATATGATGGATATTCATCATGACGTAGAAAGCGCCTTCGGGCTTGCGGCAGGAGAGGCCGGGGATCGCGTTGATGCGGCTGCAGATAGCGTCGCGGCGGCGTTCAAACTCCTGCACCATCGCACAGATACAGTTCTGGTCGCTGTTCAGGGCCACGGCCGCGGCGTGCTGCGCCATGGCGTTGGCGTTGCTTGTCGCCTGGGACTGGAAGGCGCCCATCGCGCTGATGACTTCCTTGGGCCCCGCGGCATAGCCGATGCGCCAGCCCGTCATGGCAAAGGCCTTGCTGACGCCGTTGACCACGATGGTCTGCTTCTTGATCTGGTCCCCGAGCTGGGCAATAGACACGTGCACACGCCCGTCATAGAGCAGCTTTTCATAAATCTCATCGGAAACGACGAAGAGTTTCTTCGCCACACACAGGTCCGCGAGGGCCTGGAGCTGGCCGCGGCTCCACACGCAGCCGCAGGGATTCGAGGGGCTGGTAAGGACAAAGGCCTTGGTGCGGCGCGTGATATGGGCGGCGATCTCCTCATAAGCCGGGACGAACGCCTCTTCCTCATACGCCGGGACAAACACCGGCACGCCGCCCGCCATCCGGACCATCTCCGGATAGCTGACCCAGCAGGGTGTGGGGATCAGTACCTCGTCCCCCGGATCCAGAATGGCCTGGAAAATGTTGAACAGGCTGTGCTTGGCACCGCTGGAAACAATGACCTCCGAAGGATCATAGGTCAGGTTGTTGTCCCGCTCGAGCTTCCCGCAGATCGCTTTGCGGAGCTCCATGGTGCCCGAGGAGGGCGTATAGCGCGTCATGCCGAGGTCCAGAGCTTCCTTGCCCGCATCCACAATATGCTGTGGCGTGGCAAAATCCGGCTCCCCCGCGCCGAATCCGATCACATCTTCGCCCGCGGCCTTCATGGCCTTGGCGGTCGCGTCGATGGAAAGGGTCAGGGACGGGGCGATGTGCTGGCAGCGATTGGACACGGTGAGCAGCATAGGTTCATCCTCCAAGAGCAAAATTGGGGCAAGCGAAGTTTATTATAGTCAATTTGCAGGTAAAAGCAAGGGCAAAAACGATAAAAATGCATTTTTTATAAAAGAAACTTGCAAAACAGAAAATATTACGGATTTCTTTCGTTCAAAGGGAATCCAAACGCCCTGCTGATTCGTATATAATGATGAGCCCCTGTAAGGGGCAACCTATCAAATCACAAGAAAGGAATCAGACAAAAATGAAGAAAGCATTGTTGAAAAAGGCGTTTGCTCTGGCCCTTACCCTGGCTCTGGCCCTGGGCCTCGCAAGTTCGGCCTTTGCCGAGGCGGAGAGCGCCGAAATCCCCGTGACAGAAGAGACCTCCTTTGATCCTCAGGTCATCTTTGATCAGGCGACGGAAGGACTGCTCGGTTCGGATATCGAGATGCTCACGCTGACCGGCAAAGACGATACGCTCGGCATCATGATCTACAGCTTCCTGTGCCGTATCACCGCCGTAGTACCGGACGCCGAGCCGACGCTTGGCATGCTGCTCGCGTCCGTCTCACCGGAAGGGGATGCCGAGCTGCTGATGGTTTTTGCCTGCCCGGCGACCGAAGACGGCGCACCTGCCGTGTTGGATGCGGGGATGATGAGTGAAGGCATCCTGCTGCCCATCGCGCAGTTTCCGACCGGTACAGCCGGAGCCTCCCTTCAGGCAGCCCAGACCGTCTGCGACATCTGGCTGATCTGCACCGTGTACGACCTCAGCGCCATGGAGCCGGATGCCGCGGTCGCAAACGCCGAAGAAGCGCTGGCTCTCCTGACGGATGAAGAGCGCACCCTATTTGATGAAAACGCTCCGGCGATCCTCGCCGAGGTTCAGCGCCTCTGCGACCCGGCAGAAGAACTGGGCGGTGAGTATGCCGACGCCGGCGTCGAGGAACTTCTCACCGTTCTTCGCGGAGAGGACGCCGTGCGCGCTTCTGTCGCGGCTCTTGCCTCCTGCCTGACCGCTGCCATGAAATAAGCCTCTGTTTTCAACCGGGACTGCTGCAGAAAATGCGGCAGTCTTTTTCTTGCAACCGAAACCGTGATTTGATATAATGCCGGTGAGATCGGGATGATGAGAAGAATTTGGGTCAACAAGGCATATCGAGACGGTTGTCCGGCTTTCCAGATGAATTCGGGGTGATTTGGGAGAAGCCATATGAAACAGAATGTGGAAATCAAAGGGGCAAAAATCCATAACCTGCGGCACATCGATGTAAAGATTCCCAAATACAAATTAACGGTCATCACTGGAGTTTCCGGAAGCGGAAAGTCCAGCCTGGCTTTTGATACCCTTTACGAAGAAGGCCGGAAACGATATCTGATGTTCTCCGGCACTCAGCTGACGGTTGAAAACGAAATCACGGCAGATGATATTACAGGTTTGTCCCCGACGGTCGCCGTGGAACAGAGGATCATCCGTCAGAGCAATCCGCGAAGCACCGTTTCCACCAGAACGCAGATCGAAGCTCTTCTTTCGACCATGTACGCGAATTTCGGCATACCGGATGAAGGCTATGAAACGGAAGAACCTCTTGAAGCGGTGATGTTTCATAAGAATTCCCCTAAGGGAATGTGTCCCCGCTGCATGGGAAAAGGGTATTACTACCGGCTGGATGAAGAAAAGATGCTTCCGGACAAAAACATCCGTATCGATTCTCTGTTCAGCGATATCTGCAATAACGGATTCATGTGGAGAATCTTTGAAAGGTATCGCCGGACTTTTCACAAGCCGACGGATATATCTTTTGCCGAACTTTCCGAGGAAGATTACGAGGAACTGATGTACGGGGAAGGGAAGCATTATAAAGGGCTTGCCCAGGAGATCCTCGACATGTATGCCTGGAGCAGCCTAAATCACGGCGGTTCTTCCTGGCAAGCCAAAATCAATTGTTGTTTCCGCGAAGAATGCAAGCGCTGCGAAGGCACAGGTCTGGGTCAGCTTGTTGCCCATACGAGAATCGGTGGGAAAACCATCACGGAATTGGAAAGCATGTACCTGGACGATCTGCTGATCTTCCTGAAGAATCTGCCGTTTGAAAAAACCTCGCTCCACAAGGAATTGGAAAAGAAGCTGAAGTGCCTGTGCGATATTGGGCTTTCTTATCTTTCGCTGAATCGGACTGTTCCGAGCCTATCCGGCGGGGAAATCCAGCGGTTGTTTCTTGCATCCTACATCATTGCCGAAATGGATTCCATTATATTCGTTTTTGATGAGCCCACCATCGGGCTGCACGAAAACGAGAAGCAGAATTTATTGAACATCATCAGGAAGCTCATTGGGGAAGGGAACACCGTGGTCTGCGTGGAACATGACGAGACCTTTATCCGTACGGCAGACTACATCATCGATATCGGCCCCGACGCGGGCGTTCTGGGCGGCAAAAAGATGTTTGAAGGTTCCTATGAGGGGTTTCTCGCTTGCAAGGATTCCAGAACGTCCCCATACTTTTCCGAAAAACCTTTTCCGGTTCCAGGCCAATACCGGTTATCCGGCGGGCGAACACTGTCCATTCAAAATGCGCATATTCATAACCTGAAGAATTTGGATGTTGATATTCCTCTTGGCATAATGGTGGGAATCGCCGGGGTTTCTGGATCCGGGAAATCCAGTCTTATCGCCAATACGCTGGTTCCGGGGCTGAAAGAACAGATGCGTTCCAGATGTATTACCGGGGATGAAAAACTGTCGGATGCTCCGGAAGAGGAAGATGAAGAAACAAACTTTGAAAAAGAGGAAGCGCTTCCGGAAGAAACCAAAATCCTCGGGACTGAGAACATCAGAAAATGCTATGTGATCGATCAGCGCCCGATCGGCCGTTCCAGAACCTCATGCCCTGCCACGTACACAGGTATCATGGACAGGATGCGCAAACTGTTCAGTGAATGTCCGGAAGCGAAAGCCAGGAATCTTGGAATCGGATATTTTTCTTTAAACAGCAAGGGCGGCTGTCCATACTGTCATGGGGATGGCGTGGTCAGGCGGTATATCGGGTTTGGCAATTTCATTGATCTGAAATGCGATCAATGTAGCGGGTACGGTTTTGTGGAAGAGACCATGTCCGTTCACCTGAATGGCAAAACGATCAGAGACTGCCTTGAAATGACAGTCTCTGAGGCATATGAGTTTTTCAAGAACCTCGATGACGTGATCACCAATATACTGAGCGTTCTGATCCGTGTCGGCATGGGATATATCAAGCTGGGACAGAAAACCCCGACGATCTCCGGCGGCGAAAGCCAGAGGATCAAGCTCGCAAAAGAACTATCGAAAGGAAAAGCAGGCAAAGACGTATTATATATCCTGGATGAGCCTTCCACGGGTTTGTCATTCCATGATTGCGAAAAACTCCTACAGCTTTTGAATGAACTGATCGATATGGGAAATTCTGTCATCCTCACAGAACACGATACCAGTATCCTTTCCAACTGCGACTGGATCATCGAAATGGGGCCTTCCGGCGGGAAAAGCGGCGGATATCTTATCGCGCAGGGAACCCCTGCGGATCTGAAAAAGAATCCGAATTCCACGATCGGAAAATACCTGAAAACGGGCAAGACGTATGAATGAAAGAGAAAAACACATTCATGAAATCATGGCGTCTGCTCATCACCCGCAGGTGAACAGTATCGTCATCTGGGAAAACGGGGAAATACGGGCAGAATGCTATTTCAATGGGCATCACGGATCGTCCCGTCATAATATCAAGTCTGTGGTCAAGAGCATTCTTTCCGTCGGCATCGGGATCGCCCAGGATGAAGGGCTGCTCCGTGCAGATGACAGAATATCGGAATACCTTCCTGAATTTGCTCAGCAGCGTGATATGCGGCACAGAATGATCCGAATCAGGCACCTCCTGACCATGAGCTCCGGGATCTTCTGGCAGGGCGGGGTTCATTATCACTGCCCAATGATGGACGCAATGCTCCGCAGCGGCGACTGGATCGATTATATAGCGGACTGCAAGGTAAAAGATGTTCCCGGGACACACTACCTTTACAAGGAATTCGATGTCATTCTGCTTTCTGCGATCCTGACCAAAGTGACCGGAGATGCCTTTGATTATATCAGCACAAAGCTCTTTCAGCCTTTGGAGATCCATAATGACCGCTGGTGGCACCCTGCCGGCGTGTATTACAGCCCGGCGCCGGATCGGGAATCCGAATCGGTATCCGCTTTAACGGCGAAGGAAATGATCAGGATCGGACAGTTGTTTCTGCAGAACGGGATATGGAACGGAAACCGGATCCTCTCCGGCGAATATATCCGATCCGCTACAGGCCCGTCTCCTGCAAATCCCGGTTACGGATTCTTATGGTGGCTGGGGAAAGGCTGGTACGGCTGCCGCGGATTCGGAGGCCAGTCAATTACGGTATTCCCGGATCAAAACAAGATCGTAGTAATGCAGGCCTCCGTTACCGACAGGCCTCTTTCCTATGAAGATATTGTTTTTGCAGAGTTATAGATAGCTGAAACACGATTTCCTAGTTTTTGATTCTTATCGGGAATCGACGTCCTGCTGAAAAAGGCTCCCGATTCTTGTTGACTCGTGCCAGAAGGAGGACTCTCCATGAATATCGGCATCCGCCTGCACGACACCGCCGGGAATACACTGGCGGAGCGCTTGGACAACGCCAGAGCCCAGGGGTTTTCCTGTGTTCATTTGGCGATGCAGAAAGCCATAACGGGCTTTGCCATGCGGGAAGCCCCCCGGCTCCTGACCAAAGAGCTGGCGGATGAGGTGCGGGAAGCCCTCGAATCGCGGAATATGACCTGTGCGGTGCTGGGCTGCTACCTGAACCTCGCCGCCCCAGATGAGGAAGCCTATCGGCAAAACCTCGAAATCTACTATGCCCATCTTCGTTTTGCGCGGTGGATGGGTGCCCTGACCATAGGCACCGAAACCGGCGCGCCGAATACCGGATATAAGACCGAACCCGCCTGTTGGACAGAAGAGGCTCTGCAGCTGTTTATACGTCGGGCCGCACCGGTTGTTCGAAAGGCAGAAGAGGAAGGCGTCATTTTCGCCATCGAGCCGGTGTGCAGGCACATCGTTCATACGCCGGAACGGGCCGAACGCGCACTGGAAGCACTAAACAGCGAGAACCTGCAGATCATCCTGGATACCGTCAATCTGCTGACGCCTGAAAACCACATGCACCGCGATGCGATCATTGACGAGTGCGAGCGGCGTTTCGGGGACAGGGTCAAGGTGCTGCACCTGAAGGATTACACCGTCGTTCCCGGAGAGAGGGATCTTAAAGCCTGTGCCTGCGGGACCGGAGAGATGGATTATACCCGCCTGCTGCGCTTTGCCGCGGCACGTCCCGGAATCCCCATGACACTGGAAAACACAAAGCCCGACAACGCTGAGGCGGCAAGACTGTATCTGGAGAAAAGCGTATGAACGAGACTTTTCGCGGAATGAAGCGCTATAAGCAGCAGCTTTCGGAATCGGACTGCCTGCGCATATTGACCGAAAGCCGGCGGGCCGCACTGGCGGTCCACGGGGAACTGGGATATCCTTATGCGGTTCCGGTCAACTTCGTCTATTTGCCGGAGAAACGACAGGTGTGTTTTCATTGTGCGCGGGAAGGGCATAAGCTGGACGCCATTCGCAGGGACTCGAAGGTCTGCCTGACCCTGTGGACCGACGGGGTACGGCAGGAAGACGGGTTTGACGATGTGGAGTCGGTGGTGATCTTTGGGCAAGCCGAATGCGTCACAGACGAAGCGTGGCGGGAGGCCATCGCCCAGCGGCTTGGATACAAGTATTTCCCCGATACGGAGATGACCGCGCGGAACATTGAGCAGGCGCTGCACCGGACCGAGATCGTCGCCGTGACGATCGATCACATGACGGGCAAACGGATACACGAGAAATAAGAGAATACGGAGACTGTGCGACCCGCAGAACTTGTCCGCGCCTGATTGACAAACCCAATCCTTTCCTGTATAATCAGCGGCGGACAGAGAGCTGTCTTTCACGCACCCATGTTACGGGTGCTTGTTTGATGTTCATCCGCAAAATCACTCCAAAACCGAAAGGAGAACCCCGGAAATGCCTGAAAGAAAGAAAATTACCCGCGCCGGCCTCGAAAAGCTGCAGGCCGAGCTGGACAACCGCGTCGCCATTATCCGCAACGAGATTGCCCGTGAGATCGAATTTGCCCGCTCCTACGGCGACCTGAGCGAAAACGCCGAGTACACCGAGGCCAAGAAAAAGCAGGCCGAAAACGAGACGAAGATCGCCGAGCTGGAAGATATCATTAAGCTGGCCGAAGTCATCGAAGACGACGAGATCAACAGCGAGCAGGTGTCCGTCGGCACCACCGTCACCCTCGAGACCCTGTCCGAGACCAACGACGACTTTATGGCGACCAAAGGCGAAATCGTCCGCTATGCCATTGTCGGCGCCCAGGAAGCCGACCCACTGCACGACCGCATCTCCGACGAGAGTGAAGTCGGCAAAGCGCTGATCGGCAGCGCCATCGGCGACTCCGTCAGCATCCCGCTGGACGGCTATACGCTGATCTACGCCGTGAAGGAGATCGAAAAAGGCAACGCCGTCTGATTCGAAAAGCAAGAGTCAAAGTTATAGGAGAGAACCTTATGCCTGATTATCCCGTAACCCCCGGCACACCGGAACTGACCGAACAGGAAATCATCCGCCGGCAAAAGCTGCAGGGACTTTTGGACGCGGGCAAAAACCCGTATCTCATCACGCACTTCCCCGTGTCCCACCGTTCATCCGAACTGGTAAAGGATTATGACGCGCTGGTAGGACAGACCGTCACCATTGCTGGACGCATGATCTCCCGACGCGTGATGGGCAAGGCCTCGTTTGCCCACCTGCTGGACGGAGAGGGCGAGATGCAGTTCTACGTCCGCCGCGACGATGTGGGCGAGGACGCTTACGCCGATTTCAAACAGTGGGATATCGGCGACATCGTGGGCATCACCGGCGCGCTCTTCAAGACGAAGACCGGCGAGATTTCAGTCCACGCAAGTGCGATTACGCTCCTGACGAAGTCCCTGAAGGTGCTTCCGGAGAAGTTCCACGGCCTGGTCGACACCGACCTGCGCTACCGCCAGCGCTATGTGGATACCATCGTGAACCCGGAGGTGCGGGATCTCTTTGTCAAGCGCTCCAAGATCATTTCCGCCGTGCGCGAATTCCTCGACAGCCGCGGGTTTTTGGAGGTGGACACCCCCGTCCTGCAGACCGTGGAGATCGGCGCGGCGGCCCGGCCCTTCCGGACGCACCACAACGCCCTGGATTTAGACATGCTGCTCCGCATCGAGACGGAACTGTACCTGAAGCGTCTGATCGTCGGCGGGTTTGAAAAGGTTTATGAACTGGGCCGCGTCTTCCGGAACGAAGGCATGGACGCCACCCACAATCCCGAGTATACATCCCTTGAGACCTACCAGGCTTTTGTAGACTATCACGAAGTCATGGAGATGGTCGAGCAGATGTTCGAGTTCGTGGCCATCCGCGCCACGGGATCGAGCGATGTCAGCTATCAGGGTGAGACCATCCACCTTGCAGCCCCTTGGAAGCGCATCAGCATGGCTGACGCCGTGAAAGAAGCCTGCGGGGTGGACTGGACCGTCTGGCAGAGCGACGAGGAAGCCCGCGCCGAAATGGATCGCCGCGAGATCCATATGGAGAAGGACGCCCGCCGCGGCGACTGCCTGGCCGCGCTCTTCGACGAATATGTGGAACCCACGCTGATCCAGCCGACCTTCATCGTGGACTATCCGGTGGAGATCAGCCCGCTGGCCAAGCGCAAGCCCGAGAATCCCGCGCTGACCGAGCGCTTTGAGTTCTTCATCACCGGACATGAACTGGGCAACGCGTTCTCCGAGCTGAACGACCCGATCGACCAGCGCCGCCGCTTTGAGGAGCAGGTGGAACAGCGGGCTGCCCAGGGCATCCGCGCCGAGATCGACGAGGATTTCGTCACCGCGCTCGAATACGGCATGCCGCCCACCGGCGGCCTCGGCATCGGCATTGACCGCATGGTCATGCTCATGACAGATTCCCCCACCATCCGCGACGTGCTGCTCTTCCCCACCATGAAGCCGATCCGCTGAGAGGGTTGCACCATGAAGACACCCATCACCCTCGCCCGCCTGAAGACGCACCTGACCTATTCCTGGTGGAAATATGTCCTGGCCGTGGTTCTCTGCGCGCTGGGGATGAATCTGTTCTTCACCATGACGCAGGCCAAGGCTCCGGAAGACCAGAAAATCGAATGGATCATCTTCGGTGATCTCTACGGCGGCAGTGAGTTTTTCAACAACTGGATGGAAAACCAGCGCGCGGAGTATTTCCCGGACCAGGCCGACTTCAGCTGCTCCAACATCACGCTGGAAGCCTCGAGTGCGGGCATCCAGGCCTGGCTGGCCCGGGTGGGCGTCGGCGGCGACGGGGACCTGTTGATCATGCCACGTTCTACCTTTGAGGGCTACGCCAACGGGCTCTTCATGGACCTGGACGCCATGGAAGGCATCCAGGAGCTCCTGGCCGAGCAGGGCATCAACGCGGAAGCCGGCCGCTGGAAGGGCCCGGACGGCGAACAGCACACCTACGGCATCCCCGTTTCGCAGATGCCCACGCTTTGCAGCTGGTTCATTGATCCGAGTCAGGACTATCTGCTCTGTGTCCGCGCGAACAACGGCAACGAGAAAGTGGCAGAAGAGATGCTCAAGCGGGTCATTGAAAACTGGACCCGCGGGAACGACGCGCTCAGCGCCGCGCAGGTACTGGGCAACTGACCGGGGAGGGATCGCAGTGGAACCCATCCTGGACGTTCATGTGCTGACCCGAGACGCCGTCAGTCTCGACGCGGGACCAGCCGGCTCCGTGCTGATGATTCCATTCGGCGGAACGGTGAGCAGCCGGGTTTTTGAGGGCATTGTAGAGCCCTGCGGAGTGGATACCCAAGTCGTCAACCCAGCCGGCGTCCGGCACATGTCCGCGCGCTACATGCTCACGGGCAAAGCCCTCCCGCCCTATGAGGAGCGGGACTGCCGCATCTATGTCGAGAACAACGGATGGTTCACGGGCGATGTCCGGATGCCCTTCCGCACCACGCCGGCCTTCATCACCGACCATCCCGGCCTGGCGGCTTATCTGCGCGGCGCCTTTGTGGGCGTGGGCAGCTGGGAAGCCGACGGGTTGCACATCCGTTTCTACGAAGCCGACACACAGCCCTGAGGAGGAAGCGCTATGCCGTTCATCCGCAAGATCGTCGTCACAGGCGGGCCCTGCGCCGGGAAGACCACCGGCCTGAGCTGGATCCAGAACACCTTCTCCCAGCGCGGCTGGAAGGTACTCTTTGTGCCCGAGACCGCCACGGAACTCATCACCGGTGGCGTCGCCCCCTGGACCTGCGGCACGAACCTGGACTACCAGATCGGCCAGATGCGCCTGCAGGTCACCAAGGAAGAGATCTTCAAGGCTGCAGCCGAGTCCATGCCCGACGACCGCATCCTGATCGTCTGCGATCGCGGTGCCCTCGACAACAAGGCCTACATGAACGATGAGGAGTTCGCCGCCGTCCTGCAAAAGCTGCACCTTGACGAAGTCGAGCTCCGAGACAGCTACGACGCGGTCTTCCATCTCGAGACCGCCGCCAAGGGCGCCGTCGAGGCCTACACCTTCGCCAACAACGCTGCCCGGTATGAGACCCCCGAGCAGGCTTGCGTCATGGATGACCGGCTCATCGCCGCCTGGACGGGCCATCCGCACCTGCGGGTCATCGGCAACGACACCAACTTTGAGACCAAGCTCCAACGCCTGCTGAGCGAGATCAGCAGCGCCCTCGGCGAGCCGGAGACCTATGAGATCGAGCGCAAGTTCCTGATCGAATACCCGGATGTGGCCTGGCTCGAAGCCCAATCCAACTGCCAGCGGGTCGAGATCATCCAGACCTACCTGCAGTCTGAGGACGGCGAGGACCGCCGCGTCCGCCAGCGCGGTGAGAACGGTACCTTCCTCTACTATGAGACGATCAAGCGCACCCTGCCGAACGGCCAGGTCGTCGAGCTCTCCCGCCGCATCACCGACCGGGAGTATCTCTCCCTGCTGCTGGACGCTGACACGTCCCGCCGTCAGCTGCGCAAGACCCGCTTCTGCATGACCTACGGCAAGCAGAGCCTGAAGATCGACCTCTATCCCTTCTGGAAAAATCAGGCCATGGTCCAGCTCCACATGCGCGACAAGGATGAACCCGTCGATTTCCCGCCGGAATTGAAGCTGATCCGGGAGGTAACGGGTGTGAAAGAATACAAAAACTCCTCCCTGGCACTGAAAATCCCGGAAGAGTGAGGAATAGCATATGCATCCGATTGATCTCGAGAAATGGCCCCGCCGGGCCATTTTTGAACACTTCAGCCGCATGAGCCGACCCTTTTACAGCTTAACGTTTGACGTGGACGTGACCCGGGTGCGTGATTTTGCAAAAGCCAATCAGGTCTCGTTTTACCTGACACTGACATGGCTCGTGACCCGTGCGTGCAACCGCGTCCCGGCGCTCTGCCAGGATATCCGGGACGGTGTCCTCTGGCAGCTGGATGGTCGTATTCCTTCCTTTACCGACCTGAAGCCGGGATCGGAGTGCTTCCATATCGTCACAGTGCCCATGGAGGACGACCCGATCACCTTCGCAAAAAAGGCCGCCGCCGCGAGCGCCGCCCAGGGCTGCTTCCTGGACATGAGCAAAGAAGGCAGCGATCTCCTGTTCATCTCCTGCGTACCCTGGCTGCATGTCACCGCCCTGACCAATGAACGCGAACCCGACACAAATGACTGCATTCCCCGTTTCACATGGGGCAAATGGGAAGAGCGAAACGGCCGGAAGATTCTCGGGATGTGCGTGGAGGTCAACCACCGGACGGTGGACGGGATTCACATCGGGCAGTTCGCGAAAGCGCTGGAGGAAGAGATTACAGGGCTGGCCGTGTAAAAAATTTTCCCGAAACCCTGTACAATCCGGGAAAAGTGTGCTATGATGCAACACAGCGCCCAACCGGTATGCTAGGAACTCCTTTGGTGACACGCATCCATCGTCCGCCAATGAGGTAACCGAAACAACTGAATTGATGGGTGAAACATTCTTAGGAGGGAATACCACCATGTACCAGGACGAAACCCTGACCTGCCGTGACTGCGGCCGCGAATTCATCTTCTCTGCTTCCGAGCAGGCGTTCTTCGCGGAGCGCGGATTCCAGAACAAGCCCACCCGCTGCCTCG
>JAFZPI010000021.1 GCA_017552615.1 Clostridia bacterium
ACAGTAGCTGATGAGGGTCAATGGTGTGCGAAGCACAGGCGCAGCCCTTGCCATTGACGCTCGTCAGATGCTGTGGTACCTATCCCGGCTGTCGCGGAATCTCCTCACTTTATTTTGCGCTAAATCTTGACAGAGGACCACATTGCCACCTTGGAGGGAGTTCACAGTTGTCCCATACGATCTCCGGCATTCATTCGCGACTTGGTGTCGTGATAACGGCGTAGAGTTACACACTTGCGTCGAATGGATGGGGCACACGGATGCCCAAATGATCCTGAAAATATACGACGAGGTTAGCTCAACACGAAGCCAAATCGAAGCCGAAAAGTTGGAAAAAATGCTGATTCATAGGCAAAATGATATGCAAAACTGTAACCAGTCCGTGGAAAACGGCAATACGTAAAGGATGACACGAAATGGATACGTAGCTTATATCGGGAAGCAGCCGTAAGCCCGATAAAAAACTGCTTGCCTTTTCTCCGCATGTGTGTTATCATGTGCAGGCAACTTAAAGGGGGTTATGACCAATGGGTGTTGTACTGGGAATCCTGATCGTCATCGCCGCGCTGTTCATGATCGTCACCGTTCTGCTGCAGAGCAGCAACGCCAAGGGCCTTGGCGCCATCGCGGGCGAAGTGACGGCCAACATGAGCAAGAAGCAAGCTGCTTCCGTGGACGCCAAGCTGGCACTGGGCACCAAGATCGCCGCGGGCGTGTTTATTGTGGCTTCGCTCCTGCTGTGGATCTTTGGCGAGACGTTCTGATCAAGGATCATCCCTCCCCCGGACTCCGGGGGAGTTTTTTGCTGCTGACAAATCGGGCCTGATGTGCTATGATACCTTTATCCGATCTTCCGAATCAGGAGGGCAGACCGATATGATGATCATGCGATTCCCCGGCGGCCGACGCAAGGCGCTGACGCTTTCCTACGATGACGGCGTGGAGCAGGACCGGCAACTGATCGAAATCCTCAACGAAGCCGGACTCCGGTGCACCTTTAATCTCAACAGCGGCTGTTATCCGCCCGAGAGTCATACCTGGCTGGAAGGACAGATCCACCGCCGTATGACCGGGAGCCAGGTGAGCGCGCTCTACAAAGCGCCGCACGAAGTGGCCGTCCACACGCTGACGCATCCGGACCTGACTCAGCTCCCGAGAAGCGAGATGTTGCGGGAGATCCTGCAGGACCGGTTGAACCTTGAAAAGCAGTTCGGCACGATGGTGCGCGGTGCGGCCTATCCATTTGGCACCTACAGTGACGAAACCGTCGAGGCCTTGCGCTCCTGCGGCATCGTCTACTGCCGCACGGTCTGGTCGAGCCACAATTTCGCGATTCCGCAAGACTGGCTGCGTCTCCAGCCGACTTGCCACCACGACGATCCCCAGCTCGATGCTCTCTGCGACCGCTTCCTGAATGACATCTTCTATGCCAACAGCGGCCTGTTTTACCTATGGGGCCACGCCTATGAGTTCGAGGCCCACGACAACTGGCAGCGGATCCGGGACTTCGCGGCGAAGATGGGCGGCCGCGAGGACATCTGGTATGCCACGAACATTGAAATCTATGACTATGTGACAGCCTGGCGGCAGCTGATCGCGTCCGCTGACGGGAAGCGCGTGTACAATCCTACAGCGACGGTGCTCTATATGGAAATCGAAGACCGGAAGATCGTGGAGATCGGGCCCGGGGAAACGGTTGAGCTTTGAGCGGGAAGAAAAGACTTGAAAGATTCGTCTGATGATCAGAGAATCTTTTGAGTGAGTAGTGAGTAGTGAGTAGTTAGGAGTTATGGAGATCGATGGCGAGACGGAAGAAATGGGTGGATGACGGGATGGAACAAGAGGGTTTCATCCCGGAGGAACCAATTGAGGATTCTTATCCCGCGCCGAACCCGGAGGAACCGATGGACGACGCGCTTTTGGAGCGCCATTCGATCTTCCGTCCGCGGCTGCGCAAGCCCAACTTTGTCCTCACTGTGGCAGTAAATGTGATCCGCGTGATGGCGGTGATGCTGATTCTGGCGGTGTTCGCCGGAACGGGTGTCCTGGCTGGCATCGCGAAGGGCTATGTGGAAACGGCTCCGACCCTGAACACCCAGGTGATGAACGAGCAGGACCAGACCTCGTTCATCTATGACGCCAACCTGAACCTGATCACCGAGTACAAGGGCACGGAGAACCGCGTGATGGTCTCCCTCGCGGCGATGCCCAGGGACCTCCAGCATGCCTTTGTGGCAGTGGAGGACGCCCGTTTCTATGACCACAACGGTGTGGACATCAAGCGCATCGGCGGCGCACTGATTTCCAACCTCTCCGGCAACGCGACCCAGGGCGGTTCCACGATCACCCAGCAGCTGATCAAGAATACCCTGCTTTCGTCTGAACAGAGCTATAAACGCAAGATTCAGGAAGCTTATCTGTCCATTCAACTCGAGCAGACCCTGACGCAGACCCATTACAGCCAGCTCCTGCGCGAATATGCCCTGGACGAGAGTACACTGGCAGCCAATGCTGTCGAGGCGCTGCAGGCTGAGGCCAAACGCCTGGCCAAGGATGAGATCCTCGAGAATTACATGAATACGATCTGGCTCGGGGAAAGCTATTACGGCGTGGAGGTCGCGGCACAGGGCTTTTTCGGCAAGGAACTGCGTGACCTGACGCTCCGGGAGTGCGCCGTGCTGGCGGGTATGGCCAACAGTCCCTACTACTATAATCCCCGCCGCAACTACTATACCCGCGGTGAAACCCCGGAAGAACAGGCCCGCTACCGCTCCATCACGGATGATCGCACGGATTATGTGCTCCGCCGGATGATGGAGAACGGGTATATCACGGAAAACGAGTACGAAGCCGCCCTGAACCCGGCGACCGCGTCGATCCTGCAGAGCGATCCCACCGCCGGGGCCGGGATGTATCCTTACGCGCACTATGTCGAATATGCTGTGAGCGAAGTTGTGGACATTTTCCTGGAACTGAATGGTCTGGAAGATACGTCTGCCAACCGCGCCGCCATGGAGAACAAGTTCCGCACGGGCGGCTACCGGGTGCAGCTGGCGCTGGAGCCCTCGATCCAGGAGGCGGTGCAAAGCACGCTGTCCGCGTGGAGCGATTACCCCTCCCTGCGCGATCCCTCCGACAAGATCCTGCGGGTCTCCAACGGGGATGGTACCTATACAGAAGTGATCCAGCCCCAGGCCGCAGCGGCCGTCGTGGACTACCGAACCGGCGAGATCAAGGCGATCGTCGGTTCCCGGGACGCGCCGACGGTTCGCAAGAGCCTGAACCGGGCCGTGAACATGCGCATGCCGGTGGGCTCAGCCATCAAGCCGCTGACCGTCTACGCACCTGCGCTCGAGTCCGGCCTTTCTCCTGCGAGCATCACGTATAACATGGCTTTGCCTATTTCCGGCTGGCTTGACGAGCACCGGCAGGATTCCTGGCCAAAGAACTACGGCGGGGGCGGCTACACCGGCCCGATCACCTTGCGCGAAGCCATGCGCAAGTCCTATAACACCGCGGCCGCGCGGATCATGATGTCCCGCGTGGGCGTCGGCGCCGCCGTGGACTACCTGCACCGGATGGGTGTGGACGACAACCACATCGACGCCACGCCTTTCGGTGTGACCCTCGGTTCCAGCGGGATCACCCCCCTGCAGATGAGCGTGGCCTTCGGTACGCTGGCGAACGGCGGTACTTATATCGAGCCTATCTCCGTCCTCGGCATTTCCGACAGCGAGGGGAACGTGATCTGGGACGGCCATGCCAACCAGGAGCGCCGGCGTGTGTTTTCGACTTCCACGGCCTATATGGTCGTGGACATGATGAAAGATGTCGTGAAGAGCGGGACCGGTACCTCCGCCAAGATTTCCGGCCAGACGGTGGCGGGCAAGACGGGCACGAACTCCGACCAGCGGGGTGTGACGTTTGCCGGGTTCACGGGCTATTACGCCTCATGCGTCTGGGTCGGCCATGACAACTACAAACCCCTTTCTTCAAAGACGACCGGTTCCCAGGCGGCGGCGCCGCTGTGGCAGGCGTACATGGCGAAAATTCATAAGGGGCTGAGCAACCGGGACATCATGGACGGCGATCCAAGCCAGTACGGACTGGTCCGGGTGGAGACCTGCAAAGTCTCCGGCCAGCTGGCCACGGATGCCTGCCGCGCGGACGGTGAGTACGGAACGACCACCGATCTCTGGCGTTCCGGCACGCAGCCCACGGTTTCCTGCCAGATGCACACGAGCGTTCAGGTCTGCGCCGAGAGCGGCATGCCGGCATCCGCCTACTGCCCCAATGTGATCACCCGCTCCGGGATCACGATCCCGGTGGGGCACCCCTTATACCAGTTCCTGGGTACAAAGTATGAGAGCGAGATCACCAAATACCTGACCCTTTCGACTGCGTCCACCGGGCAGGTATGCACGCTGCATTCCGCTTATACGCAGACAGACCCGTATGATCCTTATAATGGTGGATATACCGCACCCCAGGCTTCGGCCTATGCCGGGGACGCCCGTGCGCTGATCGCGCAGGCGCAGGCCATGCTCTCGGGTCTTGACCCGAACTCCGTGCAGGCCATCGCGCTGAACGGCGCGATCAGCAACCTCCAGTACTGCCTTGATGCCGGCGCGGACGACGCTACCCTGCTCAACGCCATGGGCCAGCTGACCCAGGCCATGGCCGGGATCTTCTGATTCTGCGAACAGACGACGGCAAAAGTTTTCCGAAATTGTTAAAGCTTTGTTATCTTTTGAATTCCTCTTTTCAAAAAGCAAGAGTTTTGCTATAATACGACCAGAGCATCAAAGATGCCCGAAAATTTAAGGAGGAATGCACCATGAAAAAGTTTGTTGCCCTTCTGCTTGCTGCCATGATGCTGCTGTCCGTCGCGGCTTTCGCGTCCGCGGACGAGGAAATCAAAGTGGCGCTGATCACGGACGTCGGAACCATCACCGACCAGTCCTTCAACCAGGCAACCTATGAGGCGGCCAAGGAATTCTGCGAAGCCAACGGCATCGGCTTCACCTACTTCCAGCCCGCTACCGACACCGACGCCGACCGTATTGCCATGATTGACAAGGCCGTCGACGAAGGCTACACCGTGATCCTCATGCCCGGCTACAAGTTCGGCCCCGCCATCGGCGAAGTGCAGGACGAGTATGACGAAGTGAAGTTCGTCGCGCTGGACGTCAGCGAGGGCGACCTCGGCGGCGCTGAGCTGGGCGAGAACGTGTACTGCGCGGTTTATCAGGAAGAGCTCTGCGGCTACATGGCCGGCTATGCGGCTGTGAAGCTGGGCTACAAGCATCTGGGCTACCTGGGCGGCATGGCTGTGCCCGCCGTTATCCGTTATGGCTTCGGCTTCGTGCAGGGCTGCGACGCGGCTGCTGTTGAGCTCGGCATTGCGGATCAGGTCACCGTTGAGTATGTGTACGGCAACCAGTTCTATGGCGACGCCGACATCACCGCTTACATGGACACCTGGTATCAGAGCCTGGGTGTGGAAGTTGTCTTCGCCTGCGGCGGCGGCATCTACACCTCTGCGGCTGAGGCTGCCCAGAAGGTCAGCGGCAAGGTCATCGGCGTGGACGTTGACCAGGCTCCCACCATCGACGGCGCTTACGGCGAAGGCATGACCGTGACTTCCGCCATGAAGGGCCTCGGCGCCACCGTCAAGACCCTTCTGGCCGAGATCGTGGCCGGCAATTTCGAGAACTACGGCGGCCAGGTCGCGACCCTGGGCCTGGTTGGCACCGATCCCGAAGCCAACTATGTCCAGATCGCTCCTTCCACCCAGTTCGCGGACGGCTTCACCGCTGAGGACTACAACGCGCTCGTCGCGGCCATGTTCAGCGGTGAGATCCTCGTGTCCAACGCCATTGATTCGATGCCCATCACCAGCATTACGGTCAATGATCAGGGCAATGTGAAGTAATCCAGACACCTTTCCGGGGATGCTTGCATCCCCGGATTTTTGGCAAAAGGTCTCGCTTTTTCATGCGAGATCTTTTGCCAGAAATCCCGTGAAACAAAAAGGGAAACTGGAGGACACTGACAGGGAGGGTTGCGGCTTGGCGAGTGAATACGCAATCGAGATGCTCAACATCACGAAGCGCTTTCCAGGCATCATTGCCAATGACAACATCACACTCCAGCTGAAGAGGGGCGAGATCCACGCGCTCCTCGGCGAGAACGGCGCGGGCAAGTCCACGCTGATGAGCGTGCTGTTCGGTCTGTATCAGCCGGAGGAGGGCGTGATCAAGAAGGACGGCGAGATCGTCCGGATCAAGGACCCGAACGACGCCAATGACCTGGGCATCGGCATGGTGCATCAGCACTTTAAGCTGGTGGAGTGCTTCACCGTTTTGGACAACATCATCCTCGGGGTGGAGCCCACGGGGAAGTTTGGCCTGCTGAAAAAAGCCGAGGCACGTCAGCGCGTGATCGAACTGAGTAACCGGTACGGCCTGCAGGTCGACCCGGACGCGAAGATCTCTGATATCACCGTCGGCATGCAGCAGCGCACCGAGATCCTGAAGATGCTCTACCGTGAGAACGAGATCCTGATCTTCGACGAGCCGACGGCCGTGCTGACGCCTCAGGAAATCGACGAGCTGATGCAGATCATGCGGAACCTTGCGGCAGAGGGTAAGTCCATCCTCTTCATCAGCCACAAACTGGCGGAGATCATGGCGGTCTCGGACCGCTGCTCGGTCCTGCGCAAGGGCAAGTACATCGGCACGGTGAACACGAAGGACGTGACGGTGGCGGAACTCTCGGCCATGATGGTCGGCCGCAACGTCAATTTCCATGTGGAGAAGGTTCCGGCCAATCCGGGGGACGTCATCCTGAAGATCCGGAACATGTCCGTGGCGTCAAGGCGGCACCACAACCTGGCGGTGAAGGATGTCTCCCTGAATGTGCGCGCCGGCGAGATCGTCTGCATCGCGGGTATCGACGGCAACGGCCAGAGTGAGTTCGTCTACGGTTTGACGGGACTGGAACCCCTGGCGGGCGGCTCCATCGAAATGTGCGGCCAGGACATCACGCACATGTCCATCCGCAACCGCTCCAAGACGGGCATGAGCCACATCCCGGAGGACCGCCATAAGCACGGCCTGGTCCTGGACTATTCGCTGGAATACAACATGGTGCTCCAGCGGTACTGGGAGCCGGAATTCACCGCGGCTGGCATCCAGCTGCGCCGCAAGAATATCCGGGCCTATTCCGACCGCCTGATCGGCGAGTACGACGTCCGGTCCGGCCAGGGTTCGATCACGCCGGCCCGCGCCATGTCCGGCGGCAACCAGCAGAAGGCCATCATTGCCCGTGAAATCGACAAAGACCCGACCCTGCTGGTGGCGGTTCAGCCGACCCGCGGCCTGGACGTGGGCGCCATCGAGTCGGTCCACAAGCAGATCGTGGCTCAGCGCGACGCGGGCAAGGCGGTGCTCCTGGTCTCCCTGGAAATGGACGAGGTGCTCGATGTGAGCGACCGCATTCTCGTCATGTATGAGGGCGAGATCGTCGCGGAACTGGATCCAAAGAAGACCACGCCCGAGGAGATGGGCCTCTACATGGCCGGCGCCAAGAGAGCGGAGGTGAGCGTCGAATGAAAGTCGGCATGATGGTCTGCGGAATGCTGCTGGTGGCAATGTCCTTCTTTATGCTGTATTCCTACCAGCCCGAGATCATGGCATTCCTGGTGATGGGCACCGGCATCTTCATGCTGATGCACAGCAAAAAGGAACGCGACCTGACCCCGGTGCTCAAGAAGCAGGCGACCCAGACGATTCTGGCGTCCCTGCTGTGTATTGTCCTGGGCCTTCTGGTGGGCTATATCGTCCTGCTGATCATTAACCCGGAGGGCGCCTGGAGCGCACTCTCCACCATTATTTCGAACTTCAAGACCTTCAGCAAGGCGGACGGCCAGACCAAGAACCTGGCCAATACTGTTGTGAAGACCGTCCCGCTGCTGCTCTGCGGCCTGTCCGTGCTGTTTGCCTACAAGGTGGGCATGTTCAATATCGGCGCCGCGGGCCAGTATGTGGCGGGCGCCGGCATCGCGCTGTTCCTGGCCATCGGCCTGGGCGTGGGCTTCCCCACGGCCGAACAGGCGGCGGTGCAGCTCTTTGGCGCGCCGGATGACGTTGCCCGGGTCGTGGCCCCGATGATCGTCGAACAGGAAGCAAACGACGGCGAAGGCAGCTTCACCGCGGCCTACAATGCCCTGCAGAAGAAGTACGATGCGGCCAACGAGGGCAAGAAGAAGAAAGAAATGACCTACCCCACGGCCAGGGAACTGAACGAGCTCAGCCAGGCTGTGGAAGCGGTTGCGGAGACCGAGTATGGCAAGATCCTGCAGAGCCTGGACAAGACCGGAAGCCTCACACCTGCCGAGATTGTGACCTTGTATGGCGATCAGGATTATTCCCGCCGCGAGACCTTTGGCACCCTGTTCAGCCGCGAGAGCGCGGATGTAACGGTGGAAGAACTGGTTGAAAAGTACGGGAGTCTGTCGGTGAAGAACAGCGTCAGCGTCACCGACGTGCTGAACGCCAACAACAAGATCGCGAGCGGCCTGGGCCTCAGCGGCAAGCTGACGGAGCCCCAGATCAGCGGCGGATTCCCGGACAAAGAAGAAAAGAACCCCGAAGAAACCATCAAGTGGCTCAAGGATCTGCTGCCGATCGCGGATGAAGCGCTGGCAGCCAAAGAGCCCAAGGACATCATCGGTGTCGAGCGCAACAAGTTCGTCATCGCCGGCTCCGGCATGACCTTTGCGGCCAGCGTGCAGCGCGTGGCGGACCTGGTGGGCGGCATCGAGAATGTGACCGTGGAGCAGATCAAGGCGATCTACAGTGACCTGGAAACGATCGAGACCGTGAAGCTGGCTGACGCCATCAACGAGATCGCCGAAGAGCACGGCGGCCTGGAGAAGCTGACCATCGGCCAGCTGATCAACGGCATGGGCATCCAGACCGGCGTGAGCGGCGGCTGGGTCCTGTGCGTGCTCGGCGCGATCATCGCCGGCGCGCTCCTGGGCGCCCTTTCCGGCCTGCTGAAGGCCTTCCGGAACGTGAACGAGGTCATCTCGGGCATCATGCTCAACTGGATCACGCTCTATCTGATCAACATGCTCCTCGCAAGTTGCATGGACCAGAAGATGAACGAGACCTGGTCCCTGAAGAAATTCTTCCCCAACGCACTGCTGCCGACAGCCGGCGTGGACGGGCTCTTCCACGGCCAGAGTGAGCAGACCACCATCGCCATCCCGATCGCAATCCTGGTGGCGGTGCTCATCTGGTACCTGCTGACCAAGACCAAGAAGGGTTACGAGCTCCGGGCCACCGGCCTGAACAAGGACGCGGCCAAGTACGCGGGCATGAAGGGCCGCACCAACATCATCACGACCATGGCCATCGCCGGCGCGCTGGCGGGCCTGGGCGCTGCCCTGTTCTACCTGACGGACAACACCAAGTGGTCCGCCGGACAGGCGACCGTCCCGTCCATGGGCTTCAACGGCATTGCCGCGGCCTTCCTTGGCGGCCTGCACCCGATCGGCGCGATCTTCTCTTCCTTCTTCATCCAGCACATCACCGACGGTGGCAGCTTCATGGAGAAGATCTATCCCGCAGAAATTGCGAGCCTGATTTCCTCGGTTATCATCTACATGTGCGCGTTCGTGCTCTTTATCCGCCAGACCATGAACAAGTCTTTCTCCGACAAGGATGCGCGTAAGCACGCGAAACTGGTCAGCGAGACGAAGGGCATCCTCCACGGCGAGCTGCAGGAGGACTTCGACCAGTCTGTAGCCTCAGCGGTCAGCGCTGAGATCGAAAAGAGCGCGGCGAACTGGGCCAAGAAAGCCCCGGTAGCCCCGGAACCCAAACGGATCTCCGAACCGGAAGCCGAATCCGACGTGGAAGCCGACCTGCTGAGACAGGCGAAAGCGCTGGAACTCGAATGGGGGGAAGAGGACGAAGAGGAATCCGGGAAAGACAAAAAGAAAAAGAAAAAAGACAAGAACAGGAAGGAGAAGAAAGGGGGGAGCGATGAATGATCCTGCTGCTTCAATACATGGCGATCTACACGGCCGTGCTGATGCTGGTGGCTTTGGGCGGCTGCTTCTCTGAACACTCCGGCGTCATCAACATCGGCCTTGAAGGCATCATGGTGTTCGGTGCCCTGGGCGGCGCCCTCGTGATGCGTTACCTCCCCGACGGAACCTCTGCGGTGTTTGTGGTCCTGACCTGTGTCCTTGCGGCCATGGCCGCCGGCCTGCTGTACTCGCTTCTGCTGGCGGTGGCTGCGGTAAACTTCAAGGCGGACCAGACTCTGGTGGGTACCGCCATGAACCTCCTGGGCACGGCGGCTGCCACCGTTCTTGTGAAAGCGATCAACCAGGCGGCCAATGCCAGCGACGTCTCCTCGACCATCGCATACGGCGCCAAGCGCAAAGCCTTCCTGATCTTCTCGGATCTGCAGGTGAACGAAGAATCGTCTGAGTTCATGAAAGCTCTCAAGACCAGTGAGTTCAGCTGGCTCCACGTGATTGCGGTCATCCTGCTGATCGTGTCCTTCGTCCTGCTGTACCGCACCCGCTTCGGTCTGCGGATGCGCTCTTGCGGCGAGCACCCCCAGGCTTCCGCCTCCGTGGGCATCAACGTGTTCAAGATGCGCTACGCGGGCGTGCTGATCTCCGGTGCGCTGGGCGGCCTCGGCGGCCTGACGTACATTACGGCGGCCGTTTCCGAGTGGAAATTCGAGAACGGCGTCGCGGGCTTCGGCTTCCTGGCCCTGGCGGTCATGATCTTCGGCGCCTGGAAACCGTTCCGGATCGCCCTGGCGGCGCTGATCTTCGGCGTCTTCCGCAGCCTGAGCAACGTGTACAAGGGCTTCGATTTCCTGAAGAACCTGATGCCCGGTGCGGTTTACAACATGCTGCCCTATATCATCTCCCTCGTCGTGCTGATCATCTTCTCCAAGAACAGCGCGGCGCCAAAGGCAGAAGGCATTCCTTACGAACAGGGCATGCGCTAAAGCAATTCCACAGCCTCCTCCGATCCCGGGGGAGGTTTTTCGGTGGACAAAAACGCGGATCAACAGTATAATGGAATCAACAAAGCGAAAGGACAGGAAACCAATGAAGATTTCGATCTCTGATTTTTCCCGGCCCGAAGCCCAGCCGTTCTTTTTCGAGGGCGGAGAGCACGCGGTGCTGCTGCTGCACGGCTTTACGGGCTCGGTCGCGCATATGCGGCCGCTGGGCGAGAAACTGCATGAAGCGGGCTTTACCGTGAAGGGCATCAACCTGCCCGGCCACGCTTCGACCCTGGAGGATATGAAGGCCTGCACCTGGGAGGACTGGGTCGGGGCGGGGCGCGACGCGGTAAAGGAACTGCGCGCGAAGTACCCCTGCGTCAGTGTCGCAGGCCTCAGCATGGGCGGTTGCATCGCGCTGATCCTGGCGGAGGAAGGCCTGCTCGACGCTGTCGTCCCGATCTCCGCGCCGATGGCCGCGCAGAATAAGTTCCTGCCCCTGGCCGGGATCCTGTATCCGCTGGTACCGACAATTTCCTGGGGTGAGGGCGGCGGTCCGAAGGACCATATGCTCGACGCGAAATACAATCTGGGCTATGGGGGATTTGCCACCAAAACCGGAGCGGCGCTGTACAAGATTATCAAGGAGGCAAAGGCCAACCTCGGAAAAATCACCTGCCCGCTGATGGCGGTGCAGTCGCATGGTGACGAAACCATCGATCCGGATAGCGCAGACCTGATTCTCGAAAAGGCCTCCAGCGGTATCAAGGAGATGCTCTGGCTGGAGGAGGTTCCTCATGTGTGCGTCATCACAAAGGAACTCCCCAATATCGCGAGTAAAGCCGCGGAGTTCCTCCGGTCGGTCCGGAAACCGTAAAAACAGAACAAAACAAAGACAAAATCCGGAAGGATTTGGCAATTCCGGCGGATGGAAATAACTTGAAATTGTCCGAAAGGTATAGTATACTTTTCCTACGTCTGACGAAAGGAGGACGAGGCAATGTCAACACGACGGGCAACAGACGACACGCTGGTGGCCAGCCTGGCCGGACAACTCTTTGACGTGATGTCCATGTTTCCCAAAAGGCTGGTCAAGACAGACGAACTGATCCACACCTTTGGAATGCCGTTCTCCCAGATGCAGATCCTCGAATTGCTGGAGAAGAGCGACATGTCCATTGGGCAGCTCTCGGCGTACACCGGGGTGGCGAAACCCAATGTCACCCCGCTGGTCGATGCCCTTGAAGAACGCGGCTTTGTGGCCCGCGAACGCAAGGACGGAGACCGCCGGATGGTTTATGTTCACCTGACCGAAGAGGGAACTGCCTCCCTCCTCAGGATCCGGGAAGCCGTCGCAGCGCAGATCCGGAAATGGCCCGTCAGGTTGAGCCGGAGCGAGCTCCGCAGCCTCGACAACAGCCTGGCCACGCTGATCCGTGTGATGAACGCATTCGGCAATCCGCAGGAGACATGAGCTGCAGCGACACCGCCGGCATGCAGAATCAGCAGCCGGCGAGTTATTGTTTTTGGAAAGCCGGCTTGCCTTTTTGGCTGTGCTGTCGTACAATAGAGACATCCGAAGAACCGAACAGCCGATTTTGATATGGAAAAGGAGAGCGACGATATGCTGCGCATTCTCAAAAAGTTCCCTGAACTCAAGCCTTACGAGAGCGACCTCAAGCTCCGCATGGACCGCTACGCTGGCAAGAAAAAGCAGATTCTGAAGGATGGGGAAACCCTCAACGATTTTGCCAACGGCCATGAGTTTTACGGCTTTCACCGCACGCCGGACGGCTGGGTATACCGGGAATGGGCGCCCGGGGCTGACCAGCTCTACCTGAGCGGCGATTTCTGCGACTGGCACTGGCTGGACTGGCCGATGGAAAAGAAGGATAACGGCAACTGGGAACTGTTCCTGCCAGGCGAGACCCTGCACCAGGGAAGCCGCGTCATCACGATCGTGCGCAACGGCGACCGGCTGACCCAGCATTTGCCCCTGTACACCCGCCGTGCGGTCCAGGACTGGGTCAACGGCAGCTGGTGCTGTGAGGTGCTGGATCCCGATCCCTATCCGTGGACGGACCAGGACTTCCACAGCGAGGACGCGCCGCTGATCTACGAGGCCCATGTGGGCATGTGCACGGAAGAATACAAGATCGCGACCTATACCGAGTTTGCCGATACGGTCCTGCCCCACGTGAAGGACGCTGGCTACAACACCGTCCAGCTCATGGCGATCATGGAGCATCCCTTCTACGGCTCCTTCGGCTACCAGGTCAGCAACTTCTTCGCCTGCTCCTCCCGCTTCGGCCAGCCGGATGAGTTGAAATACCTCGTGAACAAGGCGCACAGCATGGGGATCCGTGTTTTGCTGGATGTCGTGCACTCCCACGCTGTCGGCAACACCCTCGAGGGTATTAATTTCTTCGACGGTACACCCTACCAGTTCTTCCACGAGGGCGGGCGCGGCAATCATTCCGCCTGGGGCACCAAGTGCTTCAACTACGACAAGCCCGAGGTCCTTCACTTCCTGCTCAGCAACCTGAAGTTCTGGCTGACGGAGTTCCACTTTGACGGCTTCCGTTTCGACGGCGTGACCTCCATGCTGTACATGGATCACGGCTTGGGGACGGCGTTCTCGAACCTCGGCATGTACTTCACGATGAACACGGATGTCGAGTCCGTCACCTACCTGCAGCTGGCAAATGAGCTGATCCGCCAGGTGAAGCCCGACGCTCTGACGATCGCGGAGGACATGTCCGGCATGCCCGGCATGTGCGAACCCGTGCCGGACGGCGGCATCGGCTTTGACTATCGCTTGGGCATGGGCATCCCGGATCTGTGGATCCGCCTCGCGAAAGAGACGCGGGACGAGGACTGGCGCGTGGGCAAGCTCTGGTGGGAGCTCACCTTCCGCAACGCACCCACGATTGCCTACGTTGAGAGCCACGACCAGGCCCTTGTCGGTGACAAGACCATGATCTTTAGATTTGCCGACGCCGCCATGTACGACCAAATGAACAAGGACTGCCACAGCCAGGTCATCGACCGGGCCATCGCGCTGCACAAGATGATCCGCCTGCTGACTCTGTCCGCCGGCGGCAACGGCTACCTGAACTTCATGGGCAACGAGTTCGGCCACCCGGAGTGGATCGACTTCCCGCGGCCCGGCAACGGCAACAGCTTCCATTACTGCCGCCGCCAGTGGAGCCTGATGAAGAACCCCGACCTGAAGTACCAGTATCTCTACAAGTTCGATCAGGACATGATCGCCGCGGCGAAGCAATACCATATCTTTGACGTGGGTTGGCCCACGCTCTCGAAGATCCACGAGGACCAGCACGTCCTGGCTTTCGAGCGCAACGGCCTGCTCTTCGTCTTCAACTTCGACCCCACGACGAGCTATACCGACTACGAGATCCCCGTGACCCAGGCGAAGGATTACCAGATTGTGTTCTCCAGTGACGACTGGTGCTACGGCGGATACGGCCGCAACGCCCGGGATCCGATCCCCCACTGGACGGCCGAACCGAAGAAGGACGAAAAGGGTGAAAAGGCAGACGAAAAGCCCGAAACCTTCGTGAGGCTCTATATCCCTGCCCGCACAGCCCTGGTGCTGTGCCCGGTGGAGACAGAGAATAAAGAAGAGAAGGCGGGTGAAACCCAAAAGTGAAAGCTTTATTCATCGGAGGCACCGGAACGATCAGCACCGCCATCGTACGGCGGCTGGCGGAGGATCCGCAGTGGGAGGTCTGGCTCCTGAACCGCGGCAACCGCGGCGACGCGGTCCCGAAGGGCGTCCACCAAATCATCGCGGATGTCCATGACGAAGCTGCAACGGCGGAAGCCCTTGGAGATCTGCAGTTTGACACCGTCTGCGAGTTTATTGCTTTCCACGAATCGGACGTCCAGAGGGATTACCGTTTATTCAAAGGTAAAACCCATCAGTATATCTTTATCTCTTCGGCTTCGGCCTATGCCAAACCCGCCGCAGGCTATGTTATCACTGAGGGCACAACCCTCGCGAATCCGCACTGGGAATACTCCCGCAACAAGATCGCCTGCGAGGAATTCCTGATGCGCAAGTACCGGGAGGAAGGCTTCCCGGTGACGATCGTGCGGCCGAGCCATACCTATGATGAGCGCAGTATCCCCCTCGGGGTTCACGGAAAAAACGGTTCCTGGCAGGTGATCCGCCGGATGATGGAGGGTAAACCCGTCATCATCCACGGGGACGGTTCGTCCCTGTGGCACCTGACGTTCAACACGGACTTTGCCGTGGGCTTTACCGGCCTGATGGGCGACCGCCGCGCGATCGGCGAGGCGTTCCAGATCACCGGGGACGAAGTGCTGACCTGGGACCAGATCTACGCAACGATCGCCGACGCCCTGGGCGTGGAGCTGAAAGCCGTGCACGTTTCCAGCGAGTTCCTCGCGGCCGTTGGGGACCGCTACGGTTATGGCTTTGAAGGCGGGCTCATCGGCGACAAGGCGGTGTCGGTGGCCTTCGACAACCGCAAGCTCAAGCGCATCGTCCCGGACATGACCACAAAGGTTCCGTTCAGCCGCGGCGTGCGCATCGCCCTCGACAATATCCTGACCCATCCGGAATACCAGCGGGAGGACCCGGAGTTCGACGCCTGGTGCGACCGGGTGATCGCCGCCCTCGAGAAAGCCAAGACAGAGATCTGACACAACCGGAGGAATGCACATGAAACGCGGGCTGCTTCTGCTGCTCTGCCTGGTGCTGTTTGCGTCCGCCGCCCTGGCGGACGCTCCGTATTACCAGGTAAACCAGATCTTGACCGGGAAAGAGGGCCAAAACCTCACCATCCGCTATCACCGAAACCGCACGGCCCCTGCCGGCGAACTGCTCGTGATGGATGCGGAGGGGAACGAACTGGCCTCCGTGACCGTGAAAGCCAACCAGAAGGACGGCAGTTTTGTCATGCCGTTGGACGGCCGGGTCACGAACGGACAGGTCGTGCAGATCTGTTTCCGCCACGGTGGGGAGACGGAGCTACAGGGCGAGTGCCTGCTGGCCATTGACGACGGGACACCCGGCGTCTACAAAGTGGAGACGAACGAGAAAAAGATCGCCATTACCTTCGACAGCGCGAACGGCATCGGCCGGACAGCCAACCTGCTGGATCTGCTGGACCGCTACGGGATCAAGTGCACATTCTTCCTGCAGGGCGCCTATCTGAAGAACCATCCCCAGATGGCGAAAGAGATCAGCGACCGCGGCCATGAGATGGCGAACCACTCGATGAACCATCCCGACATGCGGGAATGCGACGACGCCAAGATCTACAGAGAGATCAAGAGCTGCAACGACCTCATTTACGAGGTTACCGGGCAGGTCGTGCACTTTTACCGCCCGCCGAGCGGCTGGTTTACGTACCGTGACCGGGCGATTTCCCGCGCCCTTGGCTGCGAGATGATCCAATGGACTTTCGACAGCCTGGACGGCTTCGAGGAGTCCACCGAGGCCACGGTCCGCAACGCTATGGCCCGCGGCAGTGAGCCCGGGGCCATCATCCTCATGCACCTCTACGGCCGCTATACCCTGCAGGTGCTGGAAGATTACATCCCTGCCATGCAGGCGCTGGGATATGAGTTTGTAACGGTGGGGGAACTGCTGAACGGTGCAGAATGAGAAGGAGCGTCCGTATGGTTCACCCGGAGCGGATGATCCAGGCTGAAGCATAAAGGCGGCAATTCCCATCCTTTGGGTGAGGAGGCATTGCAATGGACGACTGTGTTTTCTGCAGGATCGTCTCAGGCGAGATCCCAAGCATGAAAATCTTTGAAGATGAGCAGACATTTGCATTTATGGATATTGCGAAAGATGTGGATGGCCATATCCTGGTCATTCCCAAGAAGCACTATCAGAATATCCTGGATTGCGATTCCGAAACTCTTGCCGCTGTGATGCGGACTGTAAGAACTGTATCAATTCATCTGACCACTGAATGCGGATACGAAGGCGTCAATCTTCTTAATGCCAGCGAAGAATGTGCAGGTCAATCAGTACCTCATTTCCATATTCATATCATTCCGAGATGGTCCTCTGTCAAGATTTAGCGCAAAATAAAGTGAGGAGATTCCGCGACAGCCGGGATAGGTACCACAGCATCTGACGAGCGTCAATGGCAAGGGCTGCGCCTGTGCTTCGCACACCATTGACCCTCATCAGCTACTGT
>JAFZPI010000022.1 GCA_017552615.1 Clostridia bacterium
AAAGGATTCGCTTTAACATCAATATACGCCTCCGTCTTTTGGTTTCATTTCCTTAGACGCATGGATGGCGAAAAAGTTCCGTTATCGGGACATCATTTTGCTCAGGTCCGTGGCGTAGCACCACTGGGCGCCGGTCAGCAGGCCGAAGTAGTACTTGCGGGAGGCGGACTCGCACATGGTCAGGAGCTTTCCGTCCGTGAAGACGATCTCTTCTGCCATCGGGGCGATCTTGTAGTCCGCGGTGCGGGCGGCGCTGTCAAGGGCAAAGAGCGGGACCGTGGTTCCGTTCACGTCGATGGAACGGAAGGCTTCAAGGCTCTCCTCTTCATAGGTGTAGATATGGGAGAAACCCGTGCCCCAGGAGGTGGAGAGCCAGATCTTGCCGTTATAGTCGGCGAAGCCCTGGACAAGGTCCGGGAGGGCATAGGCTTTCAGAGGTGTGAGGCTTCCGCCGTCCTCGCTGAGGCGATAGGTCACGGCCAGAGCCTGCAGGCGCTCCCCGGAGGGAGAGCTGAACTTGTGGCTCTCTGGGGTGGGATACTCAGGATCCTTGTAGAACTCGCCCACGGTCATCAGAGTGTCGCCGCCGTCTGTTGAAATGTTCACCCAGGCGATGCCAAGGGCGTCATCCGCGGTTAGGGGGGTGTCGATTTGGCCGAGGCACTGGACCTGTGTGCCGTCCTTTGCTGTGAGGATCTCGTCGCGGTCAAAGAGATAGACACACCCGCTCCCGGCGACATAGACATTGCAGTCCCAGACGGCGAGACCGCCGGCGTGACCGGTGAATGCGCTTCCGTCTGCGTTGGCCAGGGATGCATGAGCTTTCAGTTCGCCGGTCTTTTTGTCGACCGTATAGACCGGGGAGGCAGCATCTTTTGCCTTCATATAACCGCCCACGAGATAGGCGTCCGCTTCTTCGTCATAGGTCAAGCCCTGGGGAACAAAGCCTTCCGAGAGCCCGGGGATGGCAAAGGCCGCCTCGGAGGCGTTATAGTATTCTTTCACAGACAAACGGAAGTAGATCCGCCCGCCCAGCAGGACCAGGCTGATGAACAGGACGATGATTCCGAAGATGATGACGGCTTTCTTCCATGGACTGCGTTTGCGCTTCTCTTTCTTTTCGACAGGGGTATTGCTCTCGTTTTGCATATTGTGCGCCTCCGATTCGGTTTTGTTGGTTGACGCCATTATACGTTTCCCCGGACGGACTGTCAAGCGTACGAAAAAAGCGCGGAACGGCGAGAACCGTCCGCGCATGGAAATGTCTTTTAGGGCTGGGTGATGTCGTAGCCGAAGTACTTTACGGAGATGGCGGCGAGGGTGCCGTCAGCGCGAAGTTCCTCAATGGCCTTGTTGAACTTCTCTACCAGCTCCTCGGTGCCCTCTTTCGGGAAGGGGAAGGCGACCGGGGTCTTCTCCTCCAGCTGGGCGACGATCTTCAGCGGAGCGTCGGGCTTGGCCTGCATGTAGTCGAGGAACGCATCGGACGCGTTGATGGTGGCCTGTACACGGCCGGTCTCGACCATGTTCATGGTATCCGGCAGGGATTCGATGCCCGTTACGGTCGCGCCGTACTTTTCGCCCAGGGCCATGTAGGATGAGTTCGGGCTGTTGGCCGTGGTCTTGCCGGCTAGATCCTCGAAGCTCTTGATGTCTTCGTTGTCGGCCCGGACGACCAGGACTGTGCTGCCGTAGGCATAGGGCTCGGTGAAGGTATAGTTCTTGGCGCGGTCTTCCGTGACATCAAAGAAATTGGCGCCTGTCGTGTAGCGCTTGGATTCGATACCTGCCAGAATGGCGCTGAACTCCACTTCCTCGAACTTGGCTTCCATCCCCAGCTTCTTGGCGATAGCCTGGGCGACTTCGACGTCGAAGCCCTTCAGTTCGTTGGTGGTTTCGTCATGATAGGTGTAGGGCTTCCAGTTGCCCTCGGTGGCAAAGGTCAGATCTGCCTTGTTCTCTCCGCCCTGGAAGAAGATCAGCCAGACGGCTACGGCGATGACGGCTACGGCTGCGACCGCGATGAGGATAAGCTTGGTGCGTTTGTTCATCTTTGGGAACCTCCATTCATTTGCGTCTTTGTCATGGGATCTATGATTCAACTGCGGCGGAGCCGCAGGGATTGCGGATTCAGTGGGACGTCAGTCCCTGCAGGAAAGCGCGGGTGCGTTCCGTGTGAGGTGCGGTGAAGAATTCGTGCGAGGGGGCGCTCTCCACTACTTGTCCGTTGTCCATGAAAACCACATGGGAGGAAACATTGCGCGCGAAGGACATCTCATGGGTCACCACCAGCATGGTCATGCCGCTTTCCGCGAGCGACCGCATCACGGCGAGCACTTCCCCGATCAATTCGGGATCCAGCGCAGAGGTAGGCTCATCGAAATAAATGATGTCCGGACTCAGTGCCAGGGCTCGCGCGATGGCCACCCGCTGCTGCTGGCCGCCGGAGAGCTGGCTGGGATAATGGTCCGCCCAGTCCAGCATGCCCACCCGGGTCAGGGCTTCCCGGGCGATCTGCTCAGCGGCGTCTTTCCGGAGTTCACGGCCCGTGATCAGGCCTTCGGTCACATTCCCGAGCGCGGTCTTGTTGGCAAAGAGGTTGAAGCTCTGGAACACAAATCCGGTGTGCCTGCGGATGCGGTGGATGTCCGCTTTTTTGATGGAAGCCATGTCAAAGGTTTCCCCGCCGAACACCATGGTCCCGGCGTCCGCTTTTTCCAGGAAGTTAATGCAGCGCAGCAGGGTTGTTTTACCGGAGCCGCTGGGGCCGATGATGGCGACCACGTCGCCTTTCTCCACCTTCAGGTCGATGCCCTTGAGCACTTCCAGACCGCCAAACTGCTTCCGCACATTCCGGACCTCAAGCATGCTTCTCAATCCCCTTTCCCATCATGGCGTTCAGCTTGCGTTCCCAGACACGCTGCAGCCAGGTGACAAGGGTGGACATCAGCAGGTAAATCAGGGCAACCTCCAGGTAGAGCCACAGTACCTCGTAGGAGATGCCGATAGCCTTGCGGGTTGCGTTGATCATTTCCGCCACGCCGATGCTGGAGGCCAGGGAGGTGTCCTTGAGCATGGAGATCAGCGAGTTGGAAAGGCTGGGGAAAGCTGTGCGGAGGGCCTGGGGGAGCACGATCCGGAACATGATCTGAAGATAGCTCAGTCCCACACAGTAACCGGCCTCGATCTGTCCCACAGGGACAGATTCCAGCGCGCCGCGGATGGTCTCGGCACAATAGGCGCCTTCGTTGAAGGAGAAGACCAGGACAGCGGCGGCAAAAGGACTCTGGATGCTGATGCCGATACTGGCGAGGCCGAAGTAGACCATGTAGAGCTGTACAAGCACAGGGGTCCCGCGCATGATCCAGATATAGATCCTGGCCACCTTGCGCAGAACAGGCACATTGGCGAACTGGATCAGGGCCGTGATGACCGCGATGATCATCGCGAAGGAAAAAGAAATAATCGTCAGAGGAATGGTCTGGGTGATGCCCGGGATCAGGATTTTGTCAAAGGAATCGGTCAGCAGATCCCCGATGCTTTCCCCGAAAACGCGAACCATGAATTCATGCATAGGGGTAAAGGAACTCCTTTCCGGGACGAATCCCGACAAAAACACTATACAATAGCGCAACAGGGTTGTCAAGGGGAGAAGCGGAGAGAATCTTGGGAAAAATCCCCATATAACAAGTTTTACACAGCTTATCCAAACAAGAAAAGGCGGTGGCTGAATCATGGCCACTTGACCGCATGAGTGAACTGGTTTATGATGAGTGTAGCAAAAGAAGGTGAAGGTATGCTGGCGGCTCTGGAGGGATACTATTACGGGTCCCATAGCCGATAAATCTTCCGAGACAAGAGAGGAGGACTAAAAGGATTGTTCACCGCAAATATGATCGCCCCATGCGGGCTGGACTGTAGCATCTGCAAGCGCGTTGGCCAAGACCAACCCCTGTGCCGGATGCCGCGGCCCAAATGACAACAAGCCGGAGTTCTGTTCGGCGAAATGCGGCATCATACTTTGTGAAAAGAGAAAGGCAAACGGGTATTCGTTCTGTGATGAGTGCCGTAATTTTCTCTGCTCTGACGTCATGGAAAAGGAAACCCGGTACGGGTCGAAGTACCCGCTCCGCGAGTCCCCGCTGGAGAATCTGCGGACCATCCGGGAAGCCGGGATGACTGCTTTTCTGGAGCGCGAGCAAAGGCAGTGGACCTGTTCCGCCTGCGGAAGCGTCATCTGTGTCCACACAGGCGTATGCAGCGGCTGCGGTCGGCAATACGCTGCTTCAATGAATCGCTGATGCGAAGAGAGGAAAAAGGATGCAGGCAATAACATTTGCAAAAGGAAACGAACGACATCTGAAGGATTGTAAGGATGCGCTCTGTCGGTCAACGCTTGGTGAGAGATATTTTTCTTCGCCGGGGAGCGCGGAAAACGCGATCCTTGAAGGGATTCACCAAGGGGATTTGTATGTAGCACTTATCGGTGAAAAATGCGTTGGATTCACATATATCATCCCGAAAGGAGCGTTTCACAGTTTCCCCTACCTGCACATCATTGCCGTTAAGGAAGAATACAGAGACAAGGGGATCGGAAAGGTTCTGCTGGATTATTCTGAACGGATCGCGGTGGAAATGGCAGACAAGTTTTTCCTTGTGGTCGCGGATTATAATCCGGACGCAAAGCGGTTCTACGAAAGAAATGGCTATCAGCAGGTTGGGGAAATTCCAAACCTGTACCGTCCCGGCATTACGGAATTCCTAATGGCAAAGAACCTGAAAAAAAGATTTATGTCCCGCAATCAGATCAGTGCTTGCAGGGAGTTTAAAATGATCCTTTTACCATAGATGAATGGGTTCGACATAACATGAATTGAAACAAAGAATGCAGCATCATATTCACCACATGAGGAAAAACACAGCCCGTTGTGAGCTGTGTTTTCAGTTGACGGCAGTTACCCTTTCCTGAAAATCCTCGGCAGGAAGGAATGGATGCACCGGCGCCAGACGCCCCAGTCGTGGCCGCCGGGGAAGGTTTCGCGGATGATATTCAGGCCCTTGTCCTTCAGCATCTCATCATCGTCGGCAAAGGTCTGGAAGAACTGGTCTTCCGTGCCCATGGCGCGGTAGAAGACTCGGAAGCTCTCGTTGAACTTCTCCTTGTCTTCCATGATCGCGAGGTGTGCGTTGTCGCCGCCGTGGATGGCACGGAGAAAGCCTGAGAAGATGCCGGCATAGCCGAAGAGCTCCGGATGGGTCAGGGTCGTGAGGCTGGTCTGGAAGCTGCCCATGCTCAGGCCGGCCATGGCGCGGTGCCACTTGTCCGTGAGGACGGGATAGCGGCTCTCGATGAAGGGGATCAGGTCGGTGAGCAGCACCTGCGGGAAAAGCATCCGTCCCTGGCGCATGGAATCGCCCTGTACCATGCCGTTGCCCATGACGATGATCATTTCCTGCATTTCGCCTTTGGCCAGGAGACGGTCCGCGATGCGGGCGACATGGCCCTGGTGCACCCAGCCGGTCTCGTTCTCGCCGTAGCCGTGCTGGAGGTAGAGGACCGGGTATTTCTTCGCGGGGTCATAATTCGCGGGCGTATAGACCAGGCAGACCTCGTGCTTGCCAGTGACGGAAGAGGGATACAGGTACCGGGTGACGCCGCCGTGCGGCACGCCCTCGATGTCGCCCCATTCGTCCTCACCGGGGACGGGAATGTCGAGGAAGTTCATGGGCCGGCAGCAGCCGTAACCGATGGGCAGGTACGGGCAGAGGACGTCCGCGCCGTCCACCTTCAGGAAGAAATACTGGAAGCCGCGACCCAGGTCCACGGTGCCTTCCCACATCTCGTCGGAGACGCGGGCCAGGGGATGCAGGTTCCCGAACTGGTCGAGTGCGACTTCTTTTGCGTTGGGCGCCTTGACACGGACGGTCACTTTGCCGTCCGGCAGGATCTCAAAGCCCTGGTCGCCGTCGCGGTCGGGTTCGCCGAAGGGCAGGTCATAGGAAACGGTGGTGTCGATGGGGAGATGATTCATAGATGAAATCCTCCTTCCGGATCGTTTGATTTGCTGGCTCAAGGATAATCAATTCAAACGGAAAGGTCAAGAGAAATGCGTTTTCATAGCCGGGAAAGAGAAAAAGGATAACCAGACTTGATCAATTGTTGAGATTTGTTTACGTTCATAAAATAACCCGGAGAGAGACGTGATTGTTTCCCTCCGGGTTTTCATTGCAGAAGAACAAAAATCGTTATAATTCTCCCCTCCACCAGCAATAATCCTTCACATCTTCCCAGAGCAGCACCGGAAGCCAGGTGCCGTCAGGCAGGGGGAAGTACCAGGTATCCTGGTTCTGTGCGAAGACATGGCAGGGGATGTCATCCTTCGGCACGCCAAGGATCGTGACGCACACGCCGCCGTCGGTGGTCTGGCTGCCGCGGTACTTTTCCAGGCCGTTTTCGATCAGCCAGGTGAAGCGGGGTGTCATCGCGGCATTGGTGCAGGAGTGGATCACCAGCGGATAATCCAGGTACGCCGCGAGCTCCGGCACGTCTTCCGCTATATATCCATACATCCGAAGGGTGCCGATGAAAACAGCGACATGGTTGTCGGGATGGCGCAGGATCAGGATATCTCCGATATGCAGCGTTTGCGCAACGGTTTCCCAGTCGGGCATGGGGTTGCCGAGATCGTAGATATGCCTCGCGTTATCCTCCAGAATACCGTCGCTGGTGGGCCAATCGGTTTGGGTGACCTCCGACCACAGCCATTTTACGAAGCCCACACAGTCGAACCCGTAGATATAGTTCAGACCCTGGACGTAATAAGCCGGGCTATCGATCCAGGCGGCCTGGACCACATAATCCGGCGCTTTGGCAAAGACATGGCTGGCAGCCTGTCCGCCGTAGAGATAGGGCACGCCGAGGGGCAGGACGGCCGTCACTTTCGCTCCAGTGATGATATTATAGCGTGTAACGAAGGGGTTTCCCTCTTCCAGAAGGGAGAATCCTTTGTCCAGCCATGCGGTTTGTTCAATATCCCCGTTTTCGAGGATATGTACTCTTTCATCCACACTGATGATAATGGGCCCGGGGAAACGCGGGGACTCTTCGGCGGAAGCAAGGTTTGGGAACAAGAACAGGATGGCAGATAACAAAACCAGACAGCGTTTGCGCATGACTTGACCTCTTGACCGACCAAAACAAACGCAAAAGCAAACGGCGATGCGCTTGGATTTGCGTTTGTGAGGTTCTATTTACTTACTTTACCACGATATTCAGCAGTCTGCCGGGGACAAACACAACCTTGACGATGTTTTTCCCCGCGGTGAGCTTCTGGACGGCCTCGGTGCCGGGGAGGTCGCGCTCGGCGTCGGCTTTTGTCAGGTCGGCGGAGACCATGATGCGGCCGCGGACCTTGCCGTTCACCTGGACGGCAATCTCGACCTCGGTCTTCACCAGAGCTTTTTCGTCCCATTCGGGCCAGGGCTGGTGATGGATGGGCTCGCTGTGGCCCAGGTTCTGCCAGATCTCCTCGCAGATGTGCGGGGTGAAGGGCGATAGGATCAGCAGCAGGGCTTCCATGTCCGCCTGCGTGATCGAGGACTGGGCACACATCTCGTTGACGAGAGTCATCATCGCCGCGATGGCGGTGTTGAACTTCATCTTTTCGATGTCTTCGGAAACCTTTTTGATAGTCTCGTGGATCAGGGCGTTCAGCGCTGGGGAGAAGGCCTTCCCGGGCACGATATTGTCCTGGAGTCTCCAGACGCGGTCGAGGAACTTGCGGCAGCCCTTGGCGCCGTTGGTGGACCACGGGATCGCCTGGTCAAAAGCGCCCATGAACATTTCGTACAGGCGGAAGGCGTCTGCGCCGATCTCGTCCACCACGTCGTCGGGGTTGATGACGTTGCCGCGGCTCTTGGACATCTTCTCGCCGTCGGCGGCCAGGATCATGCCCTGGGCGGTGCGCTTGGCATAGGGTTCGGGGCAGGAGACTTCGCCGATATCATAGAGGAACTGATGCCAGAAGCGGCTGTACAGCAAATGGCGGGTGACGTGTTCCATGCCGCCGTTGTACCAGTCTACGGGCATCCAATAGTCCAGCTCTTCCTTTGACGCGAAGGCCTTGTCGTTGTGGGGGTCGACATAGCGCAGGAAGTACCAACTGGAACCGGCCCACTGGGGCATGGTGTCGGTCTCGCGCTGGGCGGGGCTGCCGCACTTCGGGCAGGAGCAGTTCACGAACTCGGGGACCTTGGCCAGCGGGCTCTTGCCGTCTGTACCGGGTTCGAAGTTCTCGACCTCCGGCAGGCGCAGGGGCAGCTCCTCATAGGGTACAGCCACGACGCCGCACTTCGGGCAGTGGACCAGCGGGATCGGTTCGCCCCAGTAGCGCTGGCGGTTGAAGGCCCAGTCCTTCATCTTGTACTGGACGCCGGCCCGGCCGCAGCCCAGCTTCTCAACCTCTTCGACCGCGCGGGCGATGGAGTCCTTCTTGTTGGTGTAGCCGTTCAGGAAGCCGGAGTTGACCATCTCGCCGTCGCCGGTGTAGGCTTCCTTGGAGATGTCGCCGCCCTTGATGACCTCGATGATGTCGATGCCAAACTTCTTTGCGAACTCCCAGTCGCGCTGGTCATGGGCCGGTACGGCCATGATCGCGCCGGTGCCGTAACCCATCATGACGTAGTCGGAGAGGTAGATCGGGACGACCTTACCGGTCAGCGGGTTCACGGCGGCCAGGCCCTCAAGCTTCAGGCCGGTCTTGTCCTTGACCAGCTGGGTGCGCTCGAACTCGGTCTTCTTCGCGCACTCTTCGCGATAGGCTTTCACCGCGTCCATGTTGGCGATCCGGTCCGCGTACTTGTCGATCAGGGGATGTTCCGGCGCCATAACCATGAAGGTCACGCCGAAGAGGGTGTCCGGCCGGGTGGTGTAGATCTCAATGGTCTCGTCCAGCCCCTCGAAGGGGAAGCGCACGAACGCGCCGGTGGACTTGCCAATCCAGTTGATCTGCTGCTGGGCGATGTTCTCGGGATAATCGACAGTCTTCAGGCCTTCGAGCAGCCTGTCGGCGTATTTCGTGATCCGGAGATACCAGACATCCTTGGGCAGCTGCACGACGTCATTGTGGCAGACGTCGCACTTGCCGCCCTGAGAATCCTCATTAGACAGCACGACCTTGCAGAAGGGACAGTAGTTGACCAGCGTCTTATCCCGGAAGACCAGCCCGTGCTCGAACATCTTCAGGAAGATCCACTGGGTCCATTTAAAGTAATCCGGGTCGGTGGTGTCAACCTCGCGGCTGTAGTCAAAGGAGAAGCCCAGCATCTGCAGCTGAGACCGGAAATGGTCGATGTTGCCCTTTGTCACATGTGCCGGGTGGACATGGTTCTTGATTGCGTAGTTCTCCGTCGGCAGGCCGAAGGCGTCCCAGCCGATGGGGAACAGCACGTTGTAGCCCTGCATGCGGCGTTTGCGGCTGATGATATCCATGGCGGTGTTGGACCGCGGATGGCCTACGTGCAGGCCCGCGCCGGACGGATACGGGAACTCGATCAGCCCGTAAAACTTGGGCTTGTCGTGGCTCGCTTCCGCTTCAAAAGCGTGGGTATCGGCCCAGATTTTCTGCCATTTGGGCTCGATGGCTTTGGGGTTGTAGGGTTGGATAGGCATGGATTTAATTCCTCCTTATATCATGCTATATACCGCTATTTCCGGTTTATGAATCGAACTATGTGATTACTGTTTATCCCTGTACGCAATGTATTCGTCAAGATCGTTACGAACCAGTTTAAGGCAAGCCATTACAACAGCCGCATCGTCTGCATATCCAACTACCGGAACAAAATCAGGAATCAAATCAATCGGTGAGACAAAATAGAGCAATGCACTAACAATAGCAACGATTGTGCCTGCCGGGATTTCACGATATGTTCCCTTGATATATGCACGCACGAGGGAAATAAACGTTGGAATATAAGACAGAGCTTCCGCGATCTTTTGAAATCCCTTAGAACGGACATTACGTAGTCTATCTTCTGCTCTTCTTAACAGCTCTTCGACTTTATCCTTATCATGGATTGTCTCCTTCGCTTTGTCAAAACCATCTGTCAGAAGCTTGCTGGCTTTCGCTTCGCTAAAAGGGATTTCATTGCTGACTTCTACGCTATTATCCTTTTTGTTTTCCATTTTCGTCTTCTCCTCAATGAATCTTTACCTGCATCCTGACCGGAATCTTTTCTCCTAATCAGTAACTACGGGTCATTTCCCAAACATCCACTCCACGACTTTCACGATCCACTCCGACCAGAACACCATGTCGTGGATTCCGGGACCCTCGTGGTATTCATGCGGGACTTTTTCTGCCTCAAGGAAGCGGTGCATTTCGCGGTTGGGCTCGATGAGGAAGTCCTCGGTTCCGCAGCAGAGGTAAAGCTCGGGAAGCTTCTTCCCGGCGGCCTTGAGCTTCTTCACCAGCGTCTCCGGATTGCCGTCACTTTCCTCCACCTTGTCGAGATCGCCGAAGCAGGCGCGGTAGTACTCATAGTTGGCCATTCCGTTGTCCTCGCCCGGTTTCATCCCGGCGATGCCGTGAACGATGAAAGCGGATGACAGGGCGCCAACTTTCCCAAAGTGGTCGGGGTAAGCCAGGGCCGTGTGCATGGCGCCGAAGCCGCCCATGGACATGCCCGCGATGTAGGTCTCCTTCGCGCTCTTCGCCAAGCCGAAGGTCTTGCGGACGTAATCGACGAGCTCCTCGCCGACCATGGACTGGTACGCGCTGCCGGTGGCGGCGCCGTTGAGGTAGAAGGAGTTCTCCGCCGTGGGCATCACGATTGCGAAGTTATACTTCTGGCACAGTTCTTCGGGCACCCAGTTCCCGGCCTTGCCGGTATAGCCGTGGAGAAGGAAGAGCGTGCGCATGGGGCCTTTGACTTCCCAGTGCGGAACATCCAGGCGGATGTCGTTGGGGATGATCATCTCAAAAGCAGTCGTCCGCCGCAGGCAGTTGGAGAAGTACTCAATGCGGTAGTATGCCATGTGAATCCTCCTTCTCTATCGTGTCTTGACATGATTTGTGTGAAAGAGCATTAATTCTGTGCAGCGCCGCAGCATTTCTTGTATTTCTTCCCGCTGCCGCAAGGGCATGGATCATTGCGGCCTACTGTGGGTTTGGGCGGGATCCATTGCCAATTGTCTTCATCTGTTTCGTCTTCGTCATCGCGCATTTGAGCAAGCTTTCCACGCATATCTCTGATTTTGTTTACTGATTCAAGATACTCTTTGAGATCATCTTCATCCGGCATATCATCCGGGAGAGGCGGTGTGTCCTCCAGATCACACGGGCGCCAGCCCTTTAATACGGGATTCGGCTGTTTTTGATACAGAGCGTTGCCCAATTGCCGAAATTCCGCAAGTTGCTCAAGGCTTGTAAAAGTAATATGTCCATAACGCTCGGACTGCATGACGCTGCGGACCCAGGATTCCCCGTCACAGAGAGCGTCTGCCTGCTGCATGATGCAGTCATGAAGAAGCTGTCGGGTCCATTCATCATCCAGCCCCATGACCCGGTGAGCAAAATCTTCCAGCGCGGAAACTTCTTCTGTACGTTCTAGGCACGGATACTCTTTCAGACGCATCAGCTGTTCTTCCGGAGCGGGAAAATAGGCATTACCGTATCGTGAATCAACGAAATTCCAGAAGTATTCTTCGTCCACAGCATATAAATGCTCAACGGTCAGTTCCGTTTCCGTCAAGCCATCTTTGGAAACAATCCAGCGATGCCCTCCGTGGTTTTGCAGACCTCTGGCGACTTTCAGAATGTAGTCTTCCTGCAGCTCGGGATGCCAGGACGCAATCTGTTTGCACACGAATTTGATCGGCACTGACCAGTAGAACTCAGCAAACGCATCCAGCAATTTCCCGAGTTGAATCTTGTTCATGACAGAGACCTCCCGAATACAAAAACCGTTTCGCTTTGCTTAGGCAAAGACGAAACGGCGTTAAAACGCATTCCGCGGTACCACTCTGCTTCTCTCTCAGGCAAACGGGCCTGCAAAGAGCTCTCATCTGCGCTGTATCGGGCGCGTCCCGCCGGTCTCTCTCCGGCTGCTCCCGGGCGAGCGGCCCATCCCTCCGCGTCCGCCTTGCACCGACCGGCGGCTCTCTTCGCGCGGGGATGAAAGGGCGTTCCCGTTCATCGCACAGGCATCAGTATAACAGCGGACCGGGAAAAAAGCAAGCGGTTTCGCTGTTTTTTCGGGCTATCGCTTAAATCCCCTTGCAGAATTCCACGATCTCGCTCTCCCGCGCCGCTACCGCCTCCCGGAACTCAATCCCGGTCAGCCTGAGGCTCCCGCTGCAGGCGATTTCCATATGGCCGTAGAAGTGCTCGATGCTGCCGATGATGCGCTCGCACTCCCGCATGGAAGGGCCTGTCCGCAGGGCGATGGCATAGCCCTTTTTCCCGGCGGGAATGGTGGCGTGCGGTTTATGGGTATTGCACCAGGGCGTGCAGCGGTCGATGAAGGCCTTGAACTGCCCCGGGATGTCTGCCCAGTAGGAGGGCGACACGGCGAGAATCACGTCCGCTGCCGCGAATTCATTCATCAGGACCTGGACATCATCCTCCATGACACACTTCGCCGTTCGGTGGCAACTCCTGCACCCGCGGCAGAAAGCAAACCGGTAGTCGTCGATACAGACGGCTTTGGTCTCATACCGCCCGGCAAGTTCCCGCCCCGCGATCCGGACGATCTCCGCCGTTGCTCCGTCCCGAACCGGGCTGCAGTTGATGATCAATGCGCGCATGGCTGTTACCCTCTGATGATTGATTTACTGTTGGGAAAAAACCATTATCACGTATCACTCTTCAGTATCTAGCGGATTTGCGATCACGGCCGCGAAACAAACAGTCTCCGTTTCTTCGTCAACGATCAGGGCGACAAATGGCCGATCAAGACGCATCCGGATAGGCGATACAAGCATAGGCCCTGCGCCGCCTCCCATCATGAGCATTGTGATCGCAGTGGCTCTTGTACTCTCTTCGTCGAACTGGATTCGAACATCCTGACAGACGTTGCTAATCATTAGCGGTTCTTCTGCGATTCCACTGAAATCCGCTACATCGGTGAAAGCCGTGGACATCCCCGCACTTTGGAGCGAATGAGTCAGATCATTGTGGGCTGTTATATCGACCTTTGGAAGCCATAGGTGAATTTCACGGTCTGTTTCCATCATGCAGTCAAACCAGCCGAAACCTTCTTCGGTGAGCGCATGCAACAGGGATTTCATACTCCCTTCTTCAGGGAGTACGAGAAGCAAAAACATTTCGCTGTCCGCATAGTTCAAGCGTAGCATCTGTGCGCCATCCCGCTCGCCATATAGCATTTGTGTGCCAGTCTGCTCGCCATATATCATATGCCCGGTATATGCATTCTCCATGAAAGGTATGCTTTCATCTCCGTTTGGCGCATAAAAGGTGGCATCCTGTGTGAAAATGGGATCAAACGGGACTTCCCATTGCAGATCCATGGCGACTGCGTTCATTAAGGCCAAAAGGATATTCTTATTCGGAACAGAGGGTGCTTTGTCCAACAGATGATCCGTTTTCTCACACACCCAGACATCGAGAGCTTCCTGTTCGCCAAGCGGAAAGACTTTGCCGTCATATTTTTCTTCGATGGTGGAGCGCCACGTTTCCTGAAGCGTAACACCATCGGCAACGAAAACCGCGTTGGCAATTTTCAGGCCTTGATCCTGGAGTTTTACCATGAGGGATGAAGCCGTCTCCGCATCGGTGATGCCGGTCAGCGCGTCAATCTGCGTTTTTGTTTCACCAGCAGCTCCCTCGGACGCCATGGACAGCGCCAACGCAAGACTGACCGGCGAAATAGCGCAGTTGTGTTCCCCATCATATTGCTGTTCCAACAGCGCAAAGCCTATGTGATTCAGAGGAGATTCAGCCAGACTGATGGAACAGAGTCCACATAAAACAGCCAACACGATTGCGACGATTCGGACAAATGATTTCATGCTTCGGTCTCCTTTCGTTGGTTCTCTGAATTGGACGGAGAAAAACCAGAAAGGTTCCGGTTGGAGAAAAGCTTTACAAGCTCTTTGCAACCATCTGTGGGTCGTTGGCCCTTAATTCCCGACAGCATCCAGTGCCTTTTCAACGCAGGATTCCACAAAGCTGTTCAGGCTCTGACCGTGGGTCATCGCATAAATGGCAGCCCGTCGGTGGGTTTCGGGCCTTTTGAAGCGAACGTTAAAATTCCCCTTGTATGCAGTTTCCGGGCGGTGACCTTCCTGTTCACAGAGCGCAAGATAATCATCCACCGCTCCGTGGAAATCATCGACCAGTTCCCGGACATTGGTTCCCTCGTAGGAGATGAGGGAGCGAATTCCCAGGACTTTCCCGTAGAATACCCCGTCTTCTTCGGAGAACTCCACACTGCCCACATAGTTCTTATATTCCATGATGCTGCTCATAGTAATCCCTCCTGTTCCAGCTGCTCTTCCAGCTGTTTCACCTGATAGGCCAGCAATTCCTTGCGCGGATGCGGCTTATGAAGCAAAATCTTAGTCTTGTAGTGGTCGCTGACAAATGCTACTCGGGAACCGCTTGTCCGCCCTTTGTTGTCACGGTGAAACGTAAGATACCCGAGGAGCGTCTCGGCTTCCTCAAAGGTGAAATCTCTGGGATGCGATTTGAGCCTTGTAATCAGCTTTTCTTTTTGTCCCACAGCCGTCAGCTCCTTTCGGTAACACTATACCACAAAGGCATCGATATTGCAACTGAAATTAGTTGCAAATCTTATGAGGCGCTCCTTTTTTAGAATCCCCTTGCATCCTTTGATTATCCATGCTATAATGCCCATAGGTCAAAGATAGTCAGTTGACCTGAAAGCGAGGTCTTGCTTTATGCGATTGAGCGATTCCATTGAATCCTTCATTAAGACAATGCTGACCCAGGAGGAGCCTGAGGTCGAGCTGAAGCGCAATGAACTGGCGGAGTATTTCAACTGTGCACCGAGCCAGATCAACTATGTGCTGGCGACACGGTTCACGCAGGACGACGGCTATGTCATCGAGTCACGGCGCGGCGGCGGCGGGTATATCCGCATTGTGCGTGTGTGCCACGGGGGTGGGCAGAAGCTCCTCTACCTGGTGCAGGAGCGCATCGGCAACGCGATCGGGGAAGCCGAGGCCGCGCGGCTGATCGGGCAGCTGGCCCACGAGCGCATCCTCTCGCCCTCCGAGGCAAACATCATGCGGGCCGCCATCTCCGACGCGGCGCTGGCCGTCCCGATGCCCGAACCCATCAAGAATGCGGTCCGCGCCCGGACGCTGAAGGCCATGCTGACCGCCGTGGCTCGGGAAAACCGCCCTGTCCCGCCTCCCTCCGCACCTTCCGACGAGACCAGACTGTGAGGAAAAAGATGCTTTGTGAAGAATGCAACAACCGCGAAGCCCGTTTCGCGGTCACGATGAATGTGAACGGCGAATCCGTCGTACGCCACCTCTGCCCGGAGTGCATGCGGGCGATGAACGCAAACATGCGCGGCGGGAATATTGCCGGGGTGCTCTCCGCTATCCTTTCGGCCATCACCGCCGGGGAGGGCATGCGCCGGCCCGAAATGCGGGAGAAAGAGCCCGCCGAGCAGCTGCCGGACATCACCTGCCAGCGCTGCGGCACTACCTATGTTCAGTTCCGCAAGAGCGGACGTTTGGGCTGCCCGGGTTGCTATGAAGCATTCCGGGAACAGCTCCGGCCGATGCTGCAGCAGGTCAGCGGCGGTGCCCAGCATGCCGGCCGCCGGCCGCTCGAGACCCTCGAGGCCCAGCGTACCCGCTCCCGCCAGGAGGAGCTCACCCGCCTCATGCAGCAGGCGGTGGCGCTCGAGGACTTTGAGACCGCAGCCCTGCTGCGGGACCAGATCCATGCCTTGGCTGAGGAAGGAGGTGCGGACGCGTGAACCATCCCGCTGTGCTTTCCTCCCGGGTTCGCCTGGCCCGGAACTATGAGGACCTGCCGTTTGACGCCCACCGACCCGGCGTGGCCGAGACCTGTGTTTCGCGTACCGCCAATGCGCTTGCGCTTTCCGGCGAAGACAGGGGATTTGCCCTGCTGACGATGGCTTCCCTCGGCGAGGATCGCCGGGATGCCCTGGTCGAGAGCCGCATGATCTCCCGGGAACTGGCGGCTTCCCCCGACAGCGCCGTGCTCCTGCAGGAGGACGACCGGCTGAGCGTCATGATGGGCGAGGAGGATCACCTGCGCATCCAGGCGATCACGGACGGGCTCAGCCTGGACGAAGCCGCGGCCCGCTGCTTTGCCGTAGAAGATGCTTTGTCGAGGCATGTTCGCTTTGCCTTTGACGATCAGCTGGGTTACCTCACCGCCTGTCCGACCGATACCGGGACCGGGATGCGGGCCTCCCTCCTGATGCACCTCCCGATGCTGGCCCACCATAAACAGATGGGCAGTGTGAGTTCGATTGCCGCTAAAGTCGGCTTGAATGCCCGTGGATATTACGGCGAGGGCAATGAGGCTCTTGGCGACATCTACCAGATCAGTAATCAAATTACGCTTGGGCGTACGGAAGCGGAGGTTATCGCAACGGTCACGGCTCTGGGTGAACAGCTTTCCGAGACCGAGGCGGAGCTTCGCCGCAACGCGCTGGCCGAGCGCCGTACCGCCACGGAGGACAAGATCTTCCGGGCTTGGGGCATCCTGATGAACGCCCGCCTGCTGCCGCTGAAAGAGTTTTACAGCCTGTGGTCCGCCCTGCGCCTCGGCGCGGTGCTGGGGCTTGTCCCTGTTTCACCCGAATCCCTGGACAGCCTGCCTGTGGAGGTCCAGGACGCTCATCTGCGCGCCTACAACGAAAAGCCCCTCACCGGCGAAGACCTTGACGCCGCCCGTGCGGCCCGGGTGCAGTCGGTGATCCGGGCGGCGAAGAGATAAAAGGAGACCAAAATGTACGGAAGATTCACCCAGCGCGCCCAGCGCGCGATTGCCCAGGCCCAGAAGGAGGCCGCGGCCCTGCACCAGCGCTATGTGGGCACCGAGCACCTGCTCATTGCCCTCCTGCGCACTGACGATAACCTGCCCGGGGAGATCCGCCGCTGCGTGGACGCGGACAAAGCGGCGTCCGTGCTTTTGAGCAACGGACTGGATCCCACGGGATCGCCCGTTCCGACCCGGTACGAAATGACGCCCCGGATGAAAAAGCTGCTGGACCAGGCTATCGCCGAGAGCCATGAGCATGGACAGAGCTATGTCACCGCCGAGCATCTGTGGCTGGGCCTTTTGAGCGACCGGGAAAGCCTGGCCTGCTCGATTTTGACCAAGTGCGGCCTGGACTTTGACCGGACGCACACCCAGCTCGAAGCCCTGCTGGATGAGGGCGAACCCAAGCCTGTCCCGCCGGCGCCCCGGGAGGAACAGGAAGAAGAGGATGAGGAGGAAGCCCCGAAGGAGAAGCGCGCTCTCGAACCCGTGACGCCCAATATGCGGCGGGATCCCCCGTCCTCCGTGCAGAACAGCCGGAACAAGAACTCCGCCATCGCGAAATATACGCGCGACCTGACGCTCTCCGCCGAGAAGAACGAGCTCGACCCGGTCATCGGCCGGGACGAAGAGATCCAGCGCGTAATCCAGATCCTGATCCGCCGCACGAAGAACAACCCTGTTCTCATCGGTGAGCCAGGCGTGGGCAAGACTGCCGTGGCGGAGGGCCTGGCCCAGCGCATCGCGGCCGGAGCTGTGCCGGAAATGCTGATTGGCAAGCGCGTCCACACCCTGGACCTCTCCGGCATGGTCGCCGGAAGCAAGTTCCGCGGCGAGTTTGAGGAACGGGTCAAACGGGTCATCGACGAGGTCCGCAAGGACGGCAACATCCTGCTGTTCATCGACGAGTTCCACACGATCATCGGAGCGGGCAACAGCGAGGGAAGCCTCGATGCCGCCAACATCCTGAAACCTGTGCTCGCCCGCGGCGAGATCCAGTGCATCGGCGCGACGACCCTCGACGAGTCCCGCAAGCATATCGAGAAGGATGCGGCGCTCGAACGGCGCTTCCAGCCGGTGACGGTGGGCGAACCCACGACCGAAGAAGCTGAGCAGATCCTGTTCGGCCTGCGCGACCGATACGAAGCGCATCACAAAGTCCGGATCACGGATGAGGCGCTTGTCGCCGCCGTGCATCTTTCCGATCGGTACATTTCCGACCGTTTCCTGCCGGACAAGGCTATCGACCTGATGGACGAGGCCGCCTCCCGCGTGCGCATTGAGGCGTTTACGACGCCGCCGGACGTGAAGGAACAGGAGCAGCGCCTTGAAGCTGTGCTGATCGAGAAGAAAGAAGCCATCTCCCACCAGGACTTTGAAAAGGCCGCCGCCATGCGCGACGAAGAGCGCGCCCTGCGGCTCGAGATCGGGCAGCTGCGCTCCGACTGGGATTCTACCCGCGCGGCGGCCCGTACCGTGGTCGAGGCCCGGGATATCGCCGCGGTTGTGGCGGCCTGGACGGGCATCCCCGTGGAGCAGATGAGTGAGACCGAGGCCGAACGCCTCATGCATCTGGAAGAAATCCTGCACAAGCGGGTCATCGGCCAGGAAGAGGCCGTTGGCGCCGTGGCGCGGGCGATCCGCCGGGCGCGCGCGGGCCTGAAGGACCCGAAGCGGCCGATCGGCTCCTTCCTCTTCCTCGGCCCCACCGGCGTGGGCAAGACTGAGCTCTGCCGTGCGCTGGGCGAGGCCATGTTCGGCGACGAGAATGCCGTGATCCGCGTGGACATGTCCGAGTACATGGAAAAGTTCACGGTCTCCCGCCTGATCGGCGCGGCCCCTGGGTATGTGGGCTACGAAGAAGGCGGTCAGCTCACGGAAGCCGTGCGCCGCAAGCCCTACAGCGTCGTACTTTTGGACGAGGTGGAAAAAGCCCATCCCGATGTGTTCAACATTCTTTTACAGGTCCTGGAGGACGGCCGCCTGACAGACAATACCGGCCGGGTGGTTTCGTTCAAGAATACGATCATCGTCATGACCTCCAACGCCGGGGCACACGAAATCGAGCGCGCGAAGTCCCTCGGCTTTGGCGCGCAGTCGGGCAAGGGGAGCGTCCAGGACTACGAGCGCATGAAAGAAACGGTCATGCGCGAGCTCAAGGACAAGTTCCGCCCCGAATTCCTCAACCGTCTGGACGAGACCATCGTCTTCCACGCCCTGACCGAGACCGAGATCGAGGCCATTGCCGCGCTGATGCTGGGGCAGGTCGCGTCCCTTCTGAAAGAACGGGATGTCATCCTGACCTGGGATGAAGAGGCAGTCCGGCACCTGGCCGCGGCGGGCTATGATCCCAAGTATGGCGCGCGTCCCCTGCGCCGCCTGATCCAGCGCACGGTGGAGGACACTCTCTCCGAGGAACTGCTCACGGGCAGGGTTTCGCTGGGCGATCATGTCAGGCTGACGGTTCAGGAGGAAAAAATCGCCGTTGTGAAGGAAAACACGGAGCCGGCGGCGAATCATTCCATGATTGAGGGAGAAAAAGCCGAAGCATAACCCGCCGCGCGCGGAAACCCCATTATCATCGGACGGAGGATAAACTTATGGCAAGCATAGCAGTTCGTTATTGTACCCGGACCGGCCACTCCAAGCAGCTTGCGGAATCCGTAGCTGCAGCCCTGGGTCTCGAGGCCAAATCCATTGACGACGGCCTGGATGAGCCGGTGGACCAGCTCTATCTCTGCAACGGAATGTACGCATCGACCCTGGACCGTGACCTGAAGGATTTCCTCGAGCGCAGCGGCAAGGACGCCGGGGAGATCATCAACGTATGCTCCAGCGCCAGCGGGCGTTCAACACGCAAGGCGCTGCTCAAGCTGGCTGACGCGTACGGTTTCACCCTCAGCGGGCGGGAGTTCTGCTGCAAGGGTGCGTTCCACTTCCTGGCGAAAGGCCATCCTGACGAGGAAGACCTCCGCGCCGCCGCCAATTTTGCCGTTCTGACAGCCAAGAGGAGGTAAACCCATGAAGAAGTATGATTCATTGCAGGCTTTTCTGCAGGACCTGCCGGCCCTGGCGTCCCATGACCGGGAAAAGCTGCGCGGCCAGTCCGGCCTGTTTGAGCTTGAAACGAAACAGGGCATGCGGTTGTGGATGCGCATGGAGGACGGAGCCATCACCCTCCCGGAGACAGCCCCCGCGGAACAACCCGACTGTACCGTCATTGCCGATGAGAAAGACCTGCTCGCGATGATCAACGGCGAGCTCTCACCGGTCAAAGCCATCCTTTTCGGCAAAGTCAAAGTGAAGGGCAATAAAGGCCTGCTGATGAAACTCGCGGCGCTGATGGGATAACAGGGAGGGCCGGACGATGGTGGAGGAAATCCGCAAACATCTGACAGAAGACCTGCTGCCATTCTGGAAAAACCTTCGGGATGATGCCCGGGGCGGTTATATCGGGTATGTGGGGTACGACTTGAAGCGTGATCCCGAGGCGGAGCGCGGCTGCATTCTCAACAGCCGCATTTTGTGGTTCTTCTCCAATGCCTTCCTGACGCTCGGCGATCCATCCGCTCTGAACGAAGCGGATCATGCCTATCAGGCTTTGCTTGCCATGATTGATCCCTGCAACGGCGGTGTCTACTGGTCGATGAACGGGGATTTCACGGTGTATGATCCTACCAAGCACACGTACAACCAGGCCTTTGCCATTTATGCCCTCTCCGCTTACGGCAGGGCCAGCGGCAAAAAGGCCCCGCTGGAGCAGGCCAAGGCCCTGTACCGCCTGATCGAGACCCAATGCAAGGATGCCGGCGGCTACCTCGAGGCCCAGACCGCCGACTGGAAGCCCATGAGCAACGAAAAGCTCTCGGAGAACGGCGTTATGGCGTCCCGCACGATGAACACCCTCCTGCACGTGATGGAGGGCTATACCGGCCTGTACGAAGCCACGGGCGATCCGGAGGTCCGCGCATCCCTTTATGAGATCATGGACACGCTCGAAACAAAGATCTGGAACCCGGAGAAGCGCCGGCAGGAAGTTTTCTTTGACGCAGACTGGCATACGCTGATCGACTTGCACTCCTTCGGCCACGACATCGAGACCAGCTGGCTGGCGGACCATACCCTCGACGTGCTCGGTGATGAAGCCCTGACCGCGAGGATCCGCCCCCTGCTCCTGGCCATGGCAGACGAGACGCTGAAGCTCGCCTACACCGAGGGCAATGGCTTCTCTGCCGAGATGGAGCGCGGGAAGGTCGATACCACCCGTGTCTGGTGGGTGCAGGCTGAGGCCCTGCTGGGTTTCCTGAACGCCTGGCAGCGCACCGGGGAAGAGCGCTTTCACAAGGCCGCGGAGAGCCAGTGGTCCTACATCCGCGACCATGTCATCGATCGCCGGTGCGGCGAGTGGCACTGGTCCCTCCATGAGGACGGCACTCCCACGGGCAAACCGATCGTTGAGCCTTGGAAATGCCCGTATCACAATGGGAGAATGTGTTTTGAGGTCATCAAACGCCTTCAGGCATAAAACTACGAATCAAGCAACAACGTTGCTGAAAAATAAAAGGAGAGTGTCCCCATGAAACGCATTGCTGCCCTGATCCTGTCCCTCTGCCTGCTCCTGACCGTGGCTTCAACCTTCGCAGAAACCGCAACCGTGACACGGGTTGACTTTGGCGCGTTCTCCATGGAACTGGATTCCAGCGCCCTTGTTATGCAAGAAAAGGCCAATAATGCCGCTTTTGCTCTGTACTTACCTGTGACAGATGATACTTCCATCAACATGAATTTTGTTTGGACGACCGATACCGAAGATATTTCTGCAATAACCCAGGAATACATGGATGCATATGCAGAATACCTGCTTTCTACCCTCATCAATTATATGGAATCACAAGGCGTAGAGATTGTCGAAGCCGAAACAGTCACAGCGGAAATGCGCTTGTTGGATGATGCCCCGGTTCTCCTCATCGCCCATGGCTACACCTATGATTTGACACCTCTGGGCGTGTCACTGCAGCAGACACGCTACCAGATCCAAGTCACTCTGCCTTTGGAGAACGAAACATATATTATCACCTGCACCGTTCCGGATCTGGATGCTTTTCAACAGTACTTTGTTCCAGTGATCAACAGCCTGCAGTGGAACTGATGGAATGAATGCCGTCTGACAGGAGGAGTTTCCCATGCGCACCTACCGCGAAATCGAGGCCCGGTATGAGACCCTGATCCATACCCCCAACCGCGTCCACGAAGGGCGCTACAACGGGATCTATGAGCGCTATGTAAACCCGGTGCTGACCCGGGAGCACATCCCGCCTTTCTGGATCTACGATCCCAATCCCAAGACCAACCCTTATATGATGCAGCGGCTGGGCGTCAATGCGGTGTTCAATTCCGGAGCGCTGCTGCTGGACGGGAAGTATACGCTCGTGGCGCGCGTGGAGGGCAGCGACCGCAAGTCCTTCTTTGCCGTGGCGCAGTCGGACCGACCGACCGAAGGCTTTCGCTTCTGGGATGAGCCCGTCCTCCTGCCGGACACCTGCCCGGAGGAGACCAACGTCTACGATATGCGCTTGACGCAGCATGAGGACGGATGGATCTACGGCGTGTTCTGCTCCGAGAGCAAGGATACGGGGAACCCCGATCTCTCCGCCGCCGTGGCGGCCGCGGGCATTGTCCGCACAAAGGACCTGAAGACCTGGGAGCGCCTGCCGAACCTGAAGACCCTGCGTTCCCCGCAGCAGCGCAACGTCTGTCTCCTGCCAGAGTTTGAGAACGGGAAATATGCGTTCTACACCCGGCCGATGGACGATTTCATCGAGACCGGCTCAGGCGGCGGCATCGGCTTCGGCCTGTGCGACGACATCACGAACGCTGTGATCGACGAGGAGAGGATGACGAGCCTCCGGCGCTACCACACGATCACCGAGGCCAAGAACGGCGCCGGTGCGGTGCCGATCAAGACAGATCGGGGATGGATCCACATCGCACATGGTGTCCGCAACACTGCGGCGGGTCTGCGCTATGTGGTCTACGCGTTCGCGACGGCCTTTGACGATCCGGGCCGGGTCATCGCCCAGCCGGGTGGGTTCCTGATCGCCCCCTACGGCTCCGAACGCAACGGTGACGTGAGCAATGTGGTTTTCACCAACGGTGCGATCGTGGACAAGGATGGGAAAGTCTATATCTACTATGCTTCTTCCGACACAAGGCTGCATGTGGCGGCCACGGACCTTGACCGCCTGAAGGACTATGTCTTTAACACCCCGGAGGATCCCCTGCGCTCGGTGGACTGCGTGAAGCAGCGGATCGGTTTCATCCGGCAGAATCTGGAGTATCTGAAAAAGTAAAGGATTCACATCAAAACAGAAAAGAAAGGATGTCGCCCATGAAACGCATTGCCGCCCTGCTCCTGACTCTCTGTCTCCTCCTGACCGCCGCTTCCGCCCTGGCGGACGTGGACCTCAGCTACCTCGAACAGTACCCCGATATCTTTGATGTCACCCAGGGAGAGGTCCTCACCTTCATTTGCGACAGCATGACCGCGGAAGACCTGTCCTTCGTCCATGCTCATGAGAGCGACTACCGGTACAGCTACATGTATTTTGAGCTCTGGATCGAGAACGGCTATGACGTGATCTATCCCGTGCTGAATATCGTCTACAACGCCGATGAACTCCTGAACATCACAGCGGTCAGCTTCGATCTCGAAGGCGTGCGGTACACCTTTTCCGTGGACCTGGACGAACCCGACCGGGACGAAAAGGGCATCACGGAAGATCCGCTGATCTTCTTCGGGATTGAGAACGTCGAGTTCCTGTCCGCGCTGGAAGATATCGTAGACGACTGCGATACCGCGGAAGAGATGGAAGAATACCGCATCACGGCGATCCTCCACGGTGACGAGGACCTGACGGTGACGCTCAGCGACGCCTTCCTGCTGGACTTCTATATCGTCATCAAGGATGCCTTCATTGAGCTCGGCGGCCTGGATAACTTCGACCAGATCTACATTGCCACCCCCATGACGATGGAAGCGATCGACAGCTGGGATGAATGGGAACCTGATGAAGTGGAAGAGGACGAGCCGGACGACGAAACGGCCGGTGGGAAAGATATCACGGATATCCTGCGGGAGATGTTCCATAAGTAAGCAAGGACTTGTTTGAAAGAATGTAATTGTACAGATGTAAGTTGTTAAAGACCTTGTGGCTTACCTCATCCGCCCTTCGGGCACCTTCCCCTAAAGGGGAAGGCAAGAGTAGAAAAGTTACCAAAAGCCTTCCTCTTTAGGGGAAGGGGGACCGCCGCGCTTGCGCGGTGGTGGATGAGGACTGGCAGAGGTAGCTGAATAGCAAAAATCCAAAGCATTGAAAGGACCAAAGAACATGAAACGCATCGCTGCCCTGATCCTGAGTTTGTGCCTGCTGATGACCGCCGCTTCTGCCCTGGCGGATGTGGATATCACTTACCTGGAAGAAAACCCGGACGTCTTCAGGGTCCAGAAAGGTGATACGCTCACCTATGTCTGCTCCACCCTGTCCGCGGCAGACCTGGCGTTTGAGCACGCCTATTCGAACGGGAAGCTGTACAGCTTCACCTGCTTCTCGCTCCTGATCCCAAACGGCAGCGATGTGGTGTATCCGGTGCTTGATGTGATCTACTGCGCCGACGCGCCGCTGAACATCACGACCGTCAGCATCGAGGTGGGGGATGTGCAGTATACCTTCGCCGTGAGCTCAGACGGACCGGTACAGAGTGAGAACGGGGTATCCGAAGACTGTATGATCCTCTTCGGAGTCGAGAATTTTGAGTTCCTGGAAGCGCTGTCGAACGAGATGGCAGCCTGCAAAACGGAAGAAGATCTGCTGACCCACAAGTATAAGGCGACCCTCCGCGGGGATGAGGAAGTGACCACAACCTTCAGCGGGGCATTCCTCCTGGACTTCTATCTGATTATTGTCGAGGCCTTCACCGAGGTCGGTGGCCTGAGCGGGGTCAGCCAGCTTTCCGGAGCTTCGACGATGATGACGGACAGCATCCCGCAGGAGTGATCCCGAAACACGTGCCGCCTTGAGGAGGAAACATCCATGGACTTCATGCAGGAATACCGCCGCTGGCTTGCCAACGCCGATGCGGACATTGCGGCGGAACTGAAAGCCATCGAAAACAAACCCGCAGCCATCGAGGACGCTTTTTACCGGGAGCTGGCCTTTGGGACCGGCGGCCTGCGCGGGGTCATCGGCGCGGGCACGAACCGGATGAACGTCCACACGGTGGCGAAGGCTTCCCAGGGGCTGGCGAACTATGTGAACGCGGCCTTCCCGGAAGGGAAGAGGAAAATCGCCGTCAGCTACGACAGCCGGATCAAGTCTGACCTGTTCAGCCGCGTGGCGGCCGCGGTTTTCGCGGAGAACGGCATTGAAGTCTGGATCTATCCTCAATTGATGCCCACGCCCTGCCTGAGCTATGCCGTGCGCGCGCTTGGCTGCGCCGCGGGCGTGATGATTACGGCATCCCACAACCCTGCCAAGTACAACGGTTATAAAGTTTATGGTCCCGACGGCTGCCAGATCACCACCGAAGCCGCGGCGGTCATTCTCGGGGAGATCGAAAAACTCGACGTCTTCGCGGACGTGAAGCGCGGGGACTTCGATGCGCTGATGGCAGAAGGCAGAATCCATTGGATCGGGGAAGAGGTGTATACTTCCTTTACGGAAGAAGTCAAAAAGCAATCCCTTCTCGCTCCCGGGGAAGAAATCGACCGTGATGTCGCGATCGTCTATACGCCTCTGAACGGTACGGGCCTAAAGCCCGTTCTACGGGTGCTGACCGAGAGCGGGTTCACGAACGTGAGCGTCGTGAAGGAACAGGAGCAGCCCGACGGGAACTTCCCGACCTGCCCCTATCCGAACCCCGAGATTCGCGAAGCCATGGCGCTCGGCATGGAGTGCGCGAAGCGTGAGAACGCAGACCTCTTGCTGGCCACCGACCCGGACTGCGACCGCTGCGGCATTGCGGTTAAGGATGAGAACGGGGATTATGTGCTGCTCTCCGGCAACGAGACCGGCATGCTCCTGCTCGACTATGTCTGCGCGCGGCGGACCGCAAACGGTACGATGCCGAAGGATCCGGTCATGGTCAAGACAATCGTCACGATCGACATGGCGGAGCGCATCGCCGCGAAGTACAGCGTGGAGACGATCAACGTCCTGACGGGCTTCAAGTTCATCGGCGAACAGATCGGATTTTTGGAGCAGAAGGGCGAGGAGAACCGCTATATCTTCGGTTTTGAGGAGAGCTACGGCTATCTCTCCGGCACGTATGTCCGCGACAAGGACGCGGTCGACGCGGCTTTCCTGATCTGTGAGATGTTTGCCTGGTACCGCACGCGGGGTATCAGCCTGAAGCAGCGGCTGAACGAACTTTACGCCGAGTACGGCTACTGCCTGAACACCCTGCACTCCTTTGAATTTGAGGGCAGCGCGGGCATGAAGAAGATGCAGGATCTGATGGCGGCCTTCCGGTCCGATACCGACGCGATCGGCGGCCTCAAGGTCGAAAAGGCGCTGGACTACAGCCTAGGCCTGGACGACCTGCCCAAATCCGATGTGCTGAAGTACAAGCTGGAGAAGAACGGTTCCGTCGTCGTCCGGCCTTCCGGAACGGAACCCAAACTGAAGACCTATATCTCGGTCTCTGCCCCGACGAAAGAAGAAGCGGAAACCGTGGAGAAGCGCATTGCGGAAGATCTGACGGCACGGATGAGGTGAGGAGGCGACGGGGCCATGCGGACATACAGGCCTAGCAAGCCGGGGGGACGCAAGTGGCTGTTCCTGATTCTTCTGGTCGTGCTGGTGGCGGCTGTGGCAGCGGTGGCCATCTACCGTGAGCAGATCTTCCCCACCCGGACATCAACCCTGATGACGGAATCGACCGCGAACTACACCCTGCGGAACATCGGCGTCCTGGTTACCCAGGAGGCATTCATGACCCGGGTGCACTCGGAGTCGGACGCCCGGAAGCTTTTCGGGATCACCTGGCCCGGTACCCAGCGGAGGCTGATCTTCAGTTATGACGTGGTCGTCCGGGCCGGGGTGGACTTTTCCAAGACGCAGCTGAAAGTCGACACGTGGGCCAAGACTGTCACCGTCACGCTCCCGGCCGCGACCGTATTTGACGCCAATATTGACACGGACAGTTTCCGCGTTTATGATCAGACGAACAATGTCTTCAACCGGACCGGTGCTTCGACGTTCAACAATGCGATCAAGACCATGCTGACGGAGGGCGAGGCATATGCCACCGGGCACGGCTTGCTGGAAAATGCCACAAAGAATGCCGAATCCATGATCAAAGGCCTGCTTGCCCAGAGCTATCCGGAGCCGGAATACACCTATACCTTTGAATGGATTGATGAGTAGATCCCGAACAGGAGGATGATCCCGTGAAAAGCCTGAAAAAGATCATCATCGGCGTCGCGGTCGGCGTCCTGACGGTCATCGCGCTGATCTATCTGTATTTTGCGCTGACGCCGGCTCCGTAAAGCAAACAGGATATATACCAATCTGAAAAAGCGAGGCAACCTGCCATGCTCCTTCCTCTTCTCGTCTTTGCCCCCATGCTGCTGGGCATCCTGGCCTATGCCGTTGGGCGGCAAAGCAAGCCACTCCGCACCGTGCTGGTGATCCTCACCTGCGCGACGGCTTTCGGTGGAACGCTGCTGCTGTGGGGTGAGGAGCATGTTTTTGACTGGGAAGGCTTCTGCGGGATGGGCATCCACCTGCGGGCGGATGGCTTCCGGAGCTTCTACGCCTCGGTGGCGGCGTTCATGTGGCTGGGGACGGCGCTGCTCTCCCCGCAGTATTTCGCGCACTACCACAACCGCGGGCGGTATTTCCTGTTCAACCTGATTACCCTCGGCGCGACGCTGGGCGTCCTGTATTCTGACGATCTCTATACGACCCTGATCTTTTTTGAGATCATGTCCCTGACGAGTTATACCTGGGTCGCCCACGAGGAGACCCCTGGTGCGATGCGGGCTGCACAGACGTACCTTGCGGTGGCCATCATCGGCGGCCTGACGACCCTGATGGGACTCTTCTTGCTGTGGCACAGCCTGGGCACCCTCTCCTTCGAGGGCATGCGAGTGGCGCTGGCGGAGCGCGGCGGGCCGGACGGCACGGTGACCGTCGGCGCGTGGCTGACACTCTTCGGCTTTGCGGCGAAAGCCGGCCTGTTCCCGATCCACATCTGGCTCCCGAAGGCGCACCCGGTGGCCCCGGCCCCGGCTTCGGCCCTGCTCTCCGGCATCCTGACCAAGACCGGCATTTTCGGCATGATTGTCGTGACGACCCGGCTGATGGGCGGCGTGGAGGCTTTTGTCGTCCCGCTGACGATCCTCGGCGCGGTGACGATGAGTCTCGGCGCGGTCATGGCTCTGTTCTCCGTCGATCTCAAGCGCACCCTCGCCTGCTCTTCCGTCAGCCAGATCGGCTTTATTACCGTCGGCCTGGGTGTGATGAGCCTGCTCGGCGAGGAGGGCGGGCTAGCGGCCTACGGCGCGGTCGAGCACATGCTGAACCACTCGCTGATCAAGCTCTGCCTCTTCATGTGCGCGGGCGTGGTCTACATGAACCTGCACCAGCTGAACCTGAACGACATCCGGGGCTATGGCCGCGGAAAATGGATCCTGCATATCTGCTTCCTGCTGGGTGCGCTGTCCATCGGCTGCATCCCGCCGATCGGATCCGGTTTCAACAGCAAAAGCCTGCTGCACGAAGGGATCCTCGAATACATTGTGCACCTGCAGGCGCATGGACTCCCCTGGGGCTGGTGGAAAGCCCTGGAACTCCTGTTCATCTTCTCCGGCGGCCTGACCATCGCCTACATGACCAAGCTCTACGTCTGCCTCTTCATCGAAAAACACCCCACCCGGCAGGCGGAGTTTGACGCGAAAAAGCACACCTATCTGAAGCCACTGTCCGCCATCGCGCTGATCGCGAGCGCCGTGATCCTTCCCGTGCTCGGCTTCTGCGGTGCCCAATTCCTGAGCCCGCTGGGGTCCCGCTCTATGCCCTTTTTCGGGCAGGAAGCGCTCCATCACGAGATCCACTATTTCTCCGGCGAAAACCTGCTCGGCGCGGGGTACTCGATTGCCGTCGGTGCTTTGGTATATCTCTTTGTGGTTCGCAAGTGGCTGATGAAGCGCAATGAAAACGGTGTCAAAGAGTATATCAACCGCTGGCCGGTGTGGCTGGACATGGAAAACGGCCTGTACAGGCCTCTGCTGGGAGCGCTGACAGCATTCTTTGGCGCGGTGTTCGGCTTTTTTGCGGCGATCCCGGATTCCCGCCCTGTGCGGGCGGTGGGCCGGGGGATTGGCAAAGTGACCGCGTTCATCGGGGCGATTCCGGACAGTGCGGCGGTGCTGAAGGGCTTTCCTGCCGCGGTCACAGCCTTTGTACGGGCGCTCTCGGAGTTGCCGGAGCGCGGCGTGATGTTCCTCCGTGAGACGCTGTTCAGTCCGCCGAGGCACCACGAGGCTCCGCCGGTGGGCACCAGGTTCACCTGGGGGATGGGACGATGGCTGGACCGCATGGCCACGAAGCTCAACGGCGGTCTCCTGCGCAGCCACCCAATGCACGAGGACTACGAGTTCCGCCTGGCGGAGACCCACGAGGAACTCCGCGACGAGACCGGCCGCGTGGGCCGCTCCTTCTCGTTCGGTTTGCTGCTGCTGGCGATTGGGTTATTGCTGACGGTGCTGTATCTGGTGCTGTTCTAGGAGACAGACCCCTCAGTCACCGCTTCGCGGTGACAGCTCCCCATTGCGATGGGGAGCCTCAAAATGAAAAACCCCTTGCCTCCCCACCGCAGTGGGGAGGTGGCCCGCAGGCCAGAGGGGTTCTTTTTGTTTTTGGATCGAACGATCCGACAGGATGATCAGGCTTCTTTGTCCTGATCCTGGTCAGGATCTTTCTTTTCGAGGGCTTTGCGGCTGGCGTCGAGGCGAGTGGCGAAGTCCTCCAGGCGTTGGCTCAGGGTCTTCAGGATGCTCTCGACGTCCGGAACGGCTTTGGCGGCTTCTTCGGCTTCCTTCTTCTCCGGGGTGGGGTTCAGGGCGCTGTCGATGGCGGCTTCCACCTTCTCGAAGAGTTTCCTGCCTTCGTTGACCAGGCGGTCGGCGGTCTCCTGGAGTTTCCCGGAGTTCAGGAAGGCTTCGGCCTTGTCCGCCAGGCTGTCCACGACCTTTTCGGCTTCGGCACAGGCTTTTTCAGCCATGTCTTCGGCTTTCCCGATGTCGATGGTCGGGACTTCCGCCGGCTCCGCAGCTTTCTCTGCCTCATCCGCGGCTTTATCCGCATTTTCCGTCAGCAGGGTTTCCACGGCTTCGAGCTCGGTCTCGAGGGTATCGAGCTCGTCCATGGCGTGTTCCAGCTCAGCCGGGGCTTCCTCCTCGGGGACTTCCTCGCGGTTCAGGCTCTTGCCGATCTGCTCCTTCACCTCGGCGAAGCGCTCGCCGATGCCGTTCAGAACGGTTTTTCCTCTCTGGACAAAAGCTTCGGTCTTTTCCTGACGGACCATATCCGCGCCTTTATTCACCAGATTTTTGGCCAGTTCACCGGTTTTTTCCACAGCGGTGGCCACTACGCCCACGCCGCCGTACAGCACATTCTTCATGATCTTTTCGAGTTCGCTCATGGTTCGCACCTCTCTTTCTCTGTTTACAGGCCTTTCCCGGCCCAAGCATAGCATAGCACAAACCGCCTGAACCGCAAGTGAATTGTATGAGAAGAAGATTAAATTCGGATGAAGAATGCCCTGTCCGGGACGAAACAAAAGCAAATCCAAATAGATTCGGATATGTTTTTATTTTCATCTGCCACCTGTTCAGATTCTGCGTAGATTTATCGCCTACAGTGCGCGCAAAAACGGCCGGCAACGAAGCTGGCCGTTTTTCTGCGGAAGAGATCTTTTTCTATTTTCGTGTAACGATATGCGTGATATCAACGTAATAGCAGTTCCCGCGGCTGCCGACGCCTGTTGTGCTCTGCCAGCGGTAGGTGTAGACGACGTTCTTCAGCTTCTTTGCGTCAAAGAACGGATACACATAGGCTTTTTCATATTCTTTGGTTTTGTATTGTTCCGCGATCCGGTCATACGTCGCCCGGTTGGTGACGATGAAGCGGCAGGGCGTGTCGCCGATCCCGTTCTTCATGAGCTGGTTGTAGCAGAGTGTGAAGTATTCGTTCAAAGTGCTGACAGCCGGGACACCGTTGACCAGGGCGATTTCCGTCTGCCAGTTGTGCCCGTAGAGATTGTCGAAGGACGCGCGGCTGCTGTTGCAGGCGGGGAGCTTGCTGCCGTTTTCGTTCCGGGTGTGTTCCCCGGAGATGAAGGCATCGGTCACGTTGTAGTATTCATAGGAAATACAGCTGTAGGGTTTGTTCGTTTCTTTGTAGAAATCATCCCAGGTGACGTCGATGTTGTACCATTCGTTGTTGATCCTGATCAGGTTCCAGGCGTGCCGGCCCTCGTAGATGCTCCCCGAGTCGGGGACGTTGCCGCAGCAGTAGTAGCAGGGGATGCCGAGGCGCTGCATGAGGTACTGGAACGTGTGGGAATACCCGGCGCAGACCGACTCCCCGTTCACCAGGACACTGTAAATGTCCTGGTCGTGGGGACTCTGGGAGACATAGGTGGTTTCCTTGACGATCAGGTCATGGATCGCGCGCTCGGCGTCCTGGGCGTTCATACCCTTGACCTTGGACAGGATCTTGCTGACGGCGTCTTCCACCCGGGACTGTTCCCGGGAGAGGTTCCCGGCAAGGTCGTTGTAAGAAAGTTTTACGGTGGAGGCCAGGCCGTCGTTCGTACGCTTGAGCACCTTTCCCGGATAGTTGGTCCAGAAGAGCTGCGGCTGGTCATAGAGGACGTACCAGTTGATGCGGTTGAAATCCGCGTTCGAGACGGGATAGGCCAGGGTGATCGTCTCTTCGCACGCGGTCAGCCCCTGGACGATCTGCGTGTAGACGGACTTCTCGCCCTCGTTCAGCAGGCCGTAGTAGTAATAGAACTCGGTGTTATAGCTGGCGATGGGGAGCTCCGGCTGGGGTTCGGGCTCGGGTTCCGTGCCTTTGCGGACCGTGATATTGTGGAACAGTCCCGCATAGTTTTTCTCAAGTCCTTCGACGCGGAAGAGGAAGTCCGCATCCGCACCGCCGCTGGTGAGGGTTCCCCAGAATTTTCCGCTGTTCGAATAGAACTCAAGCCAGCCGCTGTCGTGCATGAAGAGCGAGAAGGGATAGACGGATGATACGTTCTTGTACTGCGAGGTGACGAAGTATCCGCCGAACTGGCTTGTGAACTGGATGGGGATCGTGAACGGATCGAATTCCTTGTCGCAGCTTTCATCCGGGACGACCCGGACCGTATAGCGCACGCCCTCCGTGAGCGTCAGGTTCCCAGCCCGGAAGGTGGCGGGCGGCTCGTCCGGCACGATGGGTTCCGGCGGCATGGTCCAGGATTCCGGGAGCACGGCGTCCGCGCTGAATACCGGCGGGGCGTTCTCGCCCTGGATGAAGTCCGTCACCCGCACGGCGAAATCGGCGCCGGTACAGTTCGTGTCGCACGTGCCGTTGAGCATCAGCGTGTCTTCGGCGGCATCCGTCCTCGATACGAGGTCGATATACTTTTTGTTGTCGAGCCGGGCCATGGAGACCTGCCGGCCCTGGTAAGTCAGGGTGCAGGAATTCACGGTCTGGAACTCCATGGTCACATAGACCGGCTCAAACGTGGGTGTACAGATTGCTGTGGGCTCCAGGTACACGGTGTACGGGGTGTAAGTCAGGAGCTTGACGCCTGCCACATTGATCTCTTTTTTTGCCTTCTCGTCCGCTGCGGCACCCGATACGCCGGAAAACAGCAGACAGACGGCTAAGAGCAGCAAAACAGCGCCGCGAAAAACAGGATGCTTCATCTTCAACCGTCCTTAGTCCGTGACAGGCTCACGGGTGAAGTCGGTATAGTTGTTGGCGATATCACGGGTGAACGTGATGCGGAGTGTATTCCCCGTGATCTGGTAGCCGTATTCCATGGGGGGCAGGCTCATGGAGAAGGATTCATCCTCAAATTCCATGACGATTTCCCCGTAATAGACCGTGATCAGGAAACCGTCCTCCGGATACTGCGTATAGGGGTCGCGGGTCGCCACATAGGAGACGATCGGCATCTCCATTCCGTTGGCGTAATAAAGCCCGGTCCCGTCCGCGTTGAAACGGAAGACGGTTTCGACGCCGTACACATCGTCGTGATACCCCCACTGTCCGGTCAGCGCTGGGTCGATGACGGCCGGGGGATATTCGATCTCTTCATCGGAATTGACGGTGACCGTGACGGTGGTCGCGTACGCAGGAACGGCGAGGGCAAAGAGAAGCGTGAGCGCAAGGAAGAGAGCAAGAAGTTTTTGGATTCGCATAGGACAACCTCCTGTATTTGTTCGTTTTAGCTGGCTTGAGTGTAACACAAAGGAAAGAACATGACAAGCTTTCAGAAAAAGAAACCCGGACCCTTTTGACAGGTCCGGATTTCCTGAAAGCTCGGATTACTTCGCGCGCTGGTTGCTCCAGTCGTAATTCTTGAGGTCCATGGCGAGGTGGCGCGGCAGGCCTTCCACCATCATGGGCTGATAGTGACCCTGGATCAGGGGACGCACATAGTCCAGGAACTCTTCGGTCACATAGTTGCCGGCTTTGTTGATCCACTTGCGCGGAACCACCTTTTCGCCGTTGGCGATGCGGTGCACGTCGTAGACGCCGGTCGCGCTCTGGTAGGGATCGTCGGAGACGCGGTCGATGACGACCATGACGCCGGAGGAACCTTCGTCCGCGGCTTTGACGGTGGCGCCGCCGACGTTGAAGGCTTCGTCCACGTCCACACGGCTGGCCAGGTGGGCCGCGGCGCGCTGCAGCGTGGAGAGCTCAACCGAGCGGGTCTTGCAGCCCAGCTCGTTCTTGATGACGTTGGCCAGGTAAGAGGCCGTGCCGGTCATCTGGATGTGGCCGAACGCGTCGGTGGTGGTGGAGCTGGTCGCGTACTCGCAGACGTACTTGCCTTCCTCGGTCTTGATACCCTCGGAGACGACCGCCACGACGACGTCCTTCTTCTCCAGCAGTTTCTTGACTTCGCCGACGAAGTGCTCGATCGAGAAGGGAACCTCAGGCAGATAGATCAGGTCGGGGCCTGCGCAGTCCTCGCTGCGGGACAGGGCGGCGGCGCCGGTCAGCCAGCCCGCGTTGCGGCCCATGATCTCGACGATGTTGACGTTCTTCTTCTTGTAGGAGAAGCCCATCGCGTCACAGATGATTTCCTTGGTGGAGGTGGCGATGTACTTGGCCGCGCTGCCGAAACCGGGAGTGTGGTCGGTGATGGCCAGATCGTTGTCAATGGTCTTCGGGCAGCCGACAAACTTCTGCTTCGCGCCGGTCAGCAGGGAGTAGTCGAACAGCTTGCGGATGGTGTCCATGGAGTCATTGCCGCCGATATAGATGAATACTTCGATGTCCAGCTTGTCCAGGAGCTCGAAGATGCGCTCATAAACGGCCTTGTCCTCGTGGATTTCCGGCAGCTTATACCGGCAGGTGCCCAAGAAAGCGGAGGGGGTGCGCTTGAGCAGCTCAAGGTCCAGTTCGTTCTTGATGTGATCGGACAGGTCGACATACTGCTCATCCATGAATCCCTGGATGCCATAGCGCATGCCGTAGACCTTGGTAAAGCCGCGCTCCTTCGCTGTCTTGAACACGCCCGCAAGGCTGGAGTTGATGACGGCCGTGGGGCCGCCGGACTGACCGACGAGAACATTACCCTTCATTGATGTTGCCTCTTTTCTTGTTTTGTTGATATATGGCCATTGACCACCGCAAAGTGATCAAAGGGTTGACGGTTTAGATGGATCTCAGCCGCGGCGGATGATGCTGTGGCGTTCGGGGCCGACGGAGATCCACTTGATGATGCAGCCGATGCTGTTTTCGATCTTCTTGACATACTCCTGCGCCTCGACGGGGAGGTCCCACCAGTTGCGGACGTTGGAGATGTTGCACTTCCAGCCCTTCACGGTCTCGATCACAGGCTCGCAGCGGTCGAGGACGGACGGGAACGGCATATCGTCGACCTCGCGGCCGTAGAGCTTGTAGCGCACGCAGAGCGGGATCTCGTCCATGTCGCTCAGCACGTCGAGCTTGGTCAGCGCGATCTCGGTCGCGTGCTGGATCTTCACGCCGTAGCGGGTGGCGACGAGGTCGATCGGGCCCACGCGGTGCGGACGGTGGCCGTACTCGTTGCCGATCTTGCGCAGATGCTCGGCTTCATCGCCGAAGATCTCGCAGACGAACGGGCCCGCGCCGACGCAGCTGGAGTAAGCCTTGACGACGCCGATGACGCGTTCCACCGTTGCAAACGGCATGCCCGAGCCGATCGGCGCGTAGGACGCCAGCACATTGGACGAGGTGGTGTAGGGATAGATGCCGAAGTCCAGGTCGCGCAGGGCGCCGAGCGTGCCCTCGAAGAGGATGCGCTTGTGGTTCCACAACGCGTCTGCCAGGAAGGTGCTGGTGTTGCGGATGAAGGGCTTGAGCGGTTCGCAGTAGTTCTTCACCCAGTTGTCGATCTCTTCCTCGGTCTCGGCTTCATCATTATAGACGCCGGTCAGGATCAGATTCTTCCACTCGCGCAACTCGTTCAGGTGCTGCTTGAGCACTTCGGGATAGAACAGCTCGCCGGCCAGGATCGTCTTTTTCTGGTACTTGTCGGAATAGAAGGGGCCGATGCCCTTGCGGGTCGTGTCCATCTTCTTGTCCTTCAGACGGGCTTCCTCCAGCGCGTCGAGCCTGCGGTGCCAGGGCATCAGCAGGGAAGCGCGCTCGCTGATCATCACGTTGTTCGGCGTGATCGAGACACCCTTTTCGCGCAGGGCGTTGATTTCCTGGGTCAGGTGCTCGGGGTCCAGCGCGACGCCGTTGCCGAGGATGTTGACCACGTTCTTGCGGAACACACCCGAAGGCAGAAGGTGCAGCGTGAACTCACCGTACCGGTTCACAATGGTATGTCCGGCGTTGCCGCCGCCCTGGTAACGGACCACGACGTCAAAGTCTTCCGTCAGCAGGTCGACGATTCGGCCTTTGCCCTCGTCGCCCCAGTTGATTCCAACGATTGCGGTACACGTATCCATCGCCAATCCACCTTTCGGTCTGATCAAGTTGCGGGATGGGGTTTCTCCCTCGGAAGAAGACGAAAACACAAGAAAACACTTTGGTACAAGCCATTATACCGCCGTTGGCGCGGGTTGTCAACTGAATTATCAGCGGAGTTGAGAGGACGGCCGTGCGTTGACAGGGCTTATCATGCATGGTAAAATGCACACAGAAACGAGAAAAAGAGAGGGGTGCCGATATGAAGCTGCGTTCTGCTCTGTGTGTTTTCCTGATTCTCGTGATGACGTTTGCGGTTTTCACAGTCCATGATCGCGCAAAGGCGGATGAGTTGCAGACTGCGGACCCGTATCCCAGGACAAAGGTGAATTTTCTGTATGATGATTATTCGTTCTGGAACACATCCGGCGAGGCGCGCACGATCAACTGCATGATCATTCCCGTGCATTTCACGGATGGTTACGGGTTTGACAAGCTGTTTGACAAGCGGGTCTTTTCAATGATGAAGGGGAAAGACAGTTTCTCCGCCCGGCAGTATTATCTCAACGCGTCCTACGGAAAGATCGACCTGCAGTATGAGATCATGCCGGTCTATGAAGTCGGCATCAGTTCATGGGATATGGAAGACCTGTGGAATTCAGCAGGAGAAATCAACTGGTACGGCGAGCACTACTGGCAGATTTACAATGCGGCCTGCGCACGGTATCCGGGGGACCTGAGCAAGTTCGACACCGACAATGACGGATATGCGGACCTGGTCATGATGATATTTGACGATCCGTCCGTGGACGGGGAAGACGACATCGGGACGCTGTATGGCGGGAAGGTGGTTTCGATCCCCTATGATCATTGCGTCAACAGCGCTGACCATGAATACCCATCCTGCACCCATGTGATGTGCCTGGAAAAGTATCACATGATGTACGACCAATACCGGAACACCCTGATCCATGAGATCGGGCACATGTTCGGTGTCAGCGACTTATATAACGGCAATGACGCGGAAGGGTACGAGTCCCATACGCCCCTCGGGTTCGACATGCACGACACGGAGACGGGCGATCTGAACGCATGGACGAAAATGAGCTTTGGCTGGATCGATCCGTATGTGATCACGCCGGATATCGAAGAAGTCACGATCAGGCTCCGCTGCAGCGCGCTCTATCCGGACTGCATTCTGATCCCGACATCCAAAGGCTGGAACGGCACACCCTTTGATGAATTCATCCTGGTGGAGGTGCTTGCCAAGGCCGGGAACAACGAGCGCGACTGGGACGATTTCATGCTGTGGCCGGCACAGAAGAATGACCCGCCGCGCTACGGCGGTGTGCGGATCCTGCATGTGGATCAGAGAATGTGTTACCCGAACGATTACGCCACCGGAACCGGCGGGTCCTGGTTTGATCCGTCCGCCGTCACAGACTATGATAAGAAAGCGATCTGGAAAAGGGGTGCGGTCCTCCCGGGCTTGCCGATCATTGCCAACTCCATGGGAATCAAAGACAGCACATGGTACTCTCCCGACAAACAAAATGGGGACTATTACAATCTGCATTCGATGACCCGCACGAATGAAGACCCGCTCTTCCAGACCCGGTTTGTTTCCCAGGGCTGGTATGACTTCATCGCCAGCGACCTGTTCCAGACCGGGGACCGTTTCTCGATGGAGAGCCACGCAACAGCCTTTGCAAACGCGCCGTATATGAATAACTACGGTACGTTCGACTATGAGATCATCATCGATTCCTACAATTCGGCCACTATGGAGGCGCTGGTCACGGTCAGACGGATCCGGTGAACCATCAAAGACGTAAGTTTTCACGGAGATGGACACATGAACACACGGATGGATTTGTTCCTGACGTTCTCCAGGATCGGACTGTTTACCTTCGGCGGTGGCTATGCCATGATCCCGCTGATCCAACGGGAAGCCGTGGAGCACAAGCACTGGATCAGCGATGAAGAATTGCTGGACGTCCTGGCGATCGCTGAATCCACACCCGGGCCCATTGCCATCAACTGCGCCACCTTTATCGGCCGCAAAGTGGCTCGGTTTGGCGGCGCGCTTTGCGCCACCCTGGGGGTTGTCCTGCCCTCTTTTGTGATCATTGCGCTGCTCTCCTTCGCATTGCAGACTTTCGCGCAGGTGCGGATCGTGCGATATGCTTTCTGGGGGATTCGCGCCGGTGTCCTGGCAATGATCCTGAAGGCGCTCTGGAAGATGTTCAAACAGTGCCGCAAAGATTGGTTCGCATACAGTATTATGGCCCTTGCACTGGCCGCTTCCGCGTTTTTTGGCCTGAGCGCTGTCCTTATCATTGCAGCCTGCGCCATCCTGGGGATCCTGTATCTGCAAATCGGGAGGGCAAAGCCATGACCGTGCTGGAGCTCTTCTGGGCTTTCTTCAAGATTGGGCTTTTCACCTTCGGGGGCGGTTACGCGATGCTGCCGCTTATTCGCCAGGAAGTACTGGCCCACGGGTGGATGACCGCGGAAGAGATCATCGACTTTATTGCCATCAGCGAGAGCACGCCCGGACCGCTGGCCGTGAACATGGCCACCGCCGTGGGGATGAACACGGCCGGCATTGCCGGAGCTGCCTGCGCCACACTCGGTGTGGTGCTGCCGTCCTTCCTGGTCATCCTGATCGTGAGCCGGTTCTATGTCCGCTTTCGCCGCAGCAGGCTGATGGAAGGCGCAATGACAGGTCTTCGGCCGGCGGTCATCGGTCTTATCGGGGCAGCGCTGCTGACAACAGGCAAGGACGTTTTCTTTGCAAACGGCTTTGTGCTGACCCCTGCCCTGGTGGTGAGCATCTGCATCTTTGTCATCACGGCGATCCTGGCCTTCAGGAAGACCCATCCGATCCTGCTCATTGCGCTCTCTGCCGTGATCGGCATCGGCGCTGGCTACGCCCTGTGACTGTGATGCCGCTTCAATCCCGGGCAGGAAATAAACTTCACAGAAAACGAATTGGGAGGTTCGACAAAATGAACATCAGAATGGCTGGGGAAAACTTTGTTTCCGTTCACACACAGGCAGCCTATCTGCCGGATGAAACCGTTGAAGTCCGGAAGATCGACAAGCCTCTGCCTGATGAAAACACTTACCTGAAAGCGAAGGGACTCAGCTTTCACAACGGTGTGATCGAAGTGGATGTCTGCGGCAGATTGCTGCCGGACGCGCCGGATTTTGCGCGGGGATTCATAGGCATCGTGTTCCGCGCCAATGAGGCGGACAGCGAGTTTGAGTCTTTCTATATCCGGCCCACCAACGGAAAACACTGCACCGATCCCGTGCGCAAAGCCCACGGCTGTCAGTATTTTTCCTATCCCGGTTATACGTTCTCGTATTTCCGGGAATTCGGGATCAGCGAGTACGAAAATACGGTGGACAGCATTGCGCTGAATGAATGGAGCCACATCCGGGCAGAGATTCAGGACGACCGCGGCATCTTCTTTGTGGATGGCGTCAAAGTGCTGGAAGTCAACGGATTCAAGCACGGTTCGGACAGCCGGGGCTGTGTGGGTTTGTATGTGGACATCGGAACGGATGGACTGTTCAGGAACCTGATCATTTCTCCCGAAGACTGATTCTGTGCAAAGAGCTGCCCCTGTGAAGATCTTTGGAACAAACTGGGGATTTTGGGATTTGTGTAATGACGGCAAAACGAATTCTGCGGAGGAAGAATTATGAATCACGAACATGAGCCATATATGAAAAGATGCTATGAGCTGGCTGTCAGCGCGGGCAAGAAAGGGCATGACACTTTTGGAGCCGTGCTTGTCCATAACGGCAAGATCATAGAGGAAGCGGAGAATACCGCGGATTTTGCCAAAGGGATATTCGGGCACGCTGAATTCAACCTTGTTCATCAATGCACCAACCGCTATTCGGATGAGATCATGGAGCAGTCCACGCTGTATACCAGCTGCGCTCCGTGTGAGCGGTGCCTGGGAGCGATCGCGTCGCTCGGCGTGCATCATGTCGTATGCGGCGTTTCGTACAAAGCGTTCTGCAAGCTGCTGCCGTTCGATTATCAGCCGGTGGATCGCGAAGGGCTTCTGAAGCAGCTGGGAATCCAAATGACGATCGAGGAATCCGTCCTTGAAGACGAGGGGTTGCATGTGTTTGAATGGTGGGGCGGAGAGTATCATCCTCTGGAAGAGTTGATCGCCGAGATGGATGAAGTCAAAAGGAAGAACAGAAAGTAAAGTACAAATCCTCAGAAAAACATATCAAAAATACGCCATTGGGGTATGACAAAACCCGCGGATCTACAGACCGGCGGGTGTATTGCACTGCAAAATACGGCTTTCCGGGCCAATAGTTGGTAGGGAATATGTCGAATGAAGCTTGATACATCTTAACAATGACATCTGAAAACAGCCTACAGACCGATCATGCCGACAGGGCAGTAATATGCATCCCTGTTCAAGGGAATCAGGCGATCTCCGGTATCGACAATCAATCCCGTGGCAACAGGCATCTTATACTGTTCAAGAATTCTGAAATTCTTGTTTGCCTTATCTCTGCCGATTCCCTTCTTGATCTCGACCGGATAAATCATCTGGTCCTTGATATATAGGACATCCACTTCCTTCTGATCCCTGTCCCGGTAATAATACAAGGTGTACTCAATCCGCTTTCCGCTGTTGCGGATGCTTTTGACGATTTCGCTGACCACATACGTTTCAAAGAATGCCCCTGACATGGAGGATGCCTCCAGAATCCTTGGATCAGACCATCCGCAAAGGAAAGAACACAATCCTGTGTCCATGAAATACATCTTCGGTGTTTTGACAATGCGCTTTGAAAGATTCGTTGCGTAAGGTTGGAGAAGCATAATGATCCCGGATGATTCAAGAATGGAAATCCAGCTTTTCGCCGTCCGTGAGTCAATCCCGATAGCGTTTCCTATTTCGGTAAAGTCCAGCTGCTGCGCGGTACGAAGCGCGGAAACCATCATGAATTTCCGGAAATCATTCAGCTTGCCGATATTGATCAGCCGGCTGACATCCTTCTCAAGGTAAGTCGAAATATAGCTCTCAAAAAACGTATTTCTGTCCGGCTTCTGCACCCAGTATTCCGGCATACCACCCTTATAGATCTCTTCAAACACTTCATATCTGTTTCGTGGAATCAGCTTTTCTTTCCGGCTCATGAGAGTGGGGAGATCCGGAAAGAAATCATGCCCGGGAATCTGGTCTTTTTCATTTGCCGCAAAAGAAGAAACTTCAATGATTGCTGTCCTGCCGGCCAGCGTCTCTGATGCTTTTTCTTTGATCTCATGGGTATTTGAGCCGGTGAGGATATACATCAGGCCTGTTTTTTTGCCGGTTCGAACACTGTTTAGCTTCTCCTCATCGATCCGGATCTTGATCGCTTCCATCAGTTCTGGTACCTTTTGGATTTCATCAATGACAAGAGGGATGCCATGAGACTGGAGAAACAGCTCCGGATCCTCTGATGCCAACAGCCGTTCCCTGCTGTGATCCAGCGTCACATATTCGAACGATTCAAACAGAGTCCTGACCATGGTAGATTTTCCGGTCTGCCTTGCACCATAAAGGGTAATGCATGCAAACTCATCCGCCACCTTCAGGATCGTGCTCTCCAGCTGTCTGTGATAATACATCCGCCATCCCTCGCTTTCGGTTGTATTATACATCAGATATTCGGCAAAATCAACATTGCTATGTCATTTTTGCCGGAATGGGTTTCATGCAAAGTACTGGCAATCGACAAAAAAGAAGGAACCCTTGCAAACACAAGGGTTCCCGTCCGTGGAGCATAGCGGATTCGAACCGCTGACCCCCACACTGCCAGTGTGGTGCGCTACCAGCTGCGCTAATGCCCCGTCAACGGTCGCTATTGTAGCATCAATTTTCCTGTTTGTAAAGAGGGAAATTTCAAAAATCGGGCAAGGCCGGGGTGAACGGGAAACGGGATCCCGGCTCATTTGACGTGCGTTTTCCTTCATCTTGTCACTTGGCGGGTTTTGTGGTACAATATATTGTGGTTGGATGGGCGCTTGTGCGCTGTCCCGACCCTTGCGCAGAATGGAGTGAAATCGCTTGACCCAGAACTATGACGCGGGCAATATCCAGGTGCTGGAGGGCCTTGAAGCCGTCCGGATGCGGCCCGGTATGTATATCGGTACGACCTCTTCGCGCGGTTTGCACCACCTCCTGTGGGAGATCGTGGACAACGCGATCGATGAGGCCAGCAACGGCTTCGCGGACGCCGTGACCGTGACCCTGCACCAGGATGGATCGGCCTCCGTGACCGACAACGGCCGCGGTGTCCCGGTGGACGAACACCCGACGCTGCACGTCTCGGGTGTGGAGGTCATTTATACCAAGCTCCACGCCGGCGGTAAGTTCAACAATGAGAATTACGCCTATTCCGGCGGCCTGCACGGCGTCGGCGCTTCGGTCGTGAACGCGCTCTCCCGCTGGATGACCGTGGATTCCTACCGGGACTGGGGTCATTACCGGATGCGCTTCACCTCCGAGGAAAACCCCAAGACCCACAAGATCGAAGCCGGGAAACCCGACGGTCCGCTGGAGAAGATCGGCAACACGCGCCGCCGGGGCACGGTTGTGCGCTTCCTGCCTGACGACCGGATCTTCGAGGATGTGCACTGGAACAGCCAGCAGGTTTCACGGCGGCTGCAGGAACTGGCTTACCTGAACCGCGGACTGATGATCACCTTCACCGACGAGCGCGTGAAGGAAGCCGACAAGCGCACCCAAACCTTCTGCTACGAGGGCGGGATCGTCGACTATGTCTGCTACCTGAATGTCGGACGCACGCCGGTCAACGACGACGTGATCTATTTCGAGGGCCAGCGCGACACGATTATCTGCCGCGCCGCGATCCAGTACACGGTTGACTATGCCGAAAACCTCTTCTCTTATGTCAACAACATCCCGACGCCCGAGGGCGGCACCCACGAGACGGGGTTCCGCACGGCATTTACCAAGGCCTTCAATGACTATGCCCGGAAGATCGGTGTGCTGAAAGACAAAGACGCGAACCTCGCGGGCGAAGACTTCCGTGAGGGTCTCACTTGCGTGCTGACCACGATGGTCAAGAACCCGCAGTTCGAGGGCCAGACCAAGGGCCGTCTCGGGAACAGCGAGGTCCGTCCGGCAGTCGAGGCGATCGTGGCGGAGAAGCTTGCGGACTGGCTGGACAACCTGAAAAACCAGGAGATGGCCCAGCACATCGTTGGCAAAGCCGTGAAGGCGGCCCAGGCCCGCGAGGCCGCGCGCAAAGCCCGCGATACGGTGCGCTCATCCAAGGCGCTGGAGGCCCAGCCTCTTGTCGGGAAGCTTGCCGCCGCCCGCGGCCATCACCCGGAGGACAACGAGCTCTTTATCGTCGAGGGCGACAGCGCCGGCGGCAGTGCCAAGCAGGGCCGCGACAGCCGTTTCCAGGCGATCCTGCCCCTCCGCGGCAAGCCCCTGAATGCCGAAAAGAAAAGCATTGACCAGGTCCTATCCAACGAGGAATTCCGGTCCCTCATCACCGCGCTCGGAACCTCCATCGGAGAGACATTTTCCCTTACGAACCTCAAGTACCACAAAGTGGTCATCCTCTCCGACGCTGACCAGGACGGCGCCCACATCCGCGCGATCCTGCTGACCTTCTTCTTCCGCTATATGAAAGAACTCCTCGTCGCAGGTCATGTGTACATCGGCATGCCGCCGCTCTACCGCGTTGCCAAGGGAAGCCAGGTCATCTACTGCTATGATGACAAAGAACTCGAGAAGGTCACGAAAAAGGTCGGCAAGGGTTATACCCTCCAGCGCTACAAGGGCCTTGGCGAGATGAACCCGGAACAGCTCTGGGAAACCACCATGGACCCCGGCCAGCGCAAGCTCATGCAGGTCTCGATCGACGACGCCGCCCAGGCTGACCGTCTTGTGACGATCCTCATGGGTGACAAGGTCGAGCCCCGTCGCGATTACATCAGCGAATACGCCGACTTCAACCGCCAGGACAACTTCGAACTCCCGGAGGGGCAGGTCAATCCGATGAGGAAAGCACTTGAAAAGGCATAGGGCATAAGGCACAGGGCATAGAGATATGTGGGAGATCATCAGTCATGCAAATCCTTGAATACCACCAAACGCCAAACCCAACCCACTGGCTACGGCAGATTGCCAAATCCGACTGGCGCGCGGGACAGTATCTTCATTCCTTGCTGGAATCCGGCCAGTTCTATTCCCTTCTCGGGAAAAAAAGCCGCCTGCTGTTGCTGACAGAAGGTAATGATCTGCTCGCCTTTTGTACGTATGCGGAGCATGATGATATCCCCGATCCCAATTTGACACCCTGGGCCGGATTTGTCTACACCTTCCCCGAAGCCCGCGGGAAGCGGCGCATGGGGAAACTCCTGGAACGGGTTTACTACCTCGCAAAAGCCGATGGATTTCCCTGTGTGTACATCAGCACGAACGAAGTGGGCTTATACGAAAAGTATGGCTGTTCCTTCTGGAAGACCCTGCCGGATCTGAACGGACACGAGAGCCGCATCTATCGCTTGCCGATCGTACATCAGGACTACAGCGATGTGATCGGTACCCGGGTTGCCGGGACGGTGGACCGGCCGATCGGCAGCATCCATCCGACGCATAAGGACATGGTTTATCCCATCAATTACGGGTATGTGGATGGATTGCTTGGCGGGGACGGAGAGGAACAGGATGTTTACATCCTCGGTCCGGATCGGCCGATGGAGACCTTTGAAGGTGTTGTGATCGGGGTCTATCACCGGCTGAATGATAACGAAGACAAATGGATTGTCACGCCGGACGGGAATCCTGTTTCACGTGAAACAATCCTTGCGTCGATCGCGTTTCAGGAACAGTATTATATTGGTGAACTATACCTGTCCGATTAACAAAATGGTACAACCAGACACGATCATAAAAGAAGGAGAGGTTCCCATATGAAGAAGCTGAGCATTTTGGTTCTGATCCTGGTCCTTCTGGTTTCAACAGCACTGTCGGAAGGCATTGCTGCGACAGAACACCCCCAGCTCGAGGGGAATGGCTACGATACCCCGGAGGAAGCTGTCCTGGCCTATCTGGACGCAATGAACAATGCAGATGTGCACGGCATGCTGGCGACCTTTGCACATGAGAGTTATGTGGAGCATCTGGACACGGATTTATACATTCAGCGGATGAATTCGATTTTCCCGCAAGGTACAGCGAACTCGACGCCGATCACAGATGCGTACTCTGCCGAGCTGATTCTCTTTGCTCGGTATGGTAGCCTCGCTTCTGATCTCCTGAGACAATATACCACATACACAGATGATCTGGACGGTATGACGCGTGCGCCTATGAATCAAGAAGCAATCGACGAGCACAATCAGTACTATGAGCAGTCGATTCTCCAAAGCATTCAGGGACATGTGACCTTCGTTGAATGGGTGGATGCCGCTTTGCTGACAAGCGGTACAGCCATTTCCCCAGTCAATAGGCGTAATATAGCCATGCAGTATGGATATGTCGGCGCCGACGATCTCGCGGAACTTGTGGTCCGTTTTCGAATCAACGGTGCAGATTTTCTTCAGTGTATGACCTGCGCCAAGTACGGAGGCCGGTGGTACAACCTTCTGCTACACGGAAACACTGCTTCTATCTTAGGTCTGACCATGAATACAGTTGGTCTGATTCCCCTGTATGAAGCCGCCAATAAAGAATCTTTTCTCCTTTCAGCAGAAGCTCTTGACAGCACCTTGCTAGCTGAGCGTGATCAATATAAGGCAAGCTCTCTTGGTGGAACCCACTGGCAATTGGTGTCACTGAATCAGCCTGATATCAGTCTGGCAGCGTCCTCCGAAGGAGCGCTAAAAAACGAAGCCGATTTGTGGTGCGAGTTACACTTTTACAGTTGCGGCGGCGCAACTGTCATGCTTACTGCCGGGGACGCGCTTTATACCCGCTTTGACTTGACCTACCGGACAACATTGCTGGGCGTTGCATGGTCCGAATCCGACGGCAAACTTCATTTTGACCAGTACTCCTTGCCATCACGTTTCGGTTATAGGTTCAATACGGAGATTGTCAGCGCTGTCTGGGGCGGTAATTTCATTACGATCTTATTCCAAGACGGTACTGCTGCCGTCTTCCAGAGATATGATTAACAAAACCCCAGCATCAGAAAGGCCGGATGCACCATGCCAAAGAAAAGAAGTCCCGAAAAACCCATTGCGAAGGATGATCCCTCGCGCATCATCGTCACGTCCATGGAGGACGTGATGCACAACTCCATGATCCCTTACGCGGAGCACGTGATCCTGGAGCGCGCCCTGCCGCGGGTGGAGGACGGCCTGAAACCCGTGCAGCGGCGCATCCTCTACACGATGATGGAACTGGGCACCACGCCCGACAAGCCCCACCGCAAGTGCGCCCGTATCGTCGGTGATTGCCTGGGTAAATACCATCCGCATGGAGACTCGTCTGTCTATGACGCCTTGGTGCGCATGGCGCAGGATTTTTCCATGCGCGGACCGATGGTGGACGGCCACGGAAACTTCGGCTCGATTGACGGCGACGGCGCGGCGGCCATGCGTTACACCGAAGCACGGATGGCGCCGCTGGCCATGCAGATGCTGCGCGACATCGAAAAGGACACCGTACCCTTCCGCCTGAACTTCGACGATACGCTGAAGGAGCCGGATATGCTCCCGGCGCGCTTCCCGAATCTGCTGGTCAACGGCGCCAGCGGCATCGCCGTGGGCCTGGCGACAAACATCCCCCCGCACAACATCGGGGAATCTATCCGTGCCGCGATCGCGCAGATCGAGAATCCGGATATTTCGCTGGACGAACTGATGGCCATTCTGCCCGGCCCGGATTTCCCCACGGGCGGCGTTCTTGTGCAGAGCGAGGAGATCCGCCAGGGATACCTGACCGGGCGGAGCAAGCTCCAGCTCCGGGCGCGGGTTCATGTGGAGGACGGGGCTGCCGGGCGCAAACTGCTCGTCATCACCGAGATCCCATATGGCGTGAACAAGGCCGCGATGCTCGAGAAGATCCAGCGGCTGGTCGATGAGAAAAAACCCGCGCTGGCGGGGGTCTATGATGTCCGGGACGAGAGCGACCGTGAAGGCTTGCGCGGCATCGTGGAGCTCCGGCGGGACACCGATCCGGACAAGGTGCTGGCCTATCTCTATAAGTACAGCGACTTGCAGATCACGTTTGGCGTGAACATGGTGGCCATTGCGGACGGCAAGCCTGTCCAGATGGGCCTGAAGGCTATGCTGGGTTACTTTATTGACCACCAGAAGCGCGTGGTCACCCGGCGGACGGAATACGAGCTCAAGCAGGCCGAGGCCAGGGCTCATATCCTCGAAGGCCTGATGGTCGCCGTGGACAACCTCGACGAGGTGATCCGCCTCATCCGTGCCAGCAAAAACCCGAAGGAAGCCCGTATCGCCCTGATGGAAGCCTTTGCCCTGGACGAAGCCCAGGCGCAGGCGATCCTCGACATGCGGCTGCAGCGCCTGACGAATCTGGAGATCCTGGCCTTACGGAAAGAATATGAAGATCTGCAGAAGCTGATCAGGAATCTGAAAGCCATTCTCGGAAGCGAGAAGAAGCTTCTGTCACTGATTGCGAAGGAACTGCACGAAATCGAGGCGGAGTTTGCCGACGAACGGCGGACGACGATCGAAGCCATTGAGGAAGTCCAGCTTGACAAAGCCGATACCGCGCCTGTGCCGGACGAGGCGGTCGTGGCTTTCACCGGGGCGGGACAGTTCAAGCGTGTGTGGCCTGCTGCACTGAAGAAGACGCCTTTCCCGACGCCCGCCGAGGACCCGAAGGAGGCCCCGCGCTTCCTTTTCAGCACGAAGACCGACGAGACATTGTATATCTTTACGTCCCTTGGGAATTGTTATCCCCTGGCCGTAAGCGCTTTGAATGAGTGCAAGCCCAAGGACCGGGGACAGCTTCCGGCCGGACTGCTGCCCAAACTGGAAGACGGGGAAGAAGTCGTCTGGATCGACTGCTGTGTCTCGGAAGCGCTGGCGAAGCGTCCGGCACTTCTGCTTGTCACCGATGGCGGCATGGCCAAGCGGATGGAGGCCACGGAACTGGATGTGCGGTCGAAACGGTTTACGGTCATGGGGCTGAAGGGGGACGACCGGCTGGCCTGTGTGGCGGCGATGCCGGGAGAGGATGACATTCTGCTGATCACACGGCTCGGCATGGGGATCCGGTTTGCGCCGGATACGGTGCCGGTCCAGGGGCGGACCTCCGGCGGCGTGCGGGGGATCGGGCTGACGCCCGAGGACCGCGTGATGCTCGCAGCGCCGCTGCGCAAGGGGGACGAGCTCCTGCTGATCAGCGACCGCGGCAACGGCAAGCGCATCCCGGCCATGGGATTCGAGCGCCAGGGCCGGGGCGGCAAGGGTGTGCGCGCCTTCCCGTTCGCGAAGAACGGCGCGAATGGGGCTCGCCTGGCCGCGGCGATCCTCACGGACGGGCAGCCCGCGCAGCTGGTGATCCTTCAGGCGCAGAGCGCGCCGACCCTGATGGACAGCGCTGCGGTGCCGCTCCAGCCGGTCAGCGGGAAGGGCAGTCCGCTGGTGCTTGCCATCCTGACGGACGTCGTGACCGACGCGCGGCTCAGCCCTTTACATCCCAACACAAACATGGTAGAATGAACGCTGACTGAACGGGAGGGAGACAGAATGAGCCGCAACGAGCGTTTTGATCCGGGTGCGGTCGCCCGCATCACCATCGGGTTGGCCTGGGCGACCCTGGAACTGACATCGGACAGCGTGGAGCGCATGCAGCTGCTGGTCGCGGGGACCCCGGAGGATGTGGACGACCTGAAAATCCGGCTGGAAGCCGGCACGCTCTCGGTCGAACAGCCGGCTTACGGGCTCTCGACCCGCATCAACACGGAGCGCTGGCTCCAGGTGACGCTTCGCATTCCCTCGGACTGGAAGGGCGAGATCACAGCGAGCACGATGTCCGGGCCGTTGCGGGCGACGGGGCTCTCGGGCAGCGATTTCAGCGTGAGCACGATCTCCGGCGGACTGCGGGCCAGCGGACTGCAGGCGATGACCCTGTCGCTGCGGACGGTTTCCGGGCCGCTGAATGCCGCAGACCTGGAGGCGGACAGCCTATCCCTGCGCACGGTTTCCGGGAGCCTCTCCGTGGAGCGCGCGGCGGCGCAGAAGGTGAAGGTCACCAGCGTCAGCGCGGACATCGGCCTCAGCCTCATCGAGTGCCCCGAACGCGTGGACATTAACAGCGTCAGCGGCGACACGGCGCTCGAGCTCCCCGCGGACGGCGCGAAGATCACCCTGCACTCCGTCTCCGGCAAGCTCCGCACTGCCGGCGTTTCCCTCACAGACGGGGATCCGGTGATCAACGCGACCACAGTGGCGGGCAACCTCACGGTGGCCTGCAGGCGACTGCGTGAAAACAGCGATTCCAACGACTGATTTTAGGAGGATACGATCATGGCAAGACCCAATTTCGGCGGTTTCGGCGGCGGCGCGAACATGCAGCAGATCATGCGCCAGGCCCAAAAGATGCAGCAGCAGATGACCGAGATGCAGGAGAAGCTCGACGCGGAGGAGTACGAAGCGGCGGCCGGCGGCGGCATGGTGCAGGTGAAGGTTTCCGGCAAGCGGGAGCTGACTTCCATCACCATCGATCCCCAGGTCATCGACCCGGACGACGCCGAGATGCTTGAGGATCTGGTCAAGGCCGCGGTGAACGAGGCGCTCCGCAAGGGCGAAGAGGCCCGCGAGGCCGCCATGGGCAAGATGGCCCCCGGCATGGGAGGCTTGTTCTGAGCCATGGCCGGAACCCTTGAACCGATCCAGAAGATGGTCAATGAGCTGAGCCACCTACCCGGCATCGGGCAGAAGAGCGCCCAGCGGCTGGCGTATCACATTGTCAGCATGCCCCTGGAGGACGTGCGGAACCTGGCCACGGCCCTGTGGCAGGGCCGCAAGGCGATCCGGTATTGTTCCGTCTGCGGCAACTACACCGACGGCGAGCGCTGCGCGATCTGCGAGGACGAGAACCGCCACAACGGGCAGATCTGCGTAGTACGCGATCCCCGGGACGTGGCCGCTCTCGAGCGGATGCACGAGTACCGGGGCCTGTACCATGTCCTGCACGGCACCCTGTCCCCGATGGACGGCGTGGGCCCGGACGACATCCGCATCAAGGAGCTCCTGACCCGCCTCCAGGACAGCGCTGTGGACGAGGTCATCCTGGCCACGAACCCCGACATCGAGGGTGAGGCCACCGCGACCTACATCGCCCGCCTGATCAAGCCCCTCGGCGTCAAAGTTACCCGCATTGCCCACGGCGTGCCCGTAGGCGCGGACTTGGAGTACGCCGACGAGGTCACATTGTCAAGGGCGATGGAGGGCAGGAGAGAACTGTGAAACCGGAGGATCAAACACCATGTTCAAATCGATCGCATCCCTCTTCGGCAGCCTGGGCTGGATGGTATTGCGCGTGATGCTGACCATTGCTTCGCTGGTGGGTGCGGCTTATTTCACAATCAGCGCCTTTCAGCAGGATACGACCCTGAGCCGCGTCCTGCACCTGCTCGGCGCACTGGCCTGTGTGGCCGTGTTCATATTCATCGTGCGGCCGCGGGAGAAAGAGGACGAGAAGCCGGTCGAGGATGAGCCCGAGCGGTTCTGATGATCAAGTGAGCGGATGGATATGTACATTTATTGAAGCCTTGCCTGACCGGCAGGGTTTTTCGTATCCTTCTGTTCTCACGCCCCTGCCAGCAACGCGTCAACTTCTTCCGGCTGGAGATAAGGGTTGAGCCGCAGCGCCGTCGCGCGGTCGATATCGGAGCGCATGGCGGCGATGTCCGCGACGGTCTCACTCTCGTTGGCGATACACTGGCGACGGAAGCGGATCGCGTCCGTGTCCGTGCCCAGCAGCCGCAGCAGGGCGCGCACAAAGGCGAACGCCTCCCACTCGAAGCGGTCCGCCTTCTGGTTCAGGGCGGAAGTCGCCGCGCGGATCGCGACGTTCGTCAGGCTCCCGCCTGTGAGCTCCTCCATGTTGAGGGCCATCCAGTCGCGGTAGAGGGCTTTCTCCAGCAGGGTCAGGGCGGCTTGGCGCGCCTGGTGCGGCACGTCGATCGTGCGGGGTTCGGCGGTGGCGGTCGCGCCGGTGCCGTCGGTGTAAGCGGCCACGGCCTTCAGCCGGTGGATGGTCTCGAGCGTCTCCGCGATGTCCTCCGCCGTCCCGCCGAAGTTGTTCAGCACCCAGTAGACGTCGTTCGCCCGGTCAAGGTTGTCCGCGAAGTCGGAGAGGATCCGGTCGTAGGCGTCGATCTTCGAGCGGATGGCCGGGGTGAGCTCGCTGCGGTGCTCGGGGTTCGCCCAGAAGGGAATGAGCGGCAGCACACCCCAGTTCTCGTGCCGCTCATAGCGCCCGCCGGCCAGCCGGGTGATTTTGTAGGCGCGCTTGGGCATCACGGTGGTGATCTCTTTCCCGTCGCGCCGCAGGACCGACACGCCGTCGGTTTCGAAAACGCGCAGGAAGAGCGCCCGGTCTGCCGCGATCTGCCAGAACTGCACGCCGAGCATCGGCTCGCCCGTCATCTCGTCCGGCAGGGCGAAGAAGCCGGACAGCGCGTCCCGGCAGGCCTCGATGATCTCGAGGTGGTCCATGTTCCAGTAACCCCAGCACACGCCGTGGAGCAGGGCTTTCTCGCCCATGCGGGCCAGCAGCCGGTCGAAGTCTTTTCCCAGCCGCGCCTTGAGCGCCGCGTCCTCCAGCGTGCAGCCGTTGCCGAGGAGGAAGGCGTTCTGCTGGGTGACAAAGCGGTGCAGGAAGCGGTTGGAGATTCGGTTCCCGACGACGTCTTTCAGCTGCGTTCGCACGCGCCGCCGTCCCTCGGCGTCGCGGGTTTCGAGCTTCCCGGCCCGGAGGATGGTCTTCCCGGCCACGGTCGGGTTCTCCCCGCGGAAGTAGGCCTCGGCGTCCAATGCCAGCCGGAAGGCCTCGGAATGCCGCACCCGCTCGGCCTGGGCGAAGAGGGCGGCGGGTTTGTCGGGGGCGGCAAGGTAATCCTGGTAGGTGATGAGATTTTGCATGGTGGTTTTCCTTCTTTCTTTTGAAATGCTGTTTGTAACGGTTCAGTCCTGCCGTGGAACTTCTACACTGCTGCGGTGTTGGATGAGGTTCACGGCGGACGAAGTTCCTGTTTTGATTGACAGGGCATTGTTGATATGGTAGGATAAATCAAATCAATCTTAACTCGAGGTGCGCTTATGAAGAAGACACTGTTTATTGTATTGGTATTAGCTATTCTATTTTGTACACCTTTGGCACTGGCAGAAGAAACAGAAGATACGTACATCTGCGGAGGCTTTGAGTACGCCATACTGAAAAATGGAGATGCAGAACTACTTCATTATATCGGTAACGAAGGAATGGTAATAATACCGAAAACTTTAGATGGCCATCCGTTAACATCAGTAAGAGGTAACCCTTTTGCTCGTTTTGATTTGGATATTTTGGATAATGTCGCTCTTGATTGCACATTTGTTGTTGAGAATCAACATCCTTATCTAGAAGTCATTGACGGTGTCTTATTTGGTAAACAAGATCATTCTTTAATTGCATGTCCAAAGTCATTTAGTATAAAAGATTACTCAATTCCAGACGGTACTACAACAATTTCATATTGTGCCTTTCTTGATTGCAAAAACATAAACATCATCAGGATTCCTGATAGTGTTACTGTTATAGGTTCCTTTGCTTTTTCAGGCTGCTCTGGTTTAGTTGCAATGAGTATTCCAAACAGCGTTACAAGTATTAATGACTTTGCTTTTAGTGGATGCATCAATATGGAATCTGTTAGTTTATCGTCTTTCATTGATAGTATTCCTAATGGCCTGTTTTATGGTTGCAGTAATCTAATGGCTATTTGCATTCCTGAATCTGTGACAAGCATTGGCGATATTGCGTTTTCGGGTTGTAATAGTTTGAAGGCCATTAGGTTGCCTGATTCAATACAAACCATAGGGAGGGCGGCTTTCTATGATTGTACTAGTTTGACCACGGTTGTTTTACCAGAGTATGGGGCAACAGTTTTTGATGAAAGTGTCTTTTCAGGTTGTACAAGCCTACTGTTTAGTTTTTTGCCTGAAGGTATTCAATCAATTAGTGATTGCATGTATTTTTCCTGTAGCTCTATGACAGATGTGTATATTCCAGATGGAGTTACAAGTATTGGCACGTGGGCTTTTGCTGGTTGTACCTGTCTTGATTCTGTTTTCATACCTTCTTCTGTATCCAATATTGCCAAAGATGCATTTGACTTTTGTTCTACAGATTTACTATTTTTGGTTTCAGATGGTTCATATGCTCAAGAGTTTTGCAAGAAGCACGGATACAAATATCTGGTTTCTAATGATTTGCGCAGAAGTGATGGATTTTTATACACTCTGTTCTCTGATGGCAGTTGTCGTATAGAACGTTATGTAGGCCATGATGCTGTGGTGGTTATTCCCAATGTGATTGATGGTCATCCAGTGATGAGCACATCAGGAAATCCATTTCTTGCTGAGGACGATCAAGGATATATTGTAGGTCCAGTGAATTGTACCTATTTAGTTGACCAACGACATCCATATCTTGCCACCATTGATGGTGTGCTGTTCGGAAAAACTGACCGTAGGCTTATTGCCTACCCACCATCTTTACCTGCAACGGAGTATTCTATCCCTCAAGGAATTGAGATTATTGGAACTTGTGCATTTCAGGGCTGCGATAATTTGACCTCAATTATCATTCCGGATAGTGTCAAGTATATTGCAACTGGTGCATTTGCAAACTGCACTAATCTGAAGTCTCTCTCATTACCACATGGGATTAATTGTATTGAGCCTCAGACTTTTTGGGGATGTCGTAGTTTGTCATCAGTAAAAATTCCAGATAGCGTTAGCTTCATTGGCTATGAGGCTTTTTGTAACTGTTCAAATCTTTCTTCTCTAACAATACCAGACAGTGTGACATTCATTGATTCATATGTGTTTTGGGGATGCGAGAATCTATCTTCAATTAAACTACCAGCACATATTGTTTCCATTGAAGAAGGTTCGTTATATTGCTGTGAAAAATTAGAAGTAATCAGCATCCCAGACAATGTAACACGAATCGGCAATGGAGCGTTTTGCTCATGTACTTCTCTACGATCATTATCAATGCCAAATACTATTACATATATTGGAGAATATGCATTTGCATGGTGTTTAAGACTGAACGATATCTCTTTGTCAAATCATCTATCATTAATTGGTCAATGTGCTTTTCTTGATTGTTTAAGTTTGAGAGAACTTCAAATCTCAAATTCTGTTCAATCGATTGGAGATTTTGCATTCTACAAAACAAAGGGAAATGCTCCTGATTATGAATATGCACCATTGGATAATCTTATGATTCTGGTCAGTTCAGGTTCATATGCAGAGTCATATTGCACTTTAAACAAGCTGCAATGGTCAACACTTGAGCATAAATATGCGGATGCGCCAACTGATTGGCTGAACCCCTAATACATCCATCACAGGAGCCTCCCATGAAAAAGTGCTTTCTGTTCCTCTTGCTCCTCACCTTCCTTCCCTTAACCTCCGCCCTCGCATCCGGCGAAACCTATACCTGCGGGGATTTTCGCTATACCCTTCTGGAGGACGGCAGCGCGTGCCTGATCGCCTATATCGGGGTCGAAACCGACGTTTTCATTCCCGCGGAACTGGACGGACACCCGATCACGGCCGTGCAGGGAAACCCCTTCTGCGCGATGTATGACTTCTCGTACCATCTGAAGGACTGCACCGTCGCGGTGGCGGAGGATCACCCGTACCTCGAAGTCGTGGACGGGGTGCTCTTCGGGCGGACGGACCACCGGCTGATCTGGTATCCCCGGGTGCTCGGCGGGGAAGCGTATACCGTGCCGGAGGGGACCGAGATCATCGGGCGTCATGCCTTTTATGCCTGCAAGGAACTGACGGCAGTCGAACTGCCGGAGAGCGTGACGCGGATCGAGAATCATGCCTTCCGGGCTTGCGGGGCATTGGTCGAGATTGCCTTGCCGGAAGGGCTGACGGAAATCGGCGAGTGTGCCTTCATGGGCTGCCGCGTGCTGGAAACGCTGGCGCTGCCAAGCGGGCTTGAGAGTATTGGATGGAAAGCGTTTGATACTTGTCCGATGTTGACGTTGATGGTACATCCGGGTCTGTTTGCGGAAGCCTATTGTATCCAGAATGGATTGGAGTATATCTATACTGAAATACCCAATGGCGAAAATGAACAACTGCTGGAATGACCTCATCCACCACCGCCTTCGGCGGCGGTCCCCCTTCCCCTGAAGGGGAAGGCTTTTGGATACTTTACGACCCGTTTATGCCTTCCCCGGTGGGGATGTCGACGAAGGAGATCAGAGGAGAGGTCAGCCCGTTCACAGGCTGACGGATGAGGTTCCCTTGCTCCCGGCCCTGATCAGTGACGCCGCGCTGTCGGGGGCATCATCGTGCGCGGCGTTGGCCGCGTAACCCAGGATTTGCGCCAGCCATTCCGGGTCCGTCTGCCGGAGAAGCCTGATCTCCGGCCAGGCGGCGCGGAGGTAGCTGGCAATTTTGATGTGCTTGTTCATGCGCTCGGTGTAGGGGTGGACCGGCAGTCCGCGGCGGCGGATCTCCCGCGCGAGGTAGCCCTTGTCACCGTTGACCTCGAGGTACAGCGGCGCGCAGCGGAGGCGGCCGCACTCGGCGAGGATCTCGTCCAGCACGGTATCCACGTGCGCCTTCCAGAGCCTGCCGTACAGCACCCAGCCCTCCGGCGTTCTCCGGCCCAGCGTCAGCGCCGTGCCATCCCCGCCGCCGTAGGAGGCGTCGAGGTGGGCGATGCCGTCCCAAAGGAGGGTTTCGTCGTCGACAAAAGGCGGGGCCTTCGGGAAGAGCGTGCCGGTGGCGGGGATGTGGCGGAGCTCATAGTTTGCGGCGAAGAGGCTTGGCTCCATCTGCTGGCGCAGGCGGTCGAGGGCTTCGGAGCTCAGCAGGCCTGTGCGGTGGCAGTCCCACTTTTCGGGGGACGGCATCAGGCTGATCGCATCTTCCGGGTGCCAGGGCGTGCCGGTGGAGACGATGCGGCCGCCGGGATTGCGGATGTTCTGGAGTTCCTGCCAGACCTGCCTCGTGTGCAGGCGCTCGGCCTCGCTGAGCCGGTCCTCGAGGTTCACGATGTCGTCGGTGAAGATCAGGTCCGCGTGCTTTCCGGTCAGGCTCCCGCCGATGCCCTGGCCGCGCAGCTGGACGGTGCCCTTGGGCGTGAAGCGACAGTCACAGCAGAGCTCCGTGGACGTAGCCCGGGTGAGCCTGACCGGCGCGCCGCCGTAGAGCCTCGCGGTCAGGGCCTGCGTGGGCGGGGCGAGCAGGATCTGCCGAACCTGGCGCACGACCTCTTCCACGTCTTTGTCGGTCTTCCGCAGGAAGAGGATGCTCCGCCCGGGGCTCAGGCACATCAGCGCGGCCATGGCGAGGCTCAGGCAGGTGGTTTTGTAGCTGCCGCGGTGGGCGAGCAAGGTCCAGTCCTCTGTGCCGGTGATCATGCTGCGCAGCCACAGGCCGTGGGGTGTTTCCCGCAGGTCAGTGAAACCGCAGAGTCGTCCCCAGGCCTCGGGCTGCTGGGTCAGCCAGGCAAAGGCGTCCCGGTCGACGATGGGGCATCCGCCTCCTTTCTTTCGGCGGCGAAGGCCCGGAGCAGGGCCTCGATCTCCCGGGCGGCCTCTTCGCGGTCGCGGCTGTTGTCGGCGGCCTCCTCCAGCAGGCCGTAGCGCTTGGCCAGCAGTTCCGCCGCACGGAAGCGTTCCGCGATCTTCGGCCCCGCGCCGTTCTCATCGGTGCAGGTCCCGCGCATGATACCGGTGATCATTTGCAGGACTTCGTCCGCGCCGGCAACGGATTCGCTCACGACGGCCTCCTTCCCGGCTGCGGGGATTCGAGGCAGCCGTGCTCGCGGAGCCAGCCATTGCGCACGTTCCATGCGGTCCGGGTGGAGAAGCTGTTCGCCTCCCCGATCTCCCGGTCGCTCATCCCGCTGCCGTAGTACTGGCGCAGGACCAGGCGCGTCCGGGGCGGTTTGACTTCCGCCAGCAGCTTTTCAAAAGCCTCCGCGTCCTGTGCACACCGGGCTTCCTGCCGCGCCAGCGCGGCCTCACAGGCTGCTTTGCGGCGCTCCCGTCCCTTGGTGAACTGGGCTTTGCCCCGGGGATCGGGCCGCCGGTACCACAGGCTGTCCAGGTCTTCCAGCTGCTGGCGGAGCGTCTCCCGTTCGCGCACGCTCCAGCGGTAGCGGAGGAGCAGGGCCAGGTCCTGCAGGGCCGGATTGCGGTACGCGCTTTCATTCGTCTCTGACATTCCGATAAAACCTCCTTTATGGATATGATACGAACAAACGTTCGCGTTCAGCGAGATCATATCATAACTTTTTGTTGTATGTCAAGATCAAAAACCTTGCTTTTTGGAATTTTATGTGTTATGATAAAGGCGAACAAATGTCCCCGTCGATGACAAATGGGAAGGAGGCAGCGCCTATGTCCACCCAGTTTCCCGAGCGGCTCCGCCTGTACCGCAAGCGCAAGCGCCTGACGCAGCTCCAGCTGGCCCAGTGGCTGGGGGTCTCGCAGGCGGCCGTGGCCAAGTGGGAGTGCGGCCAGGCCGAGCCTGACATCAACCGCCTGAACAAACTGTCGGAACTCTTCGGTGTGCCGCTGGACTGCCTCTGCGGCGACGGCAGCCCCGAGAGCGTGGAGGCCGGAAACATCGCGGTGATGACCCGGGCCTTCCGCAACCTGTCCGCCGAAGAACAGGAAAAGCTGATCTCCGTGGGCCGGACGCTCTTTGCCGACGCTTTCGGCCCGGAGGAAGCCAAATGGTGAACCCAGCCTCCGTGGCGGCGCGGTGCCTGCTGCGAGTCCAACCCCGAGAACTCCCGGTCGATCCCCGCCTGATGCTGTGCTTCTGTCGCGGGACGTATGTCTATACCTATGAGCAGGCCCTCCGCGCGAAGGTCAGGCCGGAGATGCTGTCCTTCCTGGGAGAGAAGCTCTCTGCTGCGACGCTGAATGATCCCTGTCCCGCGAATTTCAGCCGCCGGGTGGTTGTCTACCTGCCGGATGCCGATCCGGTCCGCCTGCGCTTTTCTCTTGCGCATGAACTCGGGCACATTGCGCTGAAGCACCGGGGCTTTGAGAGACCGGGACAGAAGACCTCCCGGAGAGAAGAACAGGAGGCTGACGACTTTGCCCGCTGGCTGCTGATGCCCCCGGCGCTGGTGCGCGGGATTTGGCGCGAGCGGGGCGTACTGTATGCCGAACAGCTGACAGCGGTGTTTGGGGTGTCCCTGCGGGAAGCGCTGCAAAGCGAAAACCTGCCGCCGCCTGACCCGGAGACGGACAGGTATCTGTGTGAATTTTTGCTGGAAGAAGCCATGCACCGGATCCCCGCCCGGGTGCCGCCGGGATGGCATCCGGTGGAGGAACGCGATCCGGGATAAAGTGGAACAGCCGGCCGGAACGGGCTGGCTTTTTTGCGCAAAGTGGGGAGATTGTGTCGAAAAATGGTCAAAAGTCGTGCAGAAAGTGGGGGAAAGTTGTCATATTTCGACTCCGTTATTTGACTTTTTGGAAATAGTGTGGTAGGATATGCACGAGGATTGCAATACTTCGTCATCAGCGCGTGCGAAAGCCGAAACACTTTCGCACATCCGGAGAGGAGGGAAGAGCCGTGGGCGCGAACCTGACCGTCACATACTACCTGCACAGCGGCTTTTCCTGCGCGACAGACAAGGTGCTGCTGATTTTTGACTACTGGCAGGGGGAGCACCAGGAGCTGGCCCTCGACCGGCGCATCGATCCGGCGGATTTTGACCGCTATGAAGAAGTGTATGTCTTTATCAGCCACAGCCATCCGGATCACTATGACCCGGTCGTGTACGAGTGGCACAAAGACCACCCCGTTGTCTATATTGTGGGCTATGATATGCCCGTGGGCACGCGCGGCCGGCGCATGAACCCCGGCGACACCATTCCCCTGAGCCGTCATGTGACGGTCAAGGCATTCGACTCCACGGACCTGGGCGTTTCCTTCCTGGTGACGCTCGACGGCATCCGTATCTTCCACGCCGGGGACCTGAATTTCTGGCATTGGCGGGAGGAATCCACCGTGGCGGAGATCGAGGAGGCGGAGGCGGAATTCCACCGCTGCTGCGCGCCGCTGCTGCGGGAAAAGACCATCGACGTCTGCTTCTTCCCCGTGGACCCGCGTCAGGGCCGCCTGTACGACGCCGGCGCCAACTACTTCATCATGACGGTGAAACCGCGCTTATTGATCCCGATGCATTTCTGGGGCCGGTCCGAGATGATCTCGGATTTTGCCCGCCGGGCCGGGAGCCGCTCCACCGAGGTCTACGCGATGATCTATCCGCGGGAGGAATTGCAGATCCGGTTCGCAGATGACGGATTCATGACCATCAGCCCTGTGCCACCGCCCACCCGTCCCCGGGCAGTCCTGCCGGACGAGGACGACCCCTTCAGCGAGAGTGACCTTCCAGTGGACTTCCGGTGAAAGAGATAATGCTGATCCCGCCTCCGGGCGGGTTTTCGTTTCGGCCGCATTCCTTGACAAGGAATGCCCTTTGCCGTATCATGGAGCCAGCAAAATACACAGGAGGAAAGACCGATGCGGAGCAGGCGGGGCATGCAGCGCATCCCGGAACTGGACGGGTTCCGGGTGCTGTTTGTGTTCATCGTCAGCCTGTTCCACATCTGGCAGCAGTCCTGGCTGAAGCCGGAGCTCTTCGGATCGAACGTTGAATTCCTGGCCAGGGCAGGTTATGTCTGTGTCGACGCGACGATCCTGCTGAGCGGGTTCTTGCTGTTTCTTCCCTGGGTAGTTTCCCCGGGACCGCCGGAGACGATCGGCCGCTTCTACCGCAAACGCGCTGCCCGCATCCTGCCGAGCTTTTATTTTGTCACGCTGTTCATGCTTTTCGCCTATGCCCTTCCGCAGCACCTGTACGAGGTCTCCTGGAGACCGCCCCTCTGGAAAGACCTGCTGACCCACTTCACACTGACCTTCCCGTTTTTCGAGGATACCTACCAGACGACTCCGTTGGGCGGCTCCAGCTGGACGATCGCGATCGAGGTGCACTTCTACCTGCTGTTCCCCTTTATTGCCCGGGCTGCGAAAAAGCACCCCGGCTGGGTGATCGGTGGGATGGCCGCGGCAGGGGCTTATTTCCGTGCCTGGTGCCTGTGGACGCAGGACAGCTATGAGATGGTCCTGAACCAGATGGCCAACTTCCTGGACGTCTACGCCCTTGGCATGGCCTGTGCCCTGCTGTGGCCGCGGCTCGCCGCCCTGCGCGACGACATGCGGCAGCGCGGAAAAAGCTGGCAGGCGATCCTTCAGACGGTAGCCACGATCTTCCTTGTGATAAGTGTCACAGGTTGGCTGCTCTTGATGAAGCATCAGGCCGGGATCTATGATTACCCGTCCCTGTACCGGTCCCAGATGATGCTCCGGCCGGTCTTTGCCCTTTGCTTTGCGGGGATGCTGCTTTCGCTTCCCCTGTGCGCGTGGCCGATCCGGAAGCTCTTCGGAAATCCGGTCACGCGATTCCTGTCCCTGATTTCGATGAACTACTACTTACTGCACCAGAACATCGCCGTTCTCCTGAAGACCGACAGGGTCCGGGAATGGCTGGAAAAGCCGCGGGACTGGCTGGGAGGCGAGCCGATCCTTTACTCTCCTTATGCGAATCCCAATCAGACCGGGGACCATGCCTGGCAGGTCCGCTACACCTGGCTGGCCTTCGGGCTTTCCCTTGCTGCCGCCATCCTGGTGACGTACCTGATCGAAAAACCGTTTGCGCGGCTGATCCTGCACCGCCGCAAACAAAAAACGCAATCCCCGGACCGCAATCTGCCGAACCCATTTGAAGAACGGAGGGACCCCGATGAAACGCCTGATCGTCTTGCTGCTGTGCCTGCTGTTCTGCCTGCCCCTGACAGCGATGGCTGAAGACTGGGAGGATGACTGGGAAGACGAGGACGCCTGGGACTTGGAAGAATGGCTGGACGAAGCCCCGGGCTTTGACAGCCCTTCCAATGCGACCTGGAAGACGATCGGTGCGAAGAAGGCCGCGAAGCTGGCGGTTTATTCCGCACCGTTTGATGATGCCTGGCGCGGTGCGAACGGAAAGGCGTCTGTCGTCACCGGTACGGGCTTCCGCCTTCTCGGTGCGGCACAGGACGGGCGGTGGCTCATGATCGAATACGGCGTGGACAAGAAAGCCCGCCGTGTGGGTTGGATCCGTACCCCGGACGGCACAGACGCCGACGATCTGTTCGAATATGTCTGGTACTGCCGTCGCCTGCCCTGCAAGGTGACCGAAAGCGTCTCCTTCACGGACGATCCGCGCGGCACCCAGCGCCAGGTGCGAAAGCTTGCTGCCGGGGAGCAAGTCATCGCCATGCTTTCCCTTGAAAACAAGGGCACCCTTTGGGCATACGTCGAGACCACTGTCGAAGGCAAACCCGCCTGGGGCTTTGTCCCGCTGGACGCCCTGGAAGCCGTACCGCTGAGCAGGCTTGAGGGAAACCGCATCGTGATCACGGAGGGTGTGACCTGCATCGGAGAAACTGGGGAGTGGTCCTGGGATCCTGACACGGAAGAAAGCACCTACACGTCGGAACTGATCAATCCCGGGGATGTCTGGAGCCCGGGGATCTTCCTCTGGGACGACTACAACCTGCCCTTTGTCGATGAGATCGTCCTGCCGTCCACGCTTCGCACGATCGGCGGCGAGGCCATTGTGGGCGGGCAGATCGGTACCCTGCGGCTTCCCGGCAGCCTTACCGGAGTCAGTCGTTATGCGACCTACGGAGCCAATATAGACCGGATCGTCATGGCGGCTGACTATACCGGTGATGTGATTGTCGGGGAATACACCGTAATCAACGCCTATGAAGTCGAGCCGGGGAACCCGCGCTACAGCTCTGTGGACGGTGTGCTGTTCAGCGCCGACCGCAAGACCCTGGTCCGCTACCCCAACGGCAAAACCGAAAGCTACTATAACGTCCCCTCCGGAACGGAAGTCATCGGCGCCTTTGCCTTTACCGACGACGGGGAAGGCCTGCCTCTGACCTCGATCTCCCTGCCCATCGGCCTGAAGGAGATCGAAACCTGTGCTTTCAGCGGCTGCACGCGCCTGCTGAGCCTGACTGTTCCGCTGACCGTGACAAAGCTGGACGCCACGGCCTTCGACACCTGCGTCAGCCTGGAGCGGCTGTCCCTGCCTCCCGGACTGAAGGCGGAGTTCAACAGCGACTGGGCGGAACAGGCCGATTTCACGTATTTCAACGGCGACAACGGCTCCACCGCGGCAAACAAGAGCAAAGCCAAGGCTGGGAATGAATATAACGAATACGATGACTGGGACAGCCATTCCGTGGCGGTCCGCCTGGCGGCATCGGACGGGGAAAGCCCCGTACCCTGCTACAAAGCCGCGGAAGACACTGTCCCCTTTACAACCCTTTCCACTGGGCACTACGGTTCCTTTTCCGAGACGCAGAACGGCCGTGCGCATGTCTATGTCTTTGAGGATGATTTCTCCGACTGCTGGGTGGAATTGTCCATGCTGCAGCCCAGCGTGATCAATGTGTTCTTTGCTGTGATCGATGCTGTACCAAACGAGGCGGGCCTGGCAGCGGACGTCTGGGAGGGGCATGATCCCCGGGAGGCGACTTTCTACTACATGAGCGACATTCAGGATGACGATGTGACGTTCTATTTCCCGGACGGCGAAAGCGTAGATGTTCCGGTCAACCTGACAATTCCGTACCGAAAGGATGACGGTGCCGGCCGCAGGATGGGTGTTCTCTTTGCCGATTCCGACGAAGAGGACTGGGATTACTACGTAACGCAGCCTATCCGCATCCTGGATGCCCCGGACGGCGAGTATGCCGGTGTTGCTTTCAAAGGCGACCAGGCGCTGATCATTGAGGAGCGGGACGGTTGGTTCCACGTGAAAACACTCCGCGCGGAAGGCTGGGTTCCGGCGGAGCAGGTGGTGGAAGTGATGGTCAAGGGTCGGGAGTGAGACCCTCTCAGGCGCTTCGCGCCAGCTCCCCCAGAGGGGGAGCCAAGAGAGGGATCCCGTCATTGTAAATTGAGCCAACTGTTTTCTATATTTGATGTGGAAGGATTGTTGAATCTATAACAGTATACGGGACCAAAATTCAAAGAAGATTATATGCAAGCCTTTTCCAGCAGAAACCTGTACAAACCAATTCTTGCCTCTCCCTTTGGGAGAGGTGCCCCGAAGGGGCGGAGAGGGTATTTACGTGCCTCAAGAGGCGGAAGGGTTTACACCTTCACCAGAAACGGAGCATTTACTGCCATGCCAATTCCTAAGAATAACAGTTTGCTTCCGCGAGCGCGGGAACTGCGCAGGGAAATGACACCATACGAGCGGAAGCTCTGGTATCTTTTCCTGCGGAAGTATCCGGTCAAGGTCTATAAACAGCGCATCATTGGCTCGTTTATTGTTGATTTCTATTGCGCTTCAGCTAAGCTGGTCATTGAACTTGACGGTTCACAGCATTTTTCTGATCAGGGGATTGCATATGACAGTCAAAGGAGCGTTTGTTTGGAACGTAATGGATTGAAAGTCTTACGTTTTTCGAATCGGGAGATTGACGAAGAGTTTGCTGCGGTTTGCAGAGCCATTGATATGGCGATTCAGGAAGGGATAAAGGTGGAAAAGTAGAGGGATCCCCTCTCTGGCGGACCCTCTCAGGCATACCCTCTCAGGCACTTTGTGCCAGCTCCCCCAGAGGGGGAGCCAAGAGGAAGAGTCTTTTGTTTTATATGGATCGAAATGAAACACTTTTATGTCTGCATTTCATGACAAGTCAAGCATGAAAGGAATACGTCCTTCTGTATAAGGAAAACAAGAAAACAAAATTGTTGCCTTTCGTTCAACAAAAGGCAACAAACCGCTATTCTTGCCTCTCCCTCTGGGAGAGGTGCCCCGAAGGGGCGGAGAGGGTCTTCACCTTTTTCCTGACAATCAACAATACCAAAAACGCAATCATCGTCCCCGTCAGTGCTCCGCATCCGTCCAGCAGGCTGTCTTGCCAGATGGCGGAGCGGGAGGCGACAAAGCTCTGGTGATACTCGTCCGCGACTGCGCTCAGCAGGGCGACCGGGAAGGCCCAGAACGCTCGGACAGGCTTTTCGGGTACGGCAAAAGCAAAGCCGAGGGAGAGTCCCAGGAGACAGAACAGGCTGAAATGCGCGGTTTTGCGCACGATATGATCAACCATGTTCAGGTTTTTCGGAGTGTCTTCAATGCTGAACAGGCGCATGAAAAAGTGCGCGATGCTGTTGCTGAGCCTGCCGGATTCTTCACCGGTCTGCGAGGAAAACAGCCACATGGCGGCGAGCAGTCCGATGCCCACAATGCCGCAGCAGATGCGGAAAGTTCGATAGCGTTTGCTCATTCGGATGGCTCAGTCTTTCATCAGGGTATCCGCCAGGGCTTCCAGGGCGGGGATGTCGGTGGTCTTTGGCGCGCCTTTCAGGGTGACGGCGGGTTCGAGGATATTGATCTCTTTCAGGCCGGAGAGGAGTTCGCGCATGACCTTGCCGGCCATCGGGGCCCACGAGCCGTTCTCGACGAGGCCGACCGTGCGTTTCTGCCAGTTCTTGGCCTTCAGGTGGTGGAGGAAGTCCTCCATGAAGGGCATGAGGCCGGCGTTGTAAGTAGAGGCGCAGAGGACGATCTTTCCGTAGCGGAAGGCGCAGGCCAGGGCTTCGGCGCTGTCCACGCGCGCGAGATCACCCAGGACCACGTCCGGGCAGCCGCGCTGGTCGAGGATGTCCGCCAGGCGCTCTGCGGCAGCGGCCGTATTGCCGTGGAGGGAGGCGTAGGCGATGAACACGCCTTCGCTCTCCGGGGCATAGGAGGCCCAGAGGCTGTACTTTTCGATTGCGTAAGCAATGCCATCGCCCTCGAGGACCGGACCGTGAAGGGGCAGGATCGCGGCGATGGAGAGGGCGGCGGCCTTTTTCAGCACGGCCTGCACCTGCGTGCCGTACTTGCCCACGATGTTCAGGTAATAACGGCGGGCTTCGTCGTCGTCCCACTCGGGCATCATGTCGAGTGCGCCGAACTGGCCGAAGGCGTCGGCGGAGAAGAGGACCTTCTCGGTCTCTTCATAGCTCAGCATGACCTCGGGCCAGTGGACCATCGGCGCCATGACAAAACGCAGGGTGTGCGCGCCGAGGGGCAGGGTGTCGCCCTCTTTGACAACAAGCTTTTCGGTGCCCTCCAGCATGAAATAGTTGTCGAGCAGCTGGAAGGTCTTGGCGTTGCCGATGAGCGTGACCTTCGGCCAGCGGTCGAGGAAGGCCTGGACGGAGGAAGCGTGATCCGGCTCCACATGGGAGACGACCAAGTAATCCGGCTCGCGGCCGTCCAAAGCGGCTTCGAGATTGCGGATGTATTCGTCCGCAAAAGCCCGGTCCACCGTGTCCAGCACACAGACCTTCTCGTCGAAGATGACCCAGCTGTTGTAGCTCATCCCCGAGGGAACGTCATACTGTCCCTCAAAGAGGTCGATGTCGTGGTCGTTGACGCCGATATAACGGAATGCGTTCGTAAGCATGGAAAATCCTCCTGTAATTCAATTCTTCGCTGCCATTATACGCGATTCCGCTTCGATTGTACAGCGTATCGCCGAAAAAACCCGCCCGGGCATTGAAAATCAACGGCTGATATGGTATCATAAGCCATCGACCCGCACCGAAAGGAGTATTTTGCGATGAAAAAAGCCCTGACCGTTTTCCTGACTCTGGCTCTCCTGTGCATGCCGCTTCTGGCCGGCGCCGACGTGGGGTTTGTCACATTGGTGAACACCCTGGTCCAGGAGGACTTCCTCGGGGAGCCGGACTATGCCGGATATGCGCCGGAAGATTACGCGCTGGATGTCGTGCTGATCATGGTTTCGCTGGATGAGGGGACGTTCTCCATCGTCGGAAAGACAGAGGACGAGTTGTATGCGGGCTGCTACTGGGAAAACCGGGAAGCGGGCCAGCTCATGAGCCTGCTCTACGCGGTCTGCAGGAATTACGAGGCTTTGTCCATGGACTGCGACAACGGGCTTGTCGTGGCGTTCAAGACCACGGTGGATACGGAGTATTCCTATGTCTCGGACGCGGAAAGCGCGACCTATCTGTGTGAGATCATCGACGAAGCCCTCAGTACGGAAGTGCCGGCTGAGACCGCCGCCGAATAATTCCCGGAGGAACGCCCGGTATGGAACAGATGTCCCTCTTTGACGACCGGCAGGAAACCGCGCCGCTGGCCAGCCGCCTGCGCCCGGAGACTCTGGCGGAGTATGTGGGCCAGCAGCACCTGATCGGTCCCGGCAAACCTCTGCGCCTGCTCATTGAGCGGGACCAGGTGACGTCGATGATCTTCTGGGGTCCGCCCGGGGTAGGAAAGACGACCCTGGCCCGGATCATCGCGCACACGACACGGGCGGCTTTTGTGGAGTTCAGCGCGGTGACCAGCGGCATCAAGGAAGTCCGCGAGGTCATGGCGAAGGCCGAGGAAAACCGCCGCGCCGGCCAGCGCACGATCCTCTTCACCGACGAGATCCACCGCTTCAACAAAGCCCAGCAGGATGCCTTCCTGCCTTTTGTGGAGAAGGGAAGCATCATCCTCATCGGCGCTACGACCGAGAACCCCTCGTTCGAGATCAACGCCGCTCTTCTCTCGAGATGCAAAGTTTTTATCCTCCGTCAGTTGACGGAAGACGACCTCCTTGCCTTGCTAAAACAGGCACTTGAAAGTCCAAAGGGCTTTGGCGGTCAGCGAATTGAAATCACGGAAGATCAATTACGTGCGATTGCCCGTTTTGCCAACGGGGACGCGCGCACGGCCCTGAATACCCTCGAGATGGCGGTCCTCAACGGGGAAATCGGGTCGGACGGGTCTGTCACGGTGACCGACGTGGTGCTGGCAGACTGCATGAACCGCCGGTCCCTCCTCTATGACAAAAGCGGCGAGGAACACTACAACCTGATTTCGGCGTTGCACAAGTCCATGCGCAATTCCGACCCGGACGCGGCGGTCTACTGGCTGTGCCGGATGCTGGATGGCGGCGAGGAGCCGCTGTACATCGCGCGGCGGCTCGTGCGCTTTGCCTCGGAGGACGTGGGCATGGCGGACTCCCAGGCCCTGCCGCTGGCCATCAGCGTATACCAGGCCTGCCACTACCTCGGGATGCCGGAGTGCGACGTGCACCTGACCCACGCCGTGGTCTACCTCTCCATGGCGCCGAAGTCCAATGCGCTCTATGTGGCCTGCGGAGAAGCGAAGGACGACATCCGGGAGCGTCCCGCCGAACCCGTCCCCCTGCAGATCCGCAACGCGCCGACCGCCCTGATGAAGCAGGCAGGCTACGGCGCGGGCTACCAGTATGCCCACGACACCGAAGAGAAGCTTACCCGCATGACCTGCCTCCCCGACAGCCTGCAGGGACGCCGGTACTATCAGCCGACTGACCAAGGTCAAGAGGAGAAGGTACGGGAACGGCTGGAGGCAATCCTCCGGTGGAAAGCCGGGGATGACCGATAAAACCATACGGAATCAACCTATACGAAAGGAAGGTATCTGCATTGCTGACACCCAAACAATACGGAAAACTCAGGCTGTGCGCGTCCCTCCTGGTGATCGCCGCCCTGATCTTCCTGGCCTGCACGGCGGTGGGTTCCATCATCGCCACCGGTGCCACAAAAGTGCCGGTCGCGCCGGTTGAGGAGGAAGAAACCGGCCTCGAACAAACTGAACTGGGTTTCACCACCAAACAGATGCGGCAGACCCTGACCATTTTGGACTGGTATACGCTGCTGCAAGCCAAGATCGGGGAGCCTCTGCCCCCGGATCAACTGGCCCAGGTAACGGTAGAAGCCCTTGCCGGCAGAGAGTCGGATGAAGCCGGCCTGGCGACCCGTATGTTCGTCGGGAGTTCGGTCATTCCGGATTCCGTGCTTGCAAAAATGAATCTTGTATCCCAGCAGTATGCCTGGGATACGGCAGAAGATACACCGGTTGAAGACCGTCCCGAGATCAAAGCTTCGATCGTGGGTGTGGTCCTCGAGATGCTGATTGTGGTGGCCGCGCTGGTCGGGGCATACTTCGGCCTTCGCTTTGCCGAGAACGGCCGGAAGCTGGCGGCGGTGGCCTTCGGGTCGCTGTTCGCGGTCCCGGCGCTCGGACTGGCCATCATCCGCGTCTGGGAGCATATCAGCTTGCTCATCGCGGCCAAGGTGTTTGACTGGCTGACCCTTGTCGGGCTGACAGGCTACGTCATGGCGGCGCTGCTGATCATCGCCTTCTATATCTACACGTACACCGCCCATCGGGTCAAGTCCCTTGCCCTGTGGATCCTGGCGCTGATTTTCGGCATCATCGCCGCGCTGTGCATCGGGGCGCGGACCGTCTTCCCGGTGCTGTCGGTAATGGGCATGACCGAAACCATCAGCGCCGAAGCGATGCTGGCCTTCATCCTGCTGGGCGTGGCGCGGCTGATGCTCTGGCTCCTGACCATCCTGGCCCTGATCTTCGGCATGCGGCGGGTCTGCGACCGGGAGTTCAATGCCGGGCGTTCCATGTTCCGTGCCCTGGACGCTTACCGCGTGAACCTGAGAAAGGAGCGTGCGTGAGATGTATCTGAATATCGGCGCTAAACTCAAAATGATCGCCAAAGTCGTCTTCTGGGTGCTGACGGTCGCCGTGGAGATTTTCGGCGTCCTGCTGGTGACCCGGGTGATCCCCGGCGCCTGGTTCTCCCTGGATGTGTTCGGGACCTTGCTGGTCATGGCCCTGGCGCCTGCTGTCTTCTGGCTGCTGACGGTGGTGCTGTACGCGGCGGGCCACCTGATCGAGAACAGTGAGATCCGCACGGACCTTGCGGTTCGCACTGCCGCGGCCCAGGGCGTGATCCCGAAGGACAGCATCCTTCCGGGCGAGGATCGCGCTCCCCACCGTGCGCCGCCGCAGGCCTATTCCGGAGCGGCTCCGCAGCCCTATGTGCGCGCCCCCTATGCCGGCGCGGTGCCTCCGCAGCCCTACGGTGCGCGTCCCCAGCCCTATCCCCCGCAGGCCTATGCCGCGCCTCAGCCCCAGGTGCGCCCGATGCCCCAGGCTCCGCAGCAGGTTCCTCAGGTCCAGACCATGCAGCCGCCTGTTCCGCAGCCCGTACAGCAACCTGTACAGCAGGAGACGGTACAGCCTGAACAGGAAACCCGGCCGGAACCCCGGGAAACGGCCCAGGAAGAACCTCAGCGTGTGCCCTACGTGACGCCCCCGCCTGCTCCCTGGGATATGCCGAAAGAAGTTCAGGAAAACAGGGAATGACCGGGATCGAATCCGGAGGGATTGCGTTATGAAAAAACTGCTTGTGTTCGTCCTTCTTCTGTCTGTGTGTTTCTCGTTCTCTGCCCTCGCGGACAGCGGGATCACGATCGACAATATCCGGGAGTATGTGGTCGGCCTGGATGAGCCGATGGAACTGAGGGACGGCACGCTGCGTTCCATCATCAATTTTGACAACGCGGCGACCACACCCGCGCTGCAGCCCGTCATGGATGAAGTCAACGAGAAACTGGCGAAGTACGGTTCCATCGGCAGAGGCTTTTCCGCGAAATCCGACTATTCCACAGAACTTTACTACAACACGCGCGACAAGGTCCTGGAATTTGTCGGTGCCGATCCTGAACAGTATACGGTTTTCTACGTGAACAACACCACCGACGGCCTGAATAAACTGGCTTCCGCGCTGATCACCAGCGAGGACGATATCGTCCTCTGCACCCGCATGGAGCATCATGCGAACGACCTGTCATGGCGGGAACGCTGTAAGGTCATTTACGCTGAGGTCGATGAACAGGGCCGCATCATTTATGAAGAGATCGAGCACCTCCTGCAGGAGAACAAGGTCAAGTACGTGGCGGTTACGGCCGCATCGAATGTCACCGGCTATGTGACGGATGTGCACCGGATCGCGAAGATGGCGCATCAGTACGGCGCCCAGATCATTGTGGACGGCGCCCAGATCGTCGCGCACCGCGCGTTCACAATGACAGGCGAAACGCCTGAGGAAAACATCGACTATTTCGTCTTCTCCGCCCACAAGATGTACTCTCCGTACGGCGGCGGCGCGGTGATCGGCCTGACGAGTGAACTGAACGAACACATGCCCATGTTCTACGGCGGCGGCATGGTTGAGATCGTGTCGGACACCTGGGTTGCATGGAAACAGGCCCCTGAAATCTACGAGGCAGGCTCCCCGAACTATCCCGGTGTGGTCGGCCTGGGCAAGGCCATCGATATCCTGCAGGAAGTTGGCTTTGACGCGATCTCCGCCCACGAGCAGGTGTTGATCCGCCGCCTCATCGACGGCCTGAAGCAGTTCGACAATGTCATCATCTACGGCGATTCGGAGGACATCTCCGACAGGGTGGGCGTTGTTACCTTCAACTTCAGCGATGTCAATTCCATGATCCTCGCGACTCGCCTGGCGGACAGCGGCACAGCCATCCGCCGCGGCGCCTTCTGCGCGCACCCCTATGTATGGCGCCTGATGGGGATTCCCGAAGACGAGCTGGAATTCTTCATCGACTGTATAGACGGCAAAACGCCGGGTATGATCCGCGTCAGCTTCGGCATCTACAACACCGAGGAGGAAGTGGACGAATTCCTGCAGATCCTGGCGGACGTTCTTCCCGGAGCCCGGGCGGAAACGGCTTCCATCGACAACGATTTCCCGGCCGCGTACTGATAAAATTATAACCGATCCGCTGCCATCTGTCCCGGATCTGCGTATCATCTGTTGGAAACACCGTCCGGTGTTCCAGAATAAGAAAGAATGAAATGAAAGGAAGTAAAAAACATGAAGAAACTGATGAGCATTCTGCTGGCCGTCGTGCTGGCGGCGACCCTGGTGAGCGCTGTGGCTTTTGCGGAGGAAGAGTCCTATCCGCAGCCCGAAGGCGGCAAGAAGTTTGAATCCGTCTGGGCCATTCCCTGCGGTAAGGTTGAGATCAACTACGAAGAGGCCGGTTATCGCGTTTATGTTGAACTGTACAACATGGAAGCACATACCGGCACGATTTGGGAGTACAATTGCGCCTACGTCGAGGAAAAGGACGCCCTCGAAGCCATTTCTGCCATCAAGCACGGCTACTCGTTTGAGCCCGAGACCTTTGACCGCATCGAAGGCGAAAACGAATATGAGCTCTTCCTCGAAGAGAACATGGATATCAGCTTTACCGTCAATGCCGATGGCAAACTGGTCTGGAACGACAGCGTGGAAAACGCCGGCGCGGATCTGGAGTTCCAGAACATCGGCAATTACGAAGGCCGCTGGGTGAACGAGGAAGAGGGCGTCTGGACCGAGATCGCCTGGCTGGGCATGGATGACGAGGAGACCTTCTGGTATGACGTCTATATCCATCGCGACGGCTCGGATGAAGCCTTCACGGAGTTTCTGATGCACGGCTTCTACAACCCCGAGACTGCCAAGCTGGAGTGCATGGGCACCGCGACGAGCTTCACCCTGGTGGACGGTGCCTTCGTACCTGGTGAGGACGATGGCGAGTCCTACGACGCCTTCTTCTCCTTCATGGAGGACGGACGCCTGCTCTACGAGACGGCGAACGGCATCGAGCTGACGTATGATATCATGGGTGAGTAAGGTTCAAGCCTTGCGCCGCCCTTGACAATCCTGCGGAAAGTCACTATAATGCCCCCATCGGCTTTGAGGGGGAGAGTACCGCGGAGGCGGGCGCAAAGAGAGCTGCGGAAGGTGAAAGGCAGCCGCTGCGCAGGCGGGAACATGGCCCCGGAGCCTTTCGGGTGAAGCATGGAATGCCAAGCCCGGAACGGGCCGCACCGTTATCTGCAGGATGAGTGATAAATCAGGGTGGTAACGCGGACTTTTCCGCCCCTGTACCCGGGGGCGGTTTTTCATTGCTCCCAAACCAAGATACCTCATCCACCACCGCCTTCGGCGGCGGTCCCCCTTCCCCTAGAGGGGAAGGCAAAACGGGTCAAAAGCCGCCAAAAGCCTTCCCCTTTAGGGGAAGGTGCCCGAAGGGCGGATGAGGTCATCCAACCATGTAAAGCAAGGGAGGCATGCACCATGAGCAAGGGTACCTACTACATCACGACCCCCATCTACTACCCCTCCGGCAACATGACCATCGGCCACACCTACACCACCGTGGCTGCTGATACCATGACCCGCTTCAAGAAGCTGCAGGGGTATGACGCCTATTTCCTCACCGGTACGGATGAGCACGGGCAGAAGATCGAGAAGAAGGCCGCGGAAGCGGGTGTGACGCCGATCCAGTATGTGGACAAGATCGTCGACGAGACCAAACAGCTCTGGAAGCTGATGAACATTGAGTACGACGATTTCATCCGCACGAGCGAGGAGCGCCACACGAAGATCGTGCAGAAGATCTTCCGCCAGTTCTACGAGCAGGGTGATATCTATAAGGCCGAGTATGAGGGCATGTACTGCACGCCCTGCGAATCCTTCTGGACACCCACGCAGCTCGTGGAGAAGGACGAGGAAAAGGTTTGCCCTGACTGCGGCCGCCCCTGCCAGCCCATGAAGGAGGAGAGCTACTTCTTCCGCATGAGCAAGTACCAGGACTGGATGATCGACTACATCGAGACGCATCCCGATTTCATCCAGCCGGCCAAGCGCGCCAACGAGATGCTCAGCAACTTCCTGAAACCCGGCTTGCAGGACCTGTGCGTCAGCCGCACCAGCGTCAAGTGGGGCATCCCGGTGGACTTTGACCCCAAGCATACGGTGTACGTGTGGATCGACGCGCTGAGCAACTACATCACGGCTCTGGGCTACGGCACTGACCATGACGAGCTCTTCCGCAAGTACTGGCCTGCGGATGTGCACCTGGTGGGCAAGGAGATCGTGCGCTTCCACACGATTTACTGGCCGATCATGCTCCATGCCCTGGGACTGCCCCTGCCCAAGCAGGTGTTCGGCCACGGCTGGCTGCTCTTTGGTGCGGACCGGATGAGCAAATCAAAGGGCAACGTGGTCTATCCCGAACCCATCGTCGCCCGTTACGGTGTGGACGCCCTGCGCTATTACCTCATGCGCGAGATGCCCTTCGGCGCGGACGGCAACTACACCAACGAGTCTTTCCTCACCCGTATGAACGCCGACCTGGCCAATGACCTTGGCAACCTGGTCTCCCGCACGGTCGCGATGATCGAGAAGTACTTCGACGGTGTCGTTCCTGCGTGGGACAGCGCTGCGGAGGAACCTGTGGGCGCTGACCTGCGGGCCCACTGCGCCGCCCTCCCCGCCGCGGTGGAGGCGCAGATGGACAAGCTGCAGTTCTCCCAGGCCCTGACGGAGATCTGGAAGGTCGTCGGCGAGTGCAACAAGTACATTGACATGACCCAGCCCTGGGTGCTCGGACGCGACCCGGAGAAAAAGGGCCTCCTTGGGAACGTTCTGCTGACCCTCGCGGAGTGTGTTCGCTTTGTCGCCGTACTGATCGGCCCGGTGATGCCCAACACGCCGGTGCGCATCTTTGAGCAGCTTGGTCTCACCGACGAAGCGCTCAAGACCTGGGACTCCCTCGACTGCTTCGGTCGCCTTCCCGACGGCATCCATGTCAGGAAGGGCGAGGCTCTCTTCCCGCGCATCGACGTGAAGAAGGAGCTCGAAGCCCTGAGCGGCACCCCGGAAAAAGAAGAGAAGAAAGCGGACAAGCAGGAGAAGAAGGAGCAGAAGAAGGAAGACAAGGCCGAGAAGAAAGAAAAGAAAAAGCCCGAGATTCCCGAGGGATGCATCGGCTTTGACGATTTCGAGAAGATCAAGCTATGCGTGGCGCGGGTCATCACCTGCGAGCGCGTGGAAAAGAGCGAGAAACTCCTGAAATTCCGCCTGTCCCTCGGCGACGAGGAGCGCACGGTTCTCTCCGGCATCGCGAAGTTCCACAACCCCGAGGACCTCATCGGTAAGAAGCTGATTCTTCTGGCCAACCTCGCTCCGAGGAAGATCATGGGCATCGAGAGCCAGGGCATGCTGCTCTCCGCGGTCAAGACCAATGAAGACGGCAGCGAGACCCTGCGCCTCCTGACGGCTGATCCGATCATGCCGGACGGAGCGGAGATCGGATAAAAACAAAATGGGCTATGAAGTTAGGTGCTTGTTGATTGACACAACTTCCATAGCCCATTTCTTGTTTTATTATCTATCTGGATGGTAGAAGTCTTTAAGTAAAAGGTGGTCAAGCTAATGTCTAGCGTAACTGGAAGAATTGCGGAAATCAAACAACCTCGAGGCGCAGACATTCAAATCTCAAACTTCCCATACCTATTCTGCACTTTGCGTTAGACGCAGGATGGGTGTGGGAAGCTTGTGGTTATGACAAACAATTCAAGCAATAGGGGGGGACGGATCGTGAAAAATCCTAAAAATATGGAGCAGTTTGCACAATATCTCAATGACATGCTTGAAAATGGAGGAACACCTTTAGATATACTGAGAGAGCTGAAGAAAATTCCACTACAAATGAAGTGTGCTCATCACGATAGCATCTCTTATGCGTGTAATCAACCCACATCTGAATCGCGCTTATCTGCGGTGATTATTGATGTAATGGTAGACATCATTCATACAATGTATAGGGAGCATCCGGAAATCGATTCCGTTTATGTTTATCTGTACAGAAACAGTATTCCAGTAATCAAAGGAATGGCCAAAGATATGGAACTTGCTATTTTCAGTATGGAGAGCGACGATCACAATCCTGTTCCGAATCTAAGAAACGATTGTCAGAGTTTACAATGTACATGGGGAGAATATCGGGAGTTATGCGGAAGTGATTTTCGACAGATTCTTATTGATCACATTATGAAAAAACAACTATTTGCCCATGAAAATTATGTAGTGAACTTTGTCATAATGGATTAGTCGTTATTCACCACTTTGGTAATCGATGATTAATGGCTGAATTGAGACAAGGCTCAGTTCGTTGATTTTCGAAAACCCTGTATCGGCGGTGAGAAGCGTCAGTTCATTGCATACAGCTGTTGCTGCGATGATTGCATCCGGCAGTTTGGTATGATGCTCCCGGCGCAGATGGATTGCTGCTTCCGTGATTTTTTCGTTCAGTGGGATTTGCTGACAGGTCGAGAGAAATTGACGAATAATCGTTTCTTCCTTCGGTGTGATATTCGGGAATGAGAGCAGTTCCATTACACTGATGATAGAAACAGCAAAGCGGTTGGAGCGATACGGTTCCATGCAATGATTGCCAGACAGCAAGTACAGAACGGCGTTCGTATCGGCAAGGAAATCAATTCCATTCATTTCGAGCGCTCCTCTGTACTCTCATTCCGTCCGGTAGTTCTTTCAGACAGCCAAAGAAAGCATCTGAATTTGACGGCACAGTAATCGGCTCTTTTTGCTGGTGACGAAAACGGACAAATTCAATATATTGCGAGACTTCATCCAAGCATTCAATTGGCAGTGTGCGGATTTGTGCCTCAAGTGTCGTGTATGTCATCTTCATTGCCTCCTTTCGTATCATCCTGATGAAATAGTAGCACAATTGGAGCAATATTACAATAGTTTGACTCTTTGGAAGCTTGACTAGGCCATCTTGAGTTTTCATGTTTCCGGCCTCATCATCTTCACCAGCCTGTGATAAGCCCTCTCCAGAATCAGTGGTGAAGCAATCTCTGCGAGCAGCGCTTCATCTGTTTTTCCTTCTGCAAACTGTTTTCCAAAGGCTTTGACCTGTTCCAAGCGGTGGTTGACAATGTCCTTCATCTGCGGAACCTGCATCAGTTCTGCCTGGGGAATGGTGACCAGCGGGGGAACCTGCTCTTCGAAGATGGCTTTCAGCTGAGCGCGCAAAGGATCATAGATGCCTTGGGTCGTGTGGAAGCCGCAGGTCGAGACGAAGAGGAAGCGCTTGTCCTGCATGGCGGGACGGACACGGTGCAGGATGGGGCCGCCGTCGTAGGCGCGCATCATGGGGATCATGCGGTCGGTGACGGTCTTCACCGGGCCGGGCATGCCGAAGAAGTAGATCGGGAAGGATACCACGATCATCTCGGCGGCCGTTGCGGCTTCATAGACTGTTTGCATGTCATCGCGAATGACGCACTGGCCCGGGGTCACGTCCCAGCAGTTGAAACACCCGCGGCAGGGAGACACCTGTAAGGTGTTGGTCTCCAAGGTTTGCAACCCGTAGCCGGTGACTTCCTGAATTCCTTCGATCAGGGCATTCGCGGCCAGGAGGGTGTTGCTCTTTTTGCCCCGGGGGCTTCCGTTCAGGAGGAGGATTTTTGCGTCCATGAGGGACCTTCTTTCTTGCGGTGCTTCGGAAAAACGCCCCGAAGGGCGTTGAATGTTCGGGTTCAGGGGATGACCAGGGTTTCCAGCATCTGCAGGAGGATATCCATGCCGGCGGTCCCGGTGAAGAGGTACACAACGCCGTTTTCAACACCGATGATGGTGGAAACCTTGGTGCCGTCGGCATCCCTGACCGTGCGGTAAAACATATGGCTGCCCCGGATGTCCAGGGTGACTTCGTCTTCTTCGGTGACGCCGATCATGTTCATGAGCGTCGTCTTGCTGACGTTTAGGGTGTTCAGGTTTTGACGGACGGAGGCGGCATCGGGGTCGGACACGGCGTTAATCCCGTAGGCATAGGCGAAGGAGTCTGCCGCGGAAAAGAGCAGGAGGGAGGAGGACAGTTCGCTTTCCTGAACAAAGTACGCGTTGCCGTTCGCGGATTGCCTCAGTGTCCAGCCTTCCGGGACCGTGAAAGAGGCAAACGTGGTGGGCTCGGTGAAAGTGCCGTTCTTTCCGTTTTCTGCCTCTTTGGCCATGGCTTCTTCCGCTTCGGTGCGGTCTACCCGGACGATGGAAGTGATGACCGGTGCGTAACCTGTCAGGACGGTTCCGTTGGTGTCCGTGACGTAGGTCGTCGCGCAGAGACGGTCCACAATGCCGATGCCTGCCAGCACCTTCCCGAAGGCGGCGTACTTGCCGTCCAGGTAGGTGGAGTCTGCGTGCACGATGAAGAACTGGCTCGAGGCGCTGTCCATGTTGCTGGAGCGGGCCATGGAGATGATACCCCGGGTATGGCTGAGGTCATTGGCGACGCCGTTGGAGGAGAACTCACCCTTGATTTTCCGGCTGCTCCCGCCGGTGCCGTTGCCGGCGGGGTCGCCGCCCTGGATCATGAAGCCCTTGATGATGCGGTGGAAGGTCAGGCCGTTATAGAAACCCTGATCGACCAGGGAGAGGAAGTTCTCCACGGTGATCGGAGCGATTTCCGGGTACAGCTCGACATAAATGTCACCGGCATTGTATACGGAAATACGGACAACAGGGTTTGCAGCTCCTTCGGCCGCGGAAACAGAAGCGAGCCCGGAAATGAGACAGAGACACAGGATCAGGGCGAACAGCTTTTTCATTCCGGGTTCTTCCTTTCCGATCAGCGATATTTCACTTCGGTGACATCGTTGCCGACCACGATGAAGGTCTTGCCGCGCTGGAATTCGAGCTCATTGCCGTCGGGGCCGATGAAAACCAGGCGGGAGGTCTCGCTCTCGCGGTACCAGGCGCCCTGGACGTAGCGGCCGTTCTGGAAGATCTCGGCGCAGCCGCTGCCGACCATATGGTTCTTGAGGTAGAGGTAGTTGTTCTGCCATTTGTTCTGGATCCGCATGACGATCACATTGGTATAGACGGGGGCTTCGCCGGTGTAGCGGTCGGCGTCCGCATCGCCGGAATGGTAGAAGCGCAGGTAGCCGCCGGCTTCCTCGCTGTACTCATAGGTCGCGGTGGAGGTGGCGTTGACTGCCTTGTCCGCGGAATCCCCGCGGTGGAGGATCTTGATGTAGGTGGCGCTTTGGCCGTCGGTGCGGGGTTCGTTGGCGAAGCGCAGGGGGCGCTCCTCGAAAGCCACGTTCTTCTCGATGAGTTCATTGTGGATGTTGCGGACGTAGCAGGACAGGTTGCCGGGGGTGGGCACGTCTTCCTTGCGCACGCGCCAGGAGAGGTTGCTGCTCAGGAGGCTGAAGCACTTGTAGGTGTCGCCCTTCAGCCGCAGGCCCCACTTGCGGGCCAGCGTGTCCACATTGACATTGTTGCCTTCCACCGGCGCGATGTCCGCGTAGGCGAAAGCGGCATCCCAGGCCACCACGATGGGCACCATGCTGGCGCGGGCCGAACGCGAGCCGCCGCACTCCTCGGGATAGTGATCCGCAAAGAGCGCCAGGAGCTTCGTGCTGCCGAGGCCCTGGTTCGGGACCTGGAAGACGATATCGGCGTCCGCGATGCCCCAGTGGGGATAAGCGCCACCGTCGAGGTCGACGATGATGGGGGTATAAGTCTCTCCGCTGGAGGGCAGGCCCGTGGTGGAGGAGAAGCCCTCGACAACCGGATTGTCGGGATAACTCTTCTGGAGCTTGACTGGGGAGGTCAGGGTCCCCTTGATGGTGGTCAGGTCGTCATCCGCGGCCAGGGCAAGGCCGCTAGTGCACAGGCACAGGGCCAGCAATAGCGCAAAAATGCGATAGGATTTCATTGTTCAAAACACCTCCGAAAAGTGATGCGTACCGATTCATTATAGCTTGAAGGATGAGATTATGCAAGGCATTTTGACAATTCTGTTACGAACCGTAATATTTTGATCTGAGGGATGATGAGCGAACGGAAAAAGCACAGCATGCAGGGAATCTCCCGCACGATCCCCCATATGCTGTGCCCTGTATTGGATTCCGAAACGATTACCATTGATAGTTCATCGCGATGGTGATGCAGTGCTGATGGGTCTCGTCCACTCTCTTCGTTCCGTGGGTCATGCTGCCGGTGAAGTGGATGCAGAAGTGACCCGGGAAGTTGTTGTTCTTGATCGTGGTGGTCCCGTGGGGCATACCGTTCATCGAAGCGGCATAGACATGGCCGTTGTACAGCACCAGGATCGAACGCCGCCGCCAGGACCAGCTCCCGCCGTAGAGGGATTTCATGATGGCGGTGTCTTCTTTGGTCAGGGGCATGGTGTCGCAGTGGTTAGCCCCGCTCCAGCGCTTGCAGCGGAAGGTCTTGCCCGTCTTGCAGTCCTTGACGGTGAAGACCGCGCCTTTCGGGATGGTCCAGGGGCCTTCCGAGAACCAGTCGAGGCATTCGGTGACATAGGTCGTGGTGTCTGCGGCGATGGTCTCGCCGAACATGGCGGCGATGGTCTGCTTGGAAGCGATGCCGTCCTGCTTGAGGTGCTTGGCTTTCTGCAGTTTCTTGACCGCGTTCTTTGTGCTGGTGCCGTAAACGCCATCCAAATCGCCTTTGTAATACCCGCAGGCGGTGAGGCAGCGCTGAAGTTTCTTCACGTTGGAACCGATGGCGCCGTAGGCGCAGGGCGTCGGACGTCCGATGGCTTTCAGCTGCCGGAGCAGGTCGGAATCGATGTTGCTCTTGGTTGATGAAGAGGATGATGAAGATGAAGAAGATGAAGAAGAGGAGGACGACGAAGACGAACTCCCGGAAACGGTGACATATTTTTTCATCACATAGCCGGTATAAGAACCGTAGGTGACTTTATACCAGTCGCCCGAACTGCCGACAATGGTGACTTTCGTGTCCTGGGGAAGGGTCTGCAGCGCTTTGCTGTCCTGGGAGGCGGATTTGCGGAGGATCAGAGCGGAGGTGTTGACCTGCCCGGTCTGGGAAGCCAGGGAGGAAGCCGGGATCAGCACCAGGGCAAAGAAAACCGAAAGCATCCGCATCCAGACGCTGTGCCTGCGCGTTTTTCGCATCCTGATCCCTCCTTGCCCCTATTCTGTCACCTGAAATATATTACAAAATTATTTCAAAGTCAATACAAAATTGAAAACAAGTTGTGAATTTTAGGTGTTTTGGATACAAAGAAGCCTCCCCGTTTTCGGGGAGGCATGAATCCGAAGGGAAGGTGACCGGCTTACTTGTGACCCTTTTCCAACGCGTAGAGCTTGACGTAGTTCTCCAGCTCTTCCATTGTCATCGCGTTGCCAATCAGCGGACCCTGGCCCTTGAAGGTGCCGATCTCTTCGAAGAACTCGAACTGGTCCTGGTTCTCGATGCCCTTCGCACAGATGTGCATGTTGATCGTGTCGGCCATGTGCTGAATGGCAATGACTGCCTGGCAGACCCGCTCATTTTCCGGAATCTGCGCGGCATAGCTGCGATCCAGTTCCAGCATGTCGAAGTGCACTTTGTGCAGCAGGGGCATGTTGGTGTGCGAAGTGCCGAAGTTGCCCATCACGAGGCCGACGCCCAGCTCGTCATGAACGGTGTTCAGGTTCCGGCAGCCCTGTTCGTTCAGGTCCTGGAGCTCACTGAGCTCGAATGTCAGGCGCTTGGCTTCCAGGCCGGTTTCGGCCAGCACGTTGCGCACCTGCTGGACAAAGTTGTCGCACTCCGCAAAGCGCGGTAGCAGGTTCAGGGAGAGGGTCAGGTTTGTGTTAGCCCGCATGCTGATCTCCTTGGTCTTCCGGACGGACTGCCAGAGCTGCGAGACGGAGAACAGAAAGGTCAGGGCGTCATCCTGCTCGATCACCTGAAGGATGGGCCAGGAGGGCAGGAGATTGCCGTCCTTGGTTTTGAAGTAGGAAACAAACACCTCATAGGTGTTGCATGTGTTTTTGCCGAAGGTCCATTTGGGCTGGCCGTAGAGCACCATTGCGTCCTGCAGAATCATGTCCGAGATCACACTGTGTTCCATGTTTCGCTCCTCCTTGTCGGTGAAAAAGAGATACCAAAAATCGCTGTACGCAGTTATCTATTATTCTATTTCGCTGACACTTCCGCTTTTCCTGCAAGGGATGGAACTTTTTTTGCGGGTTTCTCATAAGACAAAGGCTGATCTGAACAGAATATGGCTTGTAACCTTGACAAAAACACCTTCCCGGGATATGATGGAACTGAAGAAAATGCGGAAATGCAGAAAGCGGCTCAAACAAAAAGTGCGGAAATGCAGTAAAACGGAACAATAAAAAGTGCGGAAATGCAGAAAGACGAATCAGAGAAGGCGAGGAAGAAGGAAATGACAATGTTCAGGCGTAAGATTTACGATAAACTGCTTGAATGGAAAAAAGAATCTGACGGGAAGACAGCACTTCTGATTGAAGGGGCCAGGCGAATCGGGAAATCAACCGTAGCCGAAGAATTTGCGAAGAACGAGTATGAAAGCTATATCCTGATCGATTTTTCGACTGCCTCCAAAGCAACGAGGGACCTCTTTGAAGATATCTCTGATCTGAACTACGTATTCCTACAGCTTCAGCTTCAATTCCGGGTAGATTTGAAGGAGAGGAAATCACTGATTGTCTTTGATGAGGTACAACGCTGTCCGCTGGCACGTCAGGCAATCAAGCACCTGGTTCATGACCATCGGTATGATTACATTGAAACAGGCTCGCTGATATCAATTCGGAAAAATGTGAGAGATATTGTGATCCCCAGCGAGGAACGGAAACTGGATATGTACCCAATGGACTACGAAGAGTTTTTGTGGGCAATTGGGGACAATACCAGCTTCCAGCTGATTCGTCAATTCTTCGAGATGGGAAAACCCCTTGGACAGCAAGTCAACCGACAGATGCTGCGGAGCTTCAGGCTGTATATGCTGGTAGGCGGGATGCCGCAGGCAGTGGAAGCCTATGTGGAGACCAACAATTTCCGAATGACGGACGCCGTGAAACGGGATATCCTGCGGCTTTATGAAGAGGACTTCATGAAGGTTGATCCGACAGGCCGCGCGTCCCTGCTCTTTGACTCCATTCCGGCGCAGCTGAACAAGAATGCCTCACGATATCAGGTAAGCGGTGTTCTGAACGGTCAGGCAAGGGCAAATGATATTCTGCCCCTGATTGCTGAAATGAATGACTCCAAGACGGTGCTGATTTCTTATCACGCAAATGATCCAGGTGCGGGAATGTCAGCGAATAAAGACCTGACCAGGTTCAAGATGTTTATCTGTGATACCGGACTTTTTACAACCCTTATGTTTAAGGACCGGGATTTCACAGAAAATGAAATCTATGAGAAGCTTCTTAATGACAAACTACCGGCGAATCTTGGTTATCTGTATGAAAATGTGGTTGCGCAGATCCTGACAGCAAATGGAAATGATCTCTTCTATTTTACATTTTTCAACGAGAGCACAAAGCATAATTATGAGGTTGATTTCCTGATGTCGAGGAAGAACAAGGTCTGCCCGATTGAGGTCAAATCCTCCGGATATCGCAAGCACACATCCCTTGACCTCTTCTGTACACAATACGCTGACCGCATTCTCCGGAAGTACCTTGTCTATACAAAAGATTTTGCAAGGGATGCGGAGGTTCTCTGTATTCCAGTATATATGACACCTTTTCTCTGAAAACAAAATGGACAAGCAGTGATCATAACTGCCTGCCCAAACTTCAAAACATATCCCGATGTTGCTTGATATACCAGTCCGTCCCGTCCGTAACCATGACCACACGGCCCAGGGTGGTGTTATAGAAAGGAATTTTGGCGTTCTGCAGCTGCGTGGTGGCCTTGGGGGTGCTGGATTTCCGGTTCGTGACGAAGACGAAGTCCGGGTCTACGGCATTGAGAAATGCCGCGGGACAGGGGACAATGCCGTGGTGCGGCATTTTCATGATGTCTGCCTTGAGATATTGCGCGTCCACTGTTTGCAGCAGGCCGTTCTGGGTGGCGCCGGTAGCGTCGGCAGTCATCAGGATCGTGGCGTCCTGATAGGTGACGTGCATCAGGCAGCTGCGGGCGTTGGGATCTTTCCCGTCCTCCCACCAGAAGAAGACCAGCGTGGCGCCGCCAAAGTCCACCGTTTCCATCTGGGAAAGCTGGTGATAGGGGATCTCGGCGTTTTCAAGGGCCTTGACGACTGCTTTCTGATAATCATTGCGATAAGTAGTCGGGAAACTTGACCAGAATTCATCCGCCTGGAAACCTTCGTTGATCATGTAGGTGACGGCTTGAACGTGGTCGTCGTGGGGGTGGGTGTTGAAGAGGATGTCCACCCTGCCGTCATAGCTGAGTTCCGCCAAAGCCGCTACCAACTGGGTGCGCCATTTGCGCACACCGCCGTCCACGAGCATGCTTTTTCCGCCGACCTCAATGAGGGTGCAGTCGTTGAGTTGCGTGGCGAAGGCCGTGATGCGCATCAGGTCGTCCCGGCCTTCCCAATCCGCGGGCGGCTCTGCATCTAGATAAATCTCGGCTTGGGCTTGACTGAGCAGAAGCGCAAGCAGCAATCCTGCTGCGAGCAGGCGGAGAAAGGTTTTCTTTCGGGGCATCGGGGTTCCTCCTGTCTTTCCGGCGGACCGGATGGGTTCTATTATATGGAAATTGGGAGGTTCATGCAAGAGGAGCTTTTTGTTTGTGCACGGCTTACGCATGAATAGAAAGAATAACATGAGCGAGATATTCATCATCATACGCACAGTGCCTGCGGCGTCTGGCAACGGACATGTTGTCTTTCATACTTTTCAACACAGAGAGCGCAAAGTGACGAATGACTGC
>JAFZPI010000023.1 GCA_017552615.1 Clostridia bacterium
CATCAAGCTGCCCGACGGCGTCGAGATGGTCATGCCCGGTGACAACATCGACATGGAGATCACCCTGATCACGCCCATCGCCATGGAGCAGGGCCTGCGCTTCGCTATCCGCGAGGGCGGCCGCACCGTTGGCTCCGGCGTCGTGGCCAAGGTCATCGAATAATTGACGCAGGAGGTGCCCAGGTATGGCGAAAGGCGTTCGTCAGAAGATTTGCCTTGCCTGCACGGAGTGCAAGCAGCGCAACTACAACAACATGAAGAACAAGAAGAACACCCCGGACCGCGTCGAGCTGAAGAAGTACTGCCCCTTCTGCAAGAAGCACACCGTGCACCGCGAGACCCGGTAATGCCCCGCAAACATAGCGTGAGGATGTGAAAACAATGGCTGACGAAAAGAAGGCGAAGGACGGCGCAAAGCAGGAGGCCAAGGCTGAAAACAAGGTCATTGCCTGGTTCAAAGCTCTGCCCAAGCGCATTGCGACGCCTTTCAAGAACATGGTCAACGAGCTCAAGCGCGTGACCTGGCCCAGCAAGCAGAAGCTGATCCGCTACTCCATCATCGTGCTGGTGTTTGTGCTGGTCATGATGCTCATCATCGGTCTGTTTGACTTCGGTTCCGCCAGACTGGTGAACGCGCTGCATATCCAGAAGGCCGCAGAGACCACCGAAGCTGCCGCTGAGACCGGAGTGACGGAAGAGGCTGCCGAGACCGCCGAAGGCACGGAGAATACGGAGAACACCGAACCGACGGAGACAACGGAGAATCCCGAGTCGACCGACGTTACGGAAAGCACCGAATCTACCGATACTTCCGAGTCTGCTGAGGCCGCCGGGACAACGGAAAACACGGAAACCGAAACGCAGGAATCCGCGGAACCCGAATCCCAGGAAACCAGTGCTCCGATCACCACCGATAACGAGTAATCCAACCCCATTTTCAGGAGCAAGAACATGAGCGACAACACCAAGGAATTCCAGGATTCGATGGTGCCGCAGGAACAGGCGGGCAAACTGTGCTGGTACGTCGTCCACACCTATTCGGGGTATGAGAACAAGGTTCTCGACACCCTGCAGAAGAGCGTGGAAAACTCCGCAGAGATGTCCAAACTGATCCGCGACATCCGGATCCCCATGGAAGAAGTCGAGGAGATCCGCAAGGGCAAACGCGTCAAGGTGCAGCGCAAGATCTATCCCGGCTACGTGATGGTGCAGATGATCTGGACCACCGAGAGCTGGTACCTCGTGCGCAATACCCGCGGCGTGACGGGCTTTGTGGGCCCCGAGAGCAAGCCGGTCCCCCTCTCCGACGCGGAGGTGGAGGCCATGCTCAACCCCGTGGCCGCCGAGGTCAAGACGGACATTGCCATCGGGCAGGATGTCCGCGTCCTCTCCGGCACGCTCGAGAACCTCATCGTCCCGGTCGAGGATATCGATCCGATGCTGGGCACCGTCAAGGTGAAGGTGATGATGTTCGCCGGGCGCGAGCAGCTGGTGGAGCTGCCCATGGATCAGGTTCAGCGCGTGGACTGATAAAGCCCACGCTGAATGGAACAGTCCTTCCCGGGTGGGGGGGACGTGGGAGGAAGCCCAAAGCTTCCGCATGACCACAAAAGTTTAGGAGGTGCCATAACCATGGCAAAGAAAGTCACTGCATTCATCAAGCTGCAGGTTCCCGCGGGCAAGGCCAACCCGGCCCCGCCCATCGGTCCGGCGCTCGGCCAGCACGGCGTGAACATCCCCGGCTTCTGCAAGGAGTTCAACGAGCGCACCAAGAACGATGTGGGCCTGATTATCCCCGTCGTGATCACCGTCTACTCTGACCGTTCCTTCACCTTCATCACCAAGACGCCGCCGGCGCCGGTGCTGATCAAGAAGGAACTGGGCATCGAGACCGCTTCCGCCCGCCCCAACCGCGACAAGGTTGGCCAGCTGACCAAGGAGCAGGTCACCAAGATCGCCAAGATCAAGATGCCCGACCTGAATGCCGCGAGCCTGGAAGCCGCCGAGAGCATGGTGGCCGGTACCGCCCGCAGCATGGGTGTCACCGTCGAACAGTAATCATCGGACAAATGTGGGAGGACAGAGTGCCGCTAACACCACATGGGAGGAATTAGAATGAAGCATGGCAAGAAATATGCGGAGAGCCTGAAGCTCATCGACTCCGCGACCCTGTATGACCCCGATCAGGCCTGTGACCTGGCTATCAAGACCGGCAAGGCCAAGTTCGACGAGACCGTGGAAGTCTCCGTCCGCCTGGGCGTTGACCCCCGCCACGCTGACCAGCAGGTCCGCGGCGCCGTGGTTCTGCCCAACGGAACCGGCAAGACCATCCGCGTCCTGGTCATCGCCAAAGGCGAGAAGGCCAAGGAAGCGGAAGCCGCCGGCGCTGACTTCGTGGGCGCTGAGGACATGATCGCCAAGATCCAGCAGGAAAACTGGTTTGGCTTCGATGTCTGCGTTGCAACTCCTGACATGATGGGCCTCGTCGGCCGCATCGGCCGCGTCCTAGGCCCCAAGGGCCTCATGCCGAACCCCAAGTCCGGCACCGTCACGATGGACGTGACCCGCGCCGTGAAGGACATCAAAGCCGGTAAAGTCGAGTATCGTCTCGACAAGACCGCCATCATCCACTGCCCCATCGGCAAGGTTTCCTTCGGCGTCGAGAAGCTGAACGAGAACCTGGCTGTTCTGATGGAAGCCATCATCAAGGCAAAGCCCGCTGCCGCCAAGGGCACCTATGTCCGCTCGGTCTACCTGAGCAGCACCATGGGCCCCGCGGTCCGCGTGAATCCGCTGAAGTTCTGATGAACTGATGGCGTAAAGCAAAAGCCTCCCTGCGATTGTTCAGGGAGGTTTTTGCGTAGCATATTTCGGGTCACGCTTGCTTCTTTTCCATTTTCCATCTCCCGGAGAGATAGAACGTGCCGCCGATCACAAACGGCATGAAGCCCGCCAGGGCATCGCCGAGCCAAAAGCCTTTGCATTCCATGTTCAGCGCGAAGCCCAGCAGCGCAGCCAGGCCTACCCTGCTGATTACGCCGTCGATGATCGCCACAGCCAGGTTCAGGTTGGACCGGCCCGAGCCGTTGATCAGGGAGAAGGCGGCGCTGCGCGTGGCCGATCCGAAGAGATTCAGGATAATGGGAAGGGTCAGGACAGCTGCCGCCTCGGCAAAGCCTTCCTTGCTGTTGAACATCCCATAGATGGCATCTGGCCAGAGCAGCATAGCTCCGGTGCCCAGCACAGCGATGACCAGCCCGACCGTCAGAACCGTCGCGAGGATCACGTTGACCCGCTTATAAGCCCGCGCACCGAGGTTCTGGCCCGTCATGCTGCTGCCGGCGGTGGTGAAGGACTGCGAGATGATGCCCGCCATCATGTTGATCTTGTTATACACACCGGCCAGCGCGGAGTTCTCGACGCCGGTCGCGTTGATCCACGCGCTCAGCACGATCTTGGAGAGGTTGATGGCGGCGGACTGGATGGCCATCGGAATGCCAAGGGCCAGCAGACGCTTGGTCGCGACCGGATCGGGCCGGAAGCTGGCCGGTTTGAAGTCGAAGCCAAAGGCCTCACGCTTCTTGTACAAATAGATGATCGAGGCCACAAAGCTGATACCCTGTCCGATGACGGTCGCCAGCGCGGCGCCGAAGACCTCCCATTTGAAGACAGCCACGAACAGCAGGTCCAGCGCGGTGTTCAGCACCGCGGCGACAGCGATGAACACGAACGGCCGCTTGCTGTCTCCCATGCCGCGCAGGATGGCGCTGACAATGTTATAGCCGTAGATAAAGGGCAAGCCCACGATGCAAGTCACCATGTAATCCATGGTATAATCCAGGGCTTCACCCGGCGTATTGAGCCACTGCAGAACATGGTGCCGCAAACCAAAGCAGATCAGTGCGATACCCACAGACGTGCTGAGCAGCAGCGTGAACATCGTCCCGATGGTCTTGCGGATGTCATCCGGCCGCTGCTCGCCCACGGCCCTGGCAATCAGTACCTGCCCTGCGGAAGCAAAGCCCATCGCGATAAAGGTCAGCAGATGCAGGATATCGCCGCCGATGGATACCGCAGACATACCCGCGTCGCCGATCACCTGCCCCACGACCACCATGTCCACCAGGTTATAGACCGCCTGCAGGGCATTGGAAAAAAACAGCGGCATGGCGAATTTGAACAGGAGGGGCACCACAGGTCCCCGGGTCAGATCGCGCACCATGGTTTTCTGCATATCGGCGGCCTCCGTTTCTGTGGGTCTTTTTATATTATAGAGGTTTGATATGGAAAAAGCAAGGCAGTATTATATTGTCGGAAAATTTAATTGACAATTTACTAAAATTTCGTTTATAATCGAATTGCCAATCCGAAAGGAGGTTCTGATCATGACCCTTCGCGCTAATATGCTCCAGTCGCTGGTACCTATTTCCCAATTCAGCAAAGGCCAAGCTACAAAGGTCTTTGGCCGCCTGCGCAATGAACCGCAGCTTATCGTCCTGAAAAACAACACTCCGGAAGCTGTTCTGCTCTCACCCGAAGAATATATGCGCCTCAGCGAGATTGAGGAAAACTACAACCTTCTGATGCTGGCGCAAGAGCGCCTGGCAAACGGCAATCTGCGCAATGCCATTCCGGAAGACGAAGTCATGGCTTACCTGGGCATCTCGGAAGAAGATATTGACGCGGCAGAGGATGTGGAAATCGAATGAGCGGCTGGGAAATCAAGTATTTGCCGGAAGCCCGCAAAGACCTAGCCGAACTGAATCAGTCAGTGCGACCGGAGGTTTTAAAAGCGATCCGGAAGGTTGCGCAAAACCCCGGCTATCCGGATGGTTACGGAAAACCGCTCGGCCACATTGGCGGGACCGATTTGTCAGGATTGTTCAAGATCAAGCTCAAGAAAGCGGGGCTCCGAGTCGTATATGGACTCTCCTTCAAAGATGATCTTATGACGATCATCATTATTTCAGTCAGGGCTGATAATGCTGTCTATGAAACCGCGGAGAAGCGGAGAAAGAAATATGGTTTGTAAACACCGATTCAATCCATAAGACCGTTGATGCGGCCTTTCATTTTGATTTACTTGAATAATGGCCTTGCTTTATCCTTTGCTTCTGTAAACAAAATAAAAACCTATCTGCATCTAGCAATCAGATAGGTCATGCTTCTATAACTCTTTGGGCTTCATGAGTATAATTTTGCAACTTCTCTTTTTTGTATTTGGGAATACTGAGGATCACATCGGCACTGACTTGGTAATACAGGCACAGAGTCCGTAGATGGTGCAAAGGGATTTCGTTAATGCCATTTTCATATCGGGAGTAGACCTGCTGCGTAGTGCCGAGGACTTTTGCGACCTTCGCCTGAGAGAAGTCATGGTCTTCCCGCAGCTCGCGCAGGATCTGGTTCCATGGCTTCATCCTCAATCCCTCCCTTCCGCGTTGAGTACAGTATAAGCGGGTAGGGAGGGATTTGCTTGACAATACACCTGAAGTGGTGTATTCTAATGCTACATCAGCAAACTGTGCAGTACTCCCAGAATGGAGGTATCTTCTATGGCAGAATTGACCAAAAATCAAACTATAGGTTATTTGCAGCACGCAATTGAGTTGGAAAGCAAGATGGTCGTAATGGACGAGGTCATCGACCAGTTCACGGCAAAGCAGGATGCAAGGAAGCCGGCAGCACCCTCGCTGAAGTCAGTTCCATCCGAAATGGGAGATTATCACGAAAGCTACTGGACATTTATAAAGGGGCGGTACCTGAACTTATTCCTTTTCGTTTTTGCCGGGATATTCCTGCTGATTGCCGTTATTGGATTCATCTCAAACGCCTCGTATTACGGTTCCAAGGAGTATCAGCTTAAAGCACATAATTGGTCTGTCGTATCAGGCGAGGATATAAGCGCCTATAGCAACAGTTATGCCAACTCTGGGCCGAAGAGTGTTCAGACCCTGAGTTGGATTATGCTCATTGCGGCAATTACCATGATCATCATAACGATCGTACTTTACAAGAAGCATCTTAAAGAATCCGATTTTTCACGCATAAGGAAAAACGCAGAAATCAGGAAGGAACGGCAGAAGGCTCAGCAGTCGAATGATGTCACCTTAAGCAAATATAACACAGACCTAAACGCGTGGGCAACTTCACGAAACAACGGCTTGGCATCTCTCAACAAAAACAAGGCTGCGCTGCAGCGCATGATCGACAAATACTATGAGGCTGACTATGTCTTCCCGAAATACCGTAATCTCTCCGCGTTAACAAGCATTTATGAATACCTGTCTTCCGGACGCTGCGATGAACTGACAGGGCCAAACGGCGCCTACAATCTCTATGAAAGTGAACTCCGCCAGAATCTCATCATCGCGCAACTGAGTATCATCATCGCCAATCTGGAGCAAATCCGCCAGAATCAGTACACACTGTATCAGGAGATGACGAAGATCAACGCGACCACCCGCAAGATCTCTGCACAGCTCGATACACTCACGTCCTACACCTATACATTGGCAGAACTCACCGCGCTAAACACCTTCTACAGCGGTGTCAACGCTGCAAATACGGCCGCCGTGGCCTATCTTGGTACGCTCTGAACATCCTGCCTGATTACGCTCAGCGCCTCCCGAAGCAAGTTGCTCAGAGGTCGATGCAATTCATGTCCTTTGACAAAGCATCGCGTGTGCTTGACAAATACTCGCCCGTGTAATACGATCTCCCTTGCCCGCAAGGGCCGAAGAGTGAACAACAAACGCGCTGGCGGTTGCTCCATCCCTCCGAAAGGAGGTGATGCTTATGAGACTGACGTTTCATATCGGACCGTTTACGGTATCGATTCTGATTCGAAAGACCCATAAGAAGAACAGCCGCCACTCTGCCAAGTGACGGCTGTCTCTGCGGCGTAGCCGCAATCACTGTCCGAACTTGAGGAGCAACCGTTTGCGTGGTTCACTCTTCGCTTTTATTGTAACTGTTTTGGGATAATTGTCAAGTACCGGATTACATGATGACTTTGACTTCGCACCCGTCACTGAGCACCGCGTCCGTCAGCAGGCCGTCCGCAATCTCCTGGCCGTTCACCAGTACCTTGCCGGCGAAGCCCTCGTGGTGGGCGCTGTTGTCGACCGTGATGTGCAGGCGCTTGCCGCGGAAGGTCTTGTCCATCGTGAAGCCGTCCCATTCCGCGGGGATCGCGGGGCTGATGCACAGGCCGTCGGGGGTTGGGCGCAGGCCAAGGATGCCCTCCACCATGCCGACCATGACCGTGGACGCCGTGCCGGTCAGCCAGTGCACATGCGCGCGACCGGGCTGGGGCGTCTCGTGGCCCTCGATGAACTGGCTGTGGACGTAGGGCTCGACCTCGCGGATTTCCGCGCGGTCGTTGTAGGCGGCGGGGCAACTCTCCTTGAAGTACTCGAAGGCGCGGCCGCCGTGGCCCAGCAGGGCCTCGGCCAGGATCGCCCAGCCCTGGGGCTGGCAGAAGATGCCGCCGTTCTCCTTGGTCGTTGGGTTGAAGAGCTTCATGTAGGCGGTCTCGAAGAAGTGCTTCTTGTAGCAAGGCGCCATGAGCTCGATACCGTTGGGCGTGTTCAGCTCACGGTGGACGCTCTCCATAGCTTTCTCGTTCTGCTCCACCGTGCCGCCGCGGGAGATGACGGCCCAGCACTGAGGGTTCATCCACATCGATGCCTCGGGGTCGTTCTTGGAGCCGATGACGGCTCCGTCCTGGGTGTAGCCGCGCAGGAAGCGGTCGTCCTCCCAGAAGAACTTGTTGATCTTCTCCAGCTGATCCTTTGCGGTGGCGCGCAGCCAGGTCCGGTATTCGGCGTACTCGGGACGGTCGGGCATCAGTTCGTCGAGGAGCAGCATCGCATAGTAGAACTGGAAGGCCACAAAGGAGCTCTCGCCGCTGGCGCCAAGCTGCAGGCAGTCGTTCCAGTCGGCGTGCAGGCCGGCTGGCATCCCGTGGCCGCCGAGGTGGTTCATCGTGAAATCAATGGCCCGCTTCAGGTGTTCGGTGACGGTGCCCTCGTCATAATCGCAGAAGGGGATGACCTCGTCCATGAAGGCTTTGTCGCCGGTCTCAGCCACGTACTTGTAGACCGTCGGGAAGAGCCACATCGCATCGTCGGCGCGGTACTTCGGGTGGCCGGTCGCCTTGACATAGCTGTCCTGCTCGGGGGTATCTTCATGGCCGGGGTTGTGGGTGAACTTCACCAGGGGCAGGCCCGCACCGTGATGGACCTGGCCGGAGAGCATGAACTTGATGCGCTCCTTGGCCATGGCCGGATCGAGGTGGATGATGCCCTGGATGTCCTGCACGGTGTCGCGGTAGCCGTAGCCGTTGCGCTCGCCACAGTAGACGAGGGAGGCCGCGCGGCTCCATACAAAGGTCGTAAAGCACTGGAAGGCGTTCCAGGTGTTCACCATGTTGTTGAAGTCGTCGTCCGGGGTCTTGACGACGAGGTTTTCCAGCTCGCCGTGCCAGTAGTCGATCAGGGCCTTCAGCTCAGCGTCCACCTTCGCGGCGGTGTCGGTATACGCGTCGATCAGGGCACGGGCGGCCTTCTCGCCCTTCTGGGCCAGGAGGAAGGCGATCGTCTTCTCCTCGCCGGGGGCCAGCTCGAGCACGGTATGCAGGGCACCGCAGGGGTTGCCGTTGAAGTTCAGGGTGTTGTCAAGCTTGCCGTTCAGCACGCCCTGGGGCCTGTCAAAGCGGTGCGTGCCGAGGAAGCGCTCGCGGCGGCCCGTATAGCTGACCACCGGTGCACCAGCCAGGCCGAAGAAGCGCTCGCGGCCGTTCTCGCCGTCCTCGTTCAGGTCGCAGAATTGGTTGATATGCTGGAGGATGTGGTCGCCGTGGAAGGTAGTCGTGGTGATGAACTGCGTGTACTGCAGGTTCACCAGGTCCTGCGTATAGAAGCTCTCGGTCGTCAGCTCGCAATAGCTGAAAACACCGATCTTCCGGGGCGTGTCGCCGCTGTTCTTCACCTTCACGCGCCAGACCTCATGGGTCGCGTCCATCGGGACGTAATACAGCACCTTGCTCTCGATGCCCTTGTAGGCAGACTCAATCTCGGTGTAGCTGGTGCCGTGGCGGGTGATGGTCTTGAACTCGTCCAGGGGCTTCTCGACCGGGCGCCATGAGGCGGACCAGAAGTCACCGTCGGCTTCGTCCCGCAGGTAGATATACCGGCCGGGTTCGTCAAACTGATTGAAGGTATAGCGCAGGATGCGCCCCGCCGCGCCGGACTTCACGAAGGAATAGCCGCCGGCGTTCTGGGTCACGATGGCGCCGTAGGCGGGGGAACCGAGATAGTTGGCCCAGGGCATGGGCGTGCGTGGATCGGTGATGACATACTCGCGTCTGGCCTCGTCGAAATGACCGAATTGCATGGCAGTTTCCTCCGTTTTTTGTCTTTGGATTCATCATGAAGCGGCACCTCTTGCGCCGCAGCCCTATTGTAGCATATCCAAGCGGGTCGGGCAATCGGGTAAAACAAAAGTTTTCCGGAAGTTCGGGCTTCTTGCGGTCAAGCCGGGTTTGTGGTATCCTCTGAACGAAAAAAAGCCCGGAGGCGTCCCAATGCCAAATCTCATCAACAGCCGTCTCGACCTACCAACCGGCAGTATGAACTATATCCGTTTCGGAGACGGAGCAAAGAACCTGATCATCATCCCCGGCGTGGAAGACGGGCTGAAGAGCCTGAAGGTTTCGGCTTTGTCCTATCCGATGTTTTACCGCCCGCTGACGCAGGATTTCACCGTGTGGGTGTTCAGCAGGCGTGACAACTTGCCGGAAGGCATGACCACCCGCGAAATGGCGGAGGACCTGAACCTCGCGATGGACGTGCTCGACCTTTCGCAGGCAGCCGTGATGGGGATCTCTCTCGGCGGGATGATTGCACAATGGCTGGCAATCGACCACCCCGATCGCGTACGGAAACTGGTCCTGACCGTGACCGCGAGCCGGGCCAACGAAACCGGGCGCGCGGTGATCGGGCACTGGATCGAGATGGCAAAACAGGGCGACTATCAGGGTATCATGCTCGACACCGCCGAACGCTCCTACACGCCGGAGCGTTTCCGGAAAGTCGAGCGTGCCCTGCGCATGCTGGGCGATTTTGGCAAGCCGGAATCCCTTGACCGCTTCATGATCCAGGCGACATCCTGCCTGAATCACTATACCTATGATCAATTATACCGCATCCAGTGCCCGACCCTTGTCATCGGCGGCACGGACGACCGGATCGCCACCGCCGCGGGTTCGATCAACATGGCAGCGAGAATCCCGGGCTGTGAACTGCGCATGGTGGAAGGCCTTGGGCATGGATTGTATGAGGAGGAAAAGGGTTTTCTGGAATGGGTCAGGAAATTCTGCGTATAACAAAACGCGGTTCGTTTTGAACTGTAGCTGTTCAAATCGTAATGCCTTGACAGAAACCTCTCTGTCGCTGCGGCGACATCTCCTCTTTACTGTGAAAATACGAAGCATTTTCATTTTTCGTGAACAATAGTACTTCGTACTATTGATGTGCATTCCAGGGGAGATTAGGGTAAAAAGTTACATAAAACCTCCCCTGAAAGGGGAGGGGGACCGCTTGCGGTGGAGAGGTTTGCTGCGGGATCGAACAGTTCCTTAAGCTCTCTTTTCATTATGCAAAGAACAACAGCCTGCAGCAATACAGAACAATCGACATAAACAGGATGGAATCAAGCCGGTCCAGCATCCCGCCATGGCCGGGGAAGATCTCGGAAAAGTCCTTGATGCCACAGTGTCGCTTGACCATCGAGGCAAACAAGTCACCCAGCTGCGCGGCGATCCCGCCCAGCAGGCCGATCGCGCAGCACAGGACCCACCGCGGGAGCTCCGTTGTCGGCGCGCAGATGAAGCCCGCGATCAGCCGGATGAGCAGCGCCGCAATCATGGAACCCACCAGTCCGCCGATCGCGCCGGACCAGGTCTTCTTGGGGCTCACGGCCGGGCAGAGCTTCGGGCCGCCGATCGCGCGGCCCACAAAGAGGGCGGTCGTATCCCCCACCACCGGCACCGCGATGAGCATCAGCAGCATCACACGCTGCACCGAAAGCGGGGAAATCTGCGTCAGGGAAATGATCGCAAGGCCCGGCAGTACGATCGAATAGAGGGGCAGCAGACTCATCACGGCATCGAGGATGCGGTTATCCGGATGAGACTCCTGGGACTCCTCGGATTCATCCTGCGGCTTCGCTTCGGCGGCAGCCCACTGGTCCTGCAGCCCGCGGAAAATCACCGCGCCGATCGTGACCAGGCTGGCCCCCATGAGAATGGGCACCACGACCATGTGGCCAAAGCTCAGCGCCAGCGGGATGCTGATGCCGAGGGCAACCCAGGTGGGTTCCGCAACAGGATGGTATCCCGCGCCGCGGATGGCTTTGTACTCCTCCGACAGGGCAAAGCAGATGCAGACCAAAGCAACCACGGCAAAATAGACGCCGCCGAAATAGATCAGCGTCCCCGCAACAACCGACAGGATTGCTCCTGTAATCACACGTTTCTTCATCACCAAGCCTCCCGTGAAATGATTACCGCCCGCCGAACCGCCGGGCCCTCCCCGCAAACTCCGTCAATGCCTGGTCGTAATCGGCCACCGTGAAGTCCGGCCACAGCTTTTCGGGGAAGATGAACTCCGCATAGGCGCACTGCCACAGTAGGAAGTTTGAAAGCCGCATCTCTCCGCTCGTGCGGATCAGCAGGTCCACATCGGGCTGGCCGGTCGTGTAGAGACGCTGCGCGAAGGCTTCTTCATCAATGGCGGCGGGATCGAGCCTGCCGTCCCGCGCTTCCTCCGCAAGGGCTTTCGCGGCCCGGACAATCTCCGCCCGCCCGCCGTAGTTGATCGCAATGTTGAGCCGCAGGCCGGTGTTCTTCCCCGTGCGCGCCTCCGCCTCCAGCAGGGTGTCGCGCTGCTTTTTCGGCAGGCCGTCCTTGTCCCCGAGGATCGTGATCCGCACGTTCTTCTCGTCCAGCTCGTCGATCTCCGAGGCAAAGAAGTCAAGGATCAGCTGCATCAGCGCCGCGACCTCGTCCGTCGAGCGCCGCCAGTTCTCGGTCGAGAATGCATAGAGCGAGAGCGCCGCGATTTTGAGGTCGTCCGTATGCCGGATGATCTCCCGCAGGTTTTCCGTTCCCGCCCGGTGCCCGAAAGCAATAGCCAGGCGGTGTTTTTTCGCCCAGCGCCCGTTTCCGTCCATGATAATGCCCACATGCTGCGGGAGGACCGGGAAATCAACGCGGGTCAGGCCTTGGGTGGGCATGGCAGAAAACGACCTCCTTGCTCGTAAGAAAACCCGCAGCCCCGCATTGCAGGGCTGCAGTCATCAGGCTTCATTCACCCGCTTCGGTACCCCATCATAAAACCTCGCCACCACCCATTCCCCTTCCTTCACCCGCACCACCCGAAGGGTCCCGTCGGTACGGGCACCTTTCGGGTCGGCGGTTTCACGGATCGCGGGTATGGCAAGGCCGGCCTCCGTCCAGCGGCGGAGCGCCTTGTCCAGGGGCAGGCCCAGCGCGTCTTCCGGCCTCAAACCTCCATAATCTCCTTTTCCTTGGCGGCGCAGACCGTATCTACGTCCTTGATCGCCTTGTCGGTGATCTTCTGGGCTTCAGTCTCGGCCTCACGCTGGTCGTCCTCGGTGATCTCGGACGCCTTCTTCAGCTTCTTGATCTGCTCGATCGCGTCGCGGCGGATGTTCCGGACGGCGACCTTCGCCTCTTCAGCCTCCTTGCGGGCCTGCTTCACGAGGTCCTTGCGGCGCTCCTCGCTCGGAGCCGGGAAGACCAGGCGGATCACCTTGCCGTCGTCGGTGGGATTGATGCCGAGGTCGCTGGCCTGGATGGCCTTCTCAATGGGCTTCAGGAGTGTGGCGTCCCAGGGGCTGATCACCAGCAGACGGGGTTCCGGGCTGGAGACGCCGCCCACCTGGGTGATCGGGGTGGGACTGCCATAGTAATCCACGGTGATGCGGTCCAGCACCTGCGGATTGGCGCGGCCCGCGCGCAGGGCCATCATGTCCCTTTCATAGCTGGCGACGGATTTGCCCATTTTGTCTTTGGCATTGTCCATGATTTCTTTTACGGTCATACAGCATCGGCCTCCCTTGCTTGATTCATTTAAGGGTTATCCCATTGGGTGCATTGTACCGCCTTTTGCCACGGTTGGCAAGGGTTTTTTGCTGTTTACGGCGCAGCTGCCTTCCCGCGCCGGAGATTGGCGCGGAACGCGGGCAGCGCGGCCTTGCCCTCCGGGGTCACGGGCTGGATCCACTTCCCGCTGTAGAGATGGATCTGCATCATCACGAAGCGGATCGGCTCATCGATATAGCAGCAGGCAAAAACCAGCAGGAAGTCCCAGTGCCACACCATGCCGCTGAGCCAGACCATCGGGATCACCATTACGAACATGAAGACGATCTCCAGGGTCGTGCCGAACGCCGCGTCCCCGGCGGATCGATAGGTGTCGTTCTGCGTCCAGTTGCCCATGCGGATGATTGAGGCGACCCCGTAGACACACAGCATCCCGAAGCCGATGCGCAGGCTCTCGCCCTCGAGGGACATGACGGAAAGCAGCGGGTGATGCACCGCGATCAGGATGATCCCCAGCATGGCGATAAAGGCCATACAGAGATAAATCAGGCGTATCGCCCGTCGCCAGGCCGTCTCGAGGTTCCCGGCGCCGACCTCCTTGCCGACCAGGATGCTGGCCGCATTGGAGAAACCCGCGAAGAACCCGATCACGAGGCCCTCCAGCGTGCGGAACACGGCCGTGGCCTCCACGGCGGACGGGCTCTGTCGGCCGAGCACGATGTTGATGACCATGTTCCCCACGCCGATCAGGATCTCATTGCACAGGATCGGGAAGCACTTGATGAAGTATTCCTTCACAAAGGGCCGGTTCCAGCGGAAATGCTTCCGGATGTTCAGCACATGGGGATCCTTCTTCCGGACCACGAAGAACAGGATGGTGCCCACGTTCACCAGCGCGGCGCAGACCGTGGCGAGGGCCGCACCTTCGACCTCCAGGCGTGGGAAGCCCCAGTGGCCCTCGATGAAGAGCCAATTCAGCAGGATATTGGTCGAAACGCTGGCAATGGCGCCGTACAGAGGGATCTTGACCTTCTCCGTGGAGCGCAGCAGCGCCGCCATGCACATCGAGAACGTGGTCAGCGGCCAGGCAAAGCCCGCAATCTTCAGGTACCGCACACCGATGGGCCAGAAGATCTCTTTGTCGGTGTACAGCCGCATCACGGTTTCCGGGAAGAGGACCGCCATCGACCCGAAGATAATGCCCACCGTCATCATGCAGATCAACGTCAGGCCGTAGGAGCGGTTGATGCCGTCGTCGTCCTTCGCGCCCCAGTACTGGGCGTAGAACAGCATCCCGCCGCCCACAAAGCCCCAGTAGCAGCTGAACATCAGCGAGGAAAACTGCGCGCAGAGTCCCAGAGCGCCCACGGTCTCTTTGCCCAGCGGCGCGATCATGGCGGTGTCCACCATGGAACCGGTCGTGGTCAATAAGTTTTGCAGGGCGACCGGAATGGCGATCACCGCCAGCCGCCGGAGAAAATCCCGCCAGGGAAAGGTCTTGTCCATAACGCACCTCTCGGTTGATCTCGCCGTCATGATACCACAGCCAAACCGGCAGTGCAAGTGGCGCACGGAATGATGGACGAAACAGCAACAACGCGATGGACAAATCCGGAATGGGTATGGACAAAACGGAGAAATTCCGGTATACTGTTGTATACAAAGCCGGAACCTTTCCGGATATCAAGAAAAAGAATAACGTCCCCCATAGAACCAACCCAGACAAAGGAGGCATGCTTCGATGAAGCAACGGCAATGGCTCGCGTTGATCCTCTCTCTGATGCTGCTGGCGTCCGTGGTTCCCGCCTCGGCGCAATCAGCCAAATGTCCGGACCATCACTTTGTGAAGACCGTGCAGCGGCAGCCCACCTGTACGGAGTGGGGACTTGCGCTCTACAAATGCCCCAATTGCGGCGAGTCCTATCAGGACGAAATCGAGCCGCTGGGCCACAACTGGTACTGGTACAAGACCACCGCCACCTGCACGGGGAACGGCCTGGATTACTACCGCTGCGCCCGCTGCGGGGCAGAGAAGACCGAGCGCCGCGGCCCGCTTGGGCATGATTACGGCGAACGACAGGTGGACATCCCCGCCACCTGCACGGATCCCGGCCGCGACGTGCGCATCTGCTCCCGCGATCACACGCACGTCTGGTATTTCGATACCGAGCCACTCGGCCATGACTGGGGCGACTGGGAAGTCGTCACTCCCGCCACGACAACCAGCCCGGGCCTTGAGAAGCGCGTCTGCAAGCGCGATCCGAGCCATGTGGAAACGCGCGACATCCCCAAACTGGAAGGCGGCGAGGAAGACCTGCCCATCGCAGAGATCGACCTCTCGGCCTCCTGCGTGAGCGGACCCTACCATGTGGGCCAGGTGGTCGAAGTGGACTGGGTGGTTGAGAACATCGGCGATGTTCCGGTGACCTACCGCGACAGCGACGGCGACGCCGCGGGGCTGACTTTCCCCGAGGTTCTGGAACCGGGGCAGACCTTCAGCTGGCGCATCCCGCATGCGATCTCCATTGATAACTACAACGACGGTTTCTACATTTCCTCCGAGAGCGGGGAGACCTGCGATACTCCTTTCGAGTACAGCAACATCGTCTTCTATGCCAATGTGGAATACGTCTATGATCCCGGCTACGGCAATCTCTGGGAATGCTTTGACGAAGTGCAGATCATCGAGCTCCTCGAACAGGGCGTGGAGGGCCCGTCCCTCTACCTCGACGGCACCCTGGAGCCGGTAAAGATGAAGTTTGACGTCAATGAGACCGTCGATTTCCATATCCGGCTCACCAACAACGGCAGCGAGCCCCTGGAGCTGTGCAGCATCCGCTATCTCTTCGGTTTCAGCGAGGTATCGACGGATACCTATGGCACCCTGGCCCCCGGTGAATCCTTTACGTTGGATTACAGCTATACCTTCCCGCCGGAAATGGCCAACGCACTCATCCCCTTTGAATGGTACGGCTGTGGGTACCGGATCGGCGGCCTCCCCTACAACAGCGACGACCTCTTTGCCGGCGACAATCCCAGCCTGATAAAATCCAATTCGCTTGGCGTACGCCTGCAGGTGAACGACTATGACGGCCCGTCGCTTTCCCTCACGGTGGACCAGACCGACACCTTCAAAACCGAGTATGAGAAAGGCGACAACCCCGCCTTCCATACCCTCCTGACCAACACCGGCACTGTGCCTCTCACCAATCTCCGCGTGATCTTCTGGGATGAGAACGGCACCGAGCTCGACGGCTGGCCAAACGAAGTGGAGAACCTGGCCCCGGGCGAATCCTTCGACATCTGGGGCTGGAACCATACCATCAAAGAGGAGGACCTGACGGAACCCGCCCTCGTGTACCATTGGAAGGGCTACGCCTTTGAAGAGGGAACCTATGCCGCCCCCGGCGATCCCAACGCACCCGGCGATCCCGAAGGCATTGTCTGGTCGAACGAGTGCACGGAGATCATCCCCCTGAAGCGGGAGGGCCCCGAGAACCCGCTCCTGTGGCTCGGGAACGTGGACGGCTCCGGCGCGGGCAAGGGGCTCAATGACTGGGTGACCACCCAGTTGACCCTAGAGAACCAGGGCGATACCCTGCTGCAGATCCGCGCCATCGTCTACGCCGCTCCGAGCGAGTACGGCGCGGCGCTCGGAAACTACGACAGCACGGAATGGTATGCACGGATCGAAGGCACGACCTACTGGGTGACGGAAACGGACACCTTCAACGTCGGCATCCAGGTGCTGCCGGCCGATGTGGCCAAGGGCGCCGTAGACCGCGAGATCTGGCTCATCGCGAACCTCCCGGGTCAGGAGGAGCCCTTTGTGTACTCCAACCATGTGTCGGTCCACATCCCGCTGGACACGGAACCTGTACCTCCCGATGACAAGGAAGCCAGCATTGCCCTGATCGTGACCTGTCCCGATCCGGAACCCTTCTGGTTTGACTTTGAAGGGTATTCGGATTTCATCCATTATCCCGTCACCGTGATCAACACCGGCAATGTGCCCGTTGAACTCACAGAGATGCACGTCGAAGCCGAAGGAGACTCGACTGTCATAGACCTGGGTTTCCTGTCCGTTTGCCTCCTGCCCGGTGATGTCTGGAACTACACTTTCCTCTACAAGTATGAGGAAAACCAGGTCGTCAACGGCAACGAACTGCACATCGCTTATACCGCTGTGGGTGACAGCCAGGTCGGCCCCGTCACCTCGAACGAAGTTTCCTTTATCCACGAGGTGGGCGAACAGCCGCCGTGGGCACCGGATCCCACGACCGTCTTCATGATCAAGATGGTGACCGGCGGATCCGAGAACCTCGGCGGATATGTAGAGGGCGAGGATGTCACCTATGACGTCGTGATCACCAATACTTCCGAGGTCGCCATCCCGGCCCTCGCGGTCAGCGATGACCACTGTCCCGGCCAGGATGCCATCATCTATGACCTGCAGCCTGGGGAGACACGGACCGTTCCCTTCAAGTACACGGTTACCCATGAGGATGTGGAGGACGGTTTCATTATCAACACCGCCACGGTCACCTGGACCTGCCCGATCACCGGCACGGAACAGAAGGAAGAGTCCTCTGTGGCTGTCGACACCACGGAGATCACGGATAAGGAACAGTATGGCTTTGATCTCATGAAGGTCAGCCTCAACGCGCCGAAAGACGGACCCTACTATCAGGAAGGCGAGCTTGTCACCTTCTACATCTATCTGGAAAACACCTCCACCGCAGAGCTCTACGACGTGAATTTGACCGACCCCCTGACCGGCGACACCGTGCACTATGACGTCATGACGCCCGGCCAGATCGATGACCTCTACTTCACGTATACGATCACCTATCCGGATGCATACACCGGCTCGCTCACGAACACGGTAACTGTCACGGGCCATGACGCCGACGGCAAGGAATACGCCATGACCGACAACGCCACGATCCCGACGGGCATCCCGCCCGTCCCCGGCACGCCCAGCCTGTATCTCTTCAAAGAAGTGACCAACAACCCGCTGGATTCCAACGGCTACCAGGAAGGCGAGGTCATCGACTACAAGATCACCGTCACCAACGACGGCGACGTTGACCTCTATAACATCGACGTCTATGACATCAACCCCGACGCCCAATTCATCGTACTGGGCACCATCCCGCTGCTGCACCCCGGCGACAGCCTGACCTTCAACTATTCATGGACGGTCGAGGACTGGAATGTGTTTGACGAGTGGGTCTGGAACAGCGCCATCGCCTACTACAGCACCGAAACGGTGTCCTGGATCCCGGTCCTCTCCAACGAAACGCAAACGCCCACCTGGGCGCCCACGCCTCCGCCTCCTCCGCCGCCGACGAAAACGCCAGGAACCGGCGCCGGTGAGAGCTGCGAGTACACCCTGACCGCCTCCGGAAGTAAAGAGATCTGGTACGAGCTCAACCTGTGCCCGAATCACGCGGACGCTCTCGCCAAGGCCGAGGAATTCACAGCTGACAGCAAGTTCGACGATCTCTGCGAGCTCTGGCTCGGGGAAATCGGCGAGATGTATGACCTCCTGGCCCAGAAAACCGTTTCCAAGGACCGTGTCAAGGTCGCCGCGGACCGCGCCGCCCTCGAGCACATCGCCGCCAATATGGAAGATTCCCTGGAGAAGGCCGACTGGCTGATGCTCCAATGCACCGAGCTCTGCTACCTGAACGGCAACGCCCCTGCGGACCGCCCCGACAGCATGATCTTCGGCCGGATCCAGTCCGCGCCGAGCATCCTCATGGCCGGCGGCAGCGTGAGCTGCGGCCTGACCGTACAGTCGGACGGCAGCCGCACGGTGCAGATCGTCGAATCCCTCTGCAAAAGTCACGAGGAAGGCGAAGCCACTATCCTCACCATGCTGGGCAATTCCAGGACCCGCGACCAGTTCGAGAACGTGTTTGTCCGCGCGCAGCGCCTGTGGCGTTCGCATCTGGACGAGGCTACCAGTGCCGCGTGGAAAGCCGCGGCTCCCGAAGCACAGTCCGCCGTCGTCACCAGCCGCCAGGCCTTTGACCAGTGGCTGACCGCGCGCACGGAACTGCTGGCCGTCCTCTATCCGGACAACCCGGAGACAGTCGCCGAAGTCCTCTCCGGCATCCTGCGCCGCCAGGTCCTCCTGATGTGCCAGAAGTAATCGCAAAACCTTGGGCGCTTCCGTCCGTACAAGATGGCGGAAGCGCCATTTTTGCGCAGTTGACAGGGCATCGGGATTTTGTTATGATGGCTCGGACCCAAGCCCCAAACTGAAACAGGAACGTGATGTATGACTTTTGATTCCCTTCCCCTGATCCCGCAGCTGAAGCGCAATGTCGCGGCAGCGGGTTATGTGACCCCCACCCCCATCCAGCGCGAGACCATCCCGCTGGTCCTGCGCGGCTGTGACGTGCTGGGCTGCGCCCAGACCGGCACCGGCAAGACGGCGGCCTTCGCCCTGCCCATCCTGCAAAACCTCCAGGCAAAGCCGGCATCCGGCGCTCGGCCCATCCGCTGCCTGGTCCTGACCCCGACCCGCGAGCTGGCCCTCCAGATCTGGGAAAACTTCAACCTTTATGGCAAGGGGCTCAGCCCCCGCACCGCCGTGATCTTCGGCGGCGTAAACCAAAAACCGCAGGAGGAAGCCCTGCAGCGCGGCGCGGACATCGTCGTCGCCTGCCCCGGCCGTCTCTGGGACCTGATGGGCCAAGGCCTGGTCTCGCTGGACAAAGTCGAGATCTTTGTCCTCGACGAGGCCGACCGGATGCTCGACATGGGTTTCATCCACGACGTGCGGCGCATCGCGGCCAAGCTCCCTACCAAGCGCCAGACCCTGATGTTCTCCGCCACCATGCCGGAAGAGGTCGAGAAACTGGCCATGGACCTGCTCCGCGATCCCGAAAGCGTGAAAGTCGACCCGGTTTCTTCCCCGGTTGAAGCCATCACACAGACCCTCTTCTATGTGGACAAGGCCAACAAAAAGCACCTCCTGGCTTATCTCCTCAAACGCCCGGAGGTTGAAAACTGCCTGGTCTTTTCCCGCACTAAGCACGGCGCGGACCGCATCGCCCGGGACCTGAAGCGCGCGGGTATCGACGCGGCCGCCATCCACGGCGACAAGACCCAGAACGCCCGGCAGACGGCCCTGAACCGCTTCAAGACAGGCGAGTGCAAGGTCCTCGTCGCCACGGACATCGCCGCCCGCGGCCTCGACATCGAGGGCCTGAGCCACGTCATCAACTTTGACCTGCCCATGGAGCCCGAAGCCTATGTGCACCGCATCGGCCGCACCGGCCGCGCGGGCCGCGGCGGCACCGCGTGGAGCTTCTGCTGCGTGGACGAGCTTAAGCAGCTCGGCCAGGTCGAAAAGCTCATCGGCCGCCGTCTTCCCGTCGAGGAGCACCCCTGGCCGATGGAGATCACCACGCCCTCCGAGCCCAAGCCGCGCCTGCCCCGGGACGCCCGGGTCATCCAGGTGAACCGCCAGGGCCAGGCCGTGCGGATCAAGACCGCCGCAAAGGCCCAGTCCTCCGCGGAAAAGCCAACAGTCCCGCCCAAAGGCGGCGAGCGCATCCGCATCGGCCGCGACGGAAAAGCCATTCCCACCGCAAAGCCAACCCGGAGCAGCCTGCCCAAACCTGTCCGCCGCGTGAACCGCAGCAATCCGAAAAGGGGATGAGCCCGTGGATGAACGCCAATCCCTGACCGAAACCCTGATCGCCCAGTGGCAGCCCCAAGCCCTGCTGGTGTACGGCTCCTTTGCCGACGGCAGCCAGGATACCCTCAGCGATTTCGACGCCCTGGCCATCACCGACAAACCCGCGCCTCTGCGGGACCAGGGCGAACTACAGGGACGCCGGTTGGATATCTGGTTCCTGCATCCAAACGCATTGGAAAACCTTGATGCATCCGACTGGCCCCAGCTCTATCACGCTGTGCCTGTCTATGACCCAAATGGGATCGGAATAAAACTTATTTCCGATGTTCGTTCAGCCATCGACGCCCAACCTCTGCCGACCTCCCGCCAGAATACCGACAGTCTGGAATGGCTGGACCGCATGCTGGACCGTTCCGCCCATCCCACTCCCGAAGGCCGTTACCGACTTCTCTGGCTTCTGACAGACAGCCTCGAAATCTGGTGCGACCTGACAGGAAAGCGCTGCTTCGGGCCGAAGAAAAGCATGGCGCTGTTGCGGGAAACAGATCCAAAGGGATTCGATCTTTACGAATCAGCCATACGAGCTGTCTCAACGGAAACAGCCACCCTTTGGATCAACCATCTTCATCAACTCTTCGAGGAGGGATCCCCATGGAAGTCCGACTGCTGAAAGATCAGGAGCGCTTTGACGCGGCGCTGGTTTCGCATGTGGCATTTCACATGCGCATGGAGGACCCGGAGAAAGCTCGCGAGACGGCTGTCAAAGAGACACTCCAGGACTGGGGTGCTTTTGACGATGACGGAACGCTGATGGCCCGCATCATCAACAACCAGTATGAATGCTGGCTGGATGGGAAAACCGTCCGCAACGGCGGCATCGGTGCGGTTTCCACGCTGCCGGAGTACCGGAATACCGGTTCCATCCGGGAGATCTTCCAGGCCCTGATCCCCCACGCCTACGCGGACGGAGAGGTCATATCGACGCTCTATCCCTTCAGCCACGCCTTCTACCGGAAGTTCGGCTACGAAACCGTCTGCTGGAAGAACACCTACACCTTCGCACCGGGAGTACTGAAGAACTATCGTTTCAATGGCAAGGCGCTACTATGGAAACCGGGCGATCCTTCGAAAGCCTGGACAGCGCTCTACAACCGCTTTGCCTCGGCTTACAACCTGGCCATCCTCCGGAACGAAGAGGCGATGCTCGAGCACCTGAAAGGCGAGTACTACAAGGACCGGAAGTTCTGCTACCTGCTGTGCGACGGCAGCCGGCCCATCGCCTATGTCATCTTCCAGGACATCCGCCACGACCCCGCGGCCATCCTGGAAGTGAAGGACCTGGCCTGGGAAGGCCGCACCGGGTTCGAGGCGATCCTCGGCTTCCTGGCCCGTTTCTCCGCCGACTACGGCACGATCCGTCTTTTCCTGCCCCGCGACCTGGAACTCCTGAACCTCATCCGCTGCCCGAATGCCTACGAGATCGAGAAGACCTCCGCGCAGAATTACATGATCCGCATCATCAACGCCGTGAAACTCCTGGAAACCATTTGCAAGCCCGTGGGTTCCCGCTTTGTTATCCAGGTCACAGACGACCTCATTCCGCAAAACAACGGTACCTGGGCCGTAACGGATCAAGCAGTGGTTCCGATCGATGAAGCCCCGGATCTGACCGTATCGGAACGCGCCCTCGGCCAGCTGGCCTGCGGCGCGGTCAGCCTGAACGAAGCGGAGTATCGCGCGGATACGGTGGTTCACGCTAACCGCGAAGTATTGGAACAGGTATTCACCCGTAAACCGATTTTGGTAGAGGATCATTTCTGATCCTTCCTCATGGACAAAGCCATCCATCGTTTTTATCGGTGGATGGCTTTTGAAATAGGAAACCCCTCACCCGCTTCGCGGGAGCTCCCCATTGCGATGGGGAGCCTTTTGGTTGGGTTGGTCAGATTGCACAGTACCGTAACCAAAGAGTCCCCCAAAGTGGGCAAATGTCGCAAAGTGGCCGGAGAGTTTGACCCCAAGCCTCTCACAAGCCCAAGCATTTCCTTGTCTCTCCCCTTGGGAGAAATGTCGCCGAAGGCGACAGAGAGGGCTTGACCCCAAACCTCTCACAAACCCTAGCTTCTCCTTGTCTCTCCCTCTGGGAGAGATGTCGCCGAAGGCGACAGAGAGGGTCTCTCACAACTTCCGAACCGGAAAGAACATATACCCCTTCCCCGTCTCCGGGCAGGAAAAATCATGCACCGCACCGGCAAGCGTAATGTTGTTCTCCCTCATATACTCCAGCATCTCCGAAAACGTATCTTCGCTCTCGCGCTCCACCATCAGGTATTCATAGGCTGGGATGGTCCATTTGACCCAACCCTCGGGGGCTTCCGCATCATCCCTGCACTCTGCCCCTGCCAGATACAGCCCCCTGTTGAAATCATCCCACGGCTGAAAGGAACGTGAAAAATCCGTCATGGTGCCCCAGATACCAAGCAGGTTTCCAGCTTCGTCACGCTTGGCCAAGTTCGCGATCTCGTCAAAATGCGCGTTGGCACCCTCCCAGAGCTTCTGGATGAATCCCTCTCCGTCCTGGGTAGAACCTTCTTTCCCGATGACCACAAAGGACTCTTTGGTGACTTTCTCAATCTTCACGGCTTTGCTCCCCTTTCCCATTCACGCCTGAGCAGTCTGTATTCCAGGCGCGTTTTCATTTTGCCGTCGTGCCACTCATAATCCAGATGTTCCGCTTCCCTGATCATCTCGTTCTTCTGCATGACCCTTTCGGAACCTTTGTTTTCCGCCAGACAGCCGGTCGTGACCCTGTAAACATCATTTTCCGTGAACGCGAATTCCAGGAGTCTTTTCACCGCTTCCGAAACATATCCGTTTCCCCAGTATTTTGGATAGGTAAAGTACCCCAGATGGACGAGTTTCCCGACCGGGGTATTATCCGTCACCGTATATCCGATACTTCCGACCTGCTCATGGGATTTCTTTAATTCCATGTGAAGGAAGTAAAACTGGCGGTCTGCGCTCACCTGATCTGAGAGCACTTTCCCGAAATCAGCTTTCGCCTCATCAATCGAATGCAGTTGGATGTCCTGCAGGTAAAACATGGTCTCCGGGTCGGATTTGAGCCTGTAATAGGCCTCAAAATCGCTTTCGACATAATCCCGCAGGACCAGCCTGTCGGTTTCCAGATAAATCATGGATCCCCAATCACTCACTTTTTCTTCTTTTTCCCTTTATTCTTCTTGCCCTTCTTCTCTTTCTTCGGCTCCTCTTCATCCATTCGATCTTCTTCATCAGGCGTATCCGCTTCCAGGTCCAGGCCCAAAAGCATCCGGTCACTGGCGGTGGTCTTGCCGGAAGCGTCGGAGAAGAGGCGGACAAGGCTCTGCACCGTGGCTTTTTCGCGGGTGGGGCCGGAGAGGTCATAGAGGATCTCACCGGCACCCATCATGATCGTGCGGTTGCCGAGGTCCAGGGCATCCTGCATGTTGTGCGTGATCATCAGGCAGGTGAGGCCGTTCTCGCGGACAATGGACGCGGTCAGTTCGAGAACCTTCCGGGCTGTGCCGGGGTCCAGGGCCGCTGTGTGCTCATCAAGCAGTAACAGCTTCGGCGGATGATAGGTTGCCATCAGCAGGGTCAGGGCTTGGCGCTGGCCGCCGGAGAGCAGGCCGACAGGCTGTTTCAGGCGGTCTTCCAGACCCATGCCGAGCAGGGCCAGACGCTCACGGAATTCCCGGCGGTTGCGCAGGGACATATGGCTCAGCCAGCCGCCCTCACCCGCCGCGAGGGACAGGTTTTCCTCGATGCTCATGTCCGGCGCGGTCCCGCGCATGGGATCCTGGAACAGCCGCCCGATCACCCGGGCGCGTTTGTGCTCCGCCAGCATCGTGATATTCTTTCCGTCGAGGAAGATCGTGCCCGTATCCGTGACAAAACTGCCGCAGACCGCGTTAAACAGCGTGGACTTCCCCGCGCCGTTCGCGCCAATGATCGTGATGAAGTCCCCGTCATTCACCGTCAGGGAGACATGGTTCAGGGCCAGCTTCGCGTCCACCGTGCCGGGATTGAAGGTCTTGGAGATATCATTGAGGATCAGCATACGCTTCCCCCCTCTCCCGGTTCGCCGCGGCACGCCGCCGCAGGAGCTTCAGCTGCTTTACGAGATACGGCCCGGAGATCGCCAGCACGACGATGATCGCCGAGACCGCCTTGAGCATATAGGCCGGCATGTTCATCTTCAGGGCGATGGCATAGACCAGGCGGAAGATAAACGTGCCCACGATCGCGCCGATGACCCGCACCCACACGCTCCGCCGCGCCGTAAACACGCCGCCGATCAGGAGCGAGGCCAGTGCCACCGTCACCATGCCGGAGCCGGTGTTGATGTCAAAGGATTTGGCCTGCTGGGCAAAGAGGCAGCCGGAAAGCGCCGTGAAGCTGTTGGAGATCATCAGGCCGATCGTCGTCGTGAATGCCGGGTTGATGGACGAAGACCGCACCATGTCTGCGTTCGAGCCCGTCGCGTGGATCGCCAGGCCGAGCTTTGTCCGCATGAACAGGATCAGGAAGACCGCCACCAGTACGACCGCGATCACGCCCACGGCCAGCTTGTACTGATCCGCGAGAAAAGTGTCCTTCACGCCGTCCTTCATCAGGGTGAAGACCGTGTCTGTCTTGCGCATGATGGCCACTGTGGAGCGGTTGCCGGTGATGATCAGGTTGATCGAGTACAGGCCCGTGTTCACCACGATACCCGCGAGCAGGCTCTGAACGCCCATCCGGGTCTGCAATACCGCCACGACCAGGCCCGACACCATGCCCGCGAGCATGGCCAGGACGATCGAGAGGTACGGCGAGGCGGAGGCCATCGCATTGTAAAACCCGGCCGCGTCCGGATTGGCTTCCGCAAGACCCAGAAACAGCTTCGGCAACTCGATGACCGTCACCACGCCGACCGCCGCGCCGAGGGTATAGCAGCCGTCGGTGGACAGGTCGCAGACATTGAGCATCGAATAGCTCAGAAACAGCGCCAGCACCGTCAGGCCGTTGAACATGGCCAGTTCCAGCGCGGTCTGGCCGACGTCCAGATAGGAGGCAAAAAAAGCTAAGACATCATTCATGGACGACACCACCTCCGCCCGTCCTCACAGACAGGCAAAACGCGCCCGGCGGGATGGCCGGGCGCCGGTCAGGGTAAATCCTCAGTTGGCCAGATCGTCGAAACTTTCGGCTGTGGTGATCGGCACAACCTGCGTGCAGTACGGCGCGAAGAGCTCAGCCACGTCGTCGAAGTTCAGGCCCAGTTCTTCGCAGATCTCGGTGTTCACGGTCGCGGTGCCGTTGTCAAAGAGGCGCACGGGAGTCGTGGCGGGGTCCGCGCCGTTCACGGTGATGTCGATGACCATCAGGCCGGTCTCATAGCCGAGGTTGGCATAGTCCACGCCGTAGCCGAGGAATGCGCCGTTCAGGGCGAAGGAGTCCGCGCCGGTAAAGTGGGGGACGCCCGCCTCTGCCAGGGTTTCGAAGATCGAGAGTTCAGCCGTCATGACGGTGTTGTCCTGGGGGGTGAAAACCGCGTCCACGCCGTCGGAGGCCAGGGCGTCGGCAGCCAGCATGATCTCGGAGACATTCGTGCCGGTATATTCACGATAAGCGACGCCGCGATCGTTCAGCAGCTGCTTGGCCTGGGCGATCGGGGTTGCGGAGGCGTCCTGGCCGTTGTCATACAGCAGGGCGATCGTCGAAGCGTCAGGCTTCAGGGCAAAGATCAGGTTGAATACCGCGCCGGTGTCCAGATAGTCGGAAGTGCCGGTCAGGTTGCCGCCGGGAACTTCCAGGCTGTCCACCACGCCCGCCGCAACGGGGTCGGACACCGCGGCGAAGACCACCGGGATCGGGTCGTCCTCGGTCATGGCCTGCATGGTCATGGCCACGGGCGTCGCGATGGCCACCATCACGTCCACCTTCTCCGCGATGAAGTTGGAGATGATCTGCTGCATCACGCTGGCATCGGCGTTGCAGTTCTGGTACAAGACCTCAAAGGTCACATCGTCGTTCTCCGCCGCATAGGCTCTGAGCGCGGCCTGGATGTTGTCCACGATCTGGTTGAGGGAGGCGTCATCCACATAGTTGCAGATGCCGACCTTGATGGTATTGCCGTCAGCCGCGGCAAAGGCGCAGAGGGTCAGGAGCATGGCCAGGGTCAGGAGCATCGCGATAAGCTTCTTCATGGGGAACCTTCCTTTCTTTGTCCGGTTTTATCCGGGTTTACATTTGGAGCCTGGGGATGAAAAACGCCCCACTCGACCTTTTGGTCGACTGAGGCGGAATTTCCGTGGTGCCACTCAGCTTCGTCCCCGTGGGGGACGCGCTCTGCCGCATACCGTTGATATGCGCCGCCTTGGTCACGGGTGCGGATCCCGTCGCTCCCTACAAGTCATCCCTTCGGAAGCGCCCTCCGGAGCCCATTCGCCCATCCCGCACGCACCGCCGTCCCACTCTCAGCAGTTCCCTTAGCCGTGCTTTGGAAGAGGTACTCTTCTCCGTCACAGGTTTCGTATGAAGTTGCCGCAATCATAGCCTTTTTCTGCCAGATTGTCAAGGGGACGGATTGTTTTTGCGCTGTATTTGCCCTCTTACCGCAGATCCAGCCGCTCAAAGACCAGTGTCGCCTGAATGCGGTCTCCGCCGCCGAAGCCCTTGCTGCCGCCGTTGGAGGTCGCCATGGTATGCAGGCGGTAGCCCTTGGCCACCTGATTGTTGATAACCTCTTCCAGGTCCGTCAGGTTGCCTGATCCTGTCCCCCAGAACTTTTCCTTCAGGGTCACCTGCATGACCACATAGGGCAAATTCTGCCCGGAAGCGGTTGAAAAGCGGGATTCTTCGTTCCAAGTACCCATTGTTGTTTCTCCTTTCAAATCTGTCTATTGGGAACTGCATCTTTATCTATTTCATAGCAAAGCCGGAATTCCTGCCGTTTCCGCGACTTTTCGCCAATCTTCCCGCAGCCATCGCGCACACCGCGGGTCCCGGCTCAGTTCCTCTGCCACCAGGCCCGCGATCACCGCGGAACCCTTGGCACAGAAATGCGTGCGGTCATCGTGGCCCTCGGGGTAATTGGGGTCTTCCCCGGGCGCCGAGCGGACAAACAGCGTGGCCGTCTCCTCCTCGCCGAGCGTCAGGTACAGTTTCCGGCTGTCTTTTTCCAGGTCGCATAGGGGAATGTCCAGCTCCCGCGCCAGCACCCGCACCGCCCGGGGATATTCCCCGTGGGTATACATCAGGCTTTTCTGCCCGACAAAGAACCGTCTCGACACCGGGGTTACCAGCACCGGCAAAGCACCAACCGCCAATGCCGCTTCACTGTATGTCTGAAGTTCCTGCGTGTACGTCGTCTCCGGATCGGTATGACGCTCATCGTCTTTTTCGTCATTGTGGCCAAACTGGATGATCAGCAGATCCCCGGGCCGCATGCCTTCTTTGACAGGCTCAAACCGCCCCTCTTCGCGGAAAGACCGACTGGACCGCCCGGACGTGCCATGGTTTTCGACCCGTATGCCCTCCCGTACATAGCGCGGGAACGCCCATCCCCAGCCCCGGAAAGGTTCTTTGGCCGTGTCCATGGTGGAATCACCAATCAGCCATATCGTGGGGATGTGATCGGGTTCTTTTTCTTTCCGGTTTTCTCTCTCGTCCCGTTTTTTGTCCGGCTTAACCTGGAACTTCGGCCCCTCCGATTTGCCGCGGATATGCGTAGTATCGTTGAACAGTTCGACCCGCGGGTGCACATATTCCCCTTTTCGAACCGGGAATTCGAGGATGATGATGGACGTATAGTCATAAGGCAGGACGGTACACACATAGGGGAATGGTAATGCCAGCAGGGAAGCGAGCACACAGGCCCCGGAGCCGCCGTGGCTGAAGACCGCAAGCGTTTCCCGACGGTCCGTTTCACAAAGGAAACGGGTACCCTCGTGGCGATAGCCGTGTTCGAGAAGGAAACGGTCAAAGGCTGCCGCGACACGGTCGAATTCCTGTGTCACCGCGTTTTGTGCAAAATAGGGGTGCTTCCGCCAGTCATTGGCGTAGAAATCGAAGTCCTCCCGCGTAATCATCCAGTCCGAAAGGGTCCAGGGATGGCCGTCCTCCGGCACGCCTTCCACCCGGAACCCGGCCCAGCGGACCTCATGCATGAAGTCAAGGATCTGCACCGGGAGGCCCAACTCTTTGGCCGTAAACGACGCGGTCTCCGCTGCCCGGCCCATGGGAGAAGCCCAGATCCCGCTGATGCCTTCTCCGGCCAGTCGTTCCGCTGCGGCAGCGGCCTGCCGACGGCCTGTCTCCGTCAGGCAATCGTGGGCATAGTCCGGCTCACCGTGGCGCACAAAGATGATCCGCATGGGGTTTCCTCGCTTTCCGCTGTTCTCGCCTGAACGATTGTTGCGTCGCCTTCATCTTACAGGATGAACCTGGTTTTTGCAACCGGTGATTTTTGCAGGAATTCGGGGAAACAGAGAGAATACCTATGATTTGAGAATTGATCCGGTTCCAATATGCTCACCAAATCCGCCAATGTTGGGAGGACGCCCCGATGAAAGAGGAGAAAAACGCCAAGCCTTGCCATGTCAGCCTGGCACTGAAGCTGAACCTGGTGACTGTCAGCGTGATTCTGGTCCTGGCCGGCGGGCTGATCGCCATTCTTTTCAACAGTTATATGCAGAAGATCAATCAGATCTATAAGGACACCATCGAACGTTCTCTGTTTGAAGCGCTAGAGGAGTGCGACAAATCCCCGATCACCTATGACATGGGGAACACGGCCCTTTCTTCCATTACCAACCTGTGCAAACTCCTTGGTGACAACGAGTTCTATGATATCGTACAGCGTGCCGTCAAGGAAGACAATGACATCCTGATCTGGAACTGGCTGCTGACAAAACCATCTGTGTTGTTTTCATTGGAAGAGGAACTCTTTTCCAATATGCTTGAAAGCGTTCAGAACGGCACCTACGAGACTGCCAACCCGGAAGAAACCCTGCGGGAAATCAGTATGGCAGGCGAATACGACGATCTCTCCGACCTTTTAATTCGGATCCAGGTCCTCAACGGACTGGATCGCCTTGCCATCCTCGTTCCCTATCGGGGCAACCTCTGCCTGTTGGCGGAATCCGTCAGCTCCGGGCACAAAGATGTGGGCTGGCGCAACATCGGCCACGTGGAGGATCTGTCCCTGAATGAGGACGGCAGCCTTCCCGGTTATTCTCCGGCCGATTTTATCCGTGACGGCGACAATATCGTCCTCCGGGCCTACACCCCCGTCTATGTTGCAACCGAAGGGGACGAAATGGAGCCGATCGGCATTATCCTGGCCGAGATCAACATGAACACCGTGCTGCGGGAATACAACTGGTTCCTGGTGCGGAGCATGGCCTTTGTAGCCGTGCTGATCCTGCTCGCGATCCTGGTCAGCATCTTCCTGACCCGGCGCATCGCCACGAAACCCCTGCGCCTGCTGGCCTGCGGGACACAGCAATTCGGCAAGGGCGAAGAGGGCTACACCCGGGATGGGATCATCTCCCTGCCCATCCATTCCCGGGATGAGATCGGCGATCTGTACCATGACATCAGCGATATGCAGACCCGCATCGTGGACTATGTGGACGACCTGGCGCGGATCACCTCCGAGCGTGAGCGCATCGTCGCCGAGCTCCATTTGGCCTCTGACATCCAGAACGCCATGCTGCCCGGCGTGTTTCCCGCCTTCCCGGACCGGATGGACTTTGACCTCCACGCCAGCATGGTTCCCGCCAAGGACGTGGGCGGCGACTTCTACGGCTTCTTCCTGATCGATTCCGACCACCTGGCGCTGCTGATTGCAGACGTGTCCGGCAAGGGGATCCCCGCGGCGCTGTTCATGATGGCCTCTGTCATCACGATCACCGACCGGGCCATGGCCAGAGGCACCCCCGCCGAGATCCTCACCGCCGCCAACGCCTCCATCTGCAAGAACAACCGCATGAGCATGTTCGTGACCGTGTGGATGGGGATTCTGGACCTGCGAACCGGCAAAATGACCTGCGCCAACGCCGGCCACGAATTCCCGATGGTGCGGAAGAACGGCGTTTTCAGCATGATGCGGGATCCGCACGGCCTGGTCATGGGCGGCTTCGCGTCGATGAAGTACAAGAACTATGAGATTCAATTGGGACCCGGGGACGCGGTCTATGTCTACACCGACGGTGTTGCCGAAGCCGCGGATCCCTCCGGCACCTTCTATGGAACAGACCGCTTGCTGAAAACTCTCAACGCCCACGCCGCCGCCACACCCAAAGAAATCCTCGCCGCTGTCAGCAAGGATGTGAACGCCTTTGTCAACGGCGCGGAACAGTTTGACGACATCACGATGCTGTGTGTGGAGTACAAAGGAGCCAAACAATCAGAATCATAAAAGCCGAACATTAAGAAAAAATCTCCGATGAAAAATGCATCCCGATGTTGTTTTCATCGGAGTTTTGCGTTCAGATCCTTCTCCACTCCCCGTCTCCGCACCACGGCTCCATCACACCGTCCGCGATGCGCCAGGCCTCGCCGTACATTGTGGCGTGGCCATATTCCTGCAGCACATAGCTGCCGTCAGGGATCGCGTAGAAGACCCGACCAGCGCTGTCCGGGATCGAGATGTCCTCAAACAGCCTCATTCCGTCGAGAATATCATCTTTCACCATCTGATAATGGGGCAGGATCATCACATCGGTCAATCCCAAGCCGGGAATAAACCGTTTGTAGTCCGGGTCAACGGCTTCCCCGGGTTCCTCAGGCTGCGCGTAAACGCTGCCGCAGCTGTTCATTGACCCTGCGCTGATGCCCATCACGATGCCCTGGTAGTCCGCCAGGGCGTTTTTCAGACCAATTCGCCGGAACCAGGCGTTCTGTGTCGGGACATGCCCGCCGGAAAGCAGGATCACGCCGCTCTCCGCGATCGCACTAGCGATAGCCTTTCGGCTCATGCGGCTGTCGAGCATCAGCATATCGCTGAGGGGCCGCCCCAGGGCCTCGAACGCCGCGGCAAAGTCCCCGGCCATCGCGTCGTTGCGCTCGTGGTCGTCGGGATAGGCCGCCAGCATCACCCCAAGGACGCCCTCGGGCAGCCGCTTGCGCAGCCGCGCCGCAAACCCGTTGCCCTCCCGAAAGACAAAGGGCAGGCCGATGGCATGGCCGCCCTCGTCGTCACAGGGGGAAGATGTGAGGAAAAGCTTCATCTGGTTTTCTCCGTTCGGTTTTTCACCATATATACGGTATCACCTTATACTTCACTTTCTTCTTGTACTCCACATACCCGTCCAGCCCTTCCTCCAACACATTCTCTTCATTGCGGATGCGTTTGGCAATGATCGGGATATACAGCAGCATGACCGCAAAGGAAAGAATAGAGCCCAGCACCAGAGGCATGGCCAGGAACAGGAGGAGGGTGCTCATGTACATGGGATGGCGGACAACGCCATAGAGGCCAGTGTCGATCACCTTCTGATTTTCCTGTACCTCAATGGTCCGGGAAAGATAGACGTTTTCGCGCAGGACTTCCGCATAGAGCGCATAGGCGATCAGGAAGACCCCGGCAGCGACCCAAGAAATCCACGCGGGGAGCGGGATCCATTGGAAGCGCTCGTTCAGTCCAGCCAGGATAAAGGCCGCGAGAAACATCAGGCCGCTTAACGCGACAACAGCCTTCTGCTCGCCCTGTTCCTCTTTCGCGTTCAGGCGTTTGCGGAGGAGATCCGGGTTTTTCTTCATCAGGATCAAGCCGGCGACGAACATCGGGACGAAAAGGATCCCGACCAAAAGCCACGCCTGCCAGTAGTTCAGCGTCCACGCCGGCAGGAAGAGCAGCGCGCCTACCAGCACCACACCGGCCAGGAACTTCACTATTGCCTGAGTAAACAACTTGGAATCCACGGTTTGATCCCTGTCTTTCCTTACATTCTCTCCGGCGCCTCAATGCCGATCAGCCACAAGCCGGTTTTTATGACATCGCGCGTCGCCTGGGTCAGAGCTACACGGGCCGCAGCCGCAGCGTCTCCGCCGTCGAGGATACGATGCTCGTAGTAGAACTTGTTGTAAGCCTGGGCGATGTCCGTCACCGCGCGGGTAATCATCGAGGGTTCGTACTTGTCCGCGGCCTCGCGGATGACGTCCGGGAAGCGGCCAATCAGGCGTAACAGGGCCTGGCTCTCGTCGTCATCAAGGGCCGCGTAATCCGCCGCAGGCAGGGCTAGTTCCGCCGCCTTGCGTAGCAGGGAACAGCAGCGGGCGTGGGTATACTGCACATAGGGGCCGGTCTCACCGTCGAAGTTCAGCGCGCGGCTCCAGGAGAAATCGATGTCCTTGATCCGGTTGTTGCTGAGGTCGGCGTAAACCACCGCGCCGATGCCGATCTGGCGGGCGACCTCGTCCTTGTTCTCCAGGTTCGGAGACTTCTCCTCAATGATGGCGCGGGCTTTTTCGACGGCATCATGAAGCAGGTCGTCGAGATGGACCGTGTTGCCCTTGCGGGTCGAGAGCGCCTGGCCCTCGAAGCTGATCATGCCGAAGGAGACATGCACGCAGTCCTTCGCCCAGGGATAGCCCATCTTCTCCAGGACACGGAAGACCTGGCGGAAGTGCAGGTCCTGCTGATAGGCCACAACATAGAGGCACTTGTCAAAGTGGTAGGTGTCCTGCCGGTAGATCGCGGCGGTGATGTCGCGGGTCGCGTAGATCGTTGCGCCGTCCTTCTTGAGGATCAGGCAGGGGGGCATGTTGTCCTCGGAGAGGTCCACGACCCACGCGCCTTCGCTCTGGGTCAGCAGGCCCTTGTCCCGCAGGGACTGGATCACCGGCTCCATCTTGTCAATATAGAAGCTCTCGCCGGCATAGCTGTCAAAGGACACGCCCAGCATGTCATAGGTCTTTGCCGCGTCCTTCAGGGTCAGCTCCTTGAACCAGTTGAAGATCTCCATGGCCTCCGGGTCGCCGTCCTCAATGCGCTTGAACCAGGCCCGACCCTGGTCTTCCAGTGTCGGATCGTTCTCGGCTTCCCTGTGGAAGCGGACATAAAGGGCCTCCAGCGCGTCTACGCCGCCCTGCTCAACTTCTTCCTTCGTGCCCCAAAGCTTGTAGGCACAGATCATCTTGCCAAACTGGGTACCCCAGTCGCCCAGGTGGTTAATGCCTACGGTTTTGTACCCGAGGAAATCATAGATTCGCCGTAGGCTGTGCCCGATCATCGTCGTGGACAGGTGCCCGATGTGGAAGCGCTTGGCAATGTTGATCGAGGAATAGTCCAGGCAAATCGTCTTGCCCGTGCCTTCGGTGCCGCCACCATAGTTCCCGCCCGCGGCCAGCACGGTCTCCAGCGTTTCTTTCGCGAAGTTCCCGCGGTTGAGGAAGAAGTTCAGGTAGCCGTTCAAGGCTTCGGCCCGGGCCACGTCGGCGTGCGCCCAGGTGTCCGCCAGCTTCTGCGCAATCTGGATCGGGCTCATGCGGAGGCTCTTCGCCAGCCGGAAGCAGGGGAAGGCATAATCGCCCATTGCCGGATCCGGCGGCACGGCAAGAAATCCGCGCAGCGCGGCCGCGTCGGGTTTGTCGGCAGCATCAGGCCAAACAGCATCCAGGGTTTCCGCCGTCAAAGCGGCGATACGAGTCAACATATCCATAAGATCATAACTCCTTTTCAATAAGGCGCGTCTTCCTGCCAAATGTACCAGTCCGTTCCGTCCGTCACCATCGTGAGCGGACCGATCGACGTGTGCTTGAACTTGATTTTTCGCGCGCGCAGCTGGCTGTTGGCGTTCTTGGTAAGCTTCTGGCGGCTCGTGACATAGGCGAACTCCGGCTGCACATCATCGAGGAAAGCCGGTCGGGCAATGGTATAGCCATGGTGCGGGAACTTCATGACCTGCGCCTGCATGGCTGATCCCAGCGCTTTATGGAAATAGTCCTGGGCCCCGGTCGAAGCGTCCGCGGTCAGCAGCATCGTCGCGTCGCCGTAGGTGATATGCATCATACAGCTCAGGGCGTTGTAGTCGCGGCCGTCTGGATAGTACCAGAACACCAGGTGCGCTCCGCCCCAGTCCATCTCTTCGCCGTTCTGCAGCTGGTAATAGGGAATGCCAGCAGCTTCGAGCGCCGCCACCATGGCCCGCTGGCAGTCATCATCTTCATCCTGGGGGAAAGAAGACCAGAAGACCTCCGCCTGAAACCCCTGCTCCACCAGCGCTGTCTCGCAAGCGATATGGTCCTCATGCGGGTGCGTGTTGAAAATCACATCCACGCCGTCGCCGTACCCCAGCTCCGTCAGAGAAGCGCGCACGTCCTCTGTCCATTTTGCCACACCGCCGTCGATAAGCATCGACAGCCCGTCCACCTCCAGCAGCGCCGCGTCATTGGTGACCGCGGGGAAGGTCGTCAGCCGGAGCAGCGGTTTGTCCGCCCAGTCGGCGGGAGGCTGCTGGTTGATATAGATTTCGGCGGAAGCGGAGAAAACAAGGGATACAAGGATAGATGAGAGAAGGAAGAATCGCACAAAATGTTTCATAAATCCTCTCCCCTCAAGCCTTGACTCGCCCGTTGAAATGGCTCATCGCATGGTCAATCCCGTTCTCGAACCAGTCACGGGCTCCCTCGGCGGCGCGGTTGAGGGTATCTTCCATGCCCTCCGCACGGCCGAGCACCCAGGCGACAAGGTCCATCTCCGGCGGCGGGGTGCCGATCCCGACGCGCAGGCGGTCATAGCTGCCGTCCGGGATGTGCTGGGTGATCGAACGCAGGCCGTTGTGCGTCCCCGGACCGCCTTTGGCGCGCAGGCGCAGGCGGCCGGGTTCGAGATCGATATCGTCACAGACCACCAATACATGGTCCGGGTTTGTCTTGTACCATTGGATCAGCGGGGCAACGCACTCCCCGGAGCGGTTCATCAGCGTCTGGGGCTCGCACAGCACCAGGCGCCGGTCTCCCACCGGGATCTCCGCGATCTTTCCGCTGCATTTTTCCTTGCTCAGGGTTACATGATAATAGTCCGCCAGGCGGTCCACCGTGTCAAACCCTACATTGTGCCGCGTATGCGCGTACTTGGGGCCCGGGTTTCCGAGGCCCACGATGATCCAGGTTTCCTTCTCCACTTCTGTATCCCTTCCGAACAGCCGCCGGAGGAAAGCACCGATGCCCGCCATCCTTACGCCTCCAGCCACGACGCAGGGCGCACCAGGGCTGAGGCCTCGTCGCCGGAGCGGCGGATCTCGAGGGTCATCAGGGACTTTTCTCCCGCCACACGCTTCTTCTCCGGCGCGGCCGTGGCCATGACGAAGGCCATACCAACCACGGTCACGCTGAACTCATGCATCAGGTCCACCATGCCCTTTGCGGTGCCGCCGCCCTTCAGGAAGTCGTCCACAATCAGCGCGCGGGTGCCCTCACGGACGGCCCGGCGGGCCAGGGACATGGTCTGGATGGTGCCGGAAGAGCCGGAAACATAGTTGATGTTCACCGCGCTCCCCTCATAGGCGCGGGAATTGTGCCGGGCGATCACCAGCGGGACGCCGAGGGCGTGAGCTGTGGTCAGCGCCACCGGAATGCCCTTGGTCTCCATCGTCAGCACAAAGTCCGGCTCAGTCTCGAAATACGCCGTGGCGAGGATCCGGCCCATGTAGCTGGTGATCTCCGGGCTGGAGAGCACATCGCTGTAGTAGAGAAAGCCGCCGGGCAGCACCCGCTCTGTCCCGCTGAGGTTCGCGCACAGGCCTTTGACATAGTCCAGGGCATCCGCCTTGGACACCGTGCCGCGGTAGCGCACACCGCCCGCCGCGCCTGTCACCGTCTCAAGCTCACCTAGCCCAAAGCTCTGGGTCACATCCCGCAGGATATCGATGTCCTCGCTGAGGGTGCTCTTGGCGGCGTCAAACAGATCGCAAAAATGCGACAGGGTGAAAATGCGGTTCGGGCTGTCGGACAGGATCTTCAGCATCGCGCTGAGGCGCTCGTTGCGGCGGATTTTTTCCATGTGGATTCGCTCCTCAAATATTCGATCGGCACGGACCTTCAAGGCCCGGATGACACGGCATCCTTTGGAGTATACCACAAAAAGGCGAATGTTAAAAGAGTAAATTTGCAAAAATGTTCGGGAAAATTACAGTTTTGGAATCGCAGCATGAATGAATATCTTTTCTATCGCAGAATACCTCATCCGCCCTTCGGGCACCTTCCCCTAAAGGGGAAGGCAAAACGAGCAGTTAAGCACCCAAAAGCCTTCCCCTTTAGGGGAAGGGGGACCGCCGCCGCAGGCGGTGGTGGATGAGGTTTACTCCTTCAGCCAATCTCTCCCCGTCGCCACCGGCTGCTCTTTCTCGTCAAGCCAGTAACTCTCCTCGATCGTCATTCCGGGCTGAAATTGAAATCTTTCCGACGGGCAGAGAAGTTTGATCGGGCCACCAGAGAGGATCAATTTGACATAATCCTGCGGACAGGTCAGGCGGGTTTCCGTCTCGATCCCCCAGGTCACCGCGGGATCCCGGGTTTCAAAACCGGAGCGGTGATTGTCGGAACCGCAGGTCATCGGGAAACCGAATTCTTTGGCATAACGGTAGGCGCACACATCGTCCTGCGGACGGTTGCCGGCGTTGGCGACCTCCACCGCGTCGCAGTAGCGCCAGCCAAGCAAAATGCGCTTGATATAGTCCCGCATACGGAACGGATGGGCCTGTACGACACAACCGCCGTTGGCGTGCGCCAGTTCGAGCTGTTCACGCCGGGTAGCGTGTTCGATTTCCGGATGCCGGAGCAGCCAGTCTTCATCACAGCCGTAAACCAGATAGTCATCCCCGTCGATCGATTCCTCCCAGGCGAAAAACACCTGCAAACCGATACGGTCACCCTCCGCCTTGGCGTCCCGGTACCCGTCGCAGAACAGACGAACCTTTTCTGGCCAGGGCAGGCTCCGGTCCACCGCGCAGTTGCCGCGGAAAAAGTGATCAGTGATAAAAATGCCGTCATATCCCAACGCTTTATAATACCGGACATGCTCTGCCCCGGTAGACCGCCCGCAGGCGCTCGCCTGGCAGGTATGCAGATGTGTTTCGTACCGATAACCCATGGCTGATTAGCCTCCTTGATCTCTTCATGAGGATTGTAGCACAGCGTTTATTTGTGTCAAGGCAAACGACTAGAAAAGCTTCATGTGTTGAGATTTTGCTTGCTATTTTGTCAATATCTGATACAATCAGTATTGATTGATGGACGAATATGGAACGCAAAAAGCCGAGAGAAGGTGATGGGATGTGCAAGCTGGTCCCGCTCGGAAACGGGAAATCCGTTGCCGATATCAAATACGGGCATGTAATGAATATTGCGGAAAAGGCGGCCGCCTGCAAGCACATCAACCGCATCATGCTCTTTGGCTCTGCCATTGAGGACCGATGCGCTGAACGCTCGGATATCGATATCGCTGTCTTTGGGACCCAGCCGAAGGCGCAATACTACCGTTCCAAAGAGTTCAAGCGTTTTCAGGATGAAGTGTATCTCTATGACACAAACCAGGATTATGACATCCTGTACTTTATGGACGGCCACGATTCAAACGCTCCGATCCTCCGCGACATCAACCGCGGTGTTGAGATTTACAGGAGGGTTCCTGCATGATACTTTCAAAAGGAATCATCCGGGCTGACATCATCGCATCCCGGCAGGCCATCACATACTTCGACGAAAAGCAGCTGCGCGACATCAAAAATGTGGCAGCTTACCATCTGCAGCAGGCCGCAGAAAAGCTGATCAAGTTCCAGATCTACGCAAACTGCAGCCAGATCAGCAACCGCCAGATGTACACGCACAACATTGAACACCTGATCGCCTACGCCGACTCGCTCGGATTTGGTGTCATCATTCCCGAATATATCCGGGAACGCAGCCTGCAGATCACAGAGTGGGAAGCCGGGAGCCGCTATGACTTTGAATTCTCCGTGCGGATCGACGTTTTGAAGAAGACGTTGGCCGTTATCACAGATTGGGAACACCAAATTCTTTGATTCAGGCGATTTCCTTTTGCTTACACCCCTTCCCAATCCTTCAAACCTGTGCTATACTATCTCTGAACACATGACACCCGTCTCCTGATTCCGACCTCTCAAAGGAGCGATCACCATGTTTAAAATCGGTGTGCTGACCAGCGGCGGCGATGCCCCGGGAATGAACGCGGCGGTTATGTCCGTCGCCAAGAGTGCAGCCTTGTATGGTATTCCCCTGGTAGGCATCAAGCGGGGCTACAACGGCCTCCTTCGCAAATCCGCCTCCCTCTATGACGACATGGAGGAGCTCCGCCTCGATACCGTCCTCGATATTGCCGATCTCCCCGGCACCTATCTCCGGACTGCGCGCTGCAAGGAGTTCATGGAGCCCAAGTGGCGGGAATTCGCGGCCAATACGCTGCGCGAAATGGGCATTGGCGGCCTGGTGGTCATCGGCGGCGACGGCTCGTTCCACGGCGCGGAGTTCCTATGCCAGCTGGGCATCCCCTGCATCGGCATCCCGGGCACGATCGACAACGACCTGCCCTACACCGAGCTGACCCTTGGCTATGACACAGCGGTCAACGTCTGCGTCGATGCCATACGCGCCATCCGTGCCACAAGCCGTTCCCACGACCGGCCCCATGTGGTTGAGGTCATGGGCCGCCACTGCGGCGACATCGCGCTGACTGCCGCTGTCTCGACCGGCGCGGAGATCGTGATCGTCCCCGAGGTCCGCTGGAGCGTGGAGGATGTGGCCCAGCGCCTCAACCGCCAGCTGAACAAGGGCAACACGCGCGCCACGATTGTGGTAGCCGAGGGCTGCTGGGAGGCCATGGAACCCTTCGATATGTATAACTTCCTGAACAGCCACGGCAAGAAGTGCTTCGAGGGAGAGCCCATCAGCGCCAACCGGTTCGCTTCGATCCTGAAGCGCATGTGCGGCATGGTGGAGGTCCGCTCGACCGTGGTGGGCTACACCCAGCGCGGCGAGACGCCTTCCGCCCGCGATTCCGCCTTCGCCTTCGAAGCCGGGCACCTGGCCGTGCGCCTGCTGCGTGACGGTATCTCCAACCAGGTCATCGGCATGCATAACGGCAAGGTATTCTACCAGTCCATCGGCGAGGCCCTGCAGACCAAGCGCGAGTTCCGGCGCGGGCTGTACGACCTGGTCAACAATATGTAATTTGTCCCTTCGTCCCTTTTCCGCTCCCTTCGGGGAGCGTTTTTCATACCCTATCGTGACATTTGGGAAATTTCAACTGTCATTTGGGTCAAAGAAGCTATGCTTTGGCGCGTTCAGTATTGAAATCACGCCGTTTTCGTCGTATAATTGGGGGCGAATCCAGAAACCTAAAGCATCGGGTTCCCCGATCATTCGGTAAAGAAAGGAATGACAGCCCATGAAACTCACCGGACTGACCAAGGCGCAGGTGGAGGAGAGCCGCAAACAATACGGTTCCAACACCCTGACGCAGATCCCCCCGGATCCCCTGTGGAAGAAGATCCTCGAGGGCTTTAAAGACCCCATGATCATGATCCTCCTGGTGGCGCTGGCCATCCAGGTGGTGCTTTGGATCCTCGGCAAGGCGGAATGGTACGAGCCTGTCTGCGTGCTGGTCGCGATCCTGCTGGCCAACGGCGTGGCCTCGATCTCCGAGCACAGCCAGGAGGGCAAGGCCTCCCTGCTGAAGCAGGAGGAAGAGTCCAAGGAGATGACCAAGATCCTCCGCGACGGACAGCTGCATGAGATGCATGTGTCCGAGGTCGTGGTGGGCGACATCATCTACCTCCAGGCCGGCGACAAGCTCCCCGCTGACGGCGAGATCGTCGAGGGCGAGATCATGGTCGACCAGGCTGCCCTCAACGGCGAGACCGAGGAAGCCCGCAAGGGTGTCAACGAAAAGGGCGAAGAATACAACACCCGCGACCTGCTGAACACCTTCTACGCCTACCGCGGCACCGTGGTCGTCTCCGGCGAGGCTTACATGGAAGTCAAGGTCGTCGGCGACAAGACCCTTTTCGGCGAGCTGGCCCTTGAGGTCCAGGAGGACAGCCGCGAGACACCCCTGCAGGTCAAGCTGGGCAAGCTGGCCAAGCAGATCTCGATGTTCGGCTACATCGGCGCCGTGGCCATCATCCTCGCCGTCATCGGCATCAACATCTTCAATGGGAATGTGGCGAAGTTCACAGACCCGCTGGCGCAGTGGATCAGCCTGATCATTGAGGCTGTGACCGTGGCCGTGACGATCATCGTATGCGCGGTGCCCGAAGGCCTGCCGATGCTGACCTCGATCCTCATGTCCTTCCAGTCGATCCGCATGATCAAGGACAACGTTCTCGTCCGCAAGATCAACGGCCTTGAGACCGCGGGCTCCCTGTCCCTGCTCTTCACCGACAAGACCGGCACGATCACCGAAGGCCGCCTCTCTGTCGTCGAGCTCGCGACCGGCAACCAGCGCATTTTCACCAAGCTCTCCGAGCTGCCCGGCTCCATGCGGGCGGACGTCATCACCGGCATCGGCCTGAACAACTCCGCCATGGTCTCCGGCAACGAAATCATTGGCGGCAACTCCACAGACCGCGCCATGATGGCTTTCCTGCTGGGTGAAGGCGCCACGGCCCAGATGAACAAGGACGACGTTATCGCCTTCAATCCCTTCAATTCCACGAAGAAAATGTCCGACGTCACCGTGACGGTAGACGGCAAGTCCATGACCTACGTCAAGGGCGCACCGGAGCGCATCATCGAGCGCTGCTCGAGCTATGTCAACGAAAACGGCGAGGTTAAGCCCCTGAACCACGAAACCCAGTCTGCCCTGCTGACCTACATGGATGCCCAGGCGGGCCGCTCCATGCGCCTGCTCGGCGTGGCCAAGACCGAGGGTGACCCGGACGACAAGGACCTGACCCTGGTCTGTGTCCTGTCCATCCGCGACAACGTCCGCAAGGAAGTCATCCCCGCCATCAAGGAAGTGCAGGATGCTGGCATCCAGGTCGTCATGGTCACCGGCGACCGCAAGGAGACCGCCGTGGCTATCGCCCGCGAATCCGGCCTGCTGCGCGAGCCCTCTGACATTGCCATGACCAGCCAGGAGATGGCCGAGAAGAGCGACGATGAGCTCAAGAAGATCCTGCCGAACCTCCGCGTGGTCGCCCGCGCCCTGCCCACCGATAAGAGCCGCCTGGTGCGCATCGCCCAGGAGCTGAACCTGGTGGTCGGCATGACCGGCGACGGCGTCAACGACTCTCCGGCCCTGAAGAAGGCCGACGTCGGCTTCGCCATGGGTTCCGGCACCGAGGTCGCCAAGGAAGCCGGCGACATCACGATCCTCGACGACAACTTCACATCCATCGACAAGGCCATCCTCTACGGCCGCACGATGTTCAAATCCATCCGCAAGTTCCTGATCTTCCAGCTGACGGTCAACGTGGCCGCCGTGCTGACCTGCTTCCTGGCCCCGTTCTTCGGGGAGAACGAAATCCTCACCGTCGTCCAGCTGCTGCTGATCAACCTGGCCATGGACACTCTGGCAGCCATCGCCTTCGGTTCCGAGCCCACGCTGAAAGAGTACATGCAGGAGAAACCCGTCCCGCGCGACGCCTCGATCGTCTCGAAGAAGATGCTCTTCCAGATCATCCTCAGCGCCCTGTACATCACCGCAGCCTGCCTGTGCATCCGCTTTGTGCCGGCGTTCGCCAACCTGATCGGCGTGACCGAGGCCAACTATCCAAACTCTGCCCTGACTGTTGTACTGAATTCCGCGGTCTTCGCCACCTTCATGATGGCCATCACCTTCAACGGCTTCAACGCCCGTACCGAGCACCTGAATGTGTTTGAACAGATCGGCCGCAACAAGATGTTCCTGCTGATCATGGGCATCATCCTTGTGGCGCAGTTTGTCTTTGTCACAATCGGCGGCGACGTGCTGAAGGTCCATGCCCTGACCCCCACCACCTGGCTGGTCTGCGCGGTCATCGCACTCCTGGTGATCGTGGTCGGCACGATTGCCAAGATAATCTGCGGGAAGAAACAGGAAGCGTAACAACCTCATCCGTCAGCGCCGATGGCGCTGACACCTTCCCCTAAAGGGGAAGGCAAAAAGATAGAAAAGTATCCAAAAGCCTTCCCCTTCAGGGGAAGGGGGACCACCGCCGCAGGCGGTGGTGGATGAGGTAAACCAGACGCAATGATCTTTATGAAAGGAGGTACATGCGATTATGTGGAAGAAGAAATCCACAAAAAAAGCCGATACACTTTGGTTCAATGAGATTCTCAAGCATGTACCTGATAAAGATATTGCAACAATCATGTTAGGGATGTTTGGAAACAGAGATACTCTTTTCTCTAAACAACGTCCCCAAGATGATGATTATGGTTATAACTGGGCTAATCCAATTATGACTTCATCAGTCAATGAAAGTGAGCAATACTTAAGCAAGCTTCATACGTTGGATGGCAGAAAGTTTACATGGAAAAGAGAAGGCTCATTATGCGTCAATATTCATGGTATACAAAATGTCATGGTAGACAAATATTGCCTCTCTCTTGAGAATATGCCATATAAAACAATTTACATTTGTCCTTATGCACATACATCCAGTGACGCACCAAAGGGTTTGTCACTAAAGGAATCATTATCTTATCTTATAAGCTTTGGATGGAATGCAATACCAGGCAGTAACCAATCGCAGCTTAACCAAATAGAATTTGAACCTATTGCTTGCCGTCCGTGGTTTATATTTGCTGATTGTGACAATATACTTTTAGATGTGTATGATGCTAATGAAGAAAATAACGCAAAGAAAGTTAGGCTTGGCCCCTATTTTTCTGAGATTCAATCTCCACGACAAATAACCAAGTCTCAAATCCATCGTCAATATTGTTTTACACCTGATTATGCACCAAAGGATATCGCGAGTATAGATGTCAATTTGTGGGTGTTTGATCGCTCTATGACAAAACCACTACCTACAATCAAGGACATTACTGTCAGCATTGCAACCATAGAGGGAAAACAACTATGTCAATATACTCTCGAAGAAAGCATCAGTACTTTGGGTCATGTCAAATTATGTAATCTATACAAGGAATCGGATAATTGGTCATTTAAAGCAATAGGTATTATTGACAAAGCTATTTCCGAATAAAGTTGAAAGGAGTTAATCCTCATGGCTGTCAACCTCGTCAAAGGTCAAAAAGTCAATCTTGTGAAAGAAAGCCCCGGGATGCGCCACCTGCGGGTGGGGCTGGGCTGGGATGAAGCCGAGCAGAAGAAAGGACTGCTGGCCGCGCTCTTCGGCAGCAAGAACGCCGACATCGACTGCGACGCGTCCGTCATCCTCTGCGGCGCGGACGGCAAAGTCGTCAGCAATGCCGTGAAGGAGTGCTGCGTCTACTTCGGCAACCTGCGCCATGCCTCCGGTGCCATCCAGCACGCCGGCGATAACCTGACCGGCGGCGGCGAAGGCGATGATGAGCAGATCTCGATCGACGTGCAACTCCTGCCCGCCAACGTGCAGAAACTGGTCTTCGTCGTCAACATCTACGAAGCCCAGGCCCGCGGTCAGCACTTCGGCATGATCCGCAACGCCTTCATCCACATCACGGATACCCAGACGAACAAGGAACTCTGCCGTTTCAATCTCACCGATGACTTCTCCGGCTACACCGGCCTGATCGTCGGCGAACTGGACCGCAACGGCGGCCAGTGGGAATTCACTGCCGTCGGTCGCGGCGTCAAGAACGCCAGCTTCCTGGATTCGCTGCTGAAACTGTATCGGTAAATTCCTTTCCTCGCTTCTGATCTCAACGAAGGAGCGGATGCAAGACATGGATCGAAAACAGTACAAATCTTACCGTCAGACTCGGCAGGATGGCGATCCCTATTTCCCGGAACGCACTTCACACGCAGAAGAGCGATTCGAGGTTCGTGAACGCCACTTTGTGTGGGACAAAGCCAAAAATGAAGCCAACATCGCCGAACACGGCATTGATTTCTACACTGCCGCCTATGTCTTCAACGACGACTTCCGGCTGGAAGATGACAACCGGTTTGTTGACGGCGAGCTCCGGGAACAGGCAATCGGCGAGCCCGCGCCTCCAACTGATCCTGCACATCCGATCCGCACCGATCATGCGACGCCCCGGGCTGTGATTGGTGAAGTCGAGGGAATCCTGTTTGTGGTATATGTCCTGCAAAGCGACGAAGCGGGTGATGTAACAAGGATCATCTCCGCACGCGCGGCAAACAAACGGGAAGCAAAAGCATACCTGAGTGTCCGGTACGCAGATTATCTGGAATGACGAAAACCGCGAGAGGAGGGAAAATCGTGCTTGCCAGCAGTGAAAGGAAAAACTTGGACTTCCTGACCGATGAAGAATTCTTCGCCAGACGGTTTACCCTCAGTGAAGAGGATCAGGACACGCTCCTCAGGAACTCTGTGGTTGTGGACGGCCGCCGATTCTTCAGAGCCAGTGTCAGAGATAGCATCCTTCGCAGGTACGCAGCAAAGACAAACCCCAAACCCGGCGAGCCCGGATCCAGGGAAAACCCGCTGTATCGCTCTGGAAAAGCATATGTGTATAACAGTACGGGTGACCTTGTGGAGTATGCCGGACAGAACGTTCATTTTTCCCTTCGTCAGGATATGAAACCAACAGACGAGCAAAAGCACATGATCCGCGAGGCAAGCCGAAAACCAATTCACTACAGCGCAGATTGCCCTGAGATTCCGGAACAGCGGCTCGCAACACGGATGAGACCCATTCACCCATGAACCCTATTTGAAAGGAGCGATCCCCATGGCAGTCAACCTCACCAAAGGACAGAAAATCAGCCTGGACAAAGGCATGAAGCTCGCGCTCATCGGCCTGGGCTGGGATACCAACCGCTACACCGGCCGCGCCGACTTCGACCTCGACGCCTCCGCTTTCCTGCTGGGCGCTAACGGCCGGGTCCGCAAGGACGAGGACTTCGTATTCTACGGCAACCTGAAGGCCGACAACGAGTGCGTCGTGCACACCGGCGACAGTCTCTCCGGCGGTTCCGGCGGCGACGACGAGACCCTGTTCATCGATTTCACCAAAGTTCCGGCGGACGTGGAGCGCATCGCGATCACCGTCACGATCTATGAAGCCGAACAGCGCCAGCAGAACTTCGGCCAGGTCTCCAACGCCTATGTGCGCCTGGCACGCCGCACCTCCGACAGCGACACCGTGGGCACCGAGCAGCTCCGCTACAACCTCGGCGAGGACTTCTCGATCGAGACTGCACTGGTTGTCTGCGAGCTCTACCGCAGCGGCACCGACTGGAAGTTCAATGCGGTCGGTTCCGGATACCAGGGCGGACTGTACGCGCTGTGCAAGGCTTACGGCGTGAACGTGTAATAAACGGTACCTGTTCAGTCCTTCGTGTAAAACCTCACCCCCGGCCCCTCTCCTTTCAGGAGAGGGGAGCCGTCAAGTGATACAATTCCTTCCTTCCCCTGAAAGGGGAAGGGGGACCGCCGCAGCGGTGGATGAGGTTTCATGGCAGAACTGACCCATTGTAATTGACACAGTATGTGAACTGAAGGGAGCATGGATCCATGGCTGTCAATCTTTCCAAGGGACAGAAAGTCTCTCTTTCCAAGGGCATGAGCTATGCCCTCGTGGGTCTCGGCTGGGATACCAACCGCTATGACGGCGGAGCGGACTTTGACCTGGACGCATCTGCCTTCATGCTGGGGGCTAACGGACGGGTCCGCAAGGATTCGGACTTCATCTTTTACGGCAACACGACCGGCGAAAACGGCTGCATCCAGCACACCGGCGACAACCGCACCGGCGAGGGCGAGGGCGACGACGAGCAGATCCTCATCGACTTCTCCAAGGTGCCCGCGGATGTCGAGCGCATCGCGATCACCGTCACGATCTACGAGGCGGAAGAACGCCGGCAGAACTTCGGCCAGGTGTCCAACGCCTACGTCCGCCTGACCCGCCGCTCCTCCGAGTCCGACCTCACCGGCACCGAAGAGCTGCGCTATGACCTCGGGGAGGACTATTCGATCGAGACGGCCATGGTCGTCTGCGAGCTCTATCGCCATGACGGCAACTGGAAGTTCAACGCGGTCGGCGCCGGCTATCAGGGCGGCCTCTATGCCCTGTGCAAGGCCTACGGCGTCAACGTCTGAGGATCTTCACCGGCGGCGCCGCGGCTGAACGCATGCGGCGCCGTGTTGGCGTCTGATTCGTCACGGAAAGGAGGAAGAAGCCATGGCCGATTCGAAGTACGGGAAATCCCGCCGCCTGCACCTGGGGTATAACGCGCCTGTGGTGCTGACATTCGTGCTCCTCTGCGTCGCGATCCAGTTCATCAGCATGCTGACCGGCGGGGAAAGCAACCGCAACATCTTCAGCGTGGGTCGCCCGGTACTCTCCGGCAACCCTTTGACCTGGTTCCGCCTGTTCCTGCATGTGCTGGGACACAGCGGCTGGGATCACCTGCTGAGCAACATGATGTTCATCCTGATCCTCGGCCCGATGATCGAGGAAAAATACGGCTCGCTGAACACGCTCTTCGTCATGCTCGCCACAGCACTCGTGACGGGGCTCGTCTATGTGCTCTTCTTCCCGGATACCCTGATCCTCGGGGCCAGCGGCATCGTATTCGCCTTTATCATCCTGTCATCCATCACCGGCTTCCGGGAGCACAGCATCCCCCTGACCTTCCTTCTCGTGGCCGCGCTCTATCTGGGTCAGCAGATCTACAACGCCACGCAGAACAACAATGTGGCCGAGTTGGCACACATCGTCGGCGGTGTGGTTGGCGGGAGCCTGGGCTTCGTAATGAAGAACAACAAGATGGACCGCTACCACTCGTCCCATATCACCTGAATCTTCCGCATGTGAGGTACGCCCATGTTCGCAAGAGGACGCGCAGATCATCCCAGCGCCTTCCTGACCCCGCTCGGCAGCCGGCCGGAGCGGTATGTGTATTTCCTGCGCGTCGCTTCGTGGAGCCGGGATCTCGACGCTGTCCTGTGGAAGTGCCACGAAGCCGCCCGCCACTGCGGCGTGATCCTTGAGAACGGCGTACCGAATCCGGAGAATTCCAACCTGACCTATTACCGCGAGATCCTCGGGGACCACTATGCCCTCGACACCGCCGGCGCCAGCGCCGATCTCGCCAAATGGATGCCGGAGCTCCCGCCCCAACAGCGGGAAGCCCTCGCCGCGGGCATCAGTTCCCTCCTTCAGGACGAAAAGCGCCAGGGCAAAACCGAAGGCGCACTGAAAAACCTTTACATCAAGCTGATGTGCTGGCTCTACTACCGCTTCCGCTCGGTGGCACGCCAGCTCGGCCGGGAACCCCTTCCCCTGATCCTGTGCCAAACCAAAGAAGAACCGCTCTCCGCTCACGCGCTGTTATTGCTGCGCCTGCTCTCGGGCATCGGCGCGGATGTTCTGTTATTGGAACTGGCTGGAGACGAGGCTTATCTGTCCCGTGACCCGGACAACCAGTGGTCGGACCTTTGCCGCTTCCCGGACGCAAAGCCCTTCCCCGTGGATTACAGCCTGAAAACGCTTCGCAAGCAGTTCGGCCAAACACCCGTTCAGCCCCAGGCTCCTGTACCACCCCAGACGCCCAAACCGACACAAAAGCCCATAACGACACCGGCTCCGGCTCCAAAAGCTACGCCGACACCGCCCCAGCCTTCCACCCCGCTCATGGCAGGTGGGCACGCGCTGCATATCCAATCCAGGCCGCATGTCGTCGAACCCGCGGCCCGGGAAGAGAAACCCGCTGCACCGTCCCGTCCCCGCCGCCATCCGGAGGAGAACGAGATCCTCCTCCACTTCCAGACGCCGCAGAAGACCATCTGCGCCAACGCATGGATGCCCGAAGCCAATCTGCGGGGCGTGCTGATCCCCCCGGCCCGGCGCTCGGAGAACGCCACCGCGTGGTGCACAGCCCTCATCCGGATGAAAGGTTTGCGGGACAAGATCACGTATGCGCGCGATCTCTATTCGCTCTACCAGGAGTTACGCACTTCCGGCCGCCGGGTCACCGTCGCGGACGAAACACCCGGTATGCCCTCACCGGAGGACCTGAACCGCATCCGCCGGCGGAGCCAGTACCGCAACGCCACGGAGCTGATCGTGGACCTTGCCTCCAACCTGCCCCCGACCGGTACGCCGGAACTGCGGCGGCTCGCGGAACGGGCCTTTGCGGTCGCCATGATGGAGGAAGACCTGCGCCTGAACAATCTCGGACAGCTCCGGACGAGCGGCGTGTGGCTCCTGGCATGGATCCAGACCATGCTGCCGAAGCTGTTCAGCGGCTGGCGGGGTCAGGACATGCCCGTTTACATCCTGATGGGCCACTGCCGTACGCCGCAGGAAGCGCTGTTCCTGCGCTGGCTCTCCCTGATGCCCGCAGACGTGCTGATCTTCGCGCCGAACCTCAACCAGCCCTGCTGCTTCACGGCGCCGGAGCTGCTGGAGCTCAGCGGGGATGAATCCCTGGCGGAGTTCGCCTTCCCGCGGGACAGCGCGAGCCTCACCATGCGCACCGTGGCCTCCAGAGCCAGCGAGGAGATCGGCGCGGTGCTGGGCGAGAGCGGCCTGTACCGCAGCCACCAGTTCGGCCTGGCAGATGCCCTGGTCCTGAACACCACCGTGGACGAAGTCTTCCAGTACTGGAACGAAAGCCTGAACCTCCGGCCCAACTTCTCGGCAAATGGCGGGGCTGTCACGATGCCGATCCTGTGGACACGGATCAGCGGCGTGGAAGAACGCGACGAAAACGCCTACTGGCGGAAAGTCGCGACGCTCATAGGGGCGCCGGACATCCTGCTGGTACGCTCCTTCCCCGCCATCAACCCCATGGACGCCCGGCAGCAGACCGGCCTAGCCCAGAAATACCTGATGAACGGCCGCATCCAGGCCGAGGGCCTCACAACCGACCGGGCTTATCCCTACCGGCTGCTGCAGCAGAAGATCCAGACGCATATGCTCGACAAGGCCCAGCAGATGCTGGACCAGCGGCTGATCAAGGGCACCGGCGTCAACGGCACGGAGTACACCTTGCTCAGCACGGTCCTGAGCCTCCCAAAACCCATCCCGGAACTGCTCCAGTCCTTCGACTTCACCAAGCGCAACCCCAAGGTCGTCTGCGTCCACAGCGGGAAAAGCGCGCCGGTACTTGAGGATGCGATCCTACTCACCTTCCTGAGCCTAGTCGGTTTCGACGTCGTGATCTTCGCCCCGACGGGCTACCAGTCGATCGAGCCCTTCCTCAACGACCGGCTCCCGATCGAACATCAGGCCGGCGCCTACCACTTCGACTACACGGTTCCGGACTTCTCTGCGATCTCCCAGTCCAAGTCCGGTCTCTTCTCAAAGTTATTTGGCAGGAGGAATTGATCCATGGGCATCCAGTTTGCCACCCCCGGCAGCCAGGCAGCCACCGCCGCGGCGGAAACCCTGGCCCAGGCCACCCCGGGCACACGCGAACCCGAAATCATCGAGCTGAAACCCTATGACGCCGAGGCCGATGCCAAGGCCGTCGCGGCTTCCCTGGAGCACTCGCCGGAGATCGACGAGATCACTTCGACGATCGATGTCAGCGACATGAACACGATCGTCACCTTCGGCGCGCGCTCCGCAGAAGAGATTTCAAAGGCCTCCGACGGTGTGCTACGCTCGATGTCGATGTCCGAGATGGAGGAGTCCAGCCAGCTGCTCAACGCCCTCGCCAAGGTCATGGAACAGTTCGACATGAACGAGATCCGGGACAACAACACGATCTTCAGCCGTCTGTTCAGCAACGCCAAAAAGCAGCTCGACAAGATCCTGTCCAAATACCAGACCATGGGCGACCAGGTCGACAAGATCTATGTGGAGCTGCGCAGCTACGAGGACGAGATCACCCGGAACAGCGAGCGCCTGAACCAGATGTTCGAGGCCAACGTGGGCTATTACCATGAGCTTGTGAAATACATCGTAGCTGGAGAACAGGGCGTCAAGGAGATCGACGAGTACATCGCACAGCGGACGAAGGACTTCGAGCAGAGCCATGACCAGGCAATTTCTTTCGAGATCCAGTCCCTGCAGCAGGCGCGGGATCTGCTCCAACAGCGGGTTCAGGACCTGCGTACCGCCGAGATCGTAGCCATGCAGTCCATCCCGATGATCCGCACGATGCAATACAGCAACATGAACCTCGTGCGAAAGATCAATTCGGCTTTCATCATCACCCTGCCGGTGTTCAAGCAGGCGCTCGCCCAGGCCATCCTGCTCAAGCGCCAGCGGATGCAGGCCGAGGCCGTCAGCGCGCTCGACCAGCGCACGCAGGAAATGCTGATCAAGAACGCCCGCAACACCGTCGAGGCCAGCAAGCTGACCACGCGCTTGGCCACGGGATCCTCCATCCGCCCGGAAACGCTCGAGACCACCTGGAAGACCATCGTCTCCGGCATCGACGAGACCCGCCGCATCCAGGAGACCACCGCCGCCAAGCGCAAGGAAGACCAGGCCCGTCTGGAACAGATCAAGCGCGAATACCAAGCGAAGTTCGGGCCGGAAGGACGGAGAAGGTAAACCTCATCCCAGAAATTCAAAACGCCCCCGCGATCACTCGCGGGGGCTTTGGTTTACCCTGAGGTCAGGATTAGTCGGCGTTGAACTCGTCGCACATAGCCTGCCAGGACGCCATGTTGGCATCGATCAGGCTGGCGGGATCATTGCCGCCCAGCTGCCAGAGCAGGGGCTGGCCCAGAACGTCGTTCTGCGTGCCGAGGTTCAGGCAGAGGTTGCCGACCGCATGCTCGTTCTCACGCATCATGGCGTAGGTCTCGTCGACCGCGCGGGCATCGGTGTAGTTGTACTTGTTGCCGATCCAGCCATACTCATCGTCGAAGCCGGGGGTCGGACGGGTCCACATGTCATAGATGAAGGTCAGCTTCGCCGTGGTCTCCGCGTCATAGATCGCGGGGATGACGGTGATGTTGTCGCTGGAGATGTGCTTGTAGGTGTCGCCGCTGGGGCCAACGGGGAACATCACAGCGCCCCACGGATCCGCCATGTCGGCCATCTCAGAGTTGTCGTTGAATCCGCCGTAGCCCTGATACATATAGAACGCGCAGTAGCCCTGCTTCCAGGCATCCTTGTACCAGTCCCAGTTCGCGCCTTCGGGAGCGGGAGCACCGTAGGTGGTCCAGACGCTCTTGGCCCAGTTCAGAGCCTCGAGGGCAACGTCACTGTTCATGGTGGGGGTCAGCTTGCCGTCGACAGAGGAGAACATGGCGCCGCCGTTGTTCACGACAGACAGCATGTAGAAGTCGTCGCCGGAGCCGATCAGGGCGTACACGTCGTACACGCCGTCGTTGTCAGCGTCATAGGTCAGCTGCTTGCAGAGATCTTCGAAAGCGGCCCAGGTCCAGGTGCCGTCCTTCTGCATATCATAGATGGTGTTGTAGTCGATGCCGGCATCAGCAAGAACCTTCTTGTTGAAGTAGAGCATGCCGCGGGGCTCGGTCGCGCCGGTGTACACGCCGTACACTTCGCCGCCCTTGCTCATGCGGTCAGAGGTGGCCTTGTTCCACTTGTCCTCGGACAGGTCGATCAGGTCGTTGTTCCAGGAAGCGAAGTAGCCCTGCTTCATAGCGGCAGAGACAGAGCCGGGCTCGATGATCCACAGCGTGTAGTAGCTGTAGTCGGGAGCAGAGACGAAGTTGGTGAACTCAGTGATCTGAGAGCCCCAGTCGCCCTTCTGCATCTGCACGAGCTTGCAGTTGTAGGTCTCTTCCAGCCAGTCGCGATACGCATACTGGGCGGCCTGCTCTTCGTTCGGATTCTCGTTGCGAGCGCCGTCGCCGGACCAGTAGTCATAGATGTAGATGGTGGCGCCGCCGAAGTCAATGCCTTCGACTACGTCCGGATACTCGGCAAAAGCCGGGACCAGCAGCGCGCACATCATCGCGGCCATCAGAAGCAGGGAAACCAGTTTCTTCATATTGGGTTCCTCCTTTTTATTTTCCACACACGGTTCGACCGCAAAGCCCGATCCCGTGCATAGATTCGATTTGTCAGGCCGGACACCTCCGTCCGGGAAAGCACGTCTATTTTACTCCTTTGAGCCGGACATTGCAATACTTTCAACAAAAGTTCTTTGTGTGAAAATGTAAAGAATGATCAGCGGGATGCAGCAGACCAGCACGCCGATGGAGACCAGCTGCTGCTGGCGGGCCGGCGGAACGACAACGGCCACGTTGGCGTCCGCGGCGAAATAGCGGCTCATGCGGGTCAGGATGGAGGAAAGCTCCGTGGAATACATCGGCGTGGTCGTGTTGTACGGAATGAAGTTGCGGGTGTAGAACAGATCGGTCCACTGCCACACAAACGAGAAGAGGAAGCAGCTGAGCACCGTCGGCATGGCGTCAGGCAGCATGATCTTCGTGAAGGTACGGAGTGTGGAGCAGCCGTCCACAAACGCGGCTTCCTCCAGGGACTTCGGGATACCCTGGAAATACTGCCGGAGCATGTAGATGTACAGGCCGTTCTTCAGGCCCATGCAGGTAATGCTCATCAGCGCATAGGGGGTAATGCTGCCCAGCATGTTGTAGGGCTCGCCGGTCAGGGAGTGGAAGATGCCCAGCACGTCAAACTCGCGGAAGTGCAGGAACAGCGGGGTGGCGATGGTCTGCGGCGGAATGACGATGATGGCCACCACGCAGGCAAACCAGAGCTTTTTCAGCGGGAAGTTGTACCGGGCAAAGCCGTAGCCGACCAGCGTGCAGGCCGCCACCTGCAGGACGCTGACCAGGAAGGAGACCCAAACCGTGTTGATCATGGACTTGGGGAACGTGGTCAGGTCAAAGACGATCCGGTAGTTGTCGAGGGTCACGTTCCGGGGCAGCAGCACGACGGTGGAATCATACAGGTCCTTCTCCTGCATCAGGGACATGGAGAAACGCGTGAGCATCGGCTGGATGATCATGAAACAGAGGCCGAAGATCAGCAGCCCGCGGACAATAGAGATCGTCCACTTTTTCACGCCGGCCTTGAAGATGTAGCCGCCGCTGCGCTTGTTGGCGGAGCCCTTTTTCTTTTCCTGGGGAAGCTTCACTTTCTTAGTTCTCATAGTGGCTCACCCCCCTGGAGATGATCGCCGAGGCGACGCCGATAAAGGCGAGCGCCACGCCGAAGTAGATCCAGCTCATCGCGGTGGACGGCCCGTAGAAACCGCGCGTCATACGGTTGTTGATCCACTCGATCACCTGGTTGTCGTTCTTCATGAAGAAGTCGATGATCGTGTAAATGGCATTCACAAGCAGCAGGGGGCAGACCATCGGGAAGGTGATCTTCCAGAAGGCTTCCCAGGCCGTGCAGCCTTCCACGTCCGCCGCTTCGTACAGCGAGGGCGAAATGGCGGACAGGCCGGACAGGAAGACGATGATCTGGATGCCGCTGGCCATGATGATGTCATAGATCGCATCGATCATGTCAAACAGCACGGTGAAGACGCCGCTGCCCACGCCGGAGACGGAGAGCAGGTCCTGCAGTGCGCCGGAGATGTTCACGCCGGAGGATTCGGCGATCTCATCCGAAACACCCTGCAGCATGTTGAAGGTCAGCTGGCTCTCGATGCCGGGCAGCACACCGGAGGCAAGGATCACCGGCAGGAAGAAGATGGCGCGGGCCACGGTACGGCCCTTGAACTTCTGGTTCAGGATAACCGCGATGACGAAGGACAGCACCAGGGTCGCGATGGAGTTCGCGGCCATGCGGCCCAGTTCCTGGACCAGATACTCGTTGAAGTACGGGTCGACGGACATCGCGTACTGGTAGTTATAGAAGCTGTTCCAGGTGAGCTGATAGCCCTGGCCGGGGATCAGGGTCACGGTGCTCAGGGACATGGACAGGGACTGGATCAGCGGCCCCAGTTCAAACATCAGGAAGCCGATGATCAGCGGCAGGATGAAGAGGATGCCGGTCCGCGCGTTGCGGGAGCGCATGGTGTCGAAGTTGTCGTTGATCGGGATCAGCGCGGAAATGCTGTCCGATAAGGTCCAGCGCTGGCTCTTGTCTTTCTTCTTGCGTGCCATCATTCTCCATCACCCCCTTCCGTTGTCGGTGCGTCGTCGGTTTCAGGTGTCCCCCCGGTTTCCGCCGGTTGCGGAAGTGTTCCGGTTCCGAAGGATGGAATGGTGTTCTCCCCGAAGGTCACTTCCGCGTTGGTCAGGTTGATGACCAGGCTCGTGTACCAAGTCGTCAGGCTCTCATCCACCGTGTCGAGTTTGAGGATTTCAGCCGGAGCCAGTTCCTTTTCTCCTACCGTAACCGCTACGGCTGACCTGTTTTCCACCAGGCAGCTTCCGTCCGGTAAGATGAGAACCTCCACGCATCCTCCACTCCATGTGGCTGTCATCTCAAGCGTGTCTCCGCTCTTCGCGGCGATCCTACGATCAAGCACTTGAATGGCCGTGTCTCCGCTGTTGATCCACCAAACGAAGCCGGTTGCCTTATCGACAATCGCATCCAGCTGGTTGGTGTCGCTGACCTTGAGGACGCTCAGCGGTTCGATCTCGGTCTCTGCCGCGACGGTCGCGTCAGCCTCGGTTTTGAGATAGACGCGGGTCAGTGTGTCGCCGCTCAGGTTTACATACAGTCGGGTGACCGGCGCCTTCTTCTGGGTCTCAGCCTGTTCGGCTTCGGCAGCCTCGTCTGCCTCGGCGCCGAAGAAGAGCGCCAGATACGGATCTACAATCGGGAGTTGTCTGTCCACGGTCACGCGCTCCGTACTCCTGGGCTGCAGGGTCACATTCAGCGCGGGCACCGTGATTGGTTCAAAGGTCGTGTTCACGAGCAGGAGCTCGGTCTCGGAAAGCACCAGCACATCCAGGTCGTTGCTGTCGGTGGCCTTCTTGACTTCCATCGCGCCGATCTCGCCGCCGACGCTCCGGATGGGTTTGTCGGTGCGGTTGACATAGACGCGGGTGGCGTCCGCCGTCTCCGGCGGGAAGTACACGAGCAGGCCTTCTTCATTCTTGCTCTGGGTCAGGCTCCTGGGCGCAAGGGTCTCACCGAAGAGCACCAGGTCCTCTTCCGTGTTGTTGACCCACCAGAGCTGATTGTCCGCTGTCAGCAGAATATCCGCGCTGCTGTTGTCCCGGACGGACCGGACGGCGTGCGCGTCGATCGCGCCGCTGCTGGCACTGATCGCCGTGTCTCTGCGATTGATGTACACGCGGCCGACATTGTCGGTCTTGAGGACCACAATGGCCTCGGCGGCCTTCGCGGCGGCCTCCTCGGCGGCTCTGGCTTCCTCGGCCGCCTTGGCCTCAGCGTCCGCCTTGACCTCCGCGCTGTACTTCATCGCCTGGATGACGGAGTAGACCGTCAGGGCCAGGGCAAGGACCAGCAGGACCGCGAAGATGATTACGAGCTTGCGGTCATGGAGCTTGCCGCGTTTGATGATCAGCAGGTAGCCGAGCAGGGCAATCAGCAGGACCAGGATCAGGCCGAGAATCCAGCCCATGCGCCAGCTGAAGTGGATCTGGACTTTGTCCGCTTCCTGCGTCTGGCCGGCTGCCGCGACCAGTGTTTCATTGGTCACGATCTCGTCGGGCAGGAAGTACATCAGGAGTTCGTCCTCCTGGCTGCTCCGGACGGCCTGGTTGGCCGGAACGGTCTCGCCCAGGACTTCGATAGCTTCGTCAGTCGGGTTGACCCAGTACAGGTCCCCGTTCTCAAGCACCGCGGCGTCAAGCTCGGTGCGGCCACTGACGCTCTTCACGCCCAGCGGTTCGACATCGCCGGCCAGGGTCCTGATCTTTCCGGCGGCGTCGCGGTTCACATAGATGTTGAGGGCGACTTCCTTCGGTTCGGCGGACTCATCGTCCTCCGCGGCTTCCTGAAGGATGGTCTCGGCCCGCATGACGAAGGCGTTTTCGGGCTGCGCCGTGGCAAATCCGTTGGCCAGGACCTGCACACCGAAATCTTCGATCGCTGCGGCCGTGCGGTTCACCAGCAGGAGCGTGCCGTCCGCCAGGACCGCAATGTCCAGGTCGGGCGCGTCGTCCGGCGCGGTAAACGCCTTCTCGGCGATCGCGCCGCTGCGGGCGCTGATCTTGCCGCCCAGGTTGATGTAGATCGGGGTTGTGCCGCTGTCGGCGGTGACCGCGCTGCCGAGATCCAGCCCGGTCAGCACTTCGCGCATGGCGCCGGCGGTCAGGACTTCGCTCTCTTCATGCGCCTTCTCCGTCACGCGCTCCGCCAGGGCGTCTCCGCTGAGGTTCTCGTCGGCATTCGCAAGATAAATGATCACGCTGTCGGCGAGGGTGTTCTCCGTCATTTCGCCGGCGGGGATCTCCTGTTCACCCTGGGTATCCCGGACCGTGACGGCCTCACTTGTGGTGTTGACCCACCAAAGCTTGCCTTCGCTGTTCAGGATCGCGTCCAAGTTCACCGCGGGAATGTAGACTGTTGTCAGGGTGTTGTCCCAGGTCAGGGTCAGGTTCGGCTGCACGGTCGCGTTCGCCGCCGTGCGCTCGGCCAGGGTCTGGACCATGCCCAGCTCCGCGCCGGTGAGGGTAATCCACTTCGCGCCCGTCAGGTTCAGGACGACGCGCTCATGCTTCTCCGGGAAGTTGACCAGTGTGAAGCCGGTCACGTCGACGGAAGCCTCGACGAGGGACTTCGCCGGAACGGCGTCGCCCGCCATCTCGAAGTCCTCATCCGTCGGATTCAGCCAGTAGACCTTGCGGTCGGGGTCGGACAGGGCGTTCGGGTTGGCGCTGCCGTTCAGCACCGCCGTGGGGATGTCCCGCGTCTCGATGACCTTGTAGCGGCCGTTGATCACGGTGTCCGCGCTGGCGGAGCCGTAGCGCACCACCCGACCGTTGACGCTGTTGTCGCCGTGGACCAGGATGAAGCGGCCGTCAGAGAGGTAGATCACGTCGAGGAAGGACAGCGCGGCGCGGTCCGCCTTCACGGCGCTGTGCGGCTCGATGGTCAGGTCGCACTGCTGCTCGCTGTTCTTCAGCTCCATGGGTTCGTCGGTGTTATTGACAAAGAGCACGTTCGTCCCATCCATCAGGAAGATGTCGAACGGCGCGTCGCCGGTCACCAGCGCGGTATTGTGCGCAGCGATCTTGGGATCGTTGCTGTCGCCGTAGCCGAGCTCGGCGTCGCCGCGGTTGATATACAGGCGGCTGCCGTCAGGCCGGAAGGCGACCTGCTGGAACTCGGTGCTCGCGGAGAGCAGGACGCTCTTCGCCGGGATGGTCTCACCGTCCACGGTGATATCTTTATTCGTGGCGTTGATCCAGAAGAGGCGATAGTCGGGTGTCGGAACCGGTTCTTCAACGACTTCGGGCTCTTCGGTTTCGGCCGGTTCGGCTGTTTCAGTGGTTTCGGCGGCTTCTGTTTCTGCGGTTTCGGCTGTTTCCGTCTCTTCCGCAACAGGTTCCTCCACCGGAGCCGGCGCGGCGATCACAGCGTCAAGGCCCAGGGCTCCGGTACGCACGTAAGACGTGCCGCCGGCTTTCAGGGTCAGGCCGCCTGCCAGCATGTCGGTATCGGTGCCGTTGATGTAGAGGCAGCTTCCGTCCTCCATGAAGATGACCTCAAGGTCTTCCTCACAGGCAGCTTCGAGCATCTCGCCCGGCTGGAGTTCGGTCTTGCCGCCCGCCACGAGGATGGGCTCGTTGCCGGTGTTCAGGTACAGGCGGTTGCCGTTGTCCAGGAAGATCACGTCCGCCAGCCTGCCGTCCGTCACGCGGGTCGTGGTGCGGGCGGGGATCTTGCGGCCGTCGCCGGTGCTATAATCCCTGCCGGAATAGTTCACCAGGTTGTACGCGCCGCTCTCTTCCATCGTCAGTTCGAGGTCGACGCCGTTTGTTTTCGTTACGATGTAACTGCGGGCCGGGACCACCGTCACCTCGCCGTTAGAGGACGCCTGGCCGATCGAATTGCCGCGGCCGGGCAGCACATAGTCCTGATCGCCGTAGTTGACGTAAACCCGGGTGCCGTTGGCGTACTCGGTGAGCTTCACGTTCTGCGGCAGGCTCATGTGGCCCACGATGGCGGTGCGGTTCAGGCCCTTCATGTCGCTCTGGTACTTCGTGATCAGGGCAATCGCGTCTTCCTCCCACTTGGACCAGTTAGCGCCATAGAGGTTCGTGTACAGGGTGTCCTGCAGGACGGAACCGTCCTCATACATGAAGGTGAAGTTCAAGCCGGCGCCGTACTCCGCGCAGCGCAGGAGCTCGGTCTGCAGGTCATCGGAAAGGTTCAGGGACACGCCGGTATAGTCGAGAGCGCCGTGCAGGGCGATCTGGTAGAAAGGCACAGTCTCGTCGAGGATCGAGTACTTGATACCGCCAAGGTCCATGTCGGTGACGATATCGGCGTACGGCACGGTGTAGTCGAAGCCGTCCTTGATCATCACGCGCTGGTAATTGGCCTTGGCCTGCATCAGGGTCGCCACATGCATCCGGCGGACCTGCTCGCGGGTGGTGGTCCCGTTCGGGTCATAGTTGCCGCTCAGGAGGCTGCCGATGTCGCGGAAGGCCACGCCCTCGGCGCCCTGGCGCTGCAGGAAGCGGATCAGGTTCGAGGCGTTGTTGAACGCGTAGTCGGGACGGACCAGGTAGAAGGCATCCCGCTCGTCGTCCGCCACATAGATGATCTGGGAATAAGGCACGATTTCGACGACTTCGCGGGTGGTGTAGCGCGCGGCGTCGCGCGTGGACAGGAAGCCGTTCAGGAGGCCGCTGTCGTAGGCGAAAGCCGTCACGCCGTCAAAGTACAGCGGGATCTTCTTGCTCTTCGCGAAGTTGATCAGGTCGACCATGCCATCGGTGCCGCCGAGCCCGCCCTCCACGTTGACGCTGGAGAGTACCTTCTGGTTCACGCCGCCGTTGGCCCAGGCAGACATGCGGATGCTCAGGTTTTTGACACCGCCGTCCTGCAGGCTGGACGCGATCTCCTCGGCCTGCTTGAAGGTCGTGAGCGCGACGGTCTGGTCCGTGGGCAGACCCGCCACGACGACTTTCTTGTCGATGGCGCCGACCAGCTCCACGGAAACCGGGATTTCTTCGGAAGCCTTCTTGCTGCTCAGCTCGGTATGGCTGCGCAGGTAGCTGCCGTACTCATTGGCCATGTCCACATAGCTGTTGCTGTCCAGGAAACGGTAGCGCTGAACGATGGACTCCTCATCCTTGGTGTCCTTTTCGTACATGATGACCATGTTGGCCGTCTTGGCGGACACGTTGTACTGGTCGGAGTGCAGCACGTGGTACTTGGCGCTGACGGTGTTGTAGCTGTTCGGGTGGAAAGACGACCGCATGCCGGCCGCGCCGTTGATATCGGCCTGGATCGCGGCATAGGACGCACCCTGCTCGATCACGCAGATGAAGGAGCCGACCGTGTCCTTGTGGTCGCTGTAGGTCATGCCGAAGACGGGGAAGTTGTTCTTCGTCTCGCTGACGACCTCGGAGCGCTTCATGGCATAGTCCCAGCCGTACATGTTGGCGATGTAGTTGTTCTGCTGGATCTTGCCGTTGTTGTAACGGATCAGGGCACCGCCGCCTTCCGGCACCAGAATGAAGCCGTTGTCATATGCGTAATTGCCGTCGGCGTCCTTGTTGCCCTCGTGGCCCACCGCGCCGAAATACGGCAGGACAGTCAGGTAGGTGATCGGGGCCTCGGCATTGCAGCGGATCTCGCTGTAGGGCACTTCGACCACGAAGTCATTCCCGTCGAGGATGTAGTTGACGGTCACGTTGTACAGGACCGTGGTGTCCTCTTCCGCGGGCAGCGCCCACTTGGAGTCCGCCAGGTACTCTTCTTCGGTGTACTCAATGCCCACGTACTGGCCGCCGCCCTGCAGGAGCAGCATGATGTTGTCCTTGGCGTCGGTTCGCAGGAACTTGGCGACATAGTACTTGTCGGTGGCCAGGGTCTTCTTGAGCGTCAGGGCGTCCATCGCCTCACCGCTCAGGGAAGGCAGCTTGTCCTCGGTGGTGTTCAGCTTTTCCTTGACAAGCAGGGCCGCCTTGTCTTCCTTGGAGAGGCTGTTCCAGTTTCTCAGCTGTTCCAGGTCCTCATAGTCCAGCTTGGTGAGGTCGATGCCCTTGTACTCGTCCGAGTTCGCCAGTCCGGTGAGCTCGTCGAGCTTGGCCGTGATGCCTTCGGTATTGAAGCCGTCGCCCGTGTCGGCGTCGATCATCGCGATGAGGTCACGCGCCCAGGTATTTTCGGGCTTCGCCAGCTCGGTCTCGGTGATGCGGGCTTCCATCCGCTCCGCGGCCACCGCGTACGCGGCTTCGCTGGTCTTCAGGTCTTCTTTTTCAAGGGTCTCTTCGTCCAGTTGGATCAGCTTGACGAGATCGTTGTACCATTCCTCGCTGGCAAAGAAAGATTCTTCCTTGTGCGCCTCAAAGACCTCGAGCAGCTTGTCCGCGCTGAAGGTCTCGATATCCGGGCACTCAAAGTTGTCCGCAAGCGCTTTGCGCCAGTCGGTCTCTTCTTCGGCTTCGGCGGTCTCTTCCTCTGCGGGTTCGCCCTCAGCCGCTGCCTGTTCCGCCTGCGGTTCGCCTTCGGCCGGGGCCTCCGGATCGGGGATCTCCCGGATCCAGTCGGCGGCCTCGCGGCGCTCTTCCTCGGTGCCGGCCTCGGCCAGCATGCGGAGCGTCTCGGCGGTCTCGGCGTCCACATCCGCTGCGTGGGCTTCGATCAGGGCCATGGCCGCCTCGCGGTCATAGCCCACGATGGAGGCATTGTTCAGCGCGTTGATCGCGTTCCGGACCCATGTATAGGCGTCGCTCTGCAGTGCGTCGTCGGCGATCTTGGTCTCGATCAGGTGGGCCGCCAGCTGGCGGTTTTCGGGTGTGGTCGCCTGGGACTGTTTGCCCGTCTTGGCGTCATACTTGCCCAGCAGGAGCTCGCGGATCGTCCAACTCAGGTAGTTGCTGGAAATCGCGTTGAACTTGACGTAGCTGAGCTTCTCACGCTGGTTTTCCTTGTCATCCTTGTGTTCCTTGTTCCATTTGTCGACGTCTTTATTATAGTTTTCAATCGCGTCGACACGTTCCTTCATGTTGTCGTATTTCGCTTCCGGAATGACCAGCGGGATTTTGGACACGCTGGAAATGAAACCGATCGAATACTTCACCGAGATGGTGTCGGGATTGTTCTCGTCATAGAGAATGTTGTACGCCTGTTTGTCGATGGAGTACTCCCAGCTGTTCAGATCCTTGTCCGCGCTCTCCTTTGAATAGGAGACGATCAGCGTGGAACGCATCTCGTTGAGCTTGGAAGTACTGTTGGTGACCGTCTCATTGTTCGAATCGATGGTGCCGTCCGCCAGTTCCATCGGGTTGGACTTCCAGACGCGCTTCTCGCGGCCGTTCTCGTCCAGTTCCGCCAGCTCGAAGGCGGTCGTATTGACGTAGAGCCGCAGGCGGAGCTTGCCGTTGTTGAGCTCATAGTAACTGAGCTTGCCGTCGACGTCCTTGGCATAGTACTTCGCGCCGGTCCGCTCCAGTTCCTCGAGCACCTTGTCCGGCTCATAGCGGTCGCCCACCTTGGGCGGGTCCTCTTTCTCCTCGGGGACGCGGCCGTAGAGGAACCAGCCCAGGACGCCGATTCCGGCCAGGATCGCCAGCACCAGAACTGCGGCAATAACGCGTTTGATCCATCTGCTCTTCTTTTTCATCTCGCGTCACCTCCTCAGCTCAAACGGAAGACAATCTCGCGGTAGATCGACACGAAGAAGCCGAACGCATCGCTGAGAAGGCTGAAGAACACCAGCAGGAGGAACAGGATCACCAGCGCGCCGAAGATCGTCGCGATGATGAACACGATCGTCTTGCCCGGGCCGTAGTCGTGGACCTCCATCAGGCCGACAAAGGCGAGGAAGGCGCACCAGACCAGGGAGATCACATCCAGCACGTTGTAGAACGAGCCCTCGTCAAACGTGAGGATGTTGCTCAGCAGGATCAGCGGGATCTGGATGATCACATAGGGCACCAGCGCATAGCACATGGCCATGTAGATGTCCTTGAAGCGGCCCTTGCCGTCAAACAGCGTGGAGAGCGCCCAGTTGGCGATGCACAGCACGAGGAAGGGCAGCAGAAGGGACGCAATGCGCTCGTACACATTGATGTAATGGATCGGCGCCCCGTTGAACTGGAAGCTGGTATACATCAGCTTCATGACGTAGGTGAGGAGGAACGCGGCCAGGAAGGTGTGGGCCGCCCCCAGGGTGCCGCGCTTCTCGTGGACGAGGTCCCAGAAGCCGTCGAAGGGGTGGAAGATCACATACTTCGCGTACTTCAGGCTGTCCAGATAGCGCCGCATGCGGGGATGCTCCTTGCGCGTCTTTGTCTTACTTATGGACTTGACGAGACTCATACGCTGCCACCTCCCACTTGATTTTTTGGACGGACCGCTTGATGACCGGCACCACCAGGAGTGCCGCTACGATCAGCACGATCCACCAGATGTTCTGCTCCACCCACTCCTTGCGGTAGTAGCGGAAGGCCCGGCCGTAGTTTTCCCGGTCGTGGGCGTTCTTGAAGTGCTCCATAGCGTCGGCGTACTTGGCGATGCGCTCCTGGGTGGTCGAGAGCTCTGCGGCCTCCCGCATCTCGGAGCGGCCGATGCCGATGATCGCGAGGGTGTAGTTGGGGTTGTACTTCATGACCTCCTGCCAGGTCTCGGCTGACTGGTCATACTGGCCGTCGAGGTATTCCTCGGAGGCTTGGTAGATCAGGTTGCCGTACTCGGTGGGCGTGAACACCGTCACGGAGCAATCGAGCTCGTCGAGGACCAGCAGGTCGTATCCCATGTGCTCGATGGACACCGCACGGTTGAAGGAGCCGTCGGAGGAGACGCCGCTCATGCCGAAGGCCCACAGCATGATGCCCTGGGGATCATAGCCGAAGATGCGCCCGCGGGTGCGGTCGATGGCCATGTACATGTCGTTGTCCAGGACGGTGATGTCATAGAACTTGGAGGGGCCGTGGTCTGTGCTCTGCTCCACCCATTTCAGGTCGCCGATCGGGGGATAGTGGTCATTCTTGATCAGAATGTCCGTGCCTACGGCGTTCAGGCGGCGGATGGGCTTGGCGTTGTCGTAGAGCAGGTCATACTCGGAAAAGCTGATGTTCGTCGCGTAGATGAAGCCATTCTTGTCGATGTAGATGTTCTGGTATTCGGTCGGGACGAAGGACGCCTGCTGGGAGCGCTGCTCCTTGGTGGTAAAGAAGGTCTTCCAGATGTAGTCCCACAGGTTGTACACGACCTGGTTGGCGCCGATGAAACCGGTGAAGGTCGCGTCCGACTCGAACTTTACCAGGCCCTTGTTGATGTTGGTGGCCTGGACGAAGACACGCCCGGAACTGTCCACGACGATCTTGTTCGGGAGGAAGGCCTGGTTCTGGTCAAAGGTCGCGTCCGTAGGCTTGACGAACTGGCGGACAAAGACCGGTTCGTCGCCGGTGATGTCGATCTTCAGGACACGGTTGTTGTTCGTGTCCGCGATCCACATATACCGGGTTTCGGTGCCGTCCTCATCTTTCATGACGACGACCGCCATGTCGTTGGGCGTGTTCAGGTTCGTGATGCCCTCAGGCGTGAGGATCATCGGGCCAAGCTCTGCCGAAGAGTTGGCGGCGGGCTTCAGGTACAGGTTGCCGGCCTCGTCGCGGTAACGGCGGCCGTTTTCCGCGAGCATCAGATCCGTGTCCTTGAGGAATTCCTCGCGGAGGTCATCGGGCACGACGGCGTGATCGATGATGCGGGTACAGATGAAGTCCTGCCCCTTGCGGGTCAGCTCCACGATGCGGTTGTTGCCGCGGTCCGCGATGTACAGCTTGTCATCCAGGGCAAACAGGCTCTGGGGCGCAGACAGGTCCGTGCCGCCCAGGTCCAGGTCGGAGGAGCGGATCACGGCAGCCACGCGGTAAGCATCCGGGGATTCGCGGATGTCTTCCCAATAGTCATAGTTGTATGTATAGGTGCTGTGGGCGCCGTCCTCCGCCGCATTCGCCAACGACATGGGCATGAGGATGAGGACGCACATGAAGGCCATCAGCCTCTTGGTCTTTTTCACGGTCATTTTCCCTCCTGTCATATGATCGGTTGCGTGTGCGGGTCAGTCTTTCAGGCCGGAACTTGCCATGGTTTCGAGGATCCGGCTCTGAGACAGGATGAAGATGATGATCGGGACCAGCATCACGATGACCGTGACCGCAGCGGCCTGGCCGGTACGGGCGATACCGCCGGCCTGGATCTGCTGCAGGGCATAGACGAGGGTCTTCTGTTTCTCGGTGTAGATGACGGTCGCGGCGTTGGTGTTCCACAGGCCCTGCACCGAGAAGATGATGATGGTCAGCCAGGCGGGCTTGACGTTCGGCATGACAATGGACCAGAAGATCCGGAACTCGCCGGCGCCGTCCAGGTGGGCAGCCTCAATCAGTGCCGTCGGCAGGCCTTCCATGAACTGCTTCATGAGGAACAGGCCGATGGGCGCCGCAAATGCCGGCAGGATGATCGCCCAGTAGGTGTCGATCATGCCCAGGCGGCTCATGATGACGTAGTTCGGGATGCCGGTGACATAGCCGGAGAACATCAGGGCCGTGACGACGATGGAGAAGAACGTCCGTCCGCCGGGGAAATCATACTTCGCCAGCACGAAAGCCGCCATGGAAGCGATGACCACGTGGCCGAAGGTCCCGACGAAGGTGATGAACACGGTGTTCATCAGGTAGCGGGAGAAGGGCACGTAGCTCTGGCCCATCGTGACGAACAGGTCGGAGAAGTTGTCCAGCGTCACGTGCTGGGCGAAAACCCTCGGCGGGAAGCGGAACAACTCGTCCAGCGGCTTGAGGGACGATGCAATCGAGAACACCAGCGGGAAGACCATCGCAATGGCAAAGATCGCCATCAGCACATAGATGCCCAGGTCGCCCCAGAAGCTGCGGTTCGGCTTGCGGCGCTTCGGGTGCACCAGCTTCACAAGCATGAAGATGGCATACACAACCAGCAGTACGATCAGGATGAAACGCGCGAAGCTCCAGGTGGACAGCGAGTTGTCGATGCCCTCAGCCGTGCCGCTGTCCGAAGAAGCGGCCTCCTGCGTCTCGCCGGCGGCAGCCGCGCCGTCAGCGGTCTCCGTATCCGCCGTTTCGGTCACGGTCTCTTGCGCCGCAACCGCGGTTTTCGCCGTCAGGCGGTCGGACTCCACGGAGGTGAAGATCACGCCTCCGACCAGCACCGCCAGTGCCACCGCAATGATGATCACGTTGCGCTTGGTGCGGAGTTTCGGATTTGTGGTCATCAGGACATAGCCTGTGACAATCATGCCGATGAGCAGCAGGAGCAGCACCAGCCTGGCCGCGTTCCAGGGGTGTTCGGGGTGCTTGTCCCCGCTTGCCACAGCCTTTGCGGCTTCGGGTGTTTCCGCGGTTTCCGCCGCAGGCTCCGTGGCTTCGGCAGCCGCAGGCTGTTCAGGCTCTTCCGCCTTCACGGCATCCGGGGCAGCCTCTTCCTCCGGCGCAGGCTGAGCCTCTTCCTCAGCTGGCGATTCGGCTGGGCTTTCAGCCTCCATGCCCGCGGCCACACGGGCGGCCTCGATCTGCTGGCGGTAGATCTCTTCGTTGTAGGCAGCGATCTCATTGACCTTGAGGGAGGTAAAGACAATGCCGCCCACGAGAATGGCCACAATGATGGCGGAGACAATCAGGAAACGCTTGACGTTCAGCTTGGGCGCCTCCTGCTCCACCTCGCCGCGGAGCGCGGCCAGGTATCGAAGCTGCTCAATGCGGTTGTTCGTCTTGGGCGCTTCGATTTTTTGAATCTTCGGTTTCTTCGCGCTCATGTGCCCACCTTCCTCAGCATCGACTGGATCGCCTTGTTGCAGAGAATCATGACCAGGAACAGCACCGTTGCGATGGCGGAAGCGTAGCCCATCTCAAAGCGGGAGAAGCCATAGTCGAACAGGTGCGTAACGATGGTGCGCGCAGCGTAGTCCGTCGAGGGATAGCCCGCCAGCGCGCGGGGCACATCGCTGACATTGAAGGCCGAGGTGATGGACATGACCGCACCGAAGAGCAGCATGGGCTTCATGCTCGGCAGGGTGATGTGGTAGAGTTCCTGCCAGCGGTTGCGGACGCCGTCCACATAGCCCGCCTCGTACAGCGCGCGGTCCACGCTCTGGAGGCCAGCCACGAAGGACAGGAAGCCCGTGCCCATGCTCATCCACAGGATGACGATGATGATGACCGTCAGGATGTAGCGAGGATCGGCCAGCCAGAGGTACGGAGCGTCGATCAGGCCGAAGTTCAGCAGGAAGGAATTCAGGTAGCCGTACGCGTCACCCCGGAAAATGATCGAGAAGATGTAGTAGGCGTTGCCCGCGATGGACGGGGCGTAGAACACAACCACGGCGATCGTGCGCAGCCAGCGGGGCAGCTCATTGATGAACCAGGCGAACAGGAAGGAGAGGATATACCCGATCGGGCCCGTGACCACCGCGATCACGAACGTGTTCTTGATGGCGGTCAGGAAGACCTCGTCCTGCAAGACCAGGTTGATGTAGTTCTGGAAGCCGATGAAGCGCGCCGGCTCCAGGATGTTGTAGTAGGTGAAGGAATAGAAGATGGACGTACAGATGGGCAGGATGAAGAAGGTGAAGAACAGCAGCGCGTAGGGGAACAGGAAGAGGTAGCAAACTTTCATTTTGCCGGCCTTCTTCAGTCCGTAGCTGAAGTTCTCACGCTTGATCGCCAGGTAGCCCTTTCTTTTCTCGGCAGCCTGCATACGGTTTCCCTCCTTTCCTTCTTATTTATTGGTCGCCCGGAGCTTCGCTCCCGGCCGGTGTTTCTTCGTTTTTCTTTTTCAGCCATTCCTCCAGCTCCTGCTGGGTGGTGGGCAGGCCGAACTCCCTGCGTTTGATGCGGATCTCTTCATTGATGGTCTGCGTGTAGGTCAGGAGAGTCTCACGGGCGTCTGCCTTCTCGTTGATGACCTTGCGGATCGCGTTGGTCATGTGACGGGTCGTGGAGTAGCCGCCTGCGATCTCCGGGAAGCCGTGCGTCCAGGCCATCTGGGTCGTCAGGACTTCCAGCTGCGCATCGGACCAGCCCAGTTCGGTGATGGCCTTCTTGTTAGCGGTCACGTAACGGGCGGAGTTGCCCAGCACGCTTTCCATCTCGCGGCCGAAATTCTTCTGGGTCTCGGCGTCGGTCCACCACTGCAGGAAGGTCCAGGCCTTCTTCCGCATCTGGTCGTCGTCGGTCTTGATGATCATGCAGCACAGGCCCTGGGCATGGACGGTGCGGTTGACGTGGTCCTCGGCGATCTCGCCGGTGTTGTAGACCCGCACTTCCTCATCCTCGATCAAAGTTCCCGGGAAGTAGGTGAAGTCCCACAGGCCGCGGATCTCGGGTGCGGAGACAGCCAGGGTGTTGTACATGGCGTAATTCGCGATGCCGATCGGCATCTCGCCGGTACGGAAGCGGCTCACGAAGTCGAAGACCGTCGGCAGACCGTAGTCGTTGTACAGCGATGTGTAGAGCTTGAAGGCGGCGACGCCGGCCTCGGTATCGATCTCGGTGCGCATCTTGTTGTCATCATAGATCCGACCGCCGTGCTGGTAGATCAGGGAGTTCAGCACGGAGGTGTCCGGGTTGGTGATGTCGGGGTAAGCCACGCCGATGGACATGTTGTTGCCCTGGATCGTGGGCAGCAGGGCGATGATGTCCTTCCAGGTGCTCAGGTCTTCTTTGCTGATGCCCATTCCCGCCAGCACGTCTGTGCGGTAGAAGACGACAGCAAAATCCTGGGTCTCCGGCAGGGCGTAGATCTTGTCATTGTATTCAAAGGCCTCGAACGCGCTGCCGTAATAGTCCTCGGCCACCTGGTCATAGTTCTTGACGGCGTAGGTACCGTCCTCCTCGGGCTCGAAGTTGGCGGCCACCCAATCCGCATCGAACTGGTTCATGTCCTCGACAGCATTGCGCATGGCGTAGTTGACAGGGAACCAGGTGCCCACGGAGAGCACCACGTCCGGACCATTGCCGGCCACGACGGCGGTCAGCAGGGTGTCCGCCAGGACCAGCTTCACGTTCACGTGCACACCGTACTTGTCGCCGTACTTTTCGGCGAAGTCCTGGTCGATCAGGGACTTCAGGACCGCGGACTGGTCGCGGCCGGTGGTGATCCAGACCTCAAGGGTCTTGTTTTCGGCGGTGTCCTCATACTTGTCGCCGAGGGCATCGTAGTCGACGGTATAAGAAGCCACCAGGGAGCGGATCTCGTGGCCCAGCCCGGCGAAGAAGCCCTGGTTAAGCGTCGGGAGCTTGTAGTCCTGGCCGCTGATGATGATCTGGTCGATGTCCAGCTTGGTCTCGGACATGTTCTGCATGGCCGTGCCGAGCGACGTGATGTTGTCCTTGAAGTTGGAGAACGCCTGCGTGATGCGCTCGGTGTGCACCACAAAGCCCTCCAGCTGCACGGCAAGCGTCTGGGCGACAGCCACGCGGTCGGATTTCTGGCCGGTGATCTTCACGGTGTCGTCGACCAGCTTGTAAAGGTTCTTGTACTCCAGGCCCATCCGCTCGATGATGTCGGGGTAGGTTCCTTCCAGATTGTAATCGCGGAAGCGGTCGGGATTGACGCCGGTATAAACCAGGATGCGGCGGTAGATCTCGTTCAGCCGTTCCACGGAATTCTTCATTTCCTGCAGGATCGGGCCCATCTCGCCAAGCGTGGCCTCCAGGCGGATCGTGTGCGTGCCCGCCTCGAGATAGAACAGGGCGTCCTCCTTTCCCTCTCCGACCGTGCGCTGGAGCGTGTACATGTTCCAGGCGTTATCATAGCCAAAAGCCAGGGACGAGACCTCGTCGAAGGGGACTTCGTCATCGATGTACAGCGTACGGCAGCTCAGGGCGCCGCGCTGGTGATTCTGCCGGGCCTTGATGGTGATCTTGTACCAGCCGTTTTCCGGCACGTCAAAGTCCCACTCGATCCACTGCCCGGCGGCATTCCACGGATCGCCGCCGATGTAGTTGAAGACCGTGTGGTACACGTCATAGGGCTCCGTCGCGGAGGAAGAGCGGTCATACCGGGCATAAAGGGAAGGGGATGAAGAGCGGCGGTTGAAATCCTCCACGATTTCCGTCACAGCCGCCTGGTCCTTCGTCGCGGTCTCATGCTTGAGCACAACGCCTTCGCCCTCGATGGTCGTGGCCCAGGCGCGGGCCGCGGCGCTGGTCTCCGCGGTTGCGCCTTCGTACCGCTCCTGCATGTCCGCCACGTACTCGTCATAGGTACGGAAAGGCTCCACGGGCTTCAGGGTGATCGCCATGATGTCCATCGGCTCGTTCACGGCATAGAGCGCGATGCGGTTGACACCCGCCTGCAGGTGGACCTGGTAGGGTTCCACGACATAACCCATGGCGTCCTTGACCAGAACGGTCTGCCAGTCATGGATCTCCTGCTGGGAGGGGCGGCGCTGGTTATCCTGGTTGTCGAAGCGGCGCTCCAGGGCGAGCTCGCCGTCATGCCAGATCCGGTAGAACATCAGGGAGTCCGCGCCGTCAAAGGGGATCGCCAGCCCGACGGGCACGGGGGCCGCCTCCGGATCGTCCGGGTTCTCCTTCACGGAGCCGTCGTCCACATAGAGGGCACGTTCAAGGTCCACACCGCGGCTCTCCGGGGCGCGGTAGCGGATTTCGATGTTGACCATGGCCTCCTGCGGCATATCGACCGTCCAGACCACAAAAGAACCGCTCTCGGTGCGGAGATACGTCCCCGTCTCGTCGGTTTCCTCCCTGGCCAGACCGCCGTCGGCCTCCGCGTCCGGCACGACAGCACCGTCCACCAGCTTCGCGGTCTCAAAGGACAGCACTTTAACCGTGTAGTCCTCCGCCAGGGGCTCGAGATCCGCATGGCTGGACAGATAGTAGCTGTAGCCGTCCGTGCTTTCCAGCGCGCTCAGGTCCTGATCCTGATACTTCTTCTCGAAGGTCTCGGTACCGCCGGAAGCGACGACCAAAACCACGATCAAAGCCGCGATCACTGCGAGCGTCACGAGAACACGAATCCATTTCTTCTTCATAGACTTGCTCCCCTGTCCGTGTGGCGTTGCGCCGGAACCCTCCGGCAAAAAGTGATGGTATTTGGACACCAAAAAAACGATTTTTACAAATATGAATCCGCGTGAATTATAGCGCGGTTTGGCGGCCATGTCAATAATTGTTCAAAATTAGTTCATCTGACGACAGAAAAGCCCCGGCGCGGTTTTTGCAGTCTTTCGGCCAATCCGCACCGGGGCTTTCGACGGGGCATTTGGGTTTGATTATGACTTCATATGCACATCAAGCTGGGGGTAGGGGATGGTGATGCCGGCGGCGTCGAGGGCCGCCTTACCGTTTTCGAGCAGGGAGAAATAGACGTCCCAGTAGACTTCGTTCTTCGCCCACACACGGATCACATAGTCCATGCTGGACGCGGCGTATTCCTTCAGGTGCACCGCGGGAGCCGGGTCCGGGAGGATGTCCGGCGTGCGCGCCACCAGTTCGTTCAGCACGCGGAAGACCGTGGCCATATCGTTGTCATAGCTCGCGGAGAAGGTCACCTCCACGCGGCGGCGGCCCTCGCGGGTGAAGTTGGTGATCGGCGTGTTGGTCAGATTGCTGTTGGGCAGGACGATGTGTTTGCCGTCAAACGTGAGGATATCGGTATAAAACGCGCCGATGCCCTGCACGGTGCCCTCCAAATCATTCACCTTCACATACTCGCCCACGGCAATGGGCTTGAGGATCACGAGCAACACGCCGCCGATCAGATTGCTCAGGGCACCCTGCATCGCCAGGGAGATGGCCACGCCTGCCGAAGCCACCAGGGCCACGACCGAGGTCATCGGGATGCCCATGATGCTCACAGCGGTCAGGATCACGATCAGGTAGAGCACGATGCGGATGAGGTTGCCGAGGAAGCTCCGGATCGTAGGCTCCATCCGCAGTTTGTCGCTCTTTTCGAGCCGCTTGCGGACCCATTTGGTCAGAAGGCGCACGATAAACAGGCCCACAATCAGCACCAGCAGCCCCAGTGCCAGCTTCAGCCCGTTTTCCTTCAGGATTTTGATGATGTCTTCCATACCGTTCTCTCCCTGCTAAATCGGCGCGCCCGTCGATCCCGGCAGGCGCGCCGATGGTTTTTACTTGTGCCCGTTCGGGGCGTTCAGCCATGCATACTCAATGGCTTGGGTGTTCAGGTAGTAGACGATCTTCGAGCCGTGGGTCTTGGAATTGGTGAAATGCATGCAGATCTGGCCCGGGAAATTGTTGTTGGAAATGTCACCCGCGCCGTAGTTGTGCGGCACACCGTAGAGCGCGCAGGCGAAGGTCCGGTTGCCGATCGTGATCAGGCACGGACGGCGCTGGTAAAGGTCCTTCTTCACGATCTCCTGGGGATTGGACACGCCGTAGATCGCGCAGAGACGCGCCGTATCCGTGGCGGTCAGGGGCTCGATGTCGGCGTGGTACGCGCCCGCCCAGCGGTGTGCCCACCAGACGATGCCGGTCTTCACGTCGTAGACCTTCACGTTGGCGCCGCGTGGCCAGAGTTCCTGGATGCCGCCGGTAAACCAGTCGATCTTCTCCGCCGGATAGATGATGAAGCTCATGTCGCTGCCATCAGCCGTACCCACAGGCACCGTGTTGAACAGCTTATGCTGCGTCGCGGAGCCCGCGATACCGTCAACCGTGAGGCCCTTGGCGGACTGGAACGCCTTGACCGCGTCTTCGACCGCCGTCGTATAACTGCTGGTGACGGCGCCGGTATAATAGCCCTGGTTGATCAGCGCCTGGACGAGGTTCTTGACGGGCGTGCCGGAGGAACCCACTTTCAGGATCGTATAGCTGGCCTCCTGCTGCGAGGAGACAATAACCGCGGGGCTATCCCCCGTGTTGGAGGTCGGTGTGGGTGTCGGGGTGGGTGTCACGACGGGAAGGGCACTGCCGTTCGCCTGGCACTCTGTGACACAGTCGCCGCGGAGCCAGCCCACGCCGTAGGTGGTGGTCACGCGGTACCAGTCATAGTTGCCGGAATGCTTCTTGCTCGTATAGGCAAAGACCTTGTTGCGCGCCACCTGGCCAAGAACCACCTTGCCGCCGGCGGTCGAGCGGACGTTGACGCCGCCCTTGGTCGTCTTGACATAGCCGTTGGGTTCGGGCGTGGCGGTCACGGCCGGTTCGACGGTGACGGAGGGATTGGCAGCGATGTAGGCCGCGTATTCTTCCGCAGAAAGGACTTTCACACAGGAACCCAGCACCCACAGGGACTTGCCGTTATGGATCACGCTGTACCAGGTGCTTCCGCCCACAGTCTTGAAATCCGTATAGGTCAGAACGGTGCCCAGTTTGACCTGCTCCACGGCCTGGGCGTCCTTGGAGGCCGCCTTGCGCAGCCACACGCCCGTCAGGGTCGTCTGCACGACGTTCACGGGGGTGGGTGTCGGCGCCGGGGTCGGCGTGGGCGTCACGGTGACCACAGGGATGCCCTGGCCCGCGAGATACGCCTGAACCTGTTCGTCGGTGAGCTGGACCGCGCAGTCATCGCGGATGTAGCCGATCCGGTTATTGACCGTCACGGGATACCAGCCGTACTTGTCCTTGGACACTTTCGCGCCTGCAATGGGCAGGACCGTGCCTTTCTTCACCTGCGTGAAGGTATCGCCTGCGGCCTCCTTGCGCACGTTGGTGCCGGCTTTGGTCACCTGGATATAGCCGTAGACCACATTCCCGGCAGGGGTGGGGGTCGCAGTCTGGGGCGCAGGTGTCACGGGCGAGACGTTGCCGCTCGCGTCGGTCACGACCACGCAGTCTCCGCGCAGGTAGCCGGTGCGGCCGGAAGCCGCCTTGACGGGATACCAGGTGTAGAACCCGGAGGATACAGAAGGTCCGGTGACCGGGAGGATCACGTTGATCGCGATCTGCTCCAGGCTTGCGCCGGCTGGTTTGTCGCGAAGGTTCACACCGGTGGCGACGGTCTTCACATAGCCGTAGCTCGCCGGGACCGGGGTAGGTGTGGGCGTGACGGAAGCGGGAGCCACCGTCTCCGTGTCCAGCAGGGTGCCGTCAGCGTTGCAGGCGGCCACGCAGTCATCGCGCAGGTAGCCCTTGAGGTTGTCCACCTGGACATAATACCAGTGATAACCCTCTTCTTCCACGGGGCCTGCCAGCCAGGCCGCCACGGTATTCCGCTTGAGCTGAACGATGACGCTGCCCGCGGGCTTCAACCGCAGGTTGACATCGCCCTTGATGGTCTTCAGATAGCCGAGGATCACGGTGGCATCGCCGGAAGACGCCGGTGCAGCCGTGTTTGTTCCGGTCCCGCCCTGGTTCGTAGGCGCGGTGCCTTCCGCCGAGGTCAGCTGGACCGCGTCGCCTTTCACATAGTAGGTGCTTCCGAGATAACTGACGGGATACCAGCTCATGCCCGCCATCATCGTGGGTACGCCCACGATCGGCAAGGTCGAGCCGATGCCGCTCCACTCCGCATTGGAAACTCCGTTGGGGGAGAGGTACAGGGGCGTGCTGTTCAGCATGAGGCGTGCATAATCACCGCTGCCGGCCACCGGGGTCGGGGTGGGCGTGACGGTAGCAGGCGCATTTCCGCTGTCGCTGGGCACGGGCGTCGGGGTCACCGAGCCCGGGATCGGCGTGGGGGTACCCGCGGAGCCGGAATCCAGCACCTGGATGAACGGGCCCTGGATATAGCCGATCACGCCGCCGTAGGCGACCTGATACCAGGGATCGGGATCATTGGCCGCGGGGATGGACAACAGGTCCACGATGGTATTGCGATCCACCTTACCCAAAACATAGGCCTTCAGGCTGGGCTCCTGGCGGATATTGACCCCGCTGTTGGTCAGGCGGCCCGTGGCTCCGTTGGTCTTAAGGCCGTAACTGCCCGGCGCGTTGACCGGATTGGACTCCCAGGCCTTGGCATCGGCAGAAGAGAGCGGCGCAAAATACTCGCCGTTGATATAACCGATATAGGTGTTGCCGCTGACGGAACCGGGCCACTCAAGGATCACCTTGTACCAGGTGGACTTCCCGTCCGACGTGGTCTCGAGGATCGAGGCCACCGTGCCAGTGTCTACCCGGAACCAGATCTCGCCCTTGGAGCTGGCCGTCTTGCGCACGGCGACCCCGGCGCTGTTGGTCTTGCCGTAGTTGCCCACCGCAAGGGCACTCCCCTGATCGGTCAGCGGGAGCAGCGCGATCAGCATGGCTGCCGTCAGCAGCGCTGCCAGCATCCGTCTCCATCCGTGCTTCATCCGATATCACCTCATCGCGTGAATAAATGCCATTTGGGCATGTTTGTTTCAATATACACGACTATTCTATTGCGAAACTATTACATTGTCAAGTCGTAATTCGCAACATTTGGCCCAAAATGTAACAATTTTCTTTCTTTACACTTCATACCGTCTCAACACTTGACGAAAAACCGCAAAAGGTCGTATAATGATAAAAAAGAAGGACTTCTTTCAATATCTATACCGCATATACTGGGAGGGATACCGATATGAAACGCTTCCTGGCTCTGATGCTTCTGGGACTAATGCTGCTGACGGCGCTGCCCGCCTTGGCCGCCGAAACCCGTCCTGTCTCCTGGAACGGCAACACGGTGGATGTCCGGGCCGCCGGCTCGTGGGAGTCCGTCATCCATGTCAACGGAAACGAAACCGCCGTGTCTTCGGATGAGCTGACCTGGGAGAGCGACACCGAAGTTCGCTACGCCTACATCTGGGCGCCAAAAACGGGCAAGGCCAACATGCGCCTCGGCCCGCGCGCCAAGGCTTCGGTCATCGCGAAAGCGGAGACCGGCCGGGTCGTCTTCGTCTTCACAAAAGGCAAAGAGTTCTCCGGCATCATCTACAACGGCGTCGCCGGCTACATGAGCAACAGCACCCTGAAGTTCATCGACAACCCGGTCTCCCCGCGCGCCACCGCGACCCTGAGTTTCAAGGGCAAGACCGACTCCAAGCAAAAGGTCATCATGCGCGCCGGCGCGGGCCAGGACACCCGGAAAGTCGCGAAACTGCAGCCCGGTCTGCCGGTCGTGGTCTTCAAGATCGGCAAAAACTGGTCCGAGGTCGAGTGCAACGGCTGGCATGGCTACGTGATGACCCAGCATCTGGTGGATATCGTGGAACTGGAAACAACTTCCCAGGAAACACCCGCCACCGGCACAGACCTTCAGGAGAACACTGTTGATCTTGAATGATCTTTCATCAGTTACTATTTCAATAAAACACACGCCATGCCGCTAAGCATAAGCGTGTGCAGCAGCCCGGCGGACACATCGCAGCGTGTCCCCGGACTCTTTTCTTATTCTTCGGTTTTTAGCCTCTCCACCCTTGCCCCAAAAAGCCGTGCCTCCTCCGGATCATGTGTGACCAGCAGCACCGTGCGGCCGTCCGTGATCTCCCTCGTCCGCCGGATGATCCAATAGCGCGTTTCTTCATCCAGCCCCTTGAACGGCTCATCGAGCGCCAGAAAGTCCCACTCCGCCAGCAGCGCGCGCAGCAGCGCGACCCGCCGCCGCATCCCGCCGGAAAGCTCCTGCACCGGCTGCTCCAGACTGTCCTCCAGGCCGAATGAAATCAGCGCGTCGATCGCCGCGATGCGGGAAAGCTTCGGATTGAACAAGCGGAGATTGCTTACGGCATCCATGCTCTCTACAAGGCGGTCTTCCTGGAATACCGCCGCGAGTCTGCGGCCCTCGAGACCTTCGACGCGGCCTTCGTCGGGCTGAAGCAAGCCCAACAGAATGCGCACCAGCGTCGTCTTGCCCGCGCCGGAAGGAGCCATCAGGCAGGTGGCTTCGCCCTCGGGGAGCGTCAGGTTCACATGCCGCAGGACCTTCTTGTCCCCAAAGTGCTTGCCGACGTCAATCAGCGTGATATCGTTCATCGTGAACTCCAATAATCACAGGTGTTCCAGCTGTTTTTCAAGATAAGACAGAAAACCCAGCACCAGTTTCTCAAACAAAAGGCTCAGCAGAATCACCGCCAGCGTCCAGGCGAAGACATCCCGGGTCTCAAAATAGACTTTCGCCTGCTGCAGGGCCGCGCCGATGGAACCCTTCGGCTGGCCGATGACCTCCGCCGCCACGCCGGCCTTCCAGCACAGACCCAGAGCCACACGGCAGCCAGAGCGGAAAAAGGGCAGGACCTGCGGCAGGTCAATGTAGACCCCCCGCCGCAGGGCACCCACCCGGTGCACCTTTGCTGCTTCCGCCAGCAGCGGATCGCGGGCCAGGATGCCTTCCAATGTATTGGTATACACAATCGGCAGGACCATCAGAAAACCGATGGTCACTGAAAGCTGCTTCGACGAAAACCAGATCAGCACCACCACGATAAAGGAAGCCACGGGCACGGTCTTCACCGTGAGCATCAGCGGGGCCAGCAGGTCCCGGACGCTCCGCCAGCGGCCCGCAGGGATGGCCAGCAGAACGCCCGCCGCCATTCCAAGGACAAAACCCTCGGCGATACGGACGAGGGTATAAGCCACGGAATTCCAGAAAGCGTCCTCCCCGGCCAGTTCCCACAGACGGGTCACCGTGCGGACCGGGGAGACCAGCAGCAGTTCTTTGCCCACCAGCTGGGCGGCAGCCTGCCAGACCAGGAGCCAGAAGGCCACCGCCCAGAGGCGCATGCGGGTCTTTTTGCTTCGGTCGTGCATAAATTCTTATTTCAGGTACCAGAAGCCCTCGTCCGGCAGGACGCCGCCCACGGCTTTGGGATTCTGGTCATAGAGGACGGAGAGGTAGCCGCCCAGAGCGCTGATCATCTCATCGCCCTCGATGCAGACGATGTTACAGGCGGGGATGGCCTGACGCGCCACAGCCTCGGGGACGATGCCGTACTGACCCACGAGGACCGCGGCTTCGTCCACGTTATCATTGACCCAGGCCACGGACACGGCATACTTCTCCATAAAGGTGTTGACCATTTCGGGATGGGCGTCCGCGACTTCCTTGCGCACGATCAGCACACCCGTCAGCAGCATCGAGGGATTCTCCACGCCCTCCTGCAGGGCATCCCAGGCCTCGGTCATGCTCAGGGCCACGCGCAGGTCGGGGTTTTGCATCAGCGCCGTAGTCACAAAGGGCTGCGGCAGCATGGCCAGCCCATTTTCACTGTTCAGCAAGGCCGCCAGGCATTCGGTATGCTCGCTCTTCCACTCGATGTCGGCGTCCACGCCTGCAGACTGAAGGATGTAGTTCAGGGCATACTCCGGTGTCGCGCCGGCGCCGCTGCCGTAGATCGTGCGGCCAGCAAGGTCTTCCACGCTGTGCACGGTATCACCGTTCTCCACGATGTACAGCACACCGAGCGTATTGACACACAGCACCTGCACGTCCACATCGGGGTTGTTGTAAAGCACCGCGGCAATATTGGCCGGTACCGCCGCAATGTCCACCTCGCCCTTGACGACCATAGGCGTCACAAGCGTGATGTCGGAAGCGATCTCAAAGGTATAAGCCGGGTCTTCCTCGCTCATCAGTTTGACCATGCCCATGCCGGTCGGGCCTTTCATGGCTACGATACGAAGGACGTCTTCGTCGGCTTGGGCCAGGCCGAAGGTGAGGAGAAGGGTGAAAGTGAGAAGAAGGGGAATGATGCGTTTCATGGGGGATTCTTCCTTTCATATGATTTCTCTCTGTAAGGGCGCCGCTTGCCGCGCCCGTTTGCTGCGTTTGCCCCTCAGTCACCGCTTCGCGGCGACAGCTCCCCAGCAAACTGGGGCGCCTTTTGGCTGGGTGTGATCCCCCCAGCTTGCTGGGGGGAAAGCCGCGCAGCGGCAGGGGGGCTACACCCTCAACTGCTCTTCCAATTTCCTCCGATCCGGCACCACCATATCCTCGCCTTCCATCGAAAGCGCTCCGGCTTCCGTCAGGGCATGGAGTTCGCGGTACAGGGCGGCTCGGCTGACGGAGAGGGCCGCGGCCAGGTCGGTACGGGTCATGTCCGTGACGACGCGGCCGTCGGGTTCCGTGTGAAGCAGGAGCCAGGAGACCAGGCGGCCCCGGGCGGTCTGGGCAGTGAGCATCGCGATGCGGCGCAGGAGGAACTGCAGTTTCTCGTTGCAGAGCGCAGCGTAGCGCAGGGCCAGTCGGCTGTCTTTTTCAAAGGCGCCCTCGAGGCGTTCTTTGGGAATGTAGGCGACCGTCGAGCCCGCCGCACAGCGCAGCGTCGTCTCCAGCTGCCCACCGCGCAGGAGGTTGCAGATACCAAAGCAGTCACCCGGCCGCAAGGCGCTGAGGAGCACTCCGTTGCCGTCCGGGGCCACGGACCAAACATCGATCAACCCCGACACAACCAGTCCCACACAGGGTGCACCGTCAAGGGTATCGTGGAGCACGGCTCCCGCCGGATGCCGTCGCACCCACGGCCGCAGTTCATCCGGATCACACTCCGCCAGCAGCGCCGACCGCGCAAACGCCGCGGACACGATATCTTCCGCCATTCACGCACCTCCCTTCTGTCATTTTGATTATACTGAAAGCAAATCAGATTGTCAATGCGTTGACAAAATTTTGTCTCATATGAGACATTTTGACACAGAAAAACCCGCAGGACGCAGAAGATGCATCTTGCGGGAATACAGATTAAGCGTTGGTCAGAAACGCTCCGCCGTCATCCGTCAATACCCATAATAGCCCATCGCAGAAAGTCCGCGAATGGCTTGAATGGTCGTAATGAAGTAGGCGAAGAAAAGCATGACGCAAATCGCACCGGCTAGCAGTCCAATGAGATAGAAGATCTTCTTGCCCTTTTGCTTGACATAGGAAACAATGGAAAACGCCAAGCCAGTGCCGCCAAACGCCAGCGTCAGGAACATGAAAATGATATAGGTGGTAACTGCGCCTTTGCTTGAAGCAAACGCGCCTAGGATCAGAGCTACCAACAGGAACAACACCGCCGTCAGCGAGAAAATGAACCCCAACAATGCTAGGATGCCGCCATCGCCCTGGCGCTTTGGGGGATAGGGATATCCGCCGTACGGAGGATACTGGTACTGGGGCTGCTGGGGCTGCTGCACCGGCTGCGCCTGCTGAGGCTGCTGAGGCTGCTGCTGGGGCTGTCCGTTTCCGTAGTTTTGCATGGGGATGCCTCCTTGTTATATTTCATTCGGTTTACACCTTACGCGCATTTTAACGCCAGAAAGGGCGCGTGTCAAGGGCTGGAAATAAACAGCAAATCGCTTAGTGCAGTATTTGACTTTGCCCACGGGTTGCGGTACAATGTGGGAGCTTGAAACAGAGCGGTTTTGATGTGCGCATGAGACAGGAGGGAGCGGGCATGATCCCGGTGCTGTTTGCCTTCTGGTGGATCCTGAACGGAGCCATGACCCTGGAGCTGGCCGTGATCGGGCTGGTGCTCGGCATCCTGCTCCGGCTCTTTGCGTGGAAATTCATGGGCTTCACCCTGCGGAGGGAATGGGCCGTCCTGCGCCGCATCCCGGCGCTGCTGGGCTATGTGGTCTTCCTGGTCGGGGAGATCGCCAAAGCCGCGGCAAAAACCATCCGGCTGATCTGGTCGCCGACCCTGATCTGCGAGCCGAAACTGGCCGCGTTCAGATCCTGCCTGCGCACCCGGGAAGGCAAGGCGATCCTGGCCAATTCCATCACCCTGACCCCGGGTACCATCACTGTGGACATCCGGGATGATCAATACTTGGTGCACTGCCTGGACCGGGACTTCGGTGAAGGGCTGGAAGACAGCGAGATGGAGAAGCGCATCCTCCGGATCGAGAAAGGGGGCGGCGCGGATGCCTGAAGCCGTACAGGGCGCCTGGAACACCCTGCTCGACGGGAGCATGATCGCGCTTGGTGTTTTGCTGCTGGTCTGCCTGCTTCGCGCCATCCAGGGCCCCACAACCGCGGACCGCGTCATCGCCGTGAACATGATCGGCACGATGGTCGTGATCCTGATCTGCATCCTGACCCTTCGTCTTGGCGAAGGCTACCTGACCGATGTGGCCATGATCTATACGCTGCTGTCCTTCCTGGCCGTCGTCGCGCTGACGAAACTGCTGATCGGCGCATGGCGCAATAAACGGCAGCGGGAGAAAGACGCGGAGAAGGAGGGAGAGCGCGATGCTTGACTGGCTTCGCTTCGGCCTCGGCACCCTGCTGATGCTGGGCGGGCTCTTTGTGCTGGTCACCGCTGTATTGGGCCAGTTCCGGTTCCGCTCGGCCCTGAACCGCATCCACGCCGCGGCATTGGTCGACACTCTCGGTATCCTGCTGATGCTCGGCGGACTGATCCTCCTGGCGGGCTGGAGCGTCGTTTCGCTCAAGCTCGTGCTGGTCATCGCGTTTCTCTGGCTGACCAGCCCTGTGTCCTCCCATCTGCTCGGGAAGCTCGCCGTCACGCTGACGGACCACCCGGAGCGCGAGATGCAGGTGGACGACCCGAGCCTGACCCGGGACGTGAAGGAGGGCGACTGAATGCAGGTCCTGATGATCCTCCTCCTGGTGCTCGTGATCGCCTGCGCACTGGCGGTGGCGCTGACGAAAAACCTGCTGACGGCCGCCGTGGTCTTTATGACCCAGAGCCTGGCTCTGAGCGTGATCTGGCTGATCCTTGAAAGCCCGGACCTCGGCATCACCGAGGCTGCGGTCGGCGCAGGCGTGGACAGCCTGCTGCTGTTTGCCACGCTCAAAAAAATCCGCGCCATCGACGCATCCATCCGGCGAAAGGAGGAGGACGGCCATGGCGAAGCTCCGTGAAAACCTGCCTTCTTCCCGCTGGGGCCGCTTCCTGCGCTGGCTGCGGGAAGGGGATGACGTGCTCGACCGCAGCATGGCCGAGGCCCTTGAGGCGCCTGCGCCCGCTCCCGCGGATGCGCTGGTCCCGCTGCCCATCCCGCGCCGCCTGACCCGCACCCGCCAACGGAACCTGACCCGGATGGAAAAACGGCTGCGCGCGCTGTATGTCGTGACAGCCGTGCTGATTTGCTCGGGCATCATCGCGCTGCTGCTGGTGACCACCGCGGGCCTGCCGGACTTCGGAGACCCGGACAACCCGGCCAACAACGAAGTGCCCCGGCACTATATCGAAAAAGGCCTGGAAGAGACTGGCGCGGTCAACATCGTCGCGGGTATGATCCTTGATTACCGTGCTTTTGATACCCTCGGGGAAAGCAATGTACTCTTTGTGGCCGTGTGCGCCGTGATCATCCTCCTGCGCCTGCACAGCGGCGATCCCCGCGAACGGCTGCGCGACGAGGCGGACGAGCGCTCACGCGAACCCGGTCACGATATTATCCTTCAGGTTGTGGCCGCGCTGATCATCCCGCTGATCCTGCTCTTCGGCGTCTATGTGATCCTCAACGGCCACCTGTCCCCCGGCGGCGGCTTTTCCGGCGGGGCCGTGATGGGCGCGGCGCTGATCCTGTTTCAGCTCGCCTTTGGAGAAAGGCACACAGCCCGTTTCTTCACTTTCCGGACCTTCCGGATCGTCTCGGTGCTCGCGCTGGGGTTCTATGCCTCGGCCAAGGCGTACTCCTTCTTCACCGGGGCGAACCATCTGCCCTCGTTCATCACCCCCGGTATCCCGGGGAAGATCTTCTCGGCCGGGCTTATCCCTTACCTGAACATCGCCGTTGGCATGGTGGTCTGCTGCACGATGTATGCCCTCTATTCGCTCTTCCGGAAGGGGGATGTGTGATATGTCGCATCTCACGGAGCTGGCCGCCATCATCCTTTTCGGCATCGGATTCACCCTGCTGCTCGTAGACCGCAACCTGATCAAGAAGATCATCGGCTTTTCGATGACGGACTCGGGCATGTACCTCTACCTGGCCGCAAAGGGCTATATCACCGGGCGGAAAGCCCCCATCGTCGTGAACGGCGTCACCGAAATGGAAGCCTATATCAACCCGATTCCCGCGGGCCTGGTGCTGACAGGCATCGTCGTGTCCGTGGCCTCCTCCGCCGTGATGCTCGCGCTGACGGTCCGTCTCTACCGGCGCTACGGCACCCTCAACATCGACGAGATCGCCGACCGGGCAGGCCGCGCAGGGAAGGAGGATGCCTGAGATGGCGCTTTGGCAAAGCATCCCCTTCGCCTGCATCCTGATCCCCCTGTTCGGGGCAGCGGTGTGCAGCGTCCTCCCCAGGCGGATCGCCCGCGGTTGGGCCACGGGGCTGGTGGCGCTGGTGATGGGGCTCTCCTGCTGGTTCGTGATGGAGATGCAGTCCTTTCAGGGTTCTTACGCCTATCCCATGGGCCACTTCGGCGCCCCGATCGGCAACGAGCTGAAGGCTGGACCCATGGAGGCCGTGATGGGGCTGATGTTCTCCGGCCTGACCCTCATCTGCCTGATCGGCGGCGCGCGGCGGCTGGAGAAGGACATCACCGAAGGCCGGCTCGGGCTGTACCACGCCCTGATCCTGCTGATGCTCTCCGCCCTGATGGCCCAGGTTTACACCAACGACCTTTTCACGGCATACGTGTTTGTGGAGATCATGACCATCGCGGGCTGCGGCCTCATCGCGGCCCGGGCGCAGAAGGGCCAGGCCCTGGTCTCCGCCGTGCGCTACATGGTGATGAACCTGATCGGTTCAGCCCTGTTCCTGCTGGGGATCATTCTTCTGTATGACCTGACGGGCCACCTGCTGATGCCCAACCTCCGCGAGGCTGTCGCCGCCCTTCACGCCGAGGGGCAGTACGACCTGCAGCTCACGATCGTCGTCGCCCTGCTGTGCACCGGCCTGGCCGCAAAAGGCGCACTGTTCCCCTTCCACACCTGGGTCCCGGACGCTTATTCCAACGGTACGCCGACCTCGTCCGCCCTGCTGGCCTCCCTGGTCAGCAAGAGCTATATCGTCCTGCTGGTCAAGGTCGCCCTCCGCGTGATCGGCGCGGACGTGATCATCAGTACCGACGTGCACGACGTGATGTTCGGCTTTGGCATTATCGGAATGCTAGCGGGCTCGATCGTCGCCATCCGCTCGTCGGATGTCCGCCGGATGATCGCCTGGTCGTCCGTCGCACAGATCGGCTACATCTTCATGGGCATCGGCCTGGGCACGGAAGCCGGCATGAAAGCCGCACTGTTCCACATCATCGCCCACGCCGCCGCAAAGAGCATCCTCTTCCTGGCCGTCGAGCCGCTCTCGGACGCTTCCGGCGGACACAGCAGCCTCAGTTATCTCCGGGGCGCGGGATTCCGGTCTCCGCTGGCGGGTGTGGCTTTCACTGTCGGCGCCCTGTCGCTGACCGGCCTGCCGCTGCTGGGCGGTTTCGTCAGCAAGCTGAATCTCGGCCTCGCTGCCCTCGACTGCGGCGGGGCCCACGCCTGGATCGCCCTGGCCGCCCTTGCGCTCTCCACGCTCCTCAATGTCCTCTACATGGTGCGGATCGTGCTGGTCATCTGGTCCCGCGGCGAAGCCCCGGAGGGCAGCCCGGCCGCTGTCACCGGCAACCGCCTCGATTTTGCACTTATCATGCTCATCACCGCCAATGTGGGCCTGTTCTTCTTCGCCTCGCCGATCATGGCATCGCTGCAGGTGGGGATTGGACTGTTTGGGTAAGGAGGTCTCTCCATGCTTCCATCCTGGTACTTACTGGTTCCCGTGCTCCTGCCGGTGCTCTCCGGCCTTTTCGTGGGGTTGAACAAACGCTTCGGCGACAGCAGCAAGCGCGATCCCTTCACCTTCGCGGTGCTGGTGCTGAACCTCGGCGCGCTGGTCCCGGTGCTCTTCGCGCCGGAAGGCCTGCGGCTGGAACTGTTTCGGCTCTCGGAGCGGCTGCCCGTTTTCTTCCGGCTGGACGATACGGGACGCTTTTTCGCGGTCGTGATGGCCCTGCTCTGGGCGGTGTCCGGGGCCTACTCCTTTGAGTACATGGAACACGCGGAGCACAGGCGGCGCTACTACAGCTTTTACCTGATCTCCCTCGGCGTGCTGATGGGGCTGTGCTTCGCGGGGTCCATTATCACTTATTATATGTTCTATGAGCTGATGACCCTGCTCACCGTGCCGCTCGTCATGCACGAGATGACGAAAGAAGCCGTGGCGGCGGGCATCAAATATCTGATCTATTCCGTCCTCGGCGCATCCCTCGCCCTGCTGGGCGTCTTCCTTCTTTCCCCGGTGCTGGAGTCTTTCGACTTCATCGCCGGCGGCTGGCTGAAAGCCGGGGCGGACGGCACCGCGCTGACAGCCGTCTTCCTGATGCTGGTAGGCTTCGGAACCAAGGCCGGTATGTTCCCGCTGCACGGCTGGCTGCCCACGGCACACCCGGTGGCCCCGGCTCCGGCCTCGGCGGTGCTTTCCGGCATCATCACCAAAGCCGGCGTCCTCGGCGCGCTGCGTGTCGTCTATTTCCTCGCCGGCGCAGATTTCCTGCGCGGGAGCTGGGCGCACATCGCCTGGATGGGGCTGACGCTGTTCACGGTGTTCATGGGTTCCATGCTGGCATTCAAGGAGGACCTGCTGAAAAAGCGCCTTGCCTGGTCGTCCGTCTCCCAGGTCAGCTATGTCCTCTTCGGCCTCAGCACCCTGCATCCCCTCGGTATGGTCGGCGCGCTGCTGCATGTGGCGGCTCATGCCCTGATCAAGAACACGCTGTTCATGTCCGCCGGCGCGATCATCCACCGCACCGGCAAGACCCGTGTCAGCGAGCTCGAAGGTATCGGCAAGCAGATGCCGGGCGTCATGTGGTGCTTCACGATCGCCTCGGTCGGCCTGGTCGGCATCCCGCCGTGCCTTGGTTTTGTCTCGAAATGGTATTTGGCACAAGGCGCTCTTTCCATGACGGAACTCCCTGGTTTCCTCTCCTGGCTGGCCCCGGCGATCCTGCTGATCTCGGCTTTGCTGACGGCCGGCTACCTGCTGACCGTCGTGATCCGTGGCTTCTTCCCCGGCAACAACCCGGACGGCTCGCGCAAGCTCTATGAGAACCGCGAGCCCGGACTGGTCATGCTCCTGCCGATGGTATTTGCCGCCGCGCTTTCCCTCTTCCTCGGCATGTTCCCCAATGCGCTGATCCAGCTGTTCACGAGCATCGCGGGAACGGTGATGTAAGATGAAAATCGAACGCCTACGCCTAAAATCCTTCCGTAACTACGAATCTCTGGACCTCACCCCCCATCCGGGGATGAACCTCTTTTTCGGCCGCAACGGGGCGGGAAAGACCAACCTGCTGGAGGCCATCCATTACTGCGCTTTGGGGCGGAGCCACCGGACCGCCGCAGACCGCGACGCCGTCCGCCGGGACGAACCCGCCGGCGCGGTGGGTGTCACCGTCCTTTCTGACAGCGGATCCCGGAGCGAGATTTCGATCCGCCTGACCCCGGGCGAAGCCAAGGGAAAGACCGTCTTCATCGACCGCAAGCGCGCACTACGGATGGCGGACCTGATGGGCCATGTGCGATGCGTGATCTTCTCCCCGGAAGACCTGATGCTCGTGCGGGAAGGCCCGTCCGTGCGGCGGCGCTTCCTCGACATGCTGCTCAGCCAGCTTGATCCCGCCTGTTTCCTCGCGCTGCAGCGCTACAACCGGGCACTGGAGCAGCGCAACAGCCTCCTGCGGGAGCAGAAGCGCACCGGCCGGAGCGACGGGGATCTGCTCTTCTCCTATGAACGCCTGATGGCGGAGGCGGCCTCGGTCATCATCCCGAAACGCCGGACTGCCGGGGAGCGCCTGCGGGCCATCGCCGCACAGAAATATGCGGCCATCTGCGGCCGTGAGGAAGAGATCTTCGACCTGCGCTACCAGCCCTGCACCGAGGCCACGGACCCGGGCATCATCCGGGAGGAAGCCGCCCTGATCTGGAAGGGCCGGCGGGAGGAGGACAGGATCCGGGGCGGAACTTCCTTCGGCCCTCACCGCGAAGACCTGCGCCTGACCCTCGATGACCGGGAGATGAAGCTCTACGCCTCCCAGGGACAGATCCGCACCGCGGCTCTCGCCATGAAGCTGGCCCAACTGGCGCTCATCGAGGAGGTCAGCGGAGAAAAACCCGTGCTCCTGCTTGACGACGTGATGAGCGAGCTCGACATGACGCGCCGCACCCGCCTGCTGCAGGAGATCGGCGGCGCCCAGACTTTCGTCACCTGTACGGACGAAAGCGACCTGGAAGGCCTCAGCGAACGCCGCACCTACCGTGTTACCTTAGGGGATGACGGCTGCGCCTGCGTGACAGAAACCCGCCCCGGTGATGAAGCAGAAATAACAGAATCAGCGGAAGAACCTGATTTCACCTGAAAACGGATGAGCCGAGTCTGATCCCGGCCCATCCGTTTTTCATTTGGTTTTTGATGCCTTTGGAAGCGAATTACTTGCTCTGCGCACCCAGCCAGTCGAAGAAGGTCTCATAGCCGAGTTCTGCCGGAGCGCTGGAATAGACGGTATACTCATAGGGGGTCTCGATAGTGGTCAGGAGTTCGGGATCGAAAGCCTCGCCGTCATAGGTGGTCCAGGTGCTCTGGTCCATCCAGTTGAAGTCCTCGTTGAGCTTGCCATAGTCGAAGGGCTCGCCGTTGTACAGGTTGGAGGAATCGGCCCCCGTGATCACATACTCGCCGGCATGGAAATTCGTGCCGTCCTCATCGTCGCCCTTGGCGTCGAAGTTGCGGTGCACATAGGTCCAGGACCAGTGGCCGAGCATGCCGTCCATCTCGGCGGGAACGCCGATGGTGTCGACCATGTCGAACAGAGTCGCGTACACAGTCGCACCGGCTGCCTTCAGGAGCTCGTACGCAGCCCCGGTGGAAGATACGTTGACGGTTCCGTCGTCAATGGAGTGGATCAGGTACACGGGCATGCCGTTGGCCGCGAAGGCCGCAGCGGCTTCCTCGGTGATGCTGCCCGCGGCGCAGATCGGGAACGCAGCCGCGAAGAATTCGGGATAGGTGTTGATCATGTTCATCGTGCCGCCGCCGCCCATGGAGCAGCCGCCGACATAGATGCGGTTCGGGTCAATATTGGGATACTTCTCAAGGACTTCGAGGATCGCCGCCATCTCGGCTTCCACATTGTGGCCGCCCTGGGACTGCGGGGCCATGATGTAGCAGGCGCCGCCAAAGTGGGCCTGGGACTCGGGGGTCGCCCAGTTGGTCACGAGGTTGGCGGAGATCTGCGCACGGTTATCCGTTCCCTGCTCGCCCGAGCCGTGGAGCCAGACAACCATGGGGACCTTCTCAGCGTCGGTCTCCGGCACGAAAAGGCGATAGTGGCAGGTGCCGTTGTCGAATTCCTGGAAGGCGTCAATCGCCGGGTCCACCATGGTCAGGTCGGTGATCTGCTGGCCGTTTACGGTGATGACATAGATCTCGGTGGCATTGCCATAAGCGGTGCACTTGGAATCCAGCGCCTCATAGGGCAGCTTGATGGTCAGGGTGTTGCCTTCGAGGATGCACTCCTCCGGTTCGCGCTCAATGGTTTCGGTAACGTTCGCCCAGACGGAGTAATCCATGTAGGTGATGGTCGCTTCGATCTTCACATCGGTGATCTCCGCGGGTGCTTCGTCAAAGGTTACGGTGATGCTGGTGATGGCCTCGCCCCAGTCAAAGGGCTCGGCGTTCAGCGTCGCACTGTCGGCCAGCGCACCGGCGCACAGCGCGACCATCAGGGTCGCGACAAGGATGCAAACCAGTTTTTTCATGACAAAAACGACCTCCGTTTCCTGTCTCTGTCGGGAATCAGACCCGCCGCCCTTGCGGCAGGTTTTCCCTCCTGTCCGATATGGTAACATATTTTCCGAAAAAGACAAGAGGCTGTGACAAATTTTGTCATTCCTCCCAGTTTACGGTTTGATGTGTATCCAAATAGACGGCCGGGTTTTATTCCGACCGTCCTGTTTCTGATATGATTTCGTTTAGGCTTTCGCCGCCATCCCGACAAGCTTTGCGCTGCGATTGAGGAATGCGGTGATTTCTTCGCCCTCGAGGGGCTTGGCCGCCATGCGGGCCAGGTCGTAGATCTGCTCGCAGAGGAGCTTCGTGGTCTCGTCCTCCGGGTCGCGGGCAGCCAGGGCCTGCACCGTGGCGTTGCGGCGGTTCAGGGCCAGGGACCACTGGTCAGGCATATCCTTCATGCCGTAGACCTCGCGGAAGCGGCGCATCTGCTCGTCCTCGGTGACAACAGCCATCAGGCTTTCGTCCGCCATCGGCGCGAGGGTCACGTTCAGGCTGTCCTTGTCCAGGGCGCCACGGAAGAGCGTCTGCAGTTTCTCCTGGTCCAGGGCCGCGCCGTCCTCGCTCTCCTCCGTCAGGCCGGAGACATCCGCGTCCACGCGGGCGAAGTGCGCGTCCTCGCCGCCGGAGAACTCCATGAAGTTCAGGAAAGCCGCGTCGAGCTTTGGGTAGTCCATCACGGCCACGCCGATCTCCCTGCCGGTGTACAGGCTGACGGAAGCCGCCTGGCGCTTGGGGTCGGAAGTGTAGTAGACCTTGTTCTCGGTCTTGGCGCCGAACTTGTCGCGGTACTCCTGGAGCGTCACATAGGTCCCGTCGGTGAGCTTGTACAGGAGGGCCGCCTTCATCTGCTCATAGAACTTGGGGTCGGTCATGCAGCCGTAGCGGACAAAGGGCGCGATGTCATCCCAGTAGCCCTCGTACTCGGTCCGGGCGATGTTGTTGAGGCCGTTGAGCCGATCCGCCACCTTCTTGACGATGTGGCTGCTGATCTTCTTCACGGAGCCGTCATTCTGCAGGAAGGAACGGCTGACGTTCAGCGGGATGTCCGGGCAGTCGATCACGCCGCGCAGGAGCATCAGGAACTCGGGAATGATCTCCTTGATGTTGTCCGCCACGAAGACCTGGCCGGAGAAGAGCTTGATTTCGCCTTCCCGCACGCCGAAGTCTTCCGGAAGCTTGGGGAAGTACAGGATACCCTTGAGATTAAAGGGATAGTCCACGTTCAGGTGGATCCAGAACAGCGGATCGTTGTAGTCCGTGAAGACCTTGTGGTAGAAGGCCTTGTACTCGTCCTCCGTGCAGTCGGCGGGCTTCTTCAGCCACAGAGGCGCTGTGTCGTTGATCTGCTCGGGCTTCGGATCTTCCATCACCTTACGCATGACGGGCTTCCCGTCCTTGTCGGTCTCGCCCTCCACCGGCTCCTCGCGCTCGACGGGTTTGGCACAGGCGTCGAAAAGCGTCACCGGGTACGCCATGTACCCGCAGTAATGCGAGAGGATCCCGCGCAGGCGCGAGGTCTCCAGGAATTCCTCTTCATCCTTTGCGATGTGCAGGGTCACGGTCGTTCCGTGTTCGACCCGGCTGCCCGTGCCCATCTCGAAGTTCATGCCGTCTTCGCTCTGCCAGTGAACGGGCTCCGCGCCGTCCTGATACGAAAGGGTATCGATCTCGACCTTCTCCGAGACCATGAACACCGAGTAGAAGCCCAGGCCGAAGTGGCCGATGATGCCGCCGCGCCCGTCCTTTTCCTCGGCCTCGTCCTTCGCTACCTGCTTCATGAATTCCGCGGCGCTGGAAAAAGCCACCTGGTTGATGTACCGGCGCACCTCGTCGGCCGTCATGCCGATACCGGTATCGGCGATCTCGATGGTCTTTTCGTCCTTGTTCACCGTCACCTCAACGAGCATGGACTCGTCGGTCCCGGGCTTCAGCATGCGGTATTTGGTGATAGCGTCGCAGCCGTTGGAAACCGCTTCCCGGAGGAAAATGTCTTTGTCCGAATACAGCCAGCGCTTGATCACCGGCATGATATTTTCCGCGTCAATGGATACACTGCCGCGCTCGATTTCGTCTGCCATGAGAAAAGCCTCCTTCGTCCATAAAAGCCGTCGGTCAACCCTCCGGCGCATGGATTATAGCACCCTTTGGACCAGAATGCAATAGAAAATTAGCACTCGGATGGGGAGAGTGCTAATTTCATGCTGATGATGTTTATTATGTTTTCGGGAACTACCTCATCCACCGCCCGATGCAATAATGTCAATAAAGCCTTTGATGATTTGCGGGCGGTCCCCCTTCCCCTAAAGGGGAAGGCACTAATGGGTAATTATGTTCCCAAAAGCCTTCCCCTTTAGGGGAAGGTGCCCGAAGGGCGGATGAGGTTCTATGCCCTCGCTTCCAAAAGCGACGTCATTACCGGACTGGAACGCCTCCCCAGCATTGGGTGGCGGTGCTCGATCGTCGCCAGGGCAATCTCCACATCCTCGTGGACCTCGTTTGCGTAGAATGCACCAAGAGTCACCATGTCGCAGGGACGGAGCGTGCTGTAGCTGAACGTCAGGCCCACGAAGGGCGTGCAGCGCCCCGCAGCCATGGACTTGATCGTCATGACAGGCTTTTTTGCGTTCCAGATGATGCTGTTGACGCCCTCGACCTCTATCTGCATCAGGAAACCGAGGCAATTGTAGATCTGGATATAGGTCTCCACGTCATAGCCGTTCTCGTCGGAATACTGGATCAGCTCCGGCATGTGGGCGGAGAGGCCCGGGATCATGCCGTGCTGGCGGATCATGTCTAAGTAGTCCGGCAGGCGGTCCATGGTATGCTTGTTCTTGTTCACCAGCTGTTCGGCGGAAGCGTGGTGGATCAGGCAGAAGGTCGCGCCGTCTTTGGCGCACTGGGCGATCGTAGCCTCGGCTTCCGCGCGGGCGGCGTCATTGTCGTCCATGTTCAGCCCCGGTGTGACGATCTGGATGATCTTCCGGCCGTGCTTTTCCTCCGCCATGCGGATGCCCTGCCGCATGGGACTGTCCTCGTGGAAGTGCGGCGCCATCATTGCGTCGATACCGTAGAGCAGATACGCATCCACCAGCGCAGCCGTGTTTTTCGGGTCAGCGTGCCGCCCAGTAATCAGATCATCCGCCGCGGGTCCACGGTGGCTGTACCCCAGGACCCAGTTTGTGCCGATTAGCATGCGGGGCAGCGACACGCCACCCACCATCGTGCGGGGAAACTGCGGGATCATGGAAGAACCTCCTCTTCAATTTGAACTGAACAGAATTCGTATGTGATTCGTTTGCGTGTATCTGTATTTTATGATTCGACATCGGCCGGCCTTTTCCTGTTGCATTCCGGGACAAGCATGTTATAATTCTCCCAGATACGAACCGGGGAGGTGAACACATGAACATCGCGGGGGTACTGCTGGAGCAGATGGCGGCCCTTTTCCTGATGATGGGCCTGGGCTTTCTGCTGGTGAAGATCAGGCTCCTGAAATCGGACGACAGCCATGCCCTGTCGGTGATCACCATCTATATCATCGGGCCGGCGGTGATCCTCAAGGCCTTCCAGATCGACTTCAGCGACCAGGTTCGTGACGGTTTCCTGCTGGCATTAGGCGCAGCCCTGCTGATCCACGGGCTCCTCTTCGGCATCTGCTGGCTCTACGGAAGGATAACGCCCCTGCGGCCGGTGGAGAAGGCCTCAGTGATCTACTCCAATGCGGGCAACCTGATCGTCCCGCTGGTGATGAGCGTCCTCGGCGACGAGTGGGTCATCTACGCCAGCGCCTTCATGTGTGTGCAGCTCTTCTTCATCTGGTCGCACGGGCGCATCCTGATCAGCGGGGAGAAGGGTGTCTCCGTCAAAAAGATCCTCCTGAACGCCAACCTGATCGCCGTGCTCGTCGGGCTGACCATGCTCCTGCTGGGCTGGCGCCTGCCGACACTGCTTGGAAACGTCTGCGGGCAGCTCTCCAACACCATGGGCCCGGTATGCATGCTCATGCTGGGCATGATGCTCGCGGACGTCAACTGGAAGGAGATCCTCGGTTCCCGCCGCACCTGGCTCGTCGTCGGGCTGAAAATGATCGCCACGCCGCTTATCATCCTGTTCTTCCTGAAGCTCAGCCATCTCCCGGGCCTCGTCGAGAACGGCAAAACCATCCTCTATATCAGCTTCATGGCCGTCATGACGCCCGCCGCCACCACCGTGACCCAGCTCGCGCAGATGTACCGACGCGACGGCCCCTATGCCAGCGCCATCAACGTGATGACCACCCTGGTCTGCATCGTCACCATGCCGTTGCTGACCTGGCTCTATGACCTGGTCATGTGACCGTTCCCGCCCTCACTCCGGCACGTCCAGTGTGAGGGCGTTTTTTTGCATATAGAAATATGCCGACCCGTCGACTGTCACCGCGTCATGGCTGAGGTCGTAATCGCTCAGCGCGATCGTGTGGATCACCCCGGTCACGGTCTCAAAGGTCCAGACCGTATGGGGTTCTCCGCAAACAAAGCCCTCCGGCAAAGTCCCAGCCACAGAAACGCGCATCATATCCTCATACCGCTGCTGGAAAACAGGCCACGCCATTTCTTCTCCGTTACAAGTTACACTGTTTTCGGTGTCACCGTTTTCGTTTTCTGTCCGGATCACCATCCAGACGGTTTCGTTTCCCGCCGTCTCGAACGTTAGTTTCTCAAGATTGCTCAGTGATGTTAATACAGGCTGCCGGGTCAGCGTATCCGCGGGATCGGCGTCCATCAGGCCGAGAACATGAAAATGATTCATCAGGTAGACCGTATCTTTTACCCGGACATAATCCTGGATTCCGTTCTCCGCCGCGCCTCCGATCACCGTGACGGTCTCCTCATCCCAGTCCACGGTTTGGGAACCGTCATCGGAGAGGGTCGTGCCTGCCGCCATGTGGACCGTGATGACGGCTGTGGGCACATCCAGCCCGTATTCCGCCAGCCGTTCCGGGGCCGCCGGACCGATGTATCCGCTGAGGTACAGGTTCGCGGCATTGCTCTTCAGGTTCTGGATCATGGTGCCGTCCGCCGCGTAGCGGAAGGGCTGGGTCAGCATCCAGCGGTCGATGGCGTCCGGGTCGGTGATGCTGCCCTCCAGCACCCACTCGCGGATGCCGTTGTCATCCTCCAGCGTGATGCGGTCGATCCGGGCAGACTGGATCGCCAGCTGGTCCACGTCGATCAGCTGCCGGAAGCCGATGCCAAAGTCCTCTGCCGTGCTCACGTCCAGCGCGAGGAGCCGGGGATCATCGTTGGCCTGCATGTAATACAGGGATGTCTCGCCGGAGAAATCCCCTCCGATGCGAAGAACCAGCTCGGTGCCGTCGGTATAAGCAATGTTCACCGTAAGCGCTGGCGGATCCAGCCCAAAGGCCGCGAGACCATCCTTCAGCTCGTCAACGCTCTCCGCAAGCACTTCCGTGTACTGCACCGTCGCGGCATCCGCGAGCAAAAAGCCCGCCAGCGAAGTCTTCATCGGGTAAGTTTCATTTCCGTCCGTCACGTTGAGTCCGCCGTTGCCGTCCGTAATCGCGGTCCAACCAGTACCGTCAGTATTCTGTACACGGATCGAAACCACGTCTTCCACGCTGTGTTCGGAGAGCAACCCTCGGGTGTCTTCCCGCGGCGCCGCAGATATAGTGGCGGTGTCTTCCGGTTTTTCCCCGGGCGGGGTCAGTGTCAGCCATAGGATAACTGCCACCGCCAGCAGCGCCGTTGCCAGCAGGACCGGCCGCAACCACAGCCGTGAGCGACGCTCTTTGCGATCAACCTTCTGCACGGGGCGCCCCCTCTCCGAGAATTCCGCTCCGACGGATGGCTTCCACGGCCTCCCGGATGCGTTCTGGCGGGAGCACGAGCGCAAAGCGCACATAGCCCTCGCCGGATGGCCCGAAGCTGCCGCCCGGTGTGCAGACCACCCCAGCCCGCTCCATCAGCGCCATGCAGAAGGTCATGCTGTCCGGCCAGCCGTCGGGAATCTTCGCCCAGACGAACATGCTGCCCCGGCTACGGCGCACCGGCCAGCCGATGGCGTTGAGTCCGTCGCAGAGGGCGTCCCGCCGGGCCTGGTAAGCCGCGCACTGGGCCAGCGTCTCCGCCCGGGGCGTCCGCAAGGCCTCAATGGCCGCCGCCTGCGTCGGCAGGAACATGCCGAAGTCATACTGCCCCCGCAGCCGCCGGAACGCCGCGACCACATCCGGCCGCCCGATACAGAAGCTGATCCGCGCGCCGGTCAGGTTAAAGCTCTTGGACAGGGAAAAGAACTCCACGCCCACTTCCCCGGCTTCGGGATACGCCAGAAAACTTCCACCTGCCTCGCCGTCAAAGATGATGTCGGAATAGGCGTTGTCATGGACGATCAGCACGTCATATTGCTTCGCGAATGCAATGATCTTCCGGTAGCATTCCGGCGTCCCCACACTCCCGGCCGGATTGGACGGCAGCGAAACCACCATGTACTTGGCCCGCTTCGCCACGTCCGCCGGGATGCTGTCGACATCCGGCAGGAAGCCGTTGGCTTCATTCAACTCATAATACCAGATCTCCGCGTTCGCCATCTGCGCCCCGGCGATAAAAACAGGGTAGCAGGGCGTCGGCAGGAGGACAAGATCTCCCTCGTCGCACAGCGCAAGCCCGATGTGTCCGATGCCCTCCTGGGATCCCGCACAGGAACATATCATGTCCGGAGTGATCGTCACACCGTACCGGACAGCATAATAATCGCAGACCGCCTGCTGCATTTTCGGCGTGTCCCGAAGAGAATACTTCCAGTTCTCCGGGTCCGCCGCTGCATTGCAGAAAGCCTTCCGCACCCGCTCCGAAACCGGGAAATCCGGCGTCCCCACAAATAAGTTGTACAGCGTCCGTCCCTGGCTCTCCAGCGCCACACGCCGCTGATTCATCGCCGCAAAGATCTCGTCTCCGAACTGATCCATTCGTTTGCTGAATTCCAATCCCGATACCCCCTCAGCCAATGTTTCACGTGAAACAATCCTATCCGTCATAGGCCATCAGGTTTCCCAACCGGGTTGTGAACCCGATGGCTTCATACATCGCCTGATCGCAGTCCGCGCAGCCGACCATCATAGACCCGACGCCGCTTTCCTGAAATGCACACCGCACCAGTTCCCGGGCAATCCCCCGGTGCCTGTATTCCGGCAGGATGAAGAAATCCTCAAAGACCCCGCTGGGCCGGTAGTTGAACGTGGAGAAACCGATCATCACAGAGCAGCACCCCACAAGGGTTTCTCCGTCCCATGCACCGTAAAACCGGATCTGTTCGGCGTTCATCGCTTGGATAAGAGCTTCCCGGTATTTGTCACCTGGCGCATCCTCGCCGATGGCTTCTTTATAAGCTATGTGGAGAGGCCACAGGTAATCAATTCCTTGTGAGGTTATTCTGCCGTATTTCACGAGTTTACACTCCTCAACCATCCTCAAGACTCGCGCACCACATCAAAGGTCCTCTTATGACCGATTGACCTTGCCGTCAGGTAGCCGTGTTCGGTCAGCCACATCAGGTCCTTACGGGCCGTCTCGAAGGAAACTTGATGCTTGTCTTTCCATTTTTCGGTTGTGATGGTTGTAATCTCGTACTGGTACAGCCATTCAAGTCCTGCACACAGGCGATCGGCGGATGCCAGGGAAGCGGCCTCTTTGCGGAGGTTGACCAACTTTTCTTTTTCGCTGATCCGGCTGTGAATCCCGGATATGCTTCTCAGGAGAATGTCAGCATAATACTCCATAAAATATGTGTAATCGTTTCCGTTCGCGAGGTTCTGCGACATGCGGATCGCCTTGTAGTATTTGACCCGCTCCTGCGCGAGCAATCCGGAGATCGGTACCTGCCGGAAGAAGTCATAGCCTGCCTGCAGCAGGATCATATAGGCCAGCGCCCTGGCCGTCCGGCCATTGCCGTCAAAGAGCGGATGGATCGTCACAAAATGAATGTGCGCCACACAGGCTTTGATGACGGGATGAACATCTTCAGCCGCGATAAATGCGAAGAGTTCATCCAGCATCGGGTGAATCTTGTCTGCGGCTGGCGGCGTATAGACGATTTCCTGTCTCCCGGAAATGACCTGCACCGCACCATCCCGCCAACCCGGCTTGGTGTCTTTCTCAAGCGTTCCGTCCGTCAGAATTCGTGCAATCTCCAGCACAACGGCTTCGCTGATGGGTGTGTCCAGATGCTCCAGCACAAAATGGAGCGCTTCGTAATTGTTGACGATCATGCGCTCGTCCTTGGTCTGCGGCGGTTTTCCGCTCGAGATCAGCTGCCGGGCTTTTTCTCTTGTGCTGTAGGCCCCTTCGATCGCACTGGAGTAAAAGGCTTCATCGACGAGTCCCTCTTCATGCAAATATTTGGGTATCTCATCAGGGTCGTCAACCCGTGCCACACGGGCCAGCTCATCCCCGGCCTGCAGCAGTTTCTTCGTGGGCACATACCAGTATGATTCGTCGGATGCCGTGTGCAGCGGCAGGAGGACCGCCTGTTCCCGGCGGAACCGGAGTTCCTCCGGCCAGAAGTAGGCAATGGAAAGAGACACAGGAAGCCTGTAGATGATCTCCTGCCTCGGATAATAATGGTCCAGAAAATAGGTCAGCAGGTCTGTGTCTTCCATTCTCGTCCACCTCCATCAAGCAATGTCAAAGTATATCAACCCATGTCAATTATACTCCAATTCCCTTCTTGACGCAACGCCCAAATCATGACAGAGGCACGTCTGTTTGTTTTATCTCCACCGGATATGCTTTCCCCTTCGAGAGCGACCACAGCCAGCAGGCCTGCACAGGCTGGCCGGTGATGCGGCGCAGGGCTTTGGCGTACCAGTTCAGCTGCTCGGCATGGCGCTGGACGAAGGCAGTCTCATCCTCAATCCGGTCTGTCTTGTAATCAATGATCACCCAGCCCTTCGGGGTGCGGAACGCCGCGTCGATGACGCCCTGGAGGAGGGTCCCGGTTCCGGGCAAACGTAGATTGAATCCCCACTCCCTGCGCTGTTCCGTCCCGTGCAAGAAGGCCTGGCCGAGTTCCGAGGCAAAGAACCCCGCGGCCTGGCGAAGGCTGATCAGAAGCGCTTCGTCCTCGCTGATCACGTCCCGTGCACGCAGGCGGTCAAACTCGGATCCGAGGATCGGCAAAAGCTGCTCCGTCTTTGCCTGCCGCAAAGCCCCAAGGTCCACCAAGGACAAGAAGCGATGGTTTGCCGTACCGCGGCCAGCACCGGTGGTGCTTTCTTCCGGCATCCGCCAGGCAGGTTCCGCGGGGATCGGGCTCAGCTGCAGCGGAGATACAATGCGCTCGCTGACGCGCTTGTCCTCCGGTCCCTCGTCCTCCCCGTCAAGGGGCATGGGGTCTCCGAGAGTATGCTTGCGCGCAAGGCTCGTGACCGATGTCTTCCGGGGCAGGATCTCCCGCTTTCCGAGCGGGGGCAACCACTTCGGGTTCGTGACCGGCGGATCATTCCGCCATGTCTCGGTGCGGATATCGCGGCTCACCGCGTCGATTTCCGGGAGTTCGGCCTCCGTTTCCGCCACAAAGCGGAAGGGGGACGCAGTGCCCTCCAGATCGAAAACAGCTTCCATCAGCCAATCCAGCATCGACTCGCTGCGGCGGAGGCGGTCGTCTCCGGCGGGTTCCCGCCACAGCGGGAGTTCTTTGCCCGCGGCGCAGACGATCAGGCGCTCCCGCGCACGCGTCATGGCCACATACAGCAGACGGCAGCGCTCGGCCCGCTCATCCCAGGCCCGTTGGCCGGTGATCAGGCGCTCGGCAAAGCTGTGCCGCTTCACGCCCAGATCCCGGTTGACGCAAGGCACGCACAGGCCCAAGTCCCGGTGGATCGCTGCACCTTCAGCTTTCTTCGGTGACTGACGGTTCAGGCCCAGTAGGATCACCGCCGGGAATTCCAGGCCCTTCGATTTGTGAACCGTCATCACCCGCACAAGGTTCTCGTCCTCGCCGAGCTCTCGGGCACTGCGCGTATCGGGACTGCGCATCTCATCGGAAAGACGGTCCAGGAAACCTCCCAGGGACGTGCCGCCCGTTGCCTCGAAGTCCGCAGCCTTCTCGCAGAGCAGGCGCAGGTTGTTCAGCCGGAGTTCGGCGCCGGGGCGTCCCGTCATCCGCACCAGCAGCTCGCTCTCATCCAGAACCCGCCACAGTAAATCATAGAGGGAAATCACACCGCGCAGGCTCCGCCAGTGCGCCAGCGTTGCACGGAACTGCCGCACCTTTTCACCCAGTTCACCCGGCTGTTCTTCCGCCAGATCCAGGGCTTTCCGCCAGGGTGTCTTCCGCCCCAGAGCCAGGCGGCGGATGGCCGCCAGTTCCTCGTCCGTGAAATCAAACGGCGCGCCGCGCAGTACGCTCAGCAGGGCAATCTCGTCGTCCGGACGGTCGATCAGCGTCATCAACGCATGGGCAGCCCGGATCTCCGGCAGGTCCATAAAGTCGTCCTGCCCGTCGTAATAGACCGGGACCCCCTGCTCGCGCAGGGCTTCGGTCAGGGCAAGCCCCTCCCCGGCCACGATCGGCATAAGGATCGCGATGTCCCGGTAGGCGTAAACCCCGCCGCCGGGCTTGGGCTGCCCGACAAGGCGCCGAATCGCCTGCAACACCATCGCCCGTTCCGCCTCTCGCTGGCCTTTGGCGGATGCGTCTGTCTCGAAGAAACGCACCTCCACCGGATCGGCCTCTTCATCCGTGCGGCCTTTGACCAGGCGGTCCTCCGGGGTGTAATCCAACTCGGTGATATCCCTCTGCATCGCCCGCTCAAAAACAGCGTTTGCCGCGTCAAGCACTGTCCCCGCGGAACGGAAATTCCGGGTCAAGAACACCGCGCGCTGGCCGGCGTTCACGTCGGCCGAATACGTTCGCACCCGTTCCAAAAACAGAGTCGGGTTTGCCATGCGGAAGCGATAAATGCTCTGTTTCACATCGCCGACCAGAAAGCGATGGTTCTTCTCACAGCCAAGCGCCATCAGGATGTCGTTCTGGATCTGGGAAACATCCTGGCACTCGTCCACAAAGATATGGTCATAGCTCCGCTGCCAGGCTTCGCGGAGTTCCGGACGCTCGGGATCGGACAGCAAATCAAAGGTGATCTGCTCGAGATCGTTGAAGTCCAGCAGCCGTTCCTCGGCCTTCATCGCCCGGAACCGCCGGTGGGTCTCCTCCGAAAGCGCTGCCAGCGCCTGCAGGGAATCCGCGATGTCATCCAGCTCCCGCGAAAGATCCTCTTCGGAGGAAAGCAATCCCCCATAGGTTTTCAGCGTTTCGGCACAGGTTTTTTTCAGATCTTCCCGGGCCGCTTTCCAGCGATTGTGCCAGGCTGCTTCATCCGGATCGAGGTTTTTGACGGTCGCCGAACGAACCAGGGCATCCGGGATTGCCATCAGAGCTTCTTCGATTTTTCCCAGCTCCAGATATTGCCGGACTGTCAGCATCGGGCTGCGGTCCGCAGCGATCGTCTTCTCCAGCACCGGTAAAGATATCGGTTCCCGGCAGATCGCAAAGTAGCGCTCGGCTTCTGACAGGAGGCTTCGGATCGCGTTCTCCGCATCCAGCAGGGCTTCGCGATACCAATGGCCCTCCTTTACCGGACGTTCCGACGCGTAGGCAACCCTTTCGCGAAGCCAGTCATAGGGGTGAGAGATCGACATGAGAAAACGATAGAGCCTCTCATTCATCTCTAAAACATCTTTGACCGAGAACCTGGCCGTGAGCCGCTTCGCCGCGCCGTCCTCACGCTCAAGCACCGTATTCAGGGCGTCATGCGCCGCCTCGGCAAAAAGATGCTCGCTCTCGTCGGTGCGGCAGATCCGGGCAGCCGGGTCCAGGCCGGCAGCCTGGAATTCCCGCTTCAGGAAGCGGCGGCAAAAGCCGTGGATCGTGCTGATGTCCGTGGCTTCGAGGTCCTCCAGGGCATCGGTAACGCGCATCGGGTCTTCCGGCAGGACCTCCTTCAGGCGGCGGTTCAGGCGCTGGCGCATTTCGCCGGCCGCGGCGGTCGTAAAGGTGACGATTAGCATCCGCCGCAGGGGCTGCCCCTCGAGGACCAGCCGGACGATACGCTCCACCAGCACCGCCGTCTTGCCGGAACCCGCGGCCGCGCTGACCAGCAGTTCCGGGTTGTCCGCGTAGATCGCGGTCTGTTGTTCGGGCGTAAAGACCACCATGCTGTCACCTCCCGCCTTTTCTCCTGTGTTTCACGTGAAACAATCCCTTACATCCTGTTGTGTTCCTGCAGCCAGCAAACTGATTTCTCAAGGGCTTCGATCGTTTTGGTTTCCAGAACACAGCGTGCATTGCGGGCTTCCGCCAGGTCAAGACGTTCGAACAAGGGAATCTCGCCGTCGCCCAACGCCAGGTGATTCTTGGGAGGAACCTTCCTCCCATCATGGATATGGAAATGCGCGATTCGTTCCCGGTGTTCCATGAGGAAGGGCACATCCTTCTCGCCGACTGCCTTGCTGTGACCGATGTCCCAGGTCAGGGCGAAACAAGGGCTCTGCAGCAGGAGTCCGATGGCCTCCTTTTCAAAAGAGCGGAAGCCGTCGGTGTTTTCAACGCAGATCCGGATGTCCGCATCCCCGATCCATTCCTCACACAAATGCCGGAACTCCACGAACGCCGCCAGGTATATGCCAGAGTGCTGCTCATACAGGTCCGCCCTGCGGTCCGGCAGGGTGATGTACACGCCGTGGTTCATGTGCATCGTGATCGTCAGGGGCTGCATAGGGTCGCCGAAACGATCGCGCAGCGGCAGCAGGGCCTTCGCGGCTCCGATCGTCCGGCGTACCGTCTCACGGTAAGCCTCGGCAACCAACGGATTGAAGTCCGCGATGTCCATCCGTTCATCCAGGTGAAGGGTATAATAGATCCCGGCTTTATCTGCGGCATTGAGAAAACTCCGGGGATTCTCAAGCTTGTCAATCTGGCAGAGCGGGAAGTTCATATTCAGCTCGACGAAATTCAGCCTCAGGCGTTGGCACAGGGCGATGTTATTCTCTAAGGATTCACATTCGAGGAGGGTCGGCATTCCGTATTGCATGGGATCGGCTCCTTTGCGCATGGGTTTCGGCTGCGAATGCACTCCGTTTGAATTCGGCAGTCATGCGGTAATTCCTGCACGGAAAATCTTTCATCCCCCTGCAAAACCCCTTGCAATCCTATCCCGTTTATCATATCATTTTCTTACTGAAAACCGCAAGAATCAAAAAGGGGGACTGAACCATGCTGACCAGCACGGCCTGCGGAGAAACCCTGTCGCGTTTGGGATTTGGCTGTATGCGCCTGCCGCAGACGGTGGACAAAGCCATCGACGAAGCCGAATTCCGGCGCATGGTGGATTATGCCATCGACCATGGCGTCAATTATTTCGACACCGCCTGGCCCTATCACGGAGGGCACAGCGAGATCGCCCTCGGGAAGGCCCTGGCCCGCCATCCGCGGGAGCGCTGGTTCATCGCGGACAAGTATCCGGGGCACCAGATCGCGTCGAGCTACCATCCCGCGGAGATCTTTGAGGAGCAGTTGAAAAAGTGCGGCGTAGAGTATTTCGACTTCTATCTGTTACACAATGTCTACGAAAACTCGATCGGCGTCTATACCGATCCGCAGTGGGGCATTCTTGATTACTTCCGCGAACAGAAGCGCCTCGGCCGCATCCGGCACCTCGGCTTCTCCAGCCACGCCCGGCCCGAGACGCTGGCCAGCTTCCTGAACAAGGAAAGCGAAGGCATGGAATTCTGCCAGATCCAGCTGAATTACCTCGACTGGACCCTGCAGGACGCCAAATCAAAATACGCCCTGCTGACAGGGCGGGGGATCCCGGTCTGGGTGATGGAACCCCTGCGGGGCGGCAAGCTGACCGAGCTCGAGCGGGAGGATCACGCCCGGATGCGCCCCTTCCGACCGGGAGAGAGCGATGCCGCCTGGGCCCTGCGCTGGCTGCAGCGTCTCCCCAACGTGAAAGTGATCCTCTCCGGCATGTCGAGCCTCGCGCAGATGGAGGACAACGTAAAGACCTTCTCGGAGGGAACGCCCCTGACCGATGAAGAAGCCGCCGTTCTCGAGGAAATCGCCGAGGAGATGAAGGACGCGCTGCCCTGCACACGCTGCCGGTATTGCTGCGACGGCTGTCCCCAGCAGCTGGACATCCCGATGCTGATCCACGCCTACAACGACGTGAAGTTCTCCGGCGGCATGACGGTCGCCATGCAGATGGACGCGCTCCCGGAGGACAAGCGACCCTCCGCCTGCATCGGCTGCGGCGCCTGTGAGGCGGTGTGCCCGCAGTCCATCCAGATCCCCAAGGCACTGGCAGACCTGGCGGATCGCCTGTCCAAAATGCCCAGTTGGGCAGAAATGTGCCGCCAGCGGGAGGAAGCCGCGCGGAAACTGAAAGAGAAGGGCTGAGCCTGCAGCCAAAAGCGCCGGGTCATCGCGATCCGGCGCTTTTTCGTTGGTTCCTGTATGGTTTACTCGTAGAAAGCGATCTCGGTGATGTGCACTTCGTACTTGGTGGCACTCTCCTGGCCCAGGCGGACCAGGCGGACAAAGATCTCGATCTTTGTCACGTTCTCATAGGTGCCGCCGAGCGAGTACATCTGCATGTTGCTGTTTCCGCCGAGGGAAGGCTCGATGACCTGCACGAAGGACCCCTGGTCGTTGTAGATCCGGACCGAGAGCTGGGCGGGCTTGGCGACATTGTTGTTCTTCCAGTCGGTCAGGCCGTTGATCAGGCCGAGGTAGGAGACCGTCGCCCCGTCGAAGTAGGCCGTGAACTCAGGGATATCGTCCGCCTTCTCGCTGTCATACATGTAGTAGAAGAAGTTGGTGGTCGGATCTCCGTCGTAGAGCCGGTGCAGGGTATCCCTGCCAGTCGGGTTTTTGGATTCCGGGCCGAACTGGGTGTCCCAGCCTGTGGGGATGACCTGGTTCGCAGCCGGGGCCGGAGGATTGTAGGGCGTCGGCGCAGCCGTGACGGGATTTTGCTTTCTGTATTGGAAGGTAACCAGGCCCTTGGATACCGAGCCGTCGCTGTACACGGTCACGGTCGTGCTGGTGGAAGAATAAGCCTTGTAACCGCTGGGCGTGGAGCCCGCATAGACCGTGTGCGTACCGACGGAAAGGGTCTCATAGCGGGTGGAGAGCACCGCTCCGGTGTCCACGTCCACCTGCCGGATCGTGATCGTCGCAGTCGCATCCGGGACCTTGGAGTAATAGAACGTGACGGAGGACGGCGACATCGTCCCGTTGGAATAGAGGGTTACCGTCTGCGTGGCAGGCGAGGACAGCGTGTACTTTCCGCTCTGCAGGGTGGACGGCGCGGTGATCGTGTTGACGCCCTGCCCGCAGGTCACGGTCTTGCTGTCGATCAAATTGCCGCTGGCGTCGCGGTAATAGACCCGGCAGGTCGCGGAAACGGGTGTCGGGGTTGGCGTGTTCACCTTGCTGTAATAGAAGGTGACCGAAGACGGCGACAGCGTGCCGTTCGAATAGAGGGTCACGGTCTGGGTGCTGCCGGAGGACAGACGGTAGGTGCCGCCCTGCAGGGTCGTGGGCGCGGTGATCGTGTTCGTGCCCCGGTAGCAGGTGGCCGTCTGGGTTTGGAGCAGGTTGCCGCTGGCATCCCGGTAATAGACCACACAGGTCGCAGTCGTCGGTGCGGGGGTCGGGGTCGGCGTGGCTGTCACCACGGCCTCCGCCACATAGTAGAACGTCAGCGAGGAGGGCGAAAGCGTGCCGTACGAGCTGAGCGTTACCGTGGAGGTGGCGGGGGAAATCCGGCGGTAGGTGCCGTTGCGCAGGGTATCCGGCGCCGTGACGGTATTGCTGCCCTGGGTACAGGTCACCGTGTGCGTCTCCAGCAGATTGCCGTAGGCGTCCCGGTAGTAGACCGTCAACTGGGCGGTATTGGTCACCGGCGTGGTGATTGCGGACGAACTGCTGTCCAGGCGGCAGTTGTTCGAGCCCGTCACCGACCAGGTCGGCGCGGTGGTCCAGTATCCGAATCCGCTGATCTGTCGCGCGATCTCGGCGTTCGACCACGGGCTCACGGTCACCGTGTAATAACCCGCCGTGTACAGGCGCAGGGTCAGGGATTCAGTGCCGGTGGAGGGCTCCCACTCCAGGCGCTGGTTGCTGCCGTTCAGCGAGATATCGATGTGGAACCGGCCCCATGCGCGGGCGGTGTTGGTGTTCCCGGAATAGCGGAACACGCCGTTCTTCTGCGTCAGGTCCACGGTGCTGCTGCCCCAGGCCTGTACATAGAAGGTGGTGGTGCTGTTTCCGTTGCCGCTGATGGTGTAATACGAGTCCGCACGGGCGGTCTCACCGCTGATGAACATCAAGCAGAAGACGGCAATCAGTGCCAGAACGCCCCACAGCACATTGTGCTTCCTTTTCATGCTGGTCCCTCCCTGTCATCGGCGCCCTTCCGGCGCCCTTCACTCCTTGAACGAATCCGGAACGGCATTTGTTCCAATTTGTAAAACTTTTTCTCAAAGTATCCCTCAGGCGGGGTCGAAGGGGTACCGCACCCCCCACGCGGCCCGCAGCTCGTCCATCCGGCGCATGATCGCCAGCGTCTCGGCGTGCGGCATTTCCGGGCATTCGATCGCGCCGTCTGCCAACGCCTTCATGCAGGCCCGGACCTCATACTCATACCCGGTGAACTGCGGCGGCACCGGGACAGTCCGCACATGCGCGTCCTCCCGCCAGATGTCGATCTGCACGGGATTGTTGATGTTGTCGACCGTCAGCCAGCCCTTCTCGCCGTAGATCACCCCGTGGCGGTCGGTGCGGCAGGCAGCGGTCGCGCTCAGGTGCGCCACGGCGCCGGACGCGTACTCCAGCACGATCTGGTCTGTCAGGTCGACGCCCTTTTCGGTGATCTGCGCGCTGCTCTCGATGCTGACAACGTCGTCCCCCAGGGCCATGGACGCGAAGTTCAGCGCGTAAACCCCCAGGTCCAACAGAGCGCCGCCGGCCAGCGCCGGTTCCGCGATGCGCGGACTGTTCTCAATGGGATAGCCCAGGTTGGCCGTGAGGAACCGCACCCGCCCGATCTCCCCGGACGCGATGACCTCGTCGATCAGCCGCCGCGAGGGCATATACCGGGTCCAGATGGCCTCGGTGACCAGCACTCGCTTCTGCTCCGCAAGCAGCAAGACTTCCTCCGCCTGTTGGGCGTTTCCGGTAAAGGCTTTCTCGCACAGCACGGCTTTCCCCGCTTCAATGCAGAGCTTCATGTGCTCCACATGGTGGCTGTGCGGCGTGGCCACATAGACCAGGTCCACCGCCGGGTCCGCAAGCATCGCTTCGTAAGACCCATACGCCTTTTCAAAGCCCTCTGCCCTGGCAAAGGCTTCCGCCCGCTCCGTCTCCCGCGCCGCGGCCGCATAAAGAACGACATCCTCCCCGGCGTCCCGCATCATGCGCAGAGTCCGGGCCATGCTGCGCGCGATATTCCCGCAGCCGAGAACCGCCACATTGGTCATGCTTTCACTTCCTTTTTGCTTTACGATTCATTTTCCCAATCGAATGGTTTATCTGGGAATAGAATATCATGTTTTGAAGCAAAATGGAAGCGGGAGTTTCCGTTTACTTTGGCACGCTCGCGTCTGCCTCCGCATACAGCGCTTCAAGCAAATCGGGCGTCATCGAACCGCGGTCGTTGTAGATCACTTCACCCTTCCGGTTCAGCACAATGGTCTGAGGCAGGGTGCCGTTGGCATTGGCAAGTTTCGTCATCAGGTCTTCGTCGTCGGTGGCAAACGGCATCGCATAGCCCTTGTCCGCCAGGTATTCCTCCGGGTCGTCTGTCACCAGCCAGTAATGAACAATGACCATCGCGATGTCGTCTTTGTGCGCCCGGTACAGCTCGTCGAAATACGGAAGTTCTTTCTTGCAGGGTGTGCAATAGGTCGACCACAGATTGATAAAGACGATCTTCCCGCACATGTCCGCCAGATGAAAATCCGTCCCGTCGTAGCAATGAAGCGTAAAGTCCGCCAGCTGCTGCCCGGGATCAAACCCAACGGGCAGGTCGCTTTCCCAACGGATCGTTTCCTGTGCTATCGTTTCTTGTGCTTCAGTGTCTTCTTCCTGCTCTTCCGAAATTTCGGGTGGTTCTGTCACAACCGGCTGTTCATCTTGCTTTTTCTGAGGGATCGAAGGCTCAATGATATTGAACCAGAGCAAAGCAAAGCAAAGAACTGCCAGCGCAACGCACCAGAGGATCCGGGGCGTGCGTTTGCGTTTCTTCGGAGCCTCCGGGAGTTCCCCGGCACAGCCGATTTCCGGGGCTTTCAGCGTAATTCTGCCGGCCTTGACGGAGATCGCACCCTGATGGCAGACATCCATACACTTCGCGCAGTGGATGCACTCGCGGTCGCCCACATGGTGGACATCCATCTGGCAGTGCCGCACACACGCACCGCAGCCGTTGCAGCGGTCGGCGTCCACTTTCACACCGACGATGCAAAAGCGATTAAACAGACTGTAGACCGCGCCGAGCGGGCAGATGAAGCGGCAGAAGCTCCGGTAGCAGAAGGTGCATGCCAGCGCGAGCAGGATCATGATGATCCACTTGTTGGTGAAGAGTTCGCGGAGCATGCAGAACATGGACGTATTCGCGGGATGGACCAGGTGTCCCACCGCGCCTTCCAACGTGCCCGCGGGACAGATATACTTACAGAAGCCCGGCATCGGCAGGTCGTATTTCAGGCCGTACCAGAGCGGGATCGCAATCGCAAAGACCGCCAGGATGACGTATTTCAGCCAGGACAGGACTCGCGTAACTTTGGATTTCCGGATCTTCGGCGTGGGGATCCTGTGGAGCAGCTCCTGGATCAGCCCCAGCGGGCACAGCCATCCGCAGATGGTCCGCCCGAGCGTGATCCCGAAGAGCATCAGGATACCCAGCACATACCAGCCCGCCCGGTGGCCGGTGACCGCCAGCGCGTTCTGGAGGGAACCGAGGGGGCAGGCACCGACCGCGCCAGGACAGGAATAGCAGTTCAAGCCGGGAACGCAGACATTTTTCGCCTGTCCCTTGTAGATCTCTCCGGTGATAAAACCTTTGATGTACGTATTGTGCAGCAGCGCCGCGTAGAGCTGGACAAGCCGCCGTGTCGTCGGACGGTGGGCCTGCCACCAGGAAGTCTTCTCGTTTAGCTTATCCAAGGCCGATACACTCCGTACAGATCGTAATGGCTTTGATCAGCATGTCTCGGGCGCTCCCGTTGAGGATGCCCGCCAGGATCAGCACAGCGGCCGCGACGACAACGGCTGCCTGAATGACCCCCTGCAGTTCGGACTCGCCTTTCCGCGGTTTGAGCCGGGCTTTGACCGGTTTTTCGGCGTTCTCATCCTTTACGCCGAAGATCAGGCCTACGATCAGGATGACAACGGCGGCAACCATCAGCGGCGCGACCTGCGAGAGCTTTTTCGCCACGATTTCCGCCGTGTAGATGCTCTCCTTCGGGTTCGCCGCCTTTCGGGCGGTTCCGTCCAGGAAGATGACGATTGCCGCGGAAATCAGCGCTGCCGCCAGGAGGATGCAAACAGCGGACTGCAAAATGAGAATGGTTTTACGTTTGTCCATTCAGACACTTCCCATTGCGCTCAGGATACCGGAGTTCCCGTCTGTTCCAAAGCTTTACGGTTCGGCTTCCTCTTTCGCCTCTTCTGCTTCCGTTGATTCAGTCTTTTCCTCTTCTGGTTCTTCTTCTACTGCTTCTTGCGCTTCTTCTGCCTTCGTTTCTTCTTCTACTGCTTCCTGTGCTTCTTCCGCTTTTGCTTCTTCCGCTTCTTGTGCCTCTTCTGCATTAGCTTCTTCTTCTGCTGTTGCTTCTTCTGGGTTTGCCTCTTCCGCTGCAGGATTCACATACAGAAGATCCTTTTCCGTTTTATGGATCCATCCCGTCGCGCCGCGCAGGCTGATGATGACCCAATCGCCCATATCTTTCAGGATGGCAAAGGTCTTGTTCTTGTTCAGCAGCGCCACTTTGGGTGCAGACAGATTGCCCCAGGCATACACCGGCGTCGCCTCTTCCGTCCTGTACCAGGCCGGATCGATGATAATGTATTCCATGCTCACCCAGCCGATCGCGGCGTCCTGTTCGGAGTCCGAAGTAAAGCACTGCGCCCAGCCGTCCCCGTATTCGCCTACGATGATCTGATCCCCATAGTGCAGCGATTTCACAGCTTTCGAGGAAGTGCTGCGATCCTGCCGCAGCGTCAGGCTTTCACACAGGATCACCGCCTCATAGCCGATCTGCCCCTGGCCGTGCGGCGGCAGGATTTCCGCCTGTCCGATGGCCGCGGTACCCAGGAACATTGCCAGCGTCAGGATGAACAGAACGACCCTTTTCCCCAGCATTGACATACGAATACCCCTTTCCTTGTCCACGTAAAGATGCAACCTGACATATGACGAGAGACTCCTTTGGTTTCTTCCCTCTTCATTTCACGGTTTCTGGCTGCATTATACTCCTTCATTCCAAATAACGCAATCTTTCCCTTGCATTTTCCAACCCTTTCCGATATACTTTGATCACAGGTTTGCCAATGAAATAGCATGAAAGCAGGCGATCTTCATGAATACCAGACGTCTCACAAAGAAAGAAATGCGGATTTTTGCCGTCGGCCAGCTGGGCTGGTCGATCCTCAGCGGTATCATCACCGCGTGGCTGGTGACCTTCTACCTTCCGACCCAAAAGGCCGTCGATGAAGAAGGCGCGCCTTTCTTCCTGCCCACAGGCCTCGTCATTCTGGGCGTGTTGACCGTACTGGGCCTGATCTCGTTCATTTGCCGGATCTTTGACGCGGTGACCGACCCGTGGATCGCGTCCATGTCCGACCGGAGCAAAAACCCCAACGGCCGCCGCTTCCCCTTCATGAAACGGGCCGCGATCCCCTTCGCGCTTATGACCGTGCTGGTGTTCATGGCGCCCCAGGAAGGGCAAAAGAGTCCGTTGAACATCGCCTGGGTGCTGGTTGCGCTGATCCTCTTCTATCTGTTCATGACCATGTACTGCACGCCCTACAACGCGCTGATCTCCGAGTTCGGCAAGACGCAGGAAGACAGGATGTACATCTCCACCGCCATCTCCCTGACCTTCTTCTTCGGCACGCTCATCGCCTACCTGCCCTTTGTGGCAGCCGGGATGCTGCGCGGTGCGGTGGGCTACGCCTGGAGCTACCGGATCTGCTTCATCGTCCTCGCAGCAGTCGCGCTCGTCTGTATGCTCGTACCGGTCTTCAAACTGAAGGAAACGGACTTTGTCGAGGCAAATCCGAGCGACAGCGACGCATTCAAGAGCCTCCTCAAGACCTTCCGGAACGTGAACTTCCGCCGCTTCGTGCTCTCCGATATCGCCTACTGGATCGGCCTGACGCTGTTCCAGACCGGTCTGCCCTTCTTTGTGAAAGTGTCCATGGATCTCGGTGAGTCGATGGTCATGGTCTTCATGGGCGGCATGACAGTGCTCTCCGCTTGCTTCTATCCGTTTGTCTCCAGGCTCGTGGTCAAGCACGGCAAAAAGCGCCTGGTCATCGACGCCTTCATCGGTCTGGCCTTCGCCTACCTGATCACCGCGATGATCGGCCTCATTCCCTCCTTCACCGGCATGATCCCCGGCATCCTGATCATGATCGTTGCCGCCTTCCCGATGGCCCTGCTCGGCATTATCCCTCAGGCCATCGTAGCGGATGTTGCGGAAGAAGACGCCATTGTCACCGGCGAGAAACGCGAGGGCATGTTCTTCGCCGCAAGAACCTTCGCGATGAAGTTCGGCCAGTCCCTGGCCATGCTGGTCTTCACTTCCCTGGCTGTCATCGGCGCCACGCAGCATACCGAGACCAACGACCTGACCGCTTCCGCACTCGGCCTTCGCATCGTGGCCTTTGTGGCGATGGCCTTCTGCATTCTTGGCGCGGTGCTGCTGTTTGCTTATGATGAGAATAAAGTCATGAAGACAATCAGGGATAATTTGGAAGAGTAAGGAACCCCTCACCCGCTTCGCGGGAGCTCCCCATTGCGATGGGGAGCCATAGGCAATACGTGCAAATCACAGCCTCCCCACCGCAGTGGGGAGGTGGCCGAAGGCCAGAAGGGTCTTTCGTAAAAATCTCATTCCCCGAAAGGACGCTACAGGCTTATCCACCAAAACCAGAAGTGCTTTTTCCGAAACAGCTCTTCTGGTTTTTTATGAAGATTCACAGCCCAAAGTTTTACAGCCCAAGCCGCTCCATATTTTGGACAAATGATTGCATCCAACCTCAAGATATGGTATACTGACCTATGGTATGCACATACATCTGGAGGAGACTTATGCGGCTGAAGAAACTGGAGCTCACGGGCTTCAAGTCATTTCCAACCCGGACGGAGATCGTCTTCGGGGAGGGCATCACGGGGATCGTGGGGCCCAACGGGTCGGGGAAAAGCAACATCGGCGACGCGGTGCGCTGGGTGCTGGGCGAACAGAGTGCCAAGACCCTTCGCGGGGCCTCGATGTCCGACGTGATCTTCAACGGCACGCAGAAACGTAAACCGCTGAGCTACTGCGAAGTCTCCCTGATCTTTGACAACGAAGAACGCGCCTTGCCTGTGGATTACGCCGAAGTCATGGTGACACGGCGGGTATGGCGCACCGGCGAGAGCAGTTACTTCCTCAACGGGACTTCCTGCCGCCTCCGGGATGTGGTGGACCTCTTCCGCGACACGGGCATCGGCCGGGAGGGCTACTCGATTATCGGCCAGGGCCGGATCGACGACATTCTCTCCCGCAAGTCCGAAGACCGGCGGCAGGTCTTTGAGGAAGCCGCCGGCATCGTGAAGTATAAAGTCCGCAAGGAAGAGGCCGACAAGCGCCTCCAACGCACGCTGGAAAACGCCGCACGGATCGACGACATCCTTGAGGAGCTTTCCCGGCAGCTGGGCCCCCTGGAGGAGCAAAGCCGCGATGCCCGCACCTACCTGGCCCTCTCGGAAGAGCTCAAGGTCCTGGACCTGAACCTCTTCCTGATCCGCACCGAACGCGCCGAAGCCCGGCTGAAAGAGCTGTCCGCCGAGCTGGAAGGCCTGCAGGCGGCATTGGAAGCCGGGGAAGCCGCCCTGACCGAAAAAGGCCTGCAGCGGGACGCCTGCCAGGAACAGATCGCCGCGCTCGACGCGCGCATCCGCTCCGCACGGGACGAACTGATGAAGACTGCGGACCGGCTGCACCAGTGCAAACAGGACCGCGCGCTGATTGCATCCCGCCGGGAACACCGGGCGGAAGACCGCGAGCGCTTGGACGAGGAAGCCAAAGAAGACGCGGATCGCCTGCGTCTCCTGGAAGAGAGCGGCATGCGCACCGCCGATGACCTGCGAGAGAAGGAAGACGAGACCGCTCAGGCCCAGACGGCCCTCGAAAAGGCCCGAGAAAAAGAAGCGGACGCCATCCGCGCCGCCTCCGAAGCCGAGGATGCCCTCGAAGCCCATAAAGAATCGATCATCCGCGCCATGAACCGCACGTCCGCCATGGCGAACGACCGGACCCGTCTGACCACAATGCACAGTCAGATGCAGACCCGGTCGGATGAAATCAGGAAGCAGATCGAGGAAGCTATAAAAGAAGAAGATCGCCTGAAAGAAGTCCTGCAGCGCTGCCGGGATCAGCTTTCGGAAGAGGAAAACCGGCAGACGGAGTGCGCTGAAGCACACCGACAGGCCATTGCGACCTTTGACGAAGCCGACGCCGAACTGATCCGCGTGCGCACCGAGGCCGAACGCCTGTCTGCTTCCCTGCAGAACGACCAGACGCGCTGGCGCCTGCTGGACGAGATGAGTCGGGAGATGGAGGGCTACAGCCAGTCTGTTCGCCGGGCCGTCTCCCATGCGCGCGAGCGGCATATTCCCGGGGTCAAGGGCGTGCTGGCCCAGCTGATCAGCGTGCCCGAAGAACTGGAAACCGCGGTTGACATGGCCCTCGGCGCCGCTCAGCAGAACATTGTCACCGACAGCCAGGAAACCGCCAAGGCGCTCATCGATTACCTGCGGGAAAACCGTCTCGGCCGCGCCACATTCCTCCCGATGGATGCGGTGCGCTCCAAAACGCTGACCGACCGCGAGCGAAAAGTTACCTCTATGACAGGCTGCATGGGCGTAGCCTCCGATCTGATCCAGTGCGCGCCGGAATACCGCGAGATCGTCGAAAACCTGCTTGGCCGTACGGTCATCGCGGATAACCTGGATCACGGTATCCCGATCATGAACGCGGGTAATCATGCTTTCCGCCTGGTGACACTTGCCGGCGACGTCATGCACACCGGCGGTTCGATGACCGGCGGCTCCACGCAATCCCGGAACGTGAGCCTTCTCTCCCGTCAGCGCGAACTCAAGGACCTGACAAAACGCCTGCAGGATGGCAAAAAAGAGCTCGAGGCTTTGAAACAGACCCTTGCGGACACACAGAAGAAGAAGGAATCCTTTCGCGCATCCGTGAACGAAGCCCTGGAAACCTTGCACCAGCAGGAGATCGCCGTAGCCCGGGAAACCGAGCATGTGGCCAACGCGGAAACGGATCTTTCTGGAGCCGGAGAACGCACCGAAATCCTTCGGCAGGCCATGGTCCAGCTGGAAGAGCAGGCGGCAGCCCTTGAAACGCAGCTCCAGGAACTCGACAGCAACGCGGAACCCTTCGATGAAGAAGCCGCGGCTGTCCAAACCGAAGTGCTTCAGCAGCAGGTCGCCAAAGCCCGCGCCGCGCGGGACCACGCCTCTGATGACGTCATGCGGCTGACGATTATGGTCTCCGACGCACAGCATGCCCTCGATGTCATGCGCCGCGACAGCGCCCGCATCGAGGCAGACCGGGAAGAGATCCGCAACCGGGAGACTCGGCGTGAAAAAACCCGAATCCGCATGGAAAACGAAGACCAGGGTGATATTCGCTTATTACAGGAAGCAGATCAACAGTTCTCCCAAATCGAAGCCGATCAGCGCTTGCAGGAAAACGCGGTCGCTGCCGTGGAAACGGAGCGCGCTGCCGGTCAACAGCAGCTTTCCGATCTTCTGAAAGAAATCGACGCCCTGCATGCTTCCCGGGAGCGGGACAGCGAGCAGCAACACCGCGCCGAGCTGAACCAGAGCCGGATTCAAAACGATCTGCGCTCGATGCAGGATCGTATCTGGAATACCTGGGAGCTGACCTATGCCGGAGCAGAGCCTTTCCGGCAGACGGAAGGTTTTAAGGAGCGGGATGCGGACCGCCGCGCGAAAGAGCTTTCCTCCCAGATACGGGCTCTTGGAGACGTTAATGTCAGAGCCGTGGAACAGTATGCCGAAACCAAAGCACGGTTTGACCAGCTTTCCGCGCAGCAGGAAGACTTGCGAAAGGCAGAAAGAGATCTTCGCGAGCTGATCAACAGCCTGATTCACGAAATGACATCTACCTTCACCGAGAATTTCTCGAAACTGCAGGTGTTCTTCTCCGAAACTTTTGTTCGTCTCTTCGGAGGCGGCCACGCGGAACTGCAGCTGACTGATCCGGATGACCCGCTAAACTGCGGGATCGAAGTCAACGCCCAGCCTCCGGGAAAGAAACTGCAGCTGCTGTCACTCCTCTCCGGCGGGGAGCGTGCCTTGACCGCCATCGCGATCCTCTTCGCGATGCTGAAGCTGAAACCCACTCCCTTCTGTATCCTCGACGAGATCGAAGCAGCCCTGGACGACGCCAACATTGGATACTACGCTGATTACTTAAAGGAATATTCTGAATCCACGCAATTCATCGTTGTCACACACCGGAAAGGCACCATGGAGCGCTGCAACAGCCTCTACGGCGTCTCCATGGAAGAGCAGGGCGTCTCCAAAATGGTGTCCGTCAGCCTGACGGATTACAGGGAATGAAATTCAAATTTTCATTTCCCGTGTTCTGCATAAAATACCCCGTTTAGAGGGTATTTATCCACAAAAGCTGTGGATAAACTGTGGAAAAGCACCTCAAAAAGCCTTGGTTTGAAGCCGTTTCAATCATTCACAGCGAGTTATCCACAGGATGTTTATCTGTGAATAAGACCCCTCTTTATCCATTTAAGCGCCTTTCCGTTGGTCTGACCTAACCTGTTTTTCCGGTATCGACCGCAACCATTTTTTCCATCCGTTGTACCTGTCATTTCTCCTTTCCCTGTCATTTTTCAGATCATCCACATTATAACCACAGGTTGTTTACAGCTTATCCACTGTAAGCTCTCCCGGCAAACCCTTGCACCCCAATGACCCGACCGGTTTATCCACACTGTCCACAGGCCCTACTACAACGACTATATAGAAAAGAATACAACAGCATCAATCAAAAGGAGGCCGCTACCATGCAATTTACCACCCAAGTTCAGCCCTTGCTCGACAGCCTGTCTGTCGTCACCCGCGCCCTGGCCAGCCGTCCCGCTCGTCCCATTCTCGACGGTGTGCTGATCGACGCTGCCGGCGATGCGATCACGCTCACCTGCTCGGATGGTAGCATGACGATCGAGTCATCGGTTCCCGCGGAGATTGCCAGCGAAGGTCAGATCGTGGTACCCGGCCGCCTGCTGAATGATCTGATTCGCCGCCTTCCTGGCGGGGATGTAACGTTCCGCCTTGTCGGAGACAGCCGCCTTCAGGTGACCTGTCTCTCTTCCCGCTCCAGCCTCACGGCGCAAAGCGCGGCTGATTATCCGGAGGTTCCTCAGATGGGAAATGTTCTGCAGGTCGAAGCCACGGAAGCTGACCTCCGGCAGATGATCAGCGGCGTTGTATTCTCGATCGCGACAGACGAAAGCCGCCAGCTTTTAACGGGTTGTTTGCTGGAAGTTCTGCCGAACGAATTGCGGATGGTTGCTTTGGACGGTTTTCGTCTGGCCATGCAGGTACGACCAAATGAAAACACTCTGCCGGCGGGAAAAAACAAGTATCGCGCAGTCATTCCTGGCCGCGTGATGAACGAGCTGGCGCGTGTGTTGCCCGATGAAAAAGACGAAAAGTGTGTATTGACATTTGACCAGAGCCGCGTGCGCGTGGAATTCGGGACGGTCCGTTTCTCTTCCGTCTTGCTCCAGGGTGAGTATATCGACTATGACCGCATTATCCCGAAAAACTTTGCGACGGAAGCCCTGATCAATCGCTCTGAGTTTATCGACGCCATTGATCGTGCCAGCCTGATGGCCCGCGAAGGGCGTAACAACCTGGTCAAGCTGCATGTGGAAGCCGAATCCCTGTCCATTGTCTCCAACGCGGACATGGGTGAAGTGCATGAGGAAATGTCCTGCGCCATGAACGGCAATCCGATCGATATTGCCTTTAACGCAAAGTACCTGAACGACGCGATCCGGAACATCGACCAGGACGAAATTCGTTTCTGCTTCAATTCCAACGTGAGCCCTTCCGTCATCAAGCCCAGGGAAGGCGAAAATTATCTCTATCTGGTGCTGCCGGTGAGAACCTTCTGAGCAGAGAATTGTAATTTGAGGAACAAACCATGCTGATGCTTGCTGCTGTACTCCTGCCTATTGCCGCAGGACTAGTCCTGCCGCTTTTGCGGTGCGAAAACGGGCGTCAGCGGGCAGTCTGGACTGAAACGGCTGTGATCGGCGCGTCCTTTCTCGCAGTCATGGCGGTTCTCCTGCAAAAATCAGCGGTGCAGACAGACAGTATCATCCCGGGACTTACGATCTGTTTCCGTGTGGATGAAAAGGGAAGCCTGTTTGCACTGCTTGTGGCATCGCTATGGCCCCTCTCGACGCTGTACGGTTTTGCCTATATGGAGCACGAGGAAAGGCCGGATCGCTTTTTCTCCTGGTATCTGGTCAGCAACGGAGTTACTTTTGCCGTTTGCTTTGCGGGAAACCTCCTGACGCTGTACATGGCTTACGAGTGCCTGACACTTGCCACGCTGCCGATGGTCAATCACAAGGACGACGGCCCTTCCCGCCGCGCGGGCATGAAATATGCCGCATGGACGATCGGCGGTGCGGCGCTTGGTTTTGTGGCGCTGATTCTGACGATCCGCTATGGCGGGGATAGTTTGGCTTTCACAGCAGGCGGCAACCTGGATCCAGCAAAAGTCAGCAATCATGAAGACTTGCTCCGGTGGATCTATATCATCGCCTTCCTTGGCTTTGGCGTCAAAGCGGCTGTTGCGCCGTTCAGCGCCTGGCTCCCGGAAGCTTCGGTCGCACCGACGCCGGTGACAGCCCTGCTCCACGCGGTGGCGGTCGTGAACACCGGCGCATTCGCCGTGATCCGCGTGACGGAGGACGTCTTTGGCACGGAGCTGCTCTACGGAACGTTTGCACAGACCGTAACGCTGGGCATCGCGTGTTTTACGATCTTACTGGGAACCATCATGGCGGTTCGCGAACAGCACCTGAAACGGCGGCTGGCCTGGTCCACAGTGTCCAATCTCTCCTACATGCTGATGGGCGCGACCCTCATGACCGCCGGCGGCTTTAACGGCGCGATGACGCACATGGTTTTCCATGGCTTGATGAAGATCGTGCTGTTCTTCTGTGCAGGTGCGATCCTCGTGCAGACGGAAAAAGAATATGTCCAGGAGACGCGGGGCCTGGCCAAAGTCATGCCCTTGACCTGCGGAGCCTTTACGCTGGCCGCGGTCGCGCTGGTCGGGATCCCGCCCCTGTGCGGCTTTGTGTCTAAATGGCGCCTGCTGACTTCGGCCATGGCGACAGGCCTGCCGATGGGCATTGCGGCCACCGTGACCCTGATCGTCGCGGCAGTCCTGACCGCGATCTATGTGCTTTCGCCGGTCATGGCCATGTATTTCCGCCCGCTGAACGAAGAAGACAAATCCCTCGAAGGCCAGAACCGTGACCCCGACTGGCGGATGCTGTTTCCCATCCTCCTGATCTGTGTGTTCATCATCGTCTTTGGTATGTGGAACGACTGGCTGACGGTTTCCTGATTCTGAAAGATACACAAAGGAAAGCAAATATGGTTTGCCAAATCAGCGATAAAGATCAAAAAGAACAAATTGCCCGGGAGATCCTGGAGGCGCTTCCAGATTGGTTCGGGATTCCCGAAGCCCGGGAGCAGTATATCCGGGAAAGCCGGGGCCTGGTGTTTTTTGCTGCAATGAAAAACGACCGCGCAGTTGGTTTCCTGTGCCTGAAAGAGACTGGGGATAGCACGGTTGAATTGGCGGTTATGGGTGTTCTGAAAGAAGAACACCGCCAGGGGATCGGAAGGTCCCTTTTTCAGGCGGCAAAAGTATACGCCAGAACGGCCGGCTATGAGTTTATGCAGGTCAAGACGGTACAGATGGGCTGCTATCCGGAATACGATGTCACGAACCGGTTCTATCAGAGTGTAGGCTTCAAAGAATTTGAAGTGATTCCGACACTATGGGGAAAAGAGAATCCTTGCCAGATTTATGTGATGGCACTGATTTAACCTCTCTGTCGCCTGCGGGCGACATCTCCCCTTTACTGTGAAAATGCGAAGCATTTTCATTCATCGTGACCAATAGTACTTCGTACTATTGGTGTGCATTTCAGGGGAGATAAGGTTTTATGCGGGTTCTCAAAGGGTTTGAGTAACCAAGAGGCTCCCCAGCTTGCTGGGGAGCTGGCACCGCGAAGCGGTGACTGAAGGGTAAACGCCGCAGCGGTGGAGAGGTTTCAAGTATTCATGTCTTTTCATCCAGCACATCAATGCAAAGCAATAATGCTTTTACCATATCTTCTAGTTTCATGGAAGGTACTCCGTCCTTTGCCTGTTCCGGCAAAAAAGGCACATGGAAAAAACCAACCCGCGTGGATGTCCCTGCATAATAGTGCAGCAGTGTGTAAAGCACATCGTTGCAAACAAAAGCCCCCGCTGATAAGGACAGGGACGCCGGCAGACCGGCTTCTGTCACAGTCCGGACCATGGCCCGCACAGGAACGGTGGCGAAATAAGCTGCAGGACCGTCTGCTATTACAGGTTGGTTGATCGGCTGATAGCCGTCATTATCGGGGATTCGCGCTTCGCGCAGGTTGAGCCCGACGGCTTCCGAGGTTACGCCTGCGCGTCCGCCGGCCTGACCGATACACAGGATGACATCCGGATGGATGCGGTTGGCTTCTTCTAAAACTCGCTCACCTGCCAGGCCGTATACGACAGGGATCTGTAGTTTGGAGACAGCCCAGTTTCCGACCTGATCCGGCAGGAGGTGCACAGCTTCCCAGGAGGGATTGACGGTTTCTCCGCCGAAAGGTTCAAAGCCGGTGATAAGAAGCGTTTTCACGGGCGGTGCCTCCGATCCGGGATTCATTCTATCGGAAATGTAGCACGAACGGGCAGGATCGTCAATCCGGGTCTGACGGAAAGGACGAATTATAATGGACAGGATCATCCGCCGGCATATGACCTTTTTCGGATGGGTGCAGGGCGTGGGTTTCCGCTACCGCTGCCGGCACGCCGCGGCGGCCTTTGGCTGCACGGGATGGGTGCGCAATGAGAGCGATGGGTCTGTCACTGTAGAGATTCAGGGCACGGCAGAGCGAATCGAACAAGTGATTCAGGCGGTTGAGCGGGGGCCTTATATACGAATTGAGAACATAGAGAGTGTGGAAATCCCAGTGGAGGCGGATGAAAGGGGATTTTCGACACGAGGTTAATCCCGGAGGATTGAAACGCGGAAGGTACCGCGTTTTTATTCTTCCTTCTTTACAGCATCTTATTTCCGTGATAAGATTTCATTGCGCAGATATGCGCATGAAAAGACAATGTTTCACGTGAAACATCGGGAAAGGAAACCGATTATGACAAAGAAGACAAATGCGAAATATACATTCAATGCGGAGGCAGCCCGCGATACCCTCGTGCAGGCGATCCGCGATCTTTCCGAGAAGCAGGGGTTCCGCCGCGTGGTGCTGGGTATTTCTGGCGGCAAGGATTCAACCGTGGCGGCGGCGCTCTGTGCCCGTGCGCTCGGGGCGAACAATGTCTACGGTGTGATGATGCCTGATGGCGAACAGAAGGACATCAACGATAGCGTCCGGGTGTGCGAGGCACTGGGCATCAACCGCCGGACGGTCAACATCGGTGCGATCCATACGGCATTGAAAGAGGTTACCGACCAGCTGGGCGAGAATCAGCCGAAGGGTGAATATGCGATCCCCGCGAGCCGCCAGAGCGACATCAATGTCGGACCGCGCCTCCGCATGACGGTCCTGCGTTACATCGGCCAGGCGCTGGGCGCCCGGTTGGTGGGCACCGGAAATCTCTCCGAGGCCACCGTGGGCTATTGCACCAAGGACGGCGACACCTCCTGTGATTTCAATGTACTGGGCTCCCTGACCAGCGTGGAGGTCGTCCAGATGGGCCTCACCATGCCCGAACTACCCCGGGAGCTTGTGGAAAAGACACCCGCCGATGGGCTTTCCGGCCTCAGCGACGAGGACAACATGGGCCTGCGCTACGCGGACATTCACGCGTATATCCGCAACGGCACCTGCGGCGACGCGGCCACCGACGACCGCATCCGCGCCCGCGAGGCCGCCAACATGCACAAGCGTCAGATGCCGCCAATTCTGAAGGCGTTCTGATATAGATAGATTTGAATACAAAACAAAATGAAGCACGGTTTTTGACTGTGCTCCATTTTGCCGTACAGAAGACAAGTTTACGGGATCTCGATTTCATACATCCCGTCGGTTGCGCACAGCAGGCCGTGATACAACTCAATCGAACCGATCCACTCACCCTCTGCGGTCTCAAAGACAATGACCGCTGTGCCGCCGGTGACCATGCTTGCGTTGGCCATGCCGATGACGCGGCCGTTCCGGACAAGGTTCAGATAGTATGCCTGCTCCTCTTCGGACAGGGTATTTTCAATGAGCCCGATTTCACAGTCCACGTCGTAGCAGCTGACCACGATCCCTTCTGCGTCCAGCCCGCTGATCTTGCAAAATTCCGTGATCGGCACCGGCTGGAACCCCGCGGGGGCAAACGCGGGGCTGATCGGTTCCGGGTACTCGATGTCCGGAAAGAGCGTGTCCAGCTTCTTATAAAGTGCTTGCGCCGCCGGGGAAGTGTTTTCTTGCATGGTATCCACGGCTTCGCCCAGCAGAATGATCTCGTCTACGAAATCATCATCGCTGATGATATCATCATCGTTGATGATATAAGTACGGAAAGCATAGCGTACAACCGCATCGGCGTCATCAACATAATCGTTGCTTGAAACGACGGCATCCGGATCAACAGAATAAACAAGTCCCTCCAGGTCAAACATCTCAATGTAGGAAAGCTTGCTTATCTGAACCAGTTTTCCTTGTCCGGCAAGGCGCCACAGGGTGAATAGCCAATCCCGCTCATAATCAATCGGGCCGTCATAGCGCCAGAGAACACCATTGTAATCAAGGATGCCAATGCTGCAAGAATCTGCATCCCAAGCAGAGAACCGGCCGGTCATCAGCATGGGATCAATGGGTGTTTCCCAAGCGCAAGCAAAGGCGGGAAGAAGCGCCAGCAGACACAGAGCCGATAAGGCTGAAAGGATTCGCTTTAACATCAATATACGCCTCCGTCTTTTGGTTTCATTTCCTTAGACGCATGGATGGCGAAAAAGTTCCGTTATCGGGACATCATTTTGCTCAGGTCCGTGGCGTAGCACCACTGGGCGCCGGTCAGCAG
>JAFZPI010000024.1 GCA_017552615.1 Clostridia bacterium
AGGAAGAGGAAGAAGATATCGTGAAGGTCACCAGCCATGCGATGAACGCGGCCGTGAAGACCAACGAGATCCAGGAACTCTCGGAGAGTTCGGACCTCGGTATCCCGATCCTCTTCTCGATGGACACCGAGGCGGGCGCGGCCTTCGTGAAGGACGCAACCTTCCTGCCGGACGAAATCAACCTTGGCGCGGCCAATGACGAAGAAGTGACCGCCAAGTATTATCAGGTGCTCAAGGAAGAGCTCATGGCCATGGGTGTGCGCATGGCGCTCTCTCCGGACGCCGACCTGATCTCCGATCCCCGCTGGGGCCGCAACCAGGAGTGCTACTCCGAGGATGTAGAAGTCGTCAAGAACCTGATCAAGATCGCCGTGCAGACCCTCCAGGAGGGCGGCGAACTGACCAAGGACTCCGTGATGGCCTGTGTCAAGCACTTCCCCGGATCAGGCGCGCAGACCGGCGGCGTGGACGGATCTCCCCTGACCATTTCCGAAGACACCCTCGCACTGCACCTGGCGGGCTTTGAAGCCGCCATCGAGGCAGGCGTGGCTGCCGTGATGCCCTACGGTTATTCCACCGTTCCTTACCTGGGCGGTGACGCCGTGGAGAACTCCGCGGACCAGAGCGCGGTCGTCATGACCGACCTCCTGCGCGGCCAGCTGGGCTATACCGGCATCATTCAGACTGACTGGGGCCTCAACTTCGTCGGCGCGACGAACGCCGGCGCGGACATCCTCGGCGGCATGGGCGTACGCAACGCCCGGGCGCTGGTGGACGACGTGGCGGAGGAACGGCTTGCGGATGCCTGCCGCCGGATCCTGATCGCCAAGTTCGAGATGGGCCTCTTCGAGAACCCCTATGTGGACGAGACCAAAGCCGAAGAAATCATCGGCAGCGATGAGCACAAAGCCATCGCCAAGGAAGCCGCCGCCAAGTCCTTCACCCTGGTGAAGTATGAGAACGCCGCCTCCCTCGAGGGACAGCAGTTTGTCGTGGCCGGTACCTTGGCGGATGACGTGCGCTGCCTGAACAGCGGCTGGACAGCCAAGGAGCCTGCGGAAATCGACGGCACCACGATCCTCGAAGCCCTGAAGGCCAAGGCCGGCGAAGAGAACGTGACCTACTTTGCAACGGCTGACGAAGTACCCGCGGACCTCACCGGTGTTACCGCTGTGGTCGTGGTCGGCGAGAAGAGCGGTACCCATGATCCCGCCTGGGGCGCAGCCAACCTTGAGTTCCCGGAGGACCAGGTTGCGCTGATCAACGCCCTGGACCAGGCCGGTGCCAATGTTGTGGCGGTCGTCGTGATGAACCGTGCTTACGTACTGACGCCCGTCGTTGAAGCGGCTGACACGGTCCTGCTCGTCTATCGCCCCGGTGTCACCAGCGGCGCGGAAGCGATCGCGGAAACCCTCTTCGGCGAGAATCCCATCACGGGCAAACTGCCCTTCCAGATCCCCGCAACCATGGATCAGGTCCTGAACCAGCGCGAGGATATGCCCAAGGATATCGAGAATCCGTTGTTCGAATACGGCTTCGGCATCGACGCGGAAAGCTTCGGGAGGTAAGAATCATGGCTGCAATTACCATCAAGGATATGTCCATCAGCTACAACAAGGGCAAAACCTTTGTTCTGGACAAGCTGAACCTGAATATCAATGACGGGGAATTCTGTGTGTTTCTGGGTCCCTCTGGCTGTGGAAAATCTACGGCCATGTATTCCATTGCCGGTCTGCTGGAACCGTTTCAGGGGAAGATCTATTTCGGCGATTCTCTGATGACGGAAATGGAGAATGGCAAGAAAAAGACCTTTGTGCCGCCGCAGGAACGCAACATCGCCATGGTGTTCCAGGAATATGCCCTGTACCCCAACATGACGGTGCGGGAGAACATGGGCTTCGCTCTGAAAACCAAAAAAGTGCCGAAGGAAGAAATCGACCGACTGGTGATGGAACAGGCGGAGAAACTGGAACTGACGCCACTGCTGGATCGCCGTATTGCCCAGCTTTCCGGCGGCCAGCGCCAGCGCGTGGCACTGGGCCGTGCCCTGGTGCGCAGTCCCCAGGTGTTCCTGCTGGATGAACCTCTGGGCAACCTGGACGCGAAGCTTCGCGAGCAGGTGCGCTATGAGCTCAAGAAGATCCAGAAGGAACTGAACATCACCACCGTCTATGTTACCCATGACCAGACCGAGGCCATGACCATGGCGGATCACATCGTGCTTCTCAACGGCGGCCACATCATGCAGGAGGGCACGCCCAACGACCTGTATGATCATCCGAGCAATGAGTTCGTGGCAGGCTTCCTTGGCACACCGCAGATCAATCTGTTTGACTGCCAGGTGGTAAAGGAAGCGAACGGGCTGACCCTGGATGCCGGCTTCTTCAAGCTGCCGGTTCCCGCGGACATGGAAGATTGCCTGAAGTCTTACGCTGGGAACAAAGTCCACCTCGGTATCCGCCCCTCCGACATGGAACTGGATCCAAACGGCGCCATCACGGCCAAGGTGGACTCCATCGAGCCGCTGGGCGACGCGTTCCTGATCTATGTGCGCCTGGGCGAAAAGGTCGTCGTCTTCAAGTATGCGGGCGAGACCGCGCCGGAAGACGCTGAGCTCCATCTGGCACCCAATCCCGCGAAACTCCATCTCTTTGACCCCGCGACGGAGAAGCGTATCAACGCATAAACTTTTCCCGGGGAAGATGGCTTCCCCGGGCTTCTTTTGCGGCAGCTTTTGTGCTATAATGGTCACACGAGCTGCCGCATTCTCATGATGAGGAGGAATTGACCTTGGACGAAATGCGTAAACTGCTGGATGCCCTGGCGGAAGTCCGGGACGATGTGGACTTTGAAAACGAGCAGGCGCTCGTGGATGACGGCGTGATCGATTCCCTGGACCTGACCCAGATCATGCTGGCCCTCGACGAGGCCTTCGGCATTCATATCCCGGCCGGCGAGATCGGTCCGGAAAACTTCAACAATGCCCAGTCCATGCTGGACCTGGTGCATTCGCTGCAGAATTCATGAGCACGCGGAATGTCCTGGAGTGGCTGGAAGAGGCCGAGCGGCTCTCCCCGGAGGCCGTCGCTTTTGACGCGCCTGGGGAAAGCCTGACCTGGCGTGAAGTTGCTTGCCGCGCCCGTGCGATAGGCAGCTGTCTCGCGGCCCGGATCCCGGCGCAGTCGCCGGTGCTGATCCTGATGGACAAGAGCCCTGCCTGCCTGTGCGCGATGCTGGGCACAGCGTATGCGGGCTGCTTCTACACCCCGCTGGACGCCTCCATGCCGGAAAAGCGCATGGCGGTGATCGCGGAGATCCTCCGGCCGGCTGCGGTGATTTACGGAGAGAAGTTCGGGGAGATTGCGAAGCGTATCGCGAATCGTGCCGTATTGTGCGGATATTCCGGGATCGACAATCAGACGGATGAAGATCTTCTCCGGACCCGCAAATCTTCCCACATAGACAATGACCTGCTGTACGTTCTTTTCACCAGCGGGTCCACGGGTGTTCCGAAGGGCGTATCGATTACGCACCGCAGTGTGGTCGACTTCGTCGAATGGGCCTGTGAGGCCTTAAAGTTGCCGTTCGGTGTACGTTTCGGCAGTCAGGCGCCGTTCTATTTTGACAATTCCGTGCTGGATATCTATTGCTCCATGCATATGCGGGGGAGCCTGTTCCTGATCCCGCGCGGGGACTTCATGTTCCCGAAGCGGCTGTTGGGCCGTCTGGCGGACGCGAAGGTGGACACGATCTTCTGGGTGCCTTCGGCCCTGACGTCGGTGGCCAACGCGGGGGTGCTGGCGCCGGAGAATGTCCCCACACTGAAGCGGGTCTTCTTCTGCGGCGAAGTGATGCCCTGCCGGACGCTGAACCTCTGGAAGTCAGCACTGCCGGAAGCGGACTATGTGAACATGTACGGCCCGACGGAGATCACCGACGTGTGTGCCTGGTACCGTGTGGACCGGGAGTTTGCGGATACGGACTCCCTGCCGATCGGCTTTCCGTGCGCCAACACGCGGATCCTGCTGATCGACGGGGAACTCTGCGTGGGCGGCACCTGCCTGTCTCCCGGCTATTACAACGCCCCGGAGAAGACCGCCGCGGCCTTTGTGCAGAATCCTCAGCGGCCCCAGATCCGTGAAATCATCTACAAGACCGGCGATCTGGCGGAGTTGAACGATCGGGGAGAACTCATGTTCCTCGGCCGGATGGACAGCCAGATCAAGCGCAGCGGCTACCGCATCGAGCTCGGTGAGATCGAGTGCGCTCTCCAGAGTGCGCACGGCGTGGACAGCGGTTTCTGCTTCTACGATGCTGCGCGGGAGAAGATCGTCTGCGTGTGGACAGGCGAAGCGAACGAGAAAGAAATCCGGGACCAGATGAAGGTCCTGGTTCCCAAATACATGCTGCCGGACGTGTGGATGCACCAGGAGTCCCTGCCATCCACCGGGAGCGGCAAAATTGACCGGGTGAGCGTGAAGAACCTGTATGAGCATTCTCAGCCTTGACTTCCTGGGCATGGCCTTGGCAGCGCTGATCCTGTATTACGCGCTGCCGATGAAAATCCGCTGGCTAGTGCTGCTGGCTGCCAGCGGATTGTTTGCCGCGCTCGCGGGGTGGCAGGGAGCGGCGCATCTGGCCGGTGCGGCGCTGCTGAGCTGGGGCGGAGGCCTCCTGCTGGAGAAGAAGCGGAGCCGGTGGATCCTCGCGGTCTGCCTGGTGATCGATATCGGGGCGATGGCCTTCATCAAGTATTACCCCACGATCTCCGGCGCGACACTGTTCGTTCCCCTGGGGCTGAGCTATTTTACGTTCCAGACGGCGGGTTACCTGATCGATGTCTACCGCAAAAAAGTGACGGCTGAACGGAATCCCCTGAAATCCCTGCTGTTCGCTGGTTACTTCCTGCAGCTGCCGCAAGGTCCGATCTCCACGTGGAAGGAACTGGGCTCCCAACTGACGGAAGGGCACAGGCTGGACCCGGACAACATCGCGTCGGGTTTCCAGCGGATGGTCTGGGGCTATTTCAAGAAGATGGTCCTTGCGGACAGGCTGGCCGTGATGACGGACGCGCTGCTCAAGGGAGAAGACATGCCGGGCTGGTTCGTGCTGGGCGGCGTGGTTCTCTACGCGATCCGACTGTATGCGGACTTCTCCGGCGGCCTGGACATCGTGCGCGGTATCTCCCGGATGTTCGGTGTCAGGCTGCCGGAAAACTTCCGGCGTCCCTTCTTTGCCGATTCGGTGGCCGATTATTGGCGGCGCTGGCATATCACGCTGGGCACCTGGTTCCGCAGCTATCTGCTGTATCCGCTGGTCACGTCCAAAGCGGCGGTAGCGTTCACCAAAGCGGTCACGCCGGTGTTCGGGAAAAAGACGGCCAGGGCGCTGCCCACGGCGTTTGCGACGCTTCTGGTGTTCGTGCTGATCGGTATCTGGCACATGGCTAGCTGGAATGCGGTGATCTTCGGCACGTATTTCGGCCTGGTGATGGCAATCTCCCTGCTCCTGGAGCCCATGTGGAAGAAGATCAATAAAGGGCTGCATCTTCCTAAGAAAGGCTGGCTGCTGCCGTTTAAGCTGATCCGCACCTGGATCCTGGTGCTGATCGCGCAGTATTTTGCCTTCACGTTTGAGCCGGCACAGGCCTGGAGCCTGCTGCAGCAGACCTTCGCCAATTGGGATTTCACGGGCTTTGCGGAGCGGTGTGAGACCGTGATGCCTGTGCTGGAGTGGATCATTGCGGGATCGGCGGCGGTCATCTTATTGGTGATCGACATCATAACGGAGATCAAAAATAACTTCTGCGACGGTCTGGCCAAGCCGAAATGGTTCTGGATCCGCTGGCCGGCGCTGATCGTACTGATCGTGGCCATCGCGGTCTTCGGCTGCTACGGGGAAGGCTTTGACAGCGCGTCCTTCGTCTATACACAGTTCTGAGTTCAGAGGTTGAGCATGAAAGAGGAGAATCGGCAGGAAAAGAGCAGGGCGAGAGTGCTCACGGGCTTCTGGGTCCGGACACTCTGCTTTGTTGTGCTTGCGATTTCGGCGCTGGGCTATGCGGCTTACGCCCTGATCCCCAAGAGCGACTACGGCATTTGCAGCATGCTCAATTTCTATAATCAGCCGCGCGACTCGATCGACGTGCTGGTGGTGGGCACCAGCATCGGCTATGCCGGCGTCAACACCAATGTCCTCTGGGAAGAGTACGGGATCGCTGCCTATGACCTGTGCAGTGCCGAGCAGCCGTTCTGGATCACCTATTACCAGCTGAAGGAAGCCCTGAAAACCCAGAAGCCGAAGGTCATCCTCCTCGACGCCAAGCCTGCGATCTATACGCAGGATTACAGCAAAAAAGGCCGGATCATCCTGTCGACCTACGGCATTCTTTCTCCCGAGAACCGTATTGCCGCCATCAAGGCCAGCCTGGAAGACCAATCGAAACTCCGCGATTACATCCTGGTCTTCCCCGTTCTCCACAACGGTTACAACAAAATCACGGAAGACATGTTTGCCTTCCCGCCGACCAACGGCGACCGAGGCTCGAACTGGAAGGGCTTTATCGAGGAGGACGCTGTGGAGCAGCACAGCCGCCCGTCCTTTGTTTGGAACAATGTCCGCCGGAACATCAACGCGCGGGAGGAAGAATACGTCCGCAAGATCTTTGAACTGGCGGAGGAAGAAGGCATCCCCCTGTTTGTGGTCTGCCTGCCGAACCCGGACTACAACAATGACCACATGTACATGAACTATCTCTGGAGCATTGCGGAAGAGTATAATGTATCGGGGATCGAAGGCGAGATCGGCATCAACTACAATGATTTCGAGCTCCGGTACGGCCTGCGCTATTCCAGCTGCTTCGCGGACTGGCAGCACTTGAACGTAAAGGGCAGCATCATCTTCAGCAAAAAGCTGGGGGAGGACCTGAAAGCGTGGTACGATCTGCCGGATCGCCGCGGAGACGAGGCATACTCAACGTGGCAGGCTGCCGCGGATGAATGGTATGAGAAGTTACCCGAATTTGAATCATCTGGAGTGGAGGCAAAACAGGAATGATTCAGAACATGTTGGAGTACCTGGAGAATTCAGCGACACGGACTCCCGAACGCATTGCGTTCTACGATGACAGAGAGAGCCTGACCTATGGTCAGTTGAGAGATAAAGCCCGCCGGATCGGCACGCGCCTGGCCGCGGCAACCTGTCCGCGCCGGCCCATAGCCCTGCTGCTGGATGCCCGCAGCATCCGAAACATCCCCGCCCTGTATGGTGCTCTGTATGCAGGCTGTGCCTATGCTCCCCTCGATATCACCATGCCGCCGGAGCGCCTGACCCTGCTGCTGGAGCTCATGGCTCCCGGGGCAATCCTGGCAGATGAGAAAGGCGAAGAGGCTGTCAGGGACTGCCGGTTGGCAGAGGTCCCGTTCTTCCTCTATCAGGAAGCTGTCGAAACAGCGGAAGACGATCAGGTTCTGGCAAGGATCCGCGAGCAGGCAACGCCGGACGATCCCATGTCCATCCTCTATACCAGCGGTTCTACCGGGATTCCCAAGGGTTCGGTGTCGACACAGTCCAATTACCTGCACTGGACTCCGGCCACGATCAAAATGTACACCCTGACGGAAGACACGGTTTTTGGCAACCAGTCGCCTTTCTTCTATGCCAATTCGGTGCTGGACATCTTCCCGCCGGTGGCGCTGGGCGCAAAGGTGTATCTGATGCCCGCCGGGGCGCTGACCTTCCCGCGGAAGTTTGTCGGCTGCCTGCAGAACGAGCATGTGAACCTGCTTTGCATGACGCCTTCCAGCTTTATCAGCGTGGTCAACGCCGGAGCGCTGGAACCCAGCTGTGTACCTGAGCTCAAATGGGGAATCATGAGCGGCGAGTCGATGCCCTGGCCGCCGCTGGACGTCTGGATGCAGGCGTCGCCCAACGCCTCATGGTGGCACTTCTATGGCAGCACCGAAATGTTCTCGGTCGCGGTGGGCGTTGTGAATCCGAGCTACGCGCAGGAACCTCGCCTGCCGGTCGGGAAGATCTTCCCGCAGGTGGAGGTGCTCTTCCTCGACGAGGACGGCGAACCCGTGCCTGCCGGTGAACCCGGCGAGATGTTTGTGAACAGTCCCTGGGTCGGGGCGGGCTATCACCGCGACCCGGACCGCACAGCCCAGTCTTGGGTGGAGCTCGGCGGGAAGACGTATTACCGCTCCGGAGATCTGGGCTATCTCCGCACGGACGAGCAGCTGATGGTGCTCGGTCGGCGGGACAACCAGATCAAGCACATGGGCTACCGGATGGAGCTCGGGGACGTGGAGGCGGCGCTGGACAAGGTGAGCGAGGTCGCCGAACGCTGCGTCTTCTTCGACCGTGAGGCGGACAGGATCTTCTGCTTCTACACGGGCGCCGTTGATGAGAAAGAGCTCATGCGCGCACTGAAAGACAAGCTGGCCCGCTATATGGTCCCCGATGAGCTGGTTCGCCTGGAGGCGATGCCGCACACCGCCAACATGAAGGTGGACCGGGCGAAACTCAAGGCCATGATGGCGGAGATGAAAGCATAAGTCAAAAACCGTTCTGACCTTGCAGAAATGGGCAGGCAGAACGGTTTTTGCGTTTATAGAAATCCTATTCCTCCCCGGACGCGTACTGGGAAGGGGTCAGTCCGGTATATTGGTGGAAGACCTTCGTGAAATAGCTGCTGTCCTCGTAGCCCACGCAGGCGGCCACGTCACGGAGGAGCAGGTCGGGTTTCTCCCGCAGGAGTTTCTTGGCGGCGTCCATGCGGCAGCGGGTCAGGTAGGCGTTGAAGGTGGTGTCGCTGTACTTGCGGAACAGGCGGCTGAGATAGGTCTGGGAAATGCCGATCTCGTCGCAGACGCTCTGCATGCTCAGCGGGTGCGGATAGTGGTCCATGATGTATTGCACGGCGTAATCGTACAGTTCGCGGGTGGACAGCTTCTTGTCCCGCATATTGCCGTCATCGAACAGGAGGGCATAGACGCTGCTGACAAGATCACTGTAGGAATTGGCGCAGCGGATCAGGTCGTTGAGGTCGAGCAGGAGCTCTTCCAGCTTGTTGTAAGTGGGGGTGTGTACCGTGGCTACCTGGTGGATCAGCTGGCGGCACATGTGCCACACCTGGCGCTGGGGCATCTGGGTCTTTTCCCAGCTGATGGCGAGGGACACGAAGTAATCCTTGATCAGGCGGGTCTTCCCGCTGGTGACGAAGTATCCCAGCTGTTTCAGGTCCGCCGGCGGGATCTTGATGCGCTCCTCGTTTGTCTTGGTGCCCGTGAACTGCAGGATCTGGTGCTTGCCGATGACCACCATGCGGTACATCATGTCGAGGGAGGCTGTGATGAAAGCCTGCAGCCGGTCGATGCTCTGGGACGTGTTGGTATAGATTGCGGTCCAGGTGGAGAGGTTTCCCGGCTGGGTGGTGTAGATGCTCAGGTTGGTCAGGAAGGTCTCCGGGCTGTCGTCGGGGCAGATCAGGATGCGCTCGTCGTCGTCGCGGCCGCGCAGCACATAGAAGCGCTCATGGGGCGGCAGGACCAGGGAGGTGGCCGTCAGGACCTTCTGCATGGTCATGTCGAGGTTGCCCCATCGAACAAGCGCAAATCGGTAGCTCTTGCTGCCGTAGAGCCGGGCGACGTCCTCCGCGGAACAGGGCTGTCCGCAGGCGATGGCAGGGAGCAGCGCCGAAGCGCGGTCGATCTGCTCGTCATCCAGACGGCTCCGGATGGCCTCCAGCACGGAGGTCATTTTGCTGATGCTGACCGGTTTGAGGATGTAGTCATCCACGCCAGCCTGGATGGCGCCCTGGGCGTACTCAAACTCGCCGTACCCGGTGATGATCAGGATATGGATATCCGGCAGCTTCTCCCGGGCAGCCCGGGCGAGGTCGATCCCGCTCATGCCATGCATGCTGATATCGGTGATAAGCAGGTCCACCGGATGGCTGTTCAGGAAATCCAGCGCCTGTTCACCGCTGGTGCAGGTACCGATGGTCTGGTATACGGTGGCGTATTTTTCGATAATGTTCTGGACAAAGCGCAGGGCTGGGAGTTCATCGTCCACAATCAGGACCCGATACATCCGGACACCGCCTTTTTATGTTTTTCATAACACCGTTGATTGCATGTCTATTTTAACACAAAGAACAGGAAAATCCAGCACAAGTTGAGATTGTCATAGACATTGTGCCGGATTTTCCTATCGAGAGTAAACTTTAAGCCAATGAAAAATCTGGAAGTGGTGCTTTTTCCTGTTTTTTGTACTTCTTTATCATGTTTTTTTCTTGTCTGGAGCTCTATAATAATGTTACCAAGCGCCGGCAAGGCGCGAAAAAGAGAAAGGAGATTCCCTATGAAGAAGCTGTCTCTGCTCCTGGCGGTTGCCATGCTGGTGAGCTGCTTCGGCGCTGCGTTTGCCGAACAGCAGTACTTCAACGGCAATACCACGACCGAGTATCAGGATCCGACGACCTTCGCCAAACCCTATGAGGTCAATGAAGTGATCATCGAGGCGGATGAGGCTACCGGCCAGGTTCGCCTGGAAGCCCACATCAAGGACATCATTGAAGTCGACGGCCTCAAGTTCAAGGACCTGAACGCCAACGGCGAACTGGATGCCTATGAGGACTGGCGCCTGAGCAGCGAAGAGCGCGCCACCAACCTGCTGAGCCTCATGGACGAGGACGAGAAGATCGGCCTGCTGTGGCATGCGTCCACCGGCGGCACCTTCACCTCCATGTATCCCTACACCGAAGAGTGGCTCTATTCCAACGAGCCCACTTACACCGACCAGGACGGCAGCACGTACGTGCCTATGTATCACTCCATCATCAGTGACCATGTGACCACGTACCTGCACAACGTCAACGGCACCCCGGACACCCTGATCTACGAGAACAACGCGTTCCAGGAGATCGCCGAGTCCGCCCGCCTGGGCATCCCGGTGGTCCTCTCCTGCGACCGCAGCTACAACACCTGGGCCGGCCTGGTGAACATGCCGAACTACGCCGTGGGTATCGCCCATGACGAAGAGCTGCTCTATGACCTGGTTGCCCAGTATGCCAAGGAAGAGCGCGCGATCGGCTTCCACCTGCCCTTCCACAGCTATGGCGTCGAGATCGGCAGCTGGTACGGCGACGAAGTCAACTACATCGCGAAGATGGTTGGCATCGAGACCAAGGCCTATCAGGAAAACGGCGTCAACGCCACCACCAAGCACTTCGTGGCCCGCGGCGGCCGCAGCTCCTACTCCGGCGCCAAGAGCCCCGCGGACCTGCTGGATTCCTGGCTGGTCGGCTGGAAGAGCGCTGTCATCGACAACGGCTCCGGCTGGGTCATGCTGAACAACGGCACCCTGCTGAACAGCTGCAACGTGTGCTATGACTCCGAGTCCATGGCGGTCCTGCGCGAGACCCTCGGCTATGACGGCTGCGTGGTCACCGACTGGCCGATGTGGATGCAGTCTCCCTCTGCGAACGGCGTGACGCCCGAGGGCCTGGACCTGAGCACTGCGACCCTGGCGCAGCTCTACGCGACGATCTTCAACGCTGACGTGGATCAGGTAGGCTGCTTCTTCATGGTCGAGGACGACGTCCCGATCGACTATGACGCGGTTGTCGCCAGGTACCCGGGCATGATGCAGCCCATGTGGCCCAACGAGGTCAAGGCTGCCGTCGAGCAGGGCCTCCTGACCTGGGAGACCATCGAGAAGCATTGCTTCCGTGTCCTGCGCAACAAGTTCGACCTGGGCCTCTTCGAGGATCCCTATTCCAACCTGGACGACGTGCTTGAGATGGTCGCCAGCGAAGAGTACAAGGCCGGGAAGTTCGACCTCCTGACTATTGAAGACGTGTATCGCGCCCGTACGGACGAGATGAACGAGATGGAAATCCGTCTCCAGACCGAGTCCGCGGTCCTGCTGAGGAACGAGGATGTTCTCCCGCTGGCCAAGGACATCAAGGTCTATGTGGACGGCAACGTGAAGGAAACCACCGAGATGGACAAGACCGCTCTGGCCGCGTATGCGACCGTGGTGGATGAACTTGAGGAAGCGGATGTCGTGATCGTGCATGTAACGGCGATGGACGACGCGACCGAACTCCTGGTTGAGGATGCGAATGACGCGGAGAAGAAGCTGGTGCTGGTCTATGACGGTGGCGTCAGCAACGAGCCTGGTTCCTGGGCTGTGCTCAATTCCGACGCTGTGCTGTTCCTGACCTATGACTGCACGCCGGATCACGGCTCCTCCATGGGCAATATCTATCACAAGACCTTACCGTCCGTCATCGCGGACATGCTCTTCGGCGAGAAGGAGCCCACCGGCAAACTGGTCTTCGAGATGCCCTGGAGCACCGAAGACGCGACCCTCGACTGGGGCGAGCTGCAGCTCGACACCGGCGTGGATACGCCCACCCGCCTGTACATGGCCGCAACTGTCCGCAACAACCCGAGCGCGCTGCTGCCCAACAACCTGGGCGACGTGATGTTCACCACCGAGTTCGGCATGAACTACACCGACAAGGCGGACATCAAGTGCGACACCCTCGTCGTACCGCAGACTGTCGAGTCTTGGGAAGAGGAAGGCTCCTCCGGTGTGCAGACCAAGACCGCTGCCCGTGACGTGATCTACGCCGGCCAGCCCTTCTGCATCTACTTCATCGCCCAGAACTTCGGCGAAGGCGACGGCATCGTGAACGCGGTGGTCAATGACAACGGCGCGCCTGTTGCCGAGAAGATGATCGCCCTCACCGCCGGCCAGTTCCGCGTCATCTCCATCGAGCTGGTCCTCGAGGCCGGCACGCATGAGATCGAGGTTCTCGGCATGACCAAGACCCTCGAAGTCCGGTAATGAAAGGTCGGAAACCCTGATAAACACTGGCCGCCGCGTGAGACCGCGGCGGCCTTCCTTGTATCTCGTGCCGGATTTTCTTGCCGATGTACAGCATTTTCCTGAGGATTTTGGCCCCGGTTTATGGCATAATCAAAGTGGAAAGACGCTGTGTGATTTCCGAACCTACGCGAAGGAGTGAATGAAACATGAAGAGAATTGTGAAACTGATGGCTGCCCTGATGGTCCTGATGATGGTCCTGCCCGTCATGGCTGGTGCCGATGAGTATGCCCGTCCCTCGATCACTGCCCATAAGGCGAATGGCATCGCAATTGACGGCGATCTGAGCGACTGGAACCTTGATTCTCCGGCGGTTGTCAACACGGCGGAGCAGATCATCCGCGACGCCAATATGTGGAACGGCCCCAGTGACAGCTCCGCGATCTTCTATCTTTCCTGGGACGACGAGTACCTCTACATCGCCGCGGATGTCACCGAGAACGACCCGCTGGGCGCCATCGAGATGCTCCCCATTGACGGTGAAGACAACCTGAAGCTTTACATCTCCACCGATCCCACCGCAGACCCCAACCGCACGGAATACGGCACCAACGACTTCCTGATCTACTTCGTCATGGATGAAGGCTATTGGGATACCGCGGTGGACCGCAGCATGATCAAGGGCGGCAAGGAAGTTCACCTGCGTTACACCAGCATGGGCATGGACGGCGGCGAGAGCGTGCTGCCCGGATATGAATGCGCCGTGCAGATGACAACGACGGGCTTCACTTGGGAAGCAAAGTTCGCCTGGGCTGACCTGTCCGGAGAAAACGAGAACACCAAAAAGTGCACCATCCCCGTTTACACCCCTGCTGTGGGTGACACGCTGAGCTGCAACTTTGTCATTACCGACATCGGCTATCCCTGCCCCGGCACGGAGTACATTCCGCAGCTGGCCTGGGTCGCCTCTCCCTACATCGACTACAGCCCCGCCTCCTGGGGTGCTGTGACACTGGCTGAGTAATCCAACTGAAACTACACCCGGAAGGCAGATGCTCTGTCTTCCGGGCTTTGTGTCAAAGGAGATCTGTCAGATGAAATGTGGCAATCTGATCATTGCCCTGCTGCTTCTGTGTCTCTGCGCCTTTGCCTCTGCGGAGGAATGGAACGTATCCCCGGATGGCATGACGATCGGGGAGGCTTTGGCGAAGTGCGATGACGGGGATGTCATTGTCCTGGCCGGGGGGCTTTACGGGCAGGAACGCGAAACCTTTCCACTGGTGATCAGCAAGGCGGTGACCCTCTGCGCGGCGGAAGGGGAAACACCGGAGATTTATGCTCCGCATCACCTGTCTGGCTTGCGGATCGAGGCGGATGGCGTGACCCTCCGGAACCTGGCCGTTGCGATGGAACACATCGGCCTGTATGTCATCGGCAATGATCTGACGGTGGAAAACTGTTCTTTCCGCCTGGGCGATCCCGCCTGGCGGACATCCTCCTGTGCGATATGGTTCGGCGGTGTATACCGGGCGAGGCTCCTGAACTGTGATTTCACCGGCTGTGGTCCCTGCCTGGCGGGGCCGCCCGTCACGGATGAGAGCGTGAAACGCGGCCTTCCGGTTCTGACCGGTATGTTCGAGGTGGGGGAGGAGCTTGAATACTTCACCACGCACACCATCACAGACTGTACAGTGAACGGAAAACCACTCTACTACATTGTCGGTCAGGAAACCGTAGAAGCCCCGAAGGATGCCGGGATGCTGATCTGCGTGGATTGTGGGAGCGTTCTGGCGGAAGGGCTGGATGTCTCAAACTCGAGCATGGGCATGGAACTGGCCTATAACCGTCAGATCATTCTGCGCAACTGCTGTGCGGATCGGTGTGGCATTTTCGGCATCTATGCCTGCAAGAGCACCGATGTCCTGGAAGAAGGCTGCACGGTCGAAGGGACAAACCATGGTCTGGATGTTCGGGCGTGTGACCGGGTCACCCTGCTTTGCTGCACGGCGCATGGCTGCGATCAGGGACTGTTCTTCTCCAAGGTCAATGACGGTGCCATGATCGATTGCAGGGTCTCGGATACGGGACAGGGGATCTTCACGGCGGGAGGAAATCGGAACCTCTTCTGCCGCTGCACTGTGACCGATTGCGGAAACGGCATCCACATCCAGAAGGATACGGAGGCTCGTGTCCTGAATTGTGAGGTATCCGGCTGTTCCGTCTGCGGTGTGCGGATGGATCGCAGCTCCACGGTGTTCAGCCACAATACGATCCGCGAAAACTGGACCGGTGCTATGGCCTATGACACGGTGCCCTATGTGATCGAGGAGAACCTGTTCGACGGAAATCTCTGCTGTGGCCTGTACCTGAACGCCATCGCCTACAGTCGCCTGACCGGAAACCGCTTCATCAATCATCCGAAGAGCAGCGTGGAGGCGCGGGGAGACATGGGGATGTCGCTCTGGTACAAGAATGAGCTGGACTTGCCGATGGTTGCCGACGAGGCGTCGGTATTTACGATGGTTGAATGATAATTTGAGGTTCTTCTTTTCGTGACCGAAAAGAAGCAAAAGGTCCTGGGGGACACGTTGCGACGTGTGTCCCCCAGACCCCCCGCACACGCTTTTGGCTGTGGCCCATGCGTGTGCGTTTTTTATGTGATGATTCCGCCTGTTGAGGGAAGAACACTCCGCACTGAAGCGCATCACCTCTTGTCTCTCCCTTTGGGAGAGATGTCGCCGAAGGCGACAGAGAGGGTCCATACAAAACCGCCTCCCCGGTATGGAGAGGCGTAAAGGAGGATGAATAGAAGATCGTTCAGAAGCAGTATTGTGTGTTCATAGCGGTTCGGATGCTGCGATGACAGATAGGCAAACATCTCCGCCATCCCTTTGAAATTATAGCCTTCCGGGCTTTTCTGTGTCAACCGCTTCAGTTATGAAAATCCTGCATTGTGCAAAGGACATTTCGGAACAAGGGCCGGATAACACAGTACAGAGTTTTTCTGTTCTATAGGGGAAAAGTGGGTTTCAATCGGCACAGTATATAGGCTGAGAAGGATTTGCACAAATACAGAAACGGAAACAATGGTTTGTGATTTTCCGGTCGTTTGTGCCGAACAATCCATATTCTGGGCGGGCTTTTTATGTTAAGGTCACGGCAGGGAAACCGGTCCCGTTTTGAACATTGCCGTTTAGCGGCGATAGAGAAAGGAGAATTACCAATGAAAAAACTGGCATTGCTGCTGGCACTCATCATGCTGGCAACGACCGTGCTGATTCCCGCCTGGGCGGAAGAACCGGCTGACGCGGGAGATTCCGGCGGTGAGTCCGCGGGCGGTTCTGAGGGTGGATCCGGCGGAGAACCGCAGGACAATTCTGAGGAGCTGTTCCTCAAGACACCCTGCAACTTCGCATTGATCGAAGCGGACGAGGCCACCGGCCAGGTCCGTCTGACCTATGATCCTGAGGTCACCAACATCCTCGAAGAGGATGGCCTGAAGTTCAAGGACTTGAACAAGAACGGCCAGCTGGATGTCTATGAGGACTGGCGCAAGACCACGGAAGAGCGCGCCTGGGATATGATCAACAATCAGCTGACCCCCGAAGAGGAAGCGGGCTTGCACTTCTGCTCCCAGCCCGATTACAAGGCTCGGGAGACCATCGCAAGCTACAAGAACAACTGCCTGCTGTTCAACCTGAACGGCGACCCGGAGACCATCATCAACGTCCTGAATCATGTGCAGGCCGCGGCCGAAGCCGAGCGCCTGGGCATCCCGATGACCTATGCGTCCGACCGCGAGTTCAACGCGTTCGGCGGCTACATCGACAAGGCGCATGACGCGTTCGGTTCCGCCAATGATCCGGAGCTGGCCTATCAGTTGGCTTACATCTATGGCCAGTCCATGGTCGCCGTCGGCCTCCATGTGACCTTCGAGCCCTTCGCCAATGAGATCGGCGCCCAGTATGGCGAGAATCCCGAGCACATTGCCTCCATCGTGTACCAGGAGATCAAGGGCCTGGAAGACTCCGGCTTTGCCTCCTGCACGAAGCACTGGGTCGGCCGCGGCGGTGATTCTTCCTTCGCCAATGCACGCAGCGTGGCCCAGAACATGGACAACTGGATGGTTGGCTGGAAGGCCGCCTTTGCCGCCGGCGCCGAGTGGGTCATGACCAACTGCGCGGGCCAGGGCTTCACCAACACCACCGACCCCAAGTGGGATTCCTACACCATGGGCTATCTCCGCAACGAGTTGGGCTTTGACGGCGTGGTCGTCACCGACTGGTGGCCCCTGAACGCGACCCAGACCGACCCCATGCCCACCCTCGAGGGTGTCATGCTGAACGAGCAGTCCATCGAGTGGCTGTATACCCGCGCCATCCAGCTGGGCACCGATATCTTCGGCACCGGCATCATGAGTCATGAGACCGACTCCGAGGCGATCTTCAGCGCCGGCGGTATGTACGGCAACTATCCCGACATCCTCACCAACGCTTACACCAGCGGTCTGATCGAGGAAATGGGAGCCTTGGATGCCTATCACTATTCCACCTTCCGCATTCTCCGGTTCAAGTTCGACAAGGGCCTCTTCGAGAATCCTTATCGCGTGACCGAGGAATCCCTGGCGATCATCGCTTCCCCAGAGTATGCCGCTGAGCCGTGGCCGATCACCACGAATGAGGATCTGCGCGCTGCCCGGAATCCCAAAGAAGTGGAACTGGCTGAGCGTCTGCAGGCGGAGTCTGCTGTCCTGATGAAGAACGAAGGCGGCCTCCTGCCCCTTGCCAAGGGAACCAAGATCTATATAGAGTCCTCTTCCAACGATACCCTGGATCACTATAAGCAGTACCTCGCCGACTACGGTGAGATCGTGGACGATATGGAAGAAGCGGACGTTGTGATCGGCTACTTCGGCCAGCTTAACGATGCTTCCGAGCTGCTGATCGAGGATACCCTCGATGAGGGCAAGCCCCTGGTCCTGACCCTGACCTCGAAGCCGGATGAATTTGCCCTGACCAGCGCCACCGCGCTGCTCTACATGCCCTTCAGCCAGCAGCCCGACCACGGCTCGGGCGAAGCGGGATTTATCTATGGCACCGAGCCCTGGGTGTACGCGAAGATCCTCTTCGGCGAGTTCGAGCCCGCCGGTATCACCCAGAAGGAACAGGCCCGGAACGAGACCGAGGACGCGCTCCAGTGGAAGGACCTCGCGGGCGACCAGGGCGCTTCCCCCTATGTGCGCCTGATCGTGCAGGCTCTGATGATGGCTGACACCGAGTATCATGCGTCTCCGAACAACTACGGCGATCCCCTGGTGATCTACAACTACGGCATGCGCTACGGCCAGTTCGGCGACTTTGCCTACAGCTGCCTGATCCTGCCGCAGAGCATCGCCCAGGAAGAGACCGTCAACAGCAACGGCAGCGCCACGGTCAGCAACGTGGTGAAGAACACGGCCAAGGCCGGCGAACCCTTCACCGTATACTGCCTGCTGAACAACAACGGCGCGGATGACCTGACCATGGTCCAGGCCAAGGTCGACGGTGAAGTCGTGGCCGAGAAGCTCTACACCGTCCAGGGCGGTTCCTGGCGTGTTGTGCAGATGGAGCTGACCCTCGAAGCCGGTGAGCATGAGGTCGCCATCGGTGACGCGGTCGGCACGCTGACTGTCGCTGAATAATCCGAGAAAACCGTGAACCCAAAACGCGCCGCCCCCGCAAGGGGGCGGCGTTTTCAGCGGGACAGAAGAATGTATTTTTGTACTTGGTGTTCAGCCAAATTGTGATTTCGTTATCGCGTATTCATCAAGCGTTATTTGTACTCCACAGTTCCCTTGCGCTCGCCGCGGTCCTTCACCGTCGGGCCGGGATAGCCGAAGAAGGCTGCGGCATACAGGGTATATCCCTCCGGGATCAACTCGGCTTTCAGATCGGGATGGTGATTGAACAGATCCATCACGGTCGCGTGGTCCCAGCCGCTCATGATCCCCAGCGAAGCCGCTGCGATGAACATGTTTTCCATGGCCAGGCAGCAATCCTGAGCGGAGGTTCCGCCTTCCTTGGCGGAGACGAGGATCATCACCGGCGCGTTGCGCATGGGGTCGCCCATCGCCGCAACGGCAGCGGGCGGGATGCCGGGAGGCAGCGGCAGCGACCGACGGGCCGCGCCGAACTTCTCCAGCATCTCCGGGCTCCTGATGACCGTGAAATGCCAAGGCTGGCGGTTCATGCCTGTCGGGGCATACAGCCCAGCCGTCACAATGGTTTCCAGGGCTTCCTTGTCGATCGGTCTGCTGTCAAACACCTTGTAGCTGCGTCGAGCCAAGATGCTTTGCATGGTTTCGTTTTGGATCATGGTGAAGACCTCCTTGATGTGTTTGTGTTTGGTTGCCCAAGGTTTATCGCACGTTTTAGGGAGACTGGTTTTCTGCTTCCTGAAGTCGTTTCAGTGCTTCAATGGCATCTTCCTGTCCAAGATCAGCAGCGCGCTGGTACCATTCTTCAGCTTCGCTCGTGACACCGTAATGGTTTTCCAAACACCAGCCAGTCTTATACATGGCTTCAGTATTTCCTTCTTCAGCGCTGCGACGGTACCATAGATAAGCTTCCCGGGGGTTCTCTTCTGTACCAATTCCGTTTTGATAATAGATTCCTAACAAGTACATTCCTTCTGGATGTCCTGCTTCTGCAAGCTTCTTGATCCAATAGAGTGCTTCGGAATAATTAGGTTCAATGCTATCCGAACCGAATATATAACAATAAGCAACAGACATATATGCTTCTGTATAACCTGCTTCAGCTGCTTTCCGATACCAAGACAAGGCTTTAAAAGTGTTTTGCTTGGTGCCTGAACCACTTTCCAGGCATGCCCCAACATTGTACATTGCGTGTGGATCACCAGCCTGAGCAGCACGCAAAAACCATGAATATGCAGCTTCAAGATCTTGTTCTGTTCCCCGTCCCGACTGATAACAGATGCCAAGGGCGTACATACATTCGACACTTCCAGCTTCTGCGCCGCGTAAAAGCCATGAGAAGCCAAGTTCAGGGTCGTTGCGATTGCTAAGAATGGCAGAACTGTAAATACTACCTAACAAATAGTATGCATATGGATTACCTGCATTGGCGGATGCTTCAATCCGTGCAATGTCCTCAGGGCTGAAATTGCCTGTTTGCCAGTTGCTGGATAGTAAAATGGCGAGGTAATCATCATAGGCCAATGCTTCGTTTTCCTTTGCGATGCGTTCATTCTCTTGCGCAATCTGTTCGTTTTCTTTTGCGATTCTTTCATTTTCAAGTGCTATTTGTTCATTTTCTTTCGCGATCCTTTCATTTTCCAAGGCAATTTGCTCGCGCTCAAGTGCCATTTGTTCGTTCTCTTTGGCCACACGAGCGTTTTCCTGTGCAATGACCATATTGCGCCACAAAAGTCCGACAAACACAGCCACAACAAGCAAGAGAATGCTCCCGGAGATAAGGAAGTTCCTCCGACGGCGCTTCTGCTCGCGGTTTGCGAGGCGGTCAAAGCGGACGCCGAGGCAGACGGAAATAACTTTTAATAGGGCGTTGTTTTTCCCGATCTCCTGGGTGTTTGCTCCCATGAAATGATGATCGGCATCATTCCGCAGTTCTTCCGGGAAACACTCGATCTCCGGGTTGCTGCTTTCCGGCTCCCCGTCCACGATGAAGGGAATGATGCTGTCCGCTCTGCCGAGAGACTTGAAATAACGGATTTCTTCATTCACCCAGGTAGAGGCAGCACTGTTAGGCGAGCAGATCACGATCATGGTTCGGCAAGCTTCAAGTTCACGCTGCAAAGAGGCCTGCAACTCCACGCCGGCCAGGTCGGTCTGGTCGCGGAAGACCTTCAGGTTTTGCTTCTTGACTTCGCTCTCTTCCAGCAGATCCTTCGGTAGGCGGTAACTCTCCAGCCGCTCCTGAATCCAGCGCGCCCAGCGCATGTCTTTGTGACTGTAGCTGATAAAGGCATCATAGATCATTTCAGACATGAGGGTTCCTCCTCGTATCCTATTGGATTCAGTGGCTGTCTGTCACTGCTTCATTTCTTCCGCAATCGCACTGATGATCTCCCAGGCAGTGTCATCTTTGGCTTTGTCCTCGTCGGAGAGGGACTCATAGGGCACCAGGCAGGGGTGCAGGCGTTTGCTGTTGTCCCGGATCGGTGCGTAGCGCCAGTTGTGCAGGGTGTGGAAGAGCGACCATCGCGCGTGCTCGTTCCGGCGGCAGTCTTCCCGTTCTTCCGGGGTCAGGGCTGCATAGCGTGCCGCGGCGCGGGTGAAAGCGGTGGCGTCCGGCTGGCGAATGTCTTCTTCCGGCAGCAGTAGGCGAAGCTTGGTCAGCAGGTGATCGGCCGCGGCACGGTTGGAGTCCTTCAGGAAAGGACTGAGGTCATCCCAGGAGGTCATCGATCCGAAGAGCTTCCCGTATGTCTGGTTCATTGTCACAGCGAGCCGGTCCAGGGTATGCTGCATGACCAGTTCGGCTGAATAAATCTGGGACGGTGCGCCAAAGCGCTCATCGCAGACCGCAGGCAAGGAAGTGGCGGCGTGGACGATCCCATCCAGCGGGAAAGCCTGGGCCAGGGCCGCGGCCTGTTCCGCGTTGGCCCGCTCGTCCTCGGACGCGATGATGATGCGGTCTGCTTTTTCCAGCAGATCCCGGCTTGAATTCCAGGGCTCTGTGTGGAAGAAGACGCCGCTCAGTTCGGGATGCATCCGCTGGAAGTCGGTCCAGTCGCCAAAGGCATGGAAGGTCGTTGGGCAGTAGGGTTCCCGGCAGCAGGACAGCAAGCCCTCGCAAAGGAGCGCCTGGGCTTGCGCGCCGTCGCCGCAGAGGAGAAAGACGGTTTCTTTCGGTTCGGCGGGATGATTCTGCCAGTATTGCCGCGCGCACAGCACAGCGGGATCGAAACAGCGCACACCGGGGACAGCCGCGGCTTCCTCACCGCGGCAATAAACAGCAGTGCAACGGGAAGTCAGCGCTTCGGCCATGAAAGCGTTGGCCCAGCCGTCCGGGTTCATCAGGATAACGATCCGCGGTCCCTTCCTGGCGAGATGTGTGTCCATCAGGTCGAGCACATCCAAGGGGACGGAAAGCATGCTGGCGTGTTCTTTCCCAAACTGGCCGGCGCTGTCATGGCAGAACACGAACCAATATCCGGGATCTTGTTTTTGGAGATCAAGCGCCAGCGCTTCCGATGCGTCGTTCCGCTCCGAAAAGACGTACCAAGGCTTTCGCCTGATCAGGAAAAGCCGCCACGTAGGCAATAGGGCGTCGCGCAGCGTCGTCCATACAACGCCGATCAGAGCGGCCCAAAGGCCGACACCCATCAGCATCAGCAGGACACCGATCAGTTTCCCGACTACTGTTACGGGAACGAGATCTCCGTAGCCTGCCGTGGTCAGTGTGACGATGGAATACCAGGCGGCGTCCCAGAAGGTGTGAATTCCGGTGCCTGCCTGTCCGTGCTCCGCGATGGACAGGGCGAGAAGCAGGACCCCCCAAATCGACAGTCCCGCAAAGCCCGCAATAAGCATTCTTTTCCGTTTCATGCGCAATCCACCTCTTCGCAGATTATAGCATTTCAGGGGATGCGTGGCAAGATGGATTTCGCGGGGATATGGGGGGTGGAAACGCATGACGACATAAGCGCTTTAAAATAGTGTCATTGATATCTTCTATCATTCAAAAACCCCTGTCCTTTTTTCAGGCAGGGGTTGGAATCATCATTCGGTTTCTTGATTCCTGCGTAAAGAAATCAGTTTTCGGAAACTGTAAGAATCACGTTTTGATAGGTCCCGGCAGTAAGCGCATCCACCTCGGTGCCGCCGGTATAGGTGCTGTTGGCGTTTGTGGCGTCGGCGTTGATGAAGATGGTCAGCGCCATGCCGTCAGGCGTGGTGAGGGTTGCGCCTTCTTCCAGCGTGAGGCTGGAGAGGGTGGAGGTGCCGGTGATGACCCAGGTGCCGTTGGCGGTGACCGTGACGTCCGCACCGAGGTTTTCGGTGGCGGCGTAGGCTGTGTCATCCGCACGGATCAGGTTGTCCCGGACATCGCCAACCCAGTCATCTTCGGCGAAGGGAATTTCCGTATAGCCGTCGGCTTTGAGTGCGGCTTCAAGCGCCTCTTGGCTCCACAGGTCATTCCATGCCTGCAGGGTACCGGAGACAATGGCGCCGCACAGGGTGCTGTTTTCACCGATCGTGACGTTCATGCAGCGCTGGTAATCCTGGTGCAGGATGTCGCCGGTGTATTCACCGTTAAGGAAGGTGACACTGACACCGGGCAGGGTTTCGCCCTCACCGACGGACAGATAACCGGAGGCAGACGGCGGGTCATAGGTCAGGACGGTCTGGACCAGGACGCCGTTGGATGTGCGGGTATCCGTGTTGTCAAACGTGAAATCACCGTTCATGGAGCGTACGAGAATCAGGGAACCGTAAAGATTGCGATTAAAGAAGTAGGCAGCGCCGCTTCCCGCACCGAACGACACATCCGGCTGCATGAAGAAGTCGTCGTTGGCTGCCATGGGCGTGACGTCTTCGGGCAGGTCCTCGGGCAGGGTGGACAGGAGCGCGTCTTTGAAGTTACCGACCGCGACCGTGCTGTTTCCAGGTACCGCGTTGTGCACGGCGACGGCGTTGAATGCGCCGGCAATGATCGTGGGTTCTTCCTCAGGAACATAATCCGGCACTTTGCTCATGGCATCGGCATCCGCCAGCGCATCGGCGGCACCGCCGGTCTGCAGGAGGGAGTTTCCGCACATAAAGGCGCCGTACTGGCCGCCGTACAGTTGGGAGGCGTACAGTTTCATGGCGTTGGTCAGGTAAGTGCCGTATCCGCCTTCCGTCGCGGCGCCCCTTGAGTTGATGACATAGGTGGTCGCGTCCACCGTGTCCTGGGAGATGGCGCCCCAATTGTTTGAGGTGACCGTGCTGTGGATGAACCAGCTGTTGTTGCGGGTCATCAGCAGGGTGGCGCGGCTTCCGCCGGCCAGGAGCTTGAACGGCGGCATCCAGAGCTCTGCCATGTCGGTGTGGGCCGTGATCTCGGAATCGACCACCACCAGGGAAGTGCCGTACGGATTCATTGTGCTGAACATATAGACCGCGGCGGAGCGAGATCCCTCGGAGGAGAGACGGCTGTTCTTGATCCACAGTTCGCCGGTGCGCACCGCGACGCCCACACCGTAAGCCGCTTCATAGCCCACGTCGTTGTTTTTCTGCCCGGCGGTGGCGGAAATCTCAGAATCCTCGATGACGAAGCGGTCAGTCTCACCGGCCATGGCAATGGTGACGCCGTTGGCCTCTTCCGCGGTGATCACAGCTCCGGTCAGCCCTTCGGCTGTGATTTCACCGGACACGGTGCCGTTCCAGTTCTCCGCATAGCGGACTTCGCCGTTCTCAATGATGACCCCGGCGGAAGTGACGATTTCGTCGAACGTCCCGAATTCCTGTCCGCCGGCCGGCATGCCCATGGATTCCCCGGACGAGTCGCCCGTGCTCTCACCGCCGGAATCCCCAAAGCCTTCGCCGGATGAATCGCCTGTGGCCCCACCCGCAGAGTCGCCAAAGCCTTCCCCTGAGGAATCGCCGAATCCTTCACCCGCGGGCTGCCCCGAACTGTCTCCGGGTGAGTCGCCCGTTTCCGCGCAGACGGTGGACAGGGCGGCAGAAAAGCAAAGGGTGATCAGAAGTGTCAATGCCAGGAACATGGAGAGCCATTTTGCCTTCCGTGATTTCATTGGTTTCCCCTCCTCAGTATAGGTCGATTCGGTTCCGGATGTTATGATTATATCATATTTTATGGCTATTCGCAATGTGCGCATGCGGGGAACAGCGGGATGTGTTTTGCGCCCGGGTGCTTCTGTTTTTCAGTTATGGTTCGCCTGCAGCGGGGAGATAGCTCGACAAATCCTTGAACAGATCCCGGATCGACAGGGGGGGAACCTGAATGGCGAACTGGGACAGCCCCTGATAGATGGCTTCGATCACCATCAGGACCATCAGGCTGATGGCGAATATGGGGACCAGTGTACTGAGAGGCTTGTACTTCGGGGTACGCGTGTAGGAGAACAGAAGGACGACAGGCGCGACGAACAGCAGCGGAATGCTCTTGCCAAAGCCCATTGCTGCGCTCACGGACAGAAGATTTGAGACGGTTTCGACGTCGGTTACCGCTTCCAGCGAGTCGGCGGAATAGATCGTCACGAAGACCAGGATGATAAAATCCAGGATCGCGGAGATGACGAGAATGACGCTCAGATAAACGGAAAAATGCAGGGAGTTCCGGTTGGTCTTCAGGAATGCCTGGTACTCTTCATGAGTCCGTCCGTGCTTGCAGAAACGCAGTTCCCGTGTCTTGATCAGGAGCGCCAGGGTCATGAAGACCACAAAGGTCATCGGCGGTTTGACGGTCAGCAAGGGGAAGGACCAGAGCGGCAATGTGATATCCCCGGCGGCGGCCTTTCCTTTCATGACGATGGAAAAAACCTCATAGGCGACAGGCAGGAGCGCGAACAGCCGGAAAATGATGGTTTTCTTCCCGGTGAAAAACCGCTTCGGCCGGGCGTTCAGGAAATACATGAACAGGGTGCAGAGAAACAAATCGACAAAGATGTTGAAGGCGATGAATCCTTCCTGAAGCTTTTCGCGGAAAAACCCTGTCAGGACCGGAACGACGTTTTCGGGGTCTGTCACGAACTGCGCGATCAGGCTGACGACATAGCGGCTGAAAAAGAGAACCGTGACCAGGAAGATGGCCAGGGCTCCGCCTCCGTTCCGGATCAACTGCATCCTGTAACCTTCGGAGGCGTTCAGGATCCTGGCAAAGTTTGAAATCAGCAGGAAGGGCAGGGAAAGCGTATTGAAATAAGTCAACACCTGGACTGTCCCGTATGTGCTCTCAGCGGATGCCGGGTCCAGCATCATGCTCAGATTGAGGCACATAATGACAACCATCAGGGAAATGCACAGCCAGCCAAGGATCTGGAATCCCTGGTAAGACAGCGGCCCGCGGTACCGGATATCGTTTTCGATCTCGATTTCATGGAATTTGCGCCGTTTTCGCATAGGATCAGACTCCTTCTGTTGCGATATATGGTATCCGGCTTCGGGGAAGAAGCTCTTTTGTTCAGGACAGATTGTAGTCAAACTGACGGTGAAATACAAGCGCTTTCTGCATGATTCCTGTATGTGGATCGTGTGATCTATGTAATCGATAAAGAAATTTACGATAAACGTAAAAAAGTTATTGACAAATGAAGATCTAATGAGTATAATGGCACTGTAATTAATGATTAACATTAATTAATCAACGAAAAGGAAGGGAACTCACATGGAAAACAATAAACTGATCCGCAGCGCATCCGTGATCGACAGGATCCTGAAGATCCTTCAGGGGTTTGCCCTGGCCGGGGTAATCGTGGCCGCGATCTTCATCCCGCTGACCCTGATTTTCGGAGAGAAGATCGTCGTCAATTCTTCGTATGTCGATATCGGCGTCCTGAACCTCCACCTGGCCGTAGATTCCGCCGAATACCTGGATCTCGGCCACCTCAAGCTGAGCATCTGCTCCATGCTCGCGGGTATGATCCTTGTAAGCGCCGCCACATGGTACTGCCTCAAAGTGCTCCGCGAGATTCTGGTGCCGATGAAAGAGGGGACTCCCTTTGCCGAGGGGATCTCCGCAAAGATCCGGAAACTGGCATGGACGGTGCTGATTGGCGGCGGGATTGCCGAAATCAGCGCAAAAGTCGCCACGGTCTTCGAAACCCGTGCCTACCATATCGAGAAACTGCTCGATGATTCCGTTGTCAAATCCATTTCCTACGACTATAAAATCAGCCTTTGGTTTGTCGTCGCGGCGCTGATCCTGTTCTTCCTGTCCTATATCTTCCGCTACGGCGAAGAACTGCAGCGCGAATCGGACGAGACACTGTGAGGAGGGGACGCCATGGGGAAAATCATTCTGCGTCTTGACCGCGTGATGGCGGACCGGAAGACAAGCCTCAAGGATCTTTCGGAGAAAGTCGGTGTTTCCAACGTTAACCTCTCCAAAATGAAAACCGGAAAGATCAGCGCAATCCGGTTTTCAACCTTGGAGGCGATATGTGAGGCGCTCCACTGCCAGCCGGGGGACATACTGGAATATGACCCTGATGCTGAAGAAGACAGCCCGTAAACGCTGAACCGAAAAACCTCGCTGCCTGTTCTCACAGCGAGGTTTTTCGGTGGTTCAGATCATGACAATCAGATCCGGTTCAGGATAAACTCCAGCTCTTCGCCATAGGGGGAAGCAATGGTCACGGTCTCTTTGTCGCCCTCGTAGCCTTCGGGGATGCGGAGCGTGTGGATCTCCCAGGGATAGGGCTCCAGCGTGAAGTGGCACTCCCCGTTTTCATCGGAAGTGTAGACCGTGCAGGTGGCGTCATCGCAGACCTGGCACACGACCCCGGCCACCGGGTTGCCGTCTTGGTCGACATAGCGGACGACATAAGAGGCTTCATCGGGGATTTCGAAAACAACATCCGGGATCACATCCGTGGCAAAAGCGGTGCCGTCTGCATAGTTCCAGGTCAGGTCTTCCGTATAGGCAGCCAGTTCTACGCTGAAGAAATAGTTGGCGTTTTCCTCATCCGCGAAGTAGATGACAGAGGTCATCTCCTCAAGGTTGTTCCAGTACAGGTACTGGCAGGTGTAGGAATAACCGGTCTCGGTAACGGAATCGATCCCGGACGAAGTGGTGAAGATCCCGTCGTGGAAGGCGTCGCGCAGGAGCGTGATGTTCCCGTTGTAGTCACAATAGAGCGGATCTACATCCGGGTCGACCGAGCTGTTGATCGTGACCGCAAAGTCCGCCTGTCCTCCCGGGATGATATAGAATTTCGCATCGCCGAAGAGGTAATCCATCGTGATCGGATCATTGGTTACGACTTCACGGGCGCTCTCATTCACAGGCGTGATGGAGATCGTATCCGATACCGGATAGGTGGGATTGGCGGCCAAAGCGGCTGCGGCTTCGTCACCGGTGAGAACGGCTACGCTGTCGATGCAGACGATCTCTTCACTGCCTTCGTAATCCGATGCGGATTCCCGGCTGTAGGTTAAGGTGAGGACGAGGTCTCCGTCCGCCTGCACCGGGATGGCATACGTGAACCAACCCATCTCGCCGGAGAAAGCCTTCACCCGCTCGCCGTTGACACGCAGGATGAGGCAGTCGAAAATGGCTTCGGTGTCCAGCTTCGCGGTGACAGCGATGGCATCGCCTGCGGATGCGGACAGCGGGATGGAGAGTTCGGATTCGGTCTCAATGATCACGCCCTTGTTGGAGGGTGTAACCACGGTACGGCCGTCCACTTCCGCGGTGACCATCGGCCAGGTGTATTCGTCCTCGGGATTGAGAACAGTGCTCGTTTCCAGCGCCGCCGAGAGTTCCGCGGGATTCTGGGCCTCGACCGTCGGGCGGAGACGGGGCGTCTCGGTCAGCAGGACAGGTTCGCTGTAATCCTCGCCGAGGAAGGGCTCGAAAAGCATCTCGAACAGGCTCTGATCTGTCATGGCGCCGCAGTCGATGAAGCAGATCACGCCGTTGCGGTCAATGATAACCGATGTCGGGATGCCTTCCTGCGCGAATTTGTCCATGAAATCGAACTCGTCATGGCCTACATAGAAGGTCATGGCATGGGAAGACACATAGGCGGCCAGGATATCGTCGGTGTCGTCGGGCTCGACGGAGAGCGCAACGATGGCAACGCGATCAGAATGCGCCTCATAAGCCGCCTCCATGGACGGGAACTCCATCTCGCAGGGCCCGCACCAGGTGGCCCAGAGATTCAGCAGCACCATGTCTTTCTCCTGCAGGAGCGCGGAAAGGGTGACGGTCTGGCCGTCATACGTCGTGAAGGTGAAATCCTCCATGGCGTCGCCCAGCTGATAATACGGGGTTTCGCCCTCTTCGTCCCAGCCCTCTTCGGCAAGGGCAACCCCGGTCAGGCACAGGGCCAGAGCGCACAGCAATGCCAACAGTTTCTTCATCGAAATTTCCTCCTTTTTGATTTAGGGAACCAACAGGGAGAGTGTATGCCCCGACAGACTTTTTGTCAACGTCAATGAAGGACAGACGGCGGCGATCGTTTGGTTTTTTCTTATTCGTCTGACGGATATTTCCATTGGTTGAAAGCAAAGATTCGGATATAATAATCACAGGTCCATTCGGGAGGGAAAGAGAATGAGGCGGTTTTTGTGTATTCTGGTTTTCCTCACATTGCTTTATACGGGCGGCTTTGCCGAACGATGGGATGAGGTCGTCGGCCAGACGGCACCGGATTTTGAAGCCGTTTGTGCGGATGGAAGTATATATCACCTTTATGATGCTCTGTCAGAAAAACGCCTTGCGGTGGTCTGCGTGTTCGGTTCCGGCTGCGGGGCGTGCAGGAAGGAACTGCACGCGCTGGAGATGGCCTACCGCCTGTATGGCGAGGACGTGTCCGTGATTGCGCTTTCTCTGGACCGCACATATGACACGGACGAAGTGCTGCTGGCATTTGCGGCGGAGCAGGGCATAACCTTCCCGCTGGCTCGCGACCCTGCCCGGACCGCCCGTTTCATGCAGATCAATATGTATCCGGCGTGGATGCTCCTTGATGCAAATGCAACCGTGCTGGCGATCGAGGTTAACGGTCCCGCGTCCATCGACCATTTTGCGGAAGTGTTTGATTCGTTCCTTGGGAATTCGCAGAATGACAGCGAAGTTCTCTGCGAGGGAGAGAGTTGCCTGATTCCCGAAGAGTGAGTGAGGAGGGATTGCGATGCAGAGGCATTCACTATGGGCTTTGGCTGTTCTTTTGATCACCCTGCCGGTTTTCGCGATGGCCACGGGTGTGACATGGACGGGCCGGGAATGGGACGGTGACATCGAGGTGGGGAATAACGACATTGTGTCCATCGGGAGGGAACCTGCCCGGGTGGATTCGATTCCCTACGCGACGATGCAGGACGCCGTCCGGGCTGCGGAGGACTACTCAAAAGAGCTGTCGCCCTGGTACCTGCTGCTGAGCCAGACGGAGTGGGACTTTGCGTGGTATGAGAGCCCGGACGCGCTTGCGGAAAACGGCTCGACTGATTTCTTTATGCCGGAATGCGATACTTCCGGCTGGGACCGGATCTTTGTCCCTTCCGTGTGGCAGACCGAGGGCTACGACCACCCCATCTATACCAACACAACCCAGAAATTTGCCCGGCAGTTCGGGAACGAGGGCATCGGCTATCCCCGGGACCTGCCTTTGGCGCCGACGGTTTACAACCCGGTCGGCTTGTACAGGAGGACATTCGACCTTCCGGAGGACTGGGACGGGCGCCGCATCTACATCGATTTTGAAGGCGTGGACGCCGCCATGTATTTATGGGTCAACGGTATCCAGGCCGGATATGCCGAGGACAGCTTCACGACCCATGAGTTTGACATTACGGATTATGTGATCCCCGGAGGAGAGAACCTGATTGCCGTGGAGGTCCTGCGCTGGTGCGACGGGAGCTGGATCGAGGACCAGGACATGTTCGACCTCTCCGGCATTTTTCGGGATGTGTATGTGTATGCTGCGCCGCAGGTTCGTGTCCGGGACTTCAGCATCGTCACCGACTTTGACGACACGTTTACGGACAGCACGCTGAAAGTCGAGACCTTTGTCCGGAATTATACGATGAGGTCAGGCCTCGTGAACTTACAGCTGCATCTCTTCGATGCGGCGGGGGAGGAAGTGTCCCTCACGGGTGCCACTATAGAAGCTGTTATAGACTCGGGGACTGAAGCCGGTTTCGCCTTCGCTATTCCGGTGGAAGCGCCGCACAAGTGGAGCGCGGAAGACCCGTATCTGTACACTCTGGTGATCGAAGAAACGACAGATTCCGGGACGGTTTACGAGAGCTACCGTGTGGGTTTCCGGAAGATCACGTATAAGACCACGGAAACGGGCTGGTATGTGGATTCACCGACCGATCACGACCTGATCCGCATCAACGGAGAACCGATCATGTTCCGCGGGGTGGACCGGCACGAGACACATCCGGAGCTCGGCTATGCCCTGACTCGCGAGGTGATGGAAGAGGACCTGCGCATCATGCTGGAAAACAACATCAACGCAGTGCGTACTTCCCACTATCCCAACAATCCGTACTGGTATTACCTGTGCGACAAGTATGGCATCTATGTGGTCGATGAGGCCAATATCGAGTGTCACAGCAACATGACGACCGAGAACGAGCGCCTGACGGATTATCTTTCCGCCGCGATCATTGACCGCGAATACAGTATGGTGCGCCGGGACCGCAACCACGCCTGTGTCGTGATGTGGAGCCTCGGGAACGAGAATAAAAACCCGCAGATCCTGCGGACGATCCTCGTGGAGCCCTATCCGGATCCGGAAGGGAAAGTCCGCGTGCTGCACGAGTATACCCGGGACAGACCGTGGCACTATGAACAGGCCAGGGATATGGTGGAGACCGGCATCGACGTGCGCAGCGGCATGTATGCCCTGCCGGGCGAGCTGGTCGAACACGGCGAGGCGGACGGTGCACTCCCGATGATCGAGTGCGAGTATGAGCACGCCATGGGCAACAGCGAGGGCAACTTCGACGAATACTGGGATGCCTATGATACCTACCGGAACCTGCAGGGCGGTTTTATCTGGGACTACATCGACCAGTCCATCGCCCTGACCGCGGAAGACGGGCAGATGTATTTTGGGTATGGCGGCGATTATGGCGAGCGTATCCACGACGGAAATTTCTGCGCCAACGGCCTGCTGCTGCCGGACCGCACAGTCCAGCCGGAAATGGCGGAAGTGAAGTATCACTACCAGCAGATCAAGTTTGCGGATATCGATGCCCTGAACGGTTGGATCGAGATCCGGAATTTCCACCTCTTTACCGACCCGGCCGAAAAGTATGATTTCCACTGGGCTTTGCTGCGCGAAGACACCGTCCTGCAGGAAGGGATCCTGGACCCGGACCTTCTCCATATCCCCTGCGTGGACAGCGTGACCAACCAGCCGGGTGTGGCCCGGGTACAGGTACCTTTTACCTGGGAGGAGACTGACCTTGTATACGGGCACGAGTATTTCCTGAATCTTACCGTGACATTGCGGGAAGACAGCGGAATGCTGAAAGCCGGGCATGTGGTCGCGATGGACCAGTTCGAACTGCATCCGGAGCTGCCCCAGGCACAAAGCAGCGAAATTTTGCCCGGAGTTACCTGTACTCGGGAGAATGGAAAGACGGTCATCACCGGAGAACGCTTCAAAGCGGTTTTCGATGAAACCAGCGGCAGGCTGATCCTCTATCAAGTCGACGGACAGGATCTGATTGTTCCCGGGGAAGGCCCTGCGGGGAACTTCTACCGCGCCGCGACAGACAACGACTCTGGTTTCGGCTACGGCCTGTTTGTTTTCACCCGCCCGTGGAAGGAAGCGGGTGAATTCGCTGTTGCGAACTATGATCCGGTCGTACAGGCAGACCGGGTGATCATCACCGTGGAAGGCGCCTACCCGGACCTGAACGGTATGGAGCAGCGCATGGTCTATACCGTCTACGGAGATGGTGCGATCGCGATGCAGGTGACGCTGACCCCGCATTATGACAAGGATTATGTCTACATCCCGGTGGCTGGGATGGAACTCAGCGTCCCCGGTGCCTATGAGCAGATGACCTTCTTCGGCCGGGGTCCGGAAGAGAACTATCAGGACCGGTCGAAAGGAACGCGGGTCGGGCGGTACAGCACGACGGTGACAGATAACTTTGTTCCCTATGTCAAGTCCTCGGAGACCGGCAACCGCACAGGTGTGCGGTGGATCAGCCTGACGGACGGGACAGGTGCCGGCCTGCTGGCTGTGAGCGGAGAAAACCCGCTTGAGGTCAGTGCGCTCCATTACACAGCTCTGGAACTGAATCGGCGTGTGCATCCCTATGAACTGAACACGCTCGAGGATACTGTCCTGCGGCTCAACGCCATTCAAATTGGCGTCGGCGGCGACAACAGCTGGAGCCGGATCGTGCCGCACGAGCAGTATCTCCCGTGCGATGAGCAGTATGAGTTTGGCTTCGTTTTGTCACCGCTTGCTTCGGAGGATGATCCAATGGAGATGAGTGTTGAACTGAAGGTAAGGATGATGGAAGAAGACTAAGGAAGGTGATTCCTTACGGTTCACCCCTCAGTCACCGCTGCGCGGTGACAGCTCCCCAGCCAGCTGGGGAGCCTTTTGGTTACCTATTGACATACCAATAAATACTTGTATTTTAACACAATCTGTGTTATAATGTTTATGTGGAAAACGAACTGAAATCCGATGCACTGAACATCGGGTCAAAAGGGCAGCACGACCTCCGCAAAACAATCATACGGATGCTGA
>JAFZPI010000025.1 GCA_017552615.1 Clostridia bacterium
CTTTTGCTATCTTCCTCGCAGTTGGCAGACCGCGTTGTCATTATAGCAAAAGGAGTTTTTATATCACAGGCATAGCTGTAAGCTTCTCCGAACCCCACGCCTTGCGTGGGGTTTTAAGTGACAAGAAAGCCCGCCCCCATTCAGCACAGGGGCGGGCTGATGTGTGTCAGAAGATTACTCTTCCAGCCAGATGTAGTACAGGACTCCGGCCAGTTCGCCGCGGGTGGCGACGTCACCGGCGCCTTCCATGGTCTCGTCGAAAGCGAAGCCATAGCCGTTCAGCAGGAAGTGCTGCAACTGGGTGTTGAGCGTGTTGAAGTCCAACTCGCCCGCCGGGTCGGCACCGTCGATCAGCAAGCCATAGTTGACAAAGGTATCATAGGCTTCAGCGCCGTCAGCGGGTTTTTCACCAAAGCCCAGCACATAGAAGGCATAGGCCATGTCCGCCACAGTCGCGGGATCATCGGGACGGAAGAGGCCGTCTTCAGCCGTCATTGCCTCAATGTCCAGCACCGCCGCGATGGCTTCGGCATACTCGTGATCCTCGGGGATATCGGTGATAGCCACCGTTTCCTGGGCGACCACGCCGAGCGGATTCAGGACGACGTCATAGAGGTCCGCGTTGGCTTCGATGGTGGAAGCGCTGCCGGCGGTGCCGCGGTTGCCGGCCTCAACCAGCTTGGCGTACACTTCAGCATAGGCGGCAACGGACTCGGGCGTCAGGGCTTTCAGGGCCTGCATGGCCTCGATCTTTGCGTTGGGATCCTTGCCCTCGACGTAATCAAGGGATGCAGAGACCGCGCCGGAGAGCTCTCCCTCGGGAGAAGCATAATAGGTGTAGGAGGACAGGATGTAGCCGTCCAGCGTCTCCTGGTCGAGATCGGCAGTGATACCGGCCACGAGCTCGGGGATCTGATCCATGACCGCGAAGGATTCCGCAACGTTGGGGTCGCGATAGGTGATGATGTAGATGCCCTCGGGGTCTGTACCGCCGTGGATCACGCTGTACGCGCCGTACTGGTCGCGCAGGAGCGGCAGCAGGAACTGGTCGTTCACAAGAGCGGTGATTGCATCCAGAGCGCCGGTATAGCCGTCCAGGCCCAGAGATTCATAGTCCGCCGTCAGCACGTTGAAGTTCACGTTCATGTCGATGACCAAGCCCTCGTTGGCGGCAGGCACCGGAATATTGTCATAGGAGACGGGGGTGATGGGCTCATTCTTCAGCCTGGCAATGAAGGCCTCGGCCAGGGGCTTGTTCACCGCGGCGCTCTCTTCGCTGCCGGCATAGAGCACCATGGCACCGTAACCGTTGCGGAGCTGCTCACGGACGCGCTCAAGCTCGGCCACGAAAGCCGCGGGATCGCTCTGCAGGATTGCTTCCGCCTGTTCGAGGAAGGCATAGTACTCGACATAGTTCATATAGACATACACCTTGTCGAGCTCATTGGTCCGGGCAAACTGCCGGTAGAGCATCGGGGTGTAGCCGCCGTTGATGCCGGAGCGGGTGCTGTTCTTGATCGCCTGCACGGCGCTGAGCAGTTTCTCAGTGTCGCTGAAGTCCATCTCGAAAGCCAGTTCATAAGCCAGGTCATAGCCGGCCTGCAGGTCATCGTCCGCGGCAATCCAGCTCATGCGGTAGCGCAGGTGCACGGAACCGTCCGGATCGGTGAGGAGGGAGGAGCGCAGGCTACCGCTGTACATGTAACGGCTGAACAGGATGGTCACATCCGCCAGGGAATGCTCGGTGGTTCCGAGCTTGCCAACCAGATGGGTCAGCAGACGGAAGTAGTGGAGATCCTCCACCGCGATGCCGGAAGCGTCGAGGAAGACGTCCACCTGGCCGATGCCGTCGACGCCCGCAACGGTTTCCACATGGCGCAGGCCGTTCTCATCGGTGTAGTCCTTGATCTCGTAGGTCTTGCTCTCCTCGGGGAGGGTGTCGGTGGTCACGACCTTCAGGGCCGCCACCATAGCCGCCGTGTCCGCGGTCTCTTCGCGGGGATTCTGGGAAGCCTCGACGATCGCCGCGATCTCTTCCTCGCTCATGGCAGCCTTGATCTCCGCCAGCGACGCAGCCAGGGCTTCCTCCTGCTGCTCCTTCAAGCCGGCCTCGGGATAGGTAACTGTCAGGGCATTGTAGGGATTATTCACGAGGTTCGCGCCGATCAGGGCGGCATAGACGCCATTCGCGTTCTTCTCGGCAATCGTGTCAAGCGCGTCCACGTATTCCAGATAATACCAGGGATTCCCGGACGCCGTGTAATAATATGCAAGGGAAGGAATCACGCTGGAGACACCGACGTCACTCTCTTCACGCATCAGGCGCACGCTGATGGCCAGGCCGGCCACTTCGCTGTCGATCTGCTCGTCGGTGAAGCCGTTCTGGGCGGTCTCCGCCAGCTTCTCGTCCACGATGGAACGGAAAGCCCCCGCATCCTCGGGATCAATGCCAGAAGCGGTGAAGATTACACTCGGCACCGGCGTCGCGATATCAATGCCGCAGGAGAAGGAGCCATACGGAATGGCTTCCTGCAGGGCCATCATCAGCTCGGAGGTATCGCTTCCCAGCAGGTCAGCCGCCAGGTCAAAGTCCACCTTATCGGCTTCGGCCAAGTCGGGGCAGAGGATGATGTACTCAGCAACAGAGATATGGGAGGTGTTGGAGCCGCTCTCCATCGCGTAAGCGAAGGACTCGGTGACAGGCTCCGTGATGGGCGTGTAGTTGGGATCGTCAAACGCGATCTCCTTGCGCTCGTAAGGGGCAAAGGCCTCGTCGAGCAGGGCGAGGAACGCGCCGTAGTCCTCGATGTCGCCATAGAGGTACGCCACGCAGTTGGAGGGATGATAATAGGTGTCATGGAATTCCTTCACCATCTCCCAGGTCATGTCCGGGATGGCGTCGTTGTCGCCGCCCTGGTTGTTGCCGATCGTCGCGCCGGGGAAGGCCACGCGGTAGGCATTCTGGTTGGCGCTGCGGGCCAGCGTATTGGCGCCGAGCATCTCGGAGTAAACCGTGCCCTCGAGGGTCAGGTCGTCTTCCGCGCTGTTCATGCGGTAGCGCCAGGCCTCGGTGCGGAAAATGGACTCATCCTCCATGATCATCGGGTTCAGGCAGCTGTCGGTGTAGAAGTCCGCCAGCTTGAGCAGCTGGGCTTCGGAAAGGCTGGCCACCGGATAGCTGGTCATGATGTCATAGGTGCTGGCATTCATGTAGCTGTTATAAGTCTGGTAGCTCAGGTTAAAGAAGAGGTCCGCAGAGGGATACTTCTCTGAGCCGCTCAGCGTCGCGTGCTCAAAGACGTGGGGCAGACCGGTATTGTCCACCGCGATGGTGTGGAAGACCAGGTCAAACACACGGTTCACATCGTCGTTGGCGATGTAGAAGACCTCCGCGCCGGTCTGTTCGTGCTCAAAGCGCACGATCGTCGCGTCGATCAGCGGGAAATCACGGATTTCCACTACGGTGAAACCGTTGACCGTATCGCCCACCTGGGGAAGTTCAGCCGCCATGGCGCCTGCGGCCGCCAGCATGCACACCAGCAGCACGGACACCAGCAGAAGCTTTTTCATGGGATAATTCCTCCTGTTCTGTTTTGATCTGTGTGGCCAATAACCATACAAATTCTACTTTCGACTGTCGTTTCCGTTTTCCTGCCTTCATATAACAATTTTCGACAAAAAGCTTTCTGAACAATATTGACATCCTTCCATATGGATGATATAAACTGTTATCAATTAATTCAGAATATCTGGAAGACAGATATTCAAGGCAACACATACTCTCCCTTTTAGGCAATCATTGCACTAGCATTTAGTAGCCATCCTTGAACTTCAGCAAACCAGTTTCAGTTCGTATGGTTCGGAGGTTAACTTATGAAGCGTATCGTCCAATCGCCGTTTTATTCACAAAACTCTTTATCTCGTGAAAAACCGCGTACTAGGCAGGAACTTGTTGATCAATCTAAAGGATGGCATAAGGATCATCATACTTCAGAAGAAATCATAGAGTATAATAGGTATTTGGATGATATGCTCAAAGAACTGGATGAACCATACTGGAATCAGCTACAAATAATCAGATCAAGCGAGCGAGCTAAGCAAGAGAAATATAAACACATGATGGAAGAATACAGAATAAAGCAAACGGAGATAGAGAAGGAAAAACAAAAGAAGCTGGAGGAAGAGCAAAAGACAAAGGATGCCGAATACCAAAGGAAATTCCTTAAACAACTGGCACCATTCCTGAATAAACATGCCGAAAAACCAAATTGTTCAGATTTACTCTTGTCATATATACAAGATACTGCCAAGATCAACATTATTCGTGATCAGGCAAAAATGGTAATAACAGATAATAGCATTACATTCACATGTACACACGGTGGCTGTAGCTTTTTTGATGACGGTGGCAGTTACTCAGAATCAAAAGAGTTCTCATTGTGGTACGTTGAAAACACACAGAGTTTAGAAATCGATAATGATCGGATCGATAATCCTGTACTTTATGATATGAAGGAGTATAACCATACGATCCATGACTCTTTCTACTGTGAGAAGCCATTTGGTTTATCAGGTATTTATGGGATTCGATTTGATTATGAATATACAAGCGAGGCTTCATGGCATTATGATTCCTAACAATACAATCATCTAACCATATGTCAGAAAGGAGAGGTGAAACCAAGATGTCACATTGCGCGGTATGCGGAAGGTCAAGTGTCAGAAGTACTCAGGAAAGCGATGGATACAGCTACAAGAAAGGAATTGCCGGAACGTTGGTTTTCGGTGTGATCTATACGGAATGGAAAATCCTGAAAGCATTTATCCTGGGATTGCCGATATGGCGGAGCCTTACAAGCCCGAGCGGGTGAACCCATTGAACCAACGCACCATGACATCCAACGCTCAAAGCACAGGAAGCGCGTCGCAGTCATCCGGGCAACCGTTCAAAAAGCGTTCATCCCCAAAAAGTGCTTTTGAACTCATGCAGGAGATGGAAAGTAGAAACGAGAAGTGAACGTTTAGAGCTCGTCGTCTCATTTCAGGCGACGGGCTTTAACGTGGAATCACGATCTTTCACACTTCATGGGAAAAAGCATTCCGGCCCCCCTGATTGCTTTTCGGGCCGTTTTGCGCTATACTCTATTTGTGGAGGCATGTTCTCCCTTTATCTCCCTTTCCGAAAGGAGACAAACATTATGAAGCTGATGATCGCCATCGTGCAGGACGAGGACGCCGGCCGCCTGCTCAGCCGGTTGATGGAAAGCGGGTTCGGCGTGACCAAGCTCGCCACGACCGGCGGCTTCCTGCGCGCCGGGAACACCACGCTCCTGATCGGTGTGGAGGACGAGCGGCTGGAAGAAGGCCTGTCCGTGATCGAAAAGGTCTGCAAGAGCCGCACACAGATGTCCGCCGCCCACACACCCATGAGCGCCATCAACGGCACCGCCTACGCCGCCTTCCCGATCGAGGTCACCGTCGGCGGCGCCACCGTGTTCGTGCTCTCGGTTGACCGCTTTGTCAAACTCTGATGCCCGCCCTCGAAGATTTCCGCCCCCAGGAAGCCGCCTGGCGGGCGCTGACGGCCGATGAACTCCCTCACGCGCTGCTGATCACCGGCCAGCCGGGCTGCGGCAAGCGCACCCTGGCCATGCTCCTGGCGCAGCGGCTCCTCTGCGAAGCCGAGACCGGCGAAAAGCCCTGCGGCGTATGCCGGGCGTGCCTGCAGTGCCGGGAAGGCAACCATCCCGACCTGACCGTTATCCGCCCCGGCGAACCCATCGCACCGGGAGAGGACAAGGGCAAGAAATCGATCCCGGTCAACGATATCCGCGAGCTCAGCCGCATCGTCAGCCGTCACGCCTACGAAGGCGCGCGGCGCGCGGTGATCATCGAGCAGGCCGAGGCCATGGGTCCCGCGGCCCAGAACGCCCTGCTCAAAACCCTTGAGGAGCCGCCGGCGGGCGTTACGTTCTGCCTGACCTGCGTCTCCGCGGGCTTATTGCTCCCAACCATCGTCTCGCGCTGCCGGGAAATCCCGCTGCACGCATGGCCCGAGTCCGCCCTACGCAAAGCGCTGGATGAAACCGGAGCGGATCCCCGCCGCGCCGAGGCCGCCGTGCGCGCCTGCGGGGGCTCCATGGGCCGCGCCCTGTCCCTCTGCGGCGATGAAGCCTGGTGGGAGCGCCGGAACCAGCTGCTGGAAGACTTCTTCGCCCTCCCCAACCGCTCCGCGATCCCCCGCATCTCCACCCGTCTTCGTGAGGAGCGCAGTGAGGCATCCGAACAGCTGGACACACTGGACGGCCTGATCCGCACCTTGCTCATGGCCAGCCTGGGCCGCAACCCGGGCAGCGACCTGTCCGAATATCCCGAAGCCTGGCAGCGGGCTGCCGCTTCAGGCCATTACGCGACTTTTGTCCGCCTGGCGGACGCCGTCGCCCAGACCCGAAAAATGCTGGACAGCAATGTAAGCATCCAGGCCCTGTGGGAAAAACTGCTTTTGAAATTCATGGAGGAACGCAGTCAATGGTAAACATCGTGGGCGTTCGCTTTCAGAACGCCGGAAAGCTCTATTTCTTCGATCCCAACGGCAATTGGCCTGCCCCCGGCGATGCAGTCGTCGTGGACACCTCCCGGGGCATGGAAATCGGCGAGGCCGTCACTGAAGTCCACGAGGTCCCGGAAGACGGTTTGACCCTGCCGCTCAAGCGCGTGCTGCGCGTCGCCACCGCCCAGGACCTCGAACAGGACCAGGCCAACCGCGAGGCAGCCCGGGAAGCACATGCCGTCTGCCTGCACAAGATCGAAGAGCATAAATTGGACATGAAGCTGGTGGAAACCCAGTACACGCTGGACAACACCAAACTCATCTTCTATTTTACCGCCAACGGCCGGGTGGATTTCCGCTCGCTCGTCAAGGACCTGGCTTCTGTCTTCCACCTGCGCATTGAGCTGCGGCAGATCGGCGTTCGGGACGAGGCCAAGATGCTCGGCGGTCTGGGCCCCTGCGGGCGTTCCATCTGCTGCGGGACATTTTTAGGCGATTTCCAGCCCGTGTCCATCCGCATGGCCAAGGATCAGGGACTCTCTCTGAACCCAACCAAGATCAGCGGGATCTGCGGACGCCTCATGTGCTGCCTGAAATACGAGCAGGACGGCTACGAGCTGACCCGCCGCATGATGCCCCGCGTCGGCAAGACGATCGAGACTCCCGACGGCAGCGGGACCGTCACGGACCTGAACATCATGAAAGAACGCGTCACCGTCCGTGTCGGCAGCGGGGACAACTTCGAGGTCAAGGAGTACGGCATGGATGTCCTGCGGGAACTGAACCTCTCCCTGATGCAGAAAATGGAATCCCTTGTCCAGTCCGGACCCGAATCCGCATCCGAAGATGAACAATCTTCTCCCTCTGTTGCGTCCGAAACGGAAGTCAAACCAACTCCGACGGACATTCCTGAATCCGAGCCCGAACCGGAGCAGGCTCCCGAGCCCAAGGCGCCTCCTGCCGCCGCGTGGCGGGATGCCCTGACCAAAGCCATGCAGGCTGCTTCCGGAGACGAGATCGAACCCGCGGAATAAACCAATCCGCACCCATTCCGAACAAACGGATGGGTGCGTTTTATGTCTCTTCCCCGCGCTTGACAGGGCGCCGAAAGTAGATTAGAATGAAAAGCACAGAGAACAATCCATTGTATTGAGGTGACCGGTATGACCATCGGTGATATGGTTTCGATTCTGAAGGCAAGGGTGCTCCTCGGTGAAGACAAGCTGGACACCCCTGTCTACACCGCCTGCTGCTCCGACCTGATGAGCGACGTGCTGGCTTTTGTGGACGAGAAAACCGTGTTGATTACAGGACTGACCAACCCGCACGTGATCCGCACAAGCGAGATGCTGGACCTGAAGTGTCTCGTCTTTGTGCGCGGCAAGGTCCCGAACGAAGAGATCCTCGAGGCGGCGGACGAGCAGGGCCTGGTGGTCATCACGACCAAGGCCACGGCTTTTAGCGCCTGCGGCATGCTCTATGCCGAAGGCCTGCGGGGTGTGCCGGTTCCGCTGGAATGGAACACGGAGGACAAGTGAAATGGACGCGCTGATTCACAACACCTATCCCGTCACCGCCCGGGATTACACCAGCGCCGGCCACGCCAGCGCGGACATCAAGCGCCGCCTGAAACAGCTCGGCGTCGGCGGGGATGTGCTGCGCCGGGTCGCTGTGGCTTCCTATGAGGTCGAGCTGAACCTGGTCATCCACTCCGACGGCGGCGAACTGGAACTGCAGGTCTTCCCAGACCATGTCCAGCTCGTTTCCAAGGATATCGGCCCCGGTATCCCGGATCTGAGCCTTGCCATGCGCGAGGGCTGGTCCACCGCCAATGACGAGGCCCGGTCCCTCGGTTTCGGCGCCGGTATGGGTCTCCCCAACATGAAGCGCAACGCCGATGACTTTGCGATCGAGAGCGAAGTTGGCAAGGGTACGGCAATTTCCATGGGGTTTAAGCTGGGGTAAGGCATTTTGGAGCAAGCAGTCAAATGATCTGCTTTTCTGCCATGATGGGAAAGGAGGGAGTCCGATGACCACCGTTCAGGAAAAATCCACCGGAATCAAGCCTGTGGTCCTGGCTGAAATCCGTGATCTGGCTTTGCGTCACGGACTGCACCAGGCGGTGCTCTTCGGTTCCCGTGCCCGCGGTGACTTCCGCCCCAAGAGCGACATTGATCTGGCGGTTTCAGGCGGAGAGATTGACCGCTTCCGTATGTCCGTGGAAGAAGAGACCAGCACACTCCTATATTTTGATGTCGTTAACCTTGATCGCAATATCAGGCCAGACTTGCGGGAAGCTATTGACAGGGAGGGACTTGTCCTCTATGAAAAAGTTTGAGAATTATCGCAGCAATCTGGCAGTCCTAACCCACGCCCACGAACAGGACCTGGAGAACGAATTTATCATCAGCGGCATTATTGACAAGTTCTTTCTGCAACTTGAACTGGGATGGAAATCCCTGAAAGAGCTCCTGGCTTACGAAGGCGCAGACATCGCCCGGTCCGGTTCTCCGCGAGAAATCATCAAGGCTGCCTATCAACTTTTTGACTCTATGGATGAAGATACCTGGCTGACCATGCTGTCCCAGCGCAACAACATGGCGCATATCTATGACGAAGCAGAAGCAAAAGCTCTCACTCAGGCAATTCTTGACAAGTACATCCCAGCGTTCCAGGCGCTGGAACAAGAGATTCTGGATCGCTACGGGGAAATCCTGAACACTTTGTAAAACTTTTGATAATTGGATCATTAATGGGTTGCCATAAAAAGACGGAAGGAAATCACCAATAATGAGAAAAGATCTGATATGCGCTGACACAGGTGAAATCATCAATATCATTGATGTTCCATCCAAATATGACTTACAAAGCATGATGGAAATCGATCATGGTTTCTATTGCCTTACAAACGAAAATAGAGTTATTGCATATGAAGACATCACTTCTTTGAATCAATATATCATGCAAGCAATAGAATTGTGCGAAGAGTTCCCTTGTAAATTCATTAGTCCTAATAGCATTCGATTTGATTATCATGAGAGTTCAAGACGAGATTATGTGATTTTGAAAGTTGCACCCTTAACTCCACATGGTAAACTGCCAAAATACCCATTGTCTATTCGTTTTTTTCCAGAAGAACTATTCAATGGTGAAATAACGTATGGAAGAGATAAAACAATACAAAAAGTCAAAATCTTATCATGGGGATCCATCCCATACATACTGAATATTGCAAAAATGAAAAACACTCTTGAAATTGTTAGTATCTACAAAACCGTTGACTTTAAAGACGTTAAACTCTTTGATAAGAAAGGGACGTAAACTTGTGTTAAGATATAATAGTACTTGTTAACTAATATGATTCACTCAGAAAGGCGGTCACTCCTATGACCGATTTCCGCTATCACTCCGTCCGGTTGCAAAAGGACCGCTGCCGGGGCTGCACGAACTGTCTCAAGCACTGCCCGACGGAAGCCATCCGTGTGCGCAACGGACGGGCGCACATCATTGACTCGCTGTGCATCGACTGCGGCGAGTGCATCCGCATCTGCGAATACCAGGCCAAAGTCGCGGTGACGGACGCGCTTGCCGACATCCAGCGCTTCAAGTATAAAATTGCTTTGCCGGCCCCGACCCTCTACGGACAGTTCCGCGGGCTGAAAAAACGCGAGTATGTGCTGGAAGCCCTGCTGCAGATCGGCTTTGACAGTGTGTTTGAAGTCGCGCGCGGCGCGGATGTGGTCACCCGGGCCATCCGGGAACGCCTGCGGGACACCTCGATCCCGCGGCCCGTGATCTCCTCCGCCTGTCCGGCCGTTGTCCGGCTGATCCAGGTGCGCTTCCCCGAACTCCTGGAGCATGTGATCGACATCCGCCAGCCCATGGAAGTCGCGGCCTCCATCGCGCGACGCGAATTCTGCCGGAAACACGGCTGCAAGCCCGAGGACGTCGGCTGCTTCTTCATCACCCCCTGCCCGGCCAAAATGACCGCCATCCACCGCCCCATCGGACAGGCGAAATCTGAGCTGGACGGCGCCATCTCGATCATGGAACTCTACGGTCATCTTCTCCCTCACGTGGAAAAGATCCAGAACGAATCCCCGGATTTCGACCCCGCGACCCGTTACGGCGTGGGCTGGGCAACCTCGGACGGGGAGGCCAGTGCGGTCTGCCCGGAACGCTCGCTCTCCGTGGACGGGATCCCAAACGTCATCCGGGTCCTTGAGGAAGTCGAGAACAACAAGCTCTCCGACCTTGAATATCTGGAAGGCAACGCCTGCATCGGCGGCTGCGTCGGCGGTGCACTGGTCTTTGAAAACAATTACGTGGCAAAGGCCGCGATCCGCCAGCTTGTGGCCGGGATGCCCCTGGAACACCCGGACAAGAGCGTCTGCACGTCCATGCTCACAAAGTACCCGATGAAGAACGACGTGCCCTTCCAACCCAGCGCCGCCATGAGCCTGGATGACAACCTGATGGCCGCCATGCAGAAGATGAACCGCATGAACAAGATTCTCGAGAATCTCCCGGGCTACGACTGCGGCTCCTGCGGTTCCCCGACCTGCAAGTCCTTTGCGGAGGATATCGTGCGCGGCTATGTAAAGTCGGAGATGGAATGTGTGCACATGATGAAAAACAAGCTAAAAATCATGGCCCAGGATATGGTGACCCTGGCGCAGAGTACGATTGATTTGGGAGGAAACCAGGATGAAAGTAAGTGAGCTTCAGGCTCTGATCAGCGCTGAAAATCTGACACCGGAAATCACGGAAGACAAAGAGATCACCTGCGGGTACACCTGTGACCTGCTGAGCTGGGTCATGGCTCACGGCGACGAGGGCATGGCTTGGGTCACGGTCCAGACCCATCTGAATGTCATCGCGGTCGCCGTCCTTTCCGATATGGCCTGCGTGGTCCTCCCCGAAGGCATCCGCATGGAGGAAGAAAGCCTGCAGAAGGCCCGGGACGAGGGCATGGCCGTACTGACCTCCCCGCTGACGGCGTATGAGATTTGCGGAAAGCTCGCTGCAGAAGGCGTGCCCGGAAAGGCGATGTGAGGCCGTGGAACGCCTCTTTTGCGATCTCCATATTCATTCTTGTCTGTCACCCTGCGGTGACAATGACATGACGCCCGCCAACATTCTCGGCATGGCGGCGGTCAAAGGGCTGCAGATGGTGGCTGTCACCGACCACAATGCCGCAGGAAATTTGCCCACGGCGCAGAAGGTCGCAGACGCCTACGGCTTGTTATTGATCCCGGGGATCGAAATCACCACGAGCGAAGAAGTCCACATGCTGGGCTATTTTCCTGATGTACAGACCGCCGTAAACTTCGGAGATTTTTTACGCGAACACCTGCCGAAAAAGAAGAACAAACCTTCCCTTTTCGGGAACCAGTGGATCATGGACGAGGACGACAATATCCTCCGCGAGGAGGACGCCCTGCTCATCAGCGCGACAGATCTTCCGCTGAAGCAACTGGCTTCCCTGGTACGTGAAGCAGGCGGCGTGCCTGTCCCGGCTCATATCAACCGCGGTTCCAACGGCCTTCTGATCAACCTCGGCATGATGCCTCCGGACATCGATTTCACCGCTGTAGAGGTCTGGCGTGCCCTGCCCTGCCCCCACGGTCCCCAGCAGGGACGCTATGTAACGCACTCCTCCGACGCCCACTATCTCGGCGACATTCTGGAACCGGAAATCACCATGGATCTGGAAGAGCGGAGTGTGGCAGCGTTTCTGGAGCGGCTGAGGAAGGGAGCCTGAAGTATTTCATTGAATATCGCGGAGGTCATTCATGGAACACACTGAAAGAGTCATCCTCACCAACATGTGTATGATCCGGGACGGAACGAAAGTGCTCGTGGAAGAGAAGGTCGGCAAAGAAGCCGGCGGGATCATCTTTCCGGGCGGGCATGTGGAACCCGGCGAACCGATCGTGGATTCCGTGATCCGCGAGATGCAGGAAGAAACCGGCCTGACTATCGAGCGCCCAAAGCTTTGTGGAATTAAAGAATGGATCAATGAGGACAGCACACGGTATGTGGTTTTTCTCTTCACGGCAAACCGCTTTTCAGGTGAACTGACGTCTTCCGCCGAAGGGAAAGTCTTCTGGATGGAAAAAGAGGCTGTACTCAAATCCAACTGGATCTGGCACATGGACAGCCTGATGAAGATCATGGATGACAATGAATTCACAGAGCTTTATCTGGACGACACAAACGATTGGAAGCCTGTGCTGAAATAAGAAATGTTCACGGTCCAAACCATCGTGACGTTTTTCGCCGATGATCTTCCGGGAGGGAACAGCTGCCATGTCGGAAATCACCATCCGGGAGATCCGGGAATCAGACTACTCTCAGGTTGCCGCGATCTGGCGCGATGTGTTGGATCTTCCAAACGCGACAGATGAAATCGTATCGGAAACCTATGAACAAATGAAACAGGACAGCAACTACCGCACCTTTGTCGCGGAAGCGGACGGGCGGATCGTAGGGCTTGCCGCAGCCGTGAAGGTCCTGGCAATCGGCCACCCGGGCGGATATGTCAAGATGAATGGCCTGGGCGTACTCCCGGCGTACCGGAAACAGGGCATCGGCAGGATGCTGCTGGAGCGCGTGGAGCAGATGGCTTCCGAGATGGGCGCGCCGTACGTCGGCCTGGCTTCGGGCATCCGCCGGACGGAGGCGCACGTATTCTACGAGCATATGGGCTACCGGAAGACGTCCTGGTGGTTCCGGAAGAACCTTGAGTAAGAAAAGAAAGGATGGATTCGAATGAGCGGCATCACCCGTATGGACATCAGCGAAGAATGGGCACACGCCGGGATCGTCAAGGCCGGAGACTTCTGCTTCCTGAGCTACTGCGTCGGGAACATCGGCGGTACGGTCGAAGAGCAGGTCAACGGTGCTTTTGACGAGATGGAACGGCGGCTCGCCCTCTTCGGACTGACGCTGGACAACGTCGTGAAAATGGACTGCCTGTTCCGCGACGCGTGGAACATCCCAATCATGGAGAAGGTCATCAAAGAGCGTTTCAAGGACAACTATCCTGCCCGCAAATCGATCCAGACGGCCTTCGCGCATGTGGGCGGCGAACACGGTCTCCAGTTTCAGGCAGACGCCGTAGCGTACTGCGGTTGAGATACAGGTTTCTCAGTTTCATCCCGTTCTGCGAGTCATGTCGGAGCGCATGACAGAAAGGAGTCAACATGAAGAAGTGGTTCGCATGTACCCTTGCGCTGGTTCTCCTCGCGGCGTTCACCCTGCCGGTCATGGCAGAGGACGCACCCGAGACCCGGACCATCCGCATCATCGGCACCAGTGACCTTCACGGCAAGTTCATGCCCTGGGACTACGCGCTGAACGCGGCGAGCACCTCCGGCAGCATGGCACAGCTGGCCACCGCCATCGCCGAGTACCGCACCGAGGCAACCCTGCTGGTGGACGCCGGTGATATCATCCAGGACAACTCTGCCGACATCTTCCTCGGCGGCGATGACGTCCATCCGATGATTCAGGCCCTCAACGCGCTGGATTACGACGTCGTCGTGACCGGCAACCACGAGTACAACTACGGCATGGGTGTGCTGAAAAAGACCATCGGTGACCTCAACGCGCAGGTCCTGACCGGCAACGTGTACGACGAGAACGGCCAGGCCATCGCTGACGCCGCGGCTATTTTTGAGTTCGACGGCATCCGCGTCGCGGTGATCGGCATGGTTACCCCGAACATCACGCGCTGGGACGCCATAAACCTCGCGGACTGCCTGGTCACTGATCCGCTGGAGGAGACCCGTGCCTGCATCGATGCCCTGGAAGGCCAGTATGACGTGCTGGTCGGCGTGTACCACATGGGCGTCGAGAACGAGTACGGCGTGCCGAACTCCGGCGTCGAGGATATCCTGAACGCCTGCCCCGAGTTCGACGTGATGGTTTCCGCCCACGCGCACGCGCAGATCCCCGGCCAGGAGATCAACGGCGCACTGGTGGTGCAGAACAAGAACCAGGCCCAGACCATGGCCGTCATCGACGTGACGCTGGAGAAGGACGGCGAGGGCTGGAAGATTGTTGATAAGGCCTCGGAGAGTATCGCCATCTCCGGCTTTGAGGCCGATCCCGCAATGGTGGAGCTGCTCACGCCCTATCACGAATACGCCTGCAAGGACGCGGAGCAGGTCGTCGGCACGCTGGAAGGCGGAGCCCTGGCGCACGAGAACGAGATCGCCGAGATCCCCACGGCGCAGATCGAAGACACCGCGCTGATCGATCTGATCAACAAGGTGCAGATGTATTACACCGGTGCGCCGGTCTCCGCATCCGCCCTGTTCACCATGAACGCCAACATGCTGCCTGGTGACATCCACAAGTGCGATATGTCCCTTGTCTATAAATACACCAACACCCTCTACAAACTCCACATGACCGGCGCGCAGTTGAAAAAATACATGGAGTGGTCCGTCAGCTACTACAACACCTGGAAGCTCGGCGACCTGACCATCTCCTTCAGCCCCGACATCCGCGCCTACAACTACGACATGTTCGAGGGCGTCCTCTATGAAATCAACGTTGCCAACGAGCCCGGCAGCCGCATCGAGAACCTGACCTGGCCGGACGGAACACCTGTGGCAGATGACGATGAGTTCGACATCGCGGTGAACAACTACCGCGCCACCTCGCAACTGCTGGCCCCCGGCACGATCTATGAGGCAGACGACATGCCGACCCTGCTGGAAATCGATGTCCACGGTGAGATCGGCGGCGTGCGCGAGCTGATCGGTGACTACATCGTGAACGTCATGGGCGGCGTGATCACGCCCGAGTGCAGCAATAACTGGCACATCACCGGCAACGACTGGGACGAGGAGATGCATCAGCTGGCGGTCGAGCTGCTGTCCGAGGGCGTGCTGACCATCCCCACGTCGGAAGACGGCAGGACGCCCAACGTCATGCCCATCACCGAGGAGGATGTTCTGAACGCCACCGAGGCGGAGGCCGACGCCGCATAACAACCCAGCCACTCTGTAAAGCCCCGGAAGGAGGAACCGCATGAAGAAATGGTACGACGAAGAGTATGAATTCAAGGTCGAGGTCATCGGGTACCTCCGTGGCGACCATACCGAGCGCTACTGCCGGAACGGGGAGGAAATCGGCGACAGCTACACCTGCACGTACGGCTGCCCGGTCAACAAGGACGGATACGGCATCTGCTCGAAAACCATGATGATGCTCTATCCACTGATGGAAGCCGTCCGCAGCGGCGGCGACCTCGAAAACCTCGGCGGCGACGGGAAGTACAGCAAGACCATCGTCTGCCCCGACGGCTGCGTAATCTTCCGGCTAACGGCAACGCCCCTCGGAAATGAAAACTTCCACAAAGGCGGTTTCTGGAAAGAACCGGAAACCTGAAAAAACGTACACACAACGCCCTCGATCAAGCGGGGGCGTTGTCCTTTGGGACAATCCGGTTCCCGATCGATTCCCGACCGATTCAATCCACATTCAAGCCTTGAAAAACGGTCGTTTTCGGGCATGAATTAGGGTTGACTAACAATGATTTCACCCCCTATAATGAGATTGTTATCTTCTCGACAATTCTTTTTGGCCTGAGATGAACACACAGCGAGGAGGAAGATGTCATCCATGAGTGAGATGGAGAGCAAGTACGCGGAGCTTCGGCAGATGATCGAAGCCCACAAGGACTGGCCCGGCGCGCTGATGCCCGTGCTTCAGGGCGCGCAGGAGATCTTCGGCTGCGTCCCGGAGGACGTGCAAAAGATCATCGCCGAGGGGTTGGGCGTGACGCTGGCCGAGGTGTACGGCGTTGCGACCTTCTATTCCCAGTTTTCCCTTCAGCCCAAGGGCGAATTCGTCATCAGCGTCTGCCTGGGCACAGCCTGCTACGTCAAGGGCAGCCAGCGCGTGCTGGATAAGCTGAGCGAAGAACTGAAGATTCCCGTGGGTTCCACCACCCCCGACGGCAAGTTCACCCTGCAGGCCACCCGTTGCCTGGGCGCCTGCGGTCTGGCCCCCGTCATGACCGTCAACGGCGACGTGTACGGCCGCATGACCGCGGATCAGGTGCCGGACGTGCTCGCCAAGTACCGCGGCACACCTGCCGAAGCCGAGGCCTGAGGCCATGCGGGAGATCGCACTGCATCTGCTGGACATCGTGCAGAACAGCGTCACGGCCGGAGCGGCCCATGTGGATATCCGCTTTGACCTCGGCGACGACGGCATGCTGACCATGAGCGTGAAAGACGACGGCAAGGGCATGAGCCCGGAACTGCTGGAGCGGGTCCGGAGCCCCTTCGTCACGACCCGCACGACGCGCAAGGTCGGGCTGGGCATTCCGCTTCTGCAGCAGAACGCCATGCTTTCCGGAGGCGATGTGCAGCTGGAAAGCACCGAAGGCGTCGGCACGCTGATTCAGGCGCGCTTCAACACGGCGTCCATCGACTGCCTGCCCGTGGGCGACCTGGCGGAAACGCTGGCCACCATCATCATGGGCAGCCCGGACAAGCCCGAGTTCAGCCTCACATGCACCGGACCGAACGGGGAGGCAAGCTTTTCCACGGAAGAGGTCCGGGCCGTGCTCGGAGACGAGGTCTCCCTGGCGGAACCGGAAGTGGTGCAGTGGATCCGGCAATCCCTGCAGGAAGAAATTGAACCGATATTAGGAGGAATCATGCGATGAAATCTTTGGCCGAACTCGAAGCCATCCGCAAAGCCACCCTCAACAGGATCAACCTGCGCACCGAGAACGACGAGGAAGCCACCCGCGTCGTCGTCGGCATGGCCACCTGCGGTATCGCCGCCGGGGCTCGCCCCGTGATGCTCTCCTTCATGGATGAGATCTCCAAGCGGCAGCTGAAGAACGTCACCGTCTCCCAGACCGGCTGCATCGGCATGTGCCGCCTGGAGCCCATGGTGGACGTGATCGTTCCCGGCAAGGAAAAGGTCACCTACGTCCATGTCAAGCCCGAGATGGTGCCCCGCATCGTGGCGGAGCACATCGTCAACGGCCGCCCCGTCGCTGAGTACACCATCGGCGCAGCCGAGAACGAGTAAGCGGAGGAGAATGCAAAGATGGATATCTATCGCGCTCATGTACTGGTCTGCGGCGGCACGGGCTGCTCTTCTTCCGGCTCCGCCACGCTGATCGAACGCTTCAACGAAAAGATTGCCGAGGCCGGCCTTGACAAGGAAGTCAAGGTCATCCGCACCGGCTGCTTCGGCCTCTGCGAAGCCGGCCCCGTCGTCATCGTCTACCCCGACGGCACCTTCTACAGCCATGTGAAGGCTGAAGACGTGGATGAGATCGTCTCCGAACACCTGCTCAAGGGCCGCAAGGTCGAGCATCTGGTGTATGTGGAGCATGCCACCCACGAGCAGAACGCCGAAAAGAAGCTCGACGACATCACCTTCTACAAACATCAGCACCGCATCGCCCTGCGCAACTGCGGCGTCATCGATCCCGAAAACATCGATGAGTACCTGGCCATGGACGGCTACAAGGCCCTCGAGAAGGCCCTGACGCAGATGACCCGCGAAGAGGTCATCGACGAGATCCTGAAGTCCGGCCTCCGCGGACGCGGCGGCGGTGGCTTCCCCACCGGCCTGAAGTGGAAGTTCACCTACCAGAGCCAGAATGACCAGAAGTTCGTGGCCTGCAACGCCGACGAGGGCGACCCCGGCGCGTTCATGGACCGCTCCATCCTCGAGGGTGACCCGCA
>JAFZPI010000026.1 GCA_017552615.1 Clostridia bacterium
GTTGGCATCGAACAGGGAGCCATAGGTCATGCCAATGATGTCGCTGGAGACCAGCTTCTCGGTGGTGTAGCCGAAGGATTCGGAGCTCTGAGCCTTCATGGCCTCACTGATCGCTTCCTTGGTCACATCCTTGCCCTTGACGACCGCGACGAGGATCGTGGTTGAGCCGGTGGGCACAGGCACGCGCTGGGCGGAGCCGATCAGTTTGCCGTTCAGTTCGGGGATAACCAAGCCGATGGCCTTGGCAGCGCCGGTGGAGTTGGGCACGATGTTGGCGGCGCCGGCACGGGCACGCTGGAGGTCACCCTTGCGGTGCGGGCCGTCGAGGATCATCTGGTCGCCGGTGTAGGCGTGCACGGTGGTCATGATGCCGCTGACAATGGGGAAGGTGTCATTGAGCGCCTTGGTCATCGGAGCGAGGCAGTTGGTGGTGCAGCTCGCGGCGGAGATGATGGTGTCTTCGGGCTTCAGGACATCCTGGTTTACGTTGTAGACGATGGTGGGCAGGTCGTTGCCGGCGGGAGCGGAGATGACGACCTTCTTGGCGCCAGCGTCAATGTGAGCCTGGCTCTTGGCCTTGCTGGTGTAGAAGCCGGTGCACTCGAGCACGACGTCCACGTCCAGCTCTTTCCAGGGCAGATTGGCAGCCTTGGGTTCGGCATAGATGGTGATTTCCTTGCCGTCCACAGTGATGGAGCCGGGGACCTTCACGGTCTTGCCGTCTTCTTCAAACACGGGCTCCTTGGAAGCAACCGTGTGCTTGTTCTCGCCAATGACGCCGCAATAGCCCTTCTGGGCGGTGTCATACTTGAGCAGGTGGGCCAGCATGGCGGGGCTGGTCAGGTCATTGATAGCCACGATCTCGTAGCCCTCGGCGCCGAACATCTGACGGAAAGCCAGACGGCCAATGCGGCCAAAACCATTGATAGCAACTTTCACAGCCATTGGAATCTCCTCCTTCACATTCCGCGGTTCTCTCCCGCTTTTTCTATTGTAAACGATTCATCGGGATTTTGCAACCGTTTTCTGCGACATTTTCCCGGGATTTTGACATTCCTTTAACGAGAAGCGCGCTTGCGCGGACGGGGAAATCCGTGTACAATGGCAGCCGAAGGGAGGGAGCGCCGTGACGGAATCGGATCGTATTGCGGATAGCCTGCAGACCGTGTTTGCCGAAGCGATCTGGCAGCCCTTCACGGAGGGGATCCGGCGCTACGGGCTGATCAAATCTGGAGACGCAGTCGCCGTATGCATCTCCGGCGGGAAAGACTCGATGCTCCTCGCGAAGCTCCTGCAGCTGTACCAGGCGGAAAGCCCGGTGCCCTTCACGCTGCGCTTCCTCATCATGGACCCGGGCTACAACCCGGAGAACCGTCAGCGTGTCGAGGTCAACGCCCGTCTGCTGGGCATCCCATACACGCTGTTCGAGACCGATATCTTCGATATCGCCAACCGCCAGGTGAAGAATCCCTGCTTCCTCTGTGCGCGGATGCGCCGCGGGCACCTGTACAGTCACGCCCGCAATATGGGCTGCAACAAGATCGCCCTCGGTCACCACTTTGACGACGTGATCGAGACCACGCTGATGGCGATGCTCTGGGGCGGCCAGCTCCAGGCCATGCCGCCGAAGCTGAATGCCACGAATTTCCCCGGTATGGCGCTGATCCGTCCCCTGTACCTCGTCCGCGAATCCGCAATCGAATCCTGGCGTGACGCCAATCATCTCGAATTCATCCGCTGCGCCTGCCGCTTCACCGAGGGAACAGAGACCGGAGAGCACGATTCCAAGCGCAAAGAAGCGAAGAAGCTTCTCCGGCGCCTTGACGAAGAGGCCCCCGGGACATCGGAGAAGTTCTTCGAAAGCCTGCATCACCTGGATCTGGAGAGTTTTCCAGGATGGGTCAGGAATGGGGAGAAGTTTGGGGGCATGGTTTAGTCAAGAACCTCATCCACCACCGCCTGCGGCGGCGGTTCCCCTTCCCCTAAAGGGGAAGGCTTTTACTTACTTTGCCCGTTATCGCCTTCCCCTTTAGGGGAAGGTGCCCGAAGGGCGGATGAGGTACATCAAAACACAGCCGGTCAAAACGCCGGCTGTGTTTTGGTTTATCCCTAACGATCCTCCCGGAAATACGGCAGCCCCAGATGCGCGGGGGGCTGTTTGTCGCGGCGGTTGCGGATACTGGAGATGATCAACACGAGCAATGTCACGACATAGGGGATCATTTTGTAGAGTTCTTTCATGTGCAGCTGTTCGTCGCCGGTCGGGATGTACATGTTCAGAATGTACAGGCCGCCGAAGAGGAACGACGCCGCGATCCCCACACCGGGGCGCCAGATCGTGAAGATGACCAGGGCAATGGCGAGCCAGCCGCGGTCGCCGAAAGCGTTGTTCGACCAGATGCCGGAGGCGTAGTCCAGCACATAGTACAGGCCGCCCAGGCCCGCGATCATCGCGCCGACGCAGGTCGCCACATACTTGTAGCGGTTGACCGAGATGCCCGCGGCGTCGGCGGTGGCGGGGTTCTCGCCCACGGCGCGCAGCTGCAGGCCCTTGCGCGTTCGATTGAGGAAGTATGCGGTCACCGCGGAGATCGCAATCGCGAGATAGACCGTGAAACCGTACTCCATGCCCATCAGTGCCACCAGCATCGCAGCCAGGGCGATAACCAGCCAGCGCAGCCAGACCGGCGCGCGCTTGTGCGTCAACCGCAGGACGATCCAGGCAATCACCAGGCCAAGCAGCGCCACAGCCTCCACGAGGAAGACGATGAGCTGTGCGTCCCCGGTAAAGAATCGGGAAACGTAGACCATCACACCCGTAAACACGACGGCACAGGCGACGGTCGCCCGCTGGAGTCCCTTGGGAACGCCCTTCTCCGGATCGCGATACAGGACAGACGCGACAATCAGGACGATCAATACGGCCCCAAGGATGGTCAGGAGATTCAGGCGCACGGTTTCATTCAGCCATTCGGGGCATTCGGTGCCAAGCAAGGGCTGCTTGAAGACCGTGCTGATTTTCTTGAGGTTGATGTTGGCGGAACTGCCGCCGGCGAGTTTCGCGATGGATCCGCCGAAGAAGTTGCCCAGACCGGTGCCGAAGGTCGTCAATGCAAGGCCGGTCACGTTCTGGTTCGCGCGGAGCGTCACGGTGAGGAAGGAGTAGATCAGGCCCATCAGCAGGGCGCCGAGCAGGCAGCAGACCACCGGGATCGCGATGGTGAGGAAGTCGCTCTGCAGTTCCGCGTAGACCTGGTTGAGCATGGCCATCTTTTTGGCGCCCATGAGCTTGCCGCCCGACGCGTCGAGGATCTCGCTGACCAGCTGCGTGGCACGCTCGGTCAGAGACTTGTCGTAGAGGTAACTGCCGATGACGCCGGTGATGCCGCCGACATACATGATGCCGGGGATACCGAGGTTCAGGTTGCCGGATTTCTCAGTCAGGGTCTCACCCGTGGAGCCGAGCATCAGCGGCACACCCTGGACGACCGCACGGGGAATGAAGGTCATCAGCCAGGCGAGGACGCTCGCCATCGCAAGGAAGAACGGCGTGTTAAGCACGGCTCGTCACCTCCTTTTCGGGTTGGGCCGACGCCCGGTGGCGGAAGCGGATCCGGTAACGGATGAAGAACTCGCATCCGATGATGAAGAAGAGGATGATGCCCATCAGAATGTCGGAGAAAGACTCGTCCAGGTTCAGGTTCGCGTTGGACTTCAGGTCCTTCGCGCCGCGGCGCAGGAACACGACGAGGAAGCTCGCGAGAATCATTAAGAAGGGATTGAACTTCGCCAGCCACGAGACCATGACAGCCGTGAAACCGTTACCACCCGCCAGGGTCGAGTTGATCGTATGGTTGACGCCCGCGGTCAGCATCAGGCCGGTCAGGCCGCACAGGCCGCCGGAGAGGATCATCGTGCGGATCGTGACCCACCGGACATTGATGCCGAGATAGCTCGCTGTCCGTTGGCTCTCGCCCACCACAGAGAGCTCAAAGCCGTGCTTGGACTTGACCATGTAGAAGAACAGCAGGATGACCATCACGCCCGCGATGGCGATATTGATCAGGTAGTCATTCTCAATGGTCGCACCGAAGATATCAAACTTTGTGGGGAACCAGCCCACAGCGCGGGCCGCGCCGCTCTGGTTGATGATGCCAACGTTGCCGGAGCCCTTGGGAGAGGCCCAGAGTACGCAGAAGAATGCCATCAGCTGGGCGGCGATGTAGTTCATCATCAGGGTGAAGAGCGTCTCGTTCGTACCGAACCAGGCCTTGAAGATCGCCGGGATCACGCCCCAGAGCGCGCCGGCGAGGATCGCCGCGATGATCTCGCAGGGCAGGACCCAGGCGTCCGGGATGGTCCCGGTCAGCAGCTTCATGCACGCGCCGGCCGCCAGGCAGCCCGCGAGGGTCTGACCCTCGGCGCCGATGTTCCAGAAGCGCATCCGGAAGGCCGGCGTCACAGCCAGCGAAAGCATCAGCAGGATCGCGAGGTCGTGCAGCATCGGCCAGAAGCGGCCCGCAAACAGGCTCGGGTCGTCCGGGAAGGAAGCGTGCACCACCGTCACGGCAAAATCGATCGGGTTCGTGCCGGTAATCAGCCAGCTCAGGAGCATGCAGAAGAGGATGGACGCCACAATGGCTCCCAGCCGCCAGAGCAGGGCGTAGCTCCACCGCATGGGGGGACGTCCGGAGATGTGGATCAGGGGTTCGCGTTTGGCTTCAGTCGTCTTCATCCGGCTTGTCCCCTCCTCCCACGGTCGTCATCAGCTTTCCGATCTTTTTCTTCTTGGCTTTCTTTCCGTCCACGATCCCGCTGACCTGGCCGTCGCAGAGTACCAGGATGCGGTCCGCCAGCTGGACCAGGACGTCCAGGTCCTCGCCCACGTAGATCACAGCCACGCCCTTCTGTTTCTGCTGGTTCAGCAGGTCGTAAATGATGTAGGAGGCGTTGATGTCCAGGCCGCGGACCGCATAGGCTGTCAGCAGGACTTTCGGGGCGGAGACGATTTCCCGGCCCACGAGGACCTTCTGCACATTGCCGCCGGAGAGCTGCCGCACGGGAGTGCGGATGCTCGGCGTGGAGACTTCCAGGTCGTGCACGACCTGCTCCGCCGTCTTGGCGGGGCCGGAGCGGTTCGTGAACAGGGGCGCGCCTTCGCGGTAAGTACGGAGCATCATGTTGTCCGTCAGGCTCATGCTGCCCACCAGGCCCATGCCGAGGCGGTCCTCCGGGACGAAGGACAGGTGCACGCCCATGTGCTGGATCGCCAGGGGCGACTTCCCGATGAGCTGTTCTTCCGCGCCGTCATCGTCGATATAAGCAATGGAGCCGCTCTCCACCCGCTGCAGGCCTGCAATGGCCTCCAGCAGTTCCTTCTGCCCGGAGCCTGCGATACCCGCGATGCCGAGGATCTCCCCGGAGTTGGCGGTGAAGGAGACGTCCTTCAGTTTCAGGATCCCGTCTACATTCCGGACCGTCAGGCCTTCTACCTTGACGCGAGGCTTCGGGTCCACGGGGTCGGGGCGCTCGATGTTCAGCTCGACCTCATGGCCCACCATGCGGTTCGTCATGTCCCGGGCCGAGGTCTCGGCGGTCTCCATGTCGCCGACATACTCGCCCTTGCGCAGCACGGCCACACGGTCGGAAATCGCCAGCACCTCGTTCATTTTGTGGGTGATGATGACGATGGCCTTGCCGTCGTTGCGCATATTGCGAAGGACCTTGAAGAGGCGGTCGGTCTCCTGGGGCGTCAGCACGGCCGTCGGCTCGTCGAGGATCAGGATGTCCGCGCCGCGGTAGAGCACCTTGATGATCTCCACGGTCTGCTTCTCGGAGACGGACATGTCATAGATCTTCTGATCCGGGTGCACGTCAAAGCCGTACTGTTCACAGATCGCGCGGATCCGGGCCGCGGTTTCCCGCATGCGGAGCTTGCCCTCGAGGCCCAGCTCCACGTTCTCGGCGGCGGTCAGCACATCCACAAGCTTGAAATGCTGGTGGATCATGCCGATGCCGAGGTCCAGGGCTGCCTTGGGCGAGTCGATGACCACGGGCCGCCCGTCCACCTCGATCGTGCCCTCGTCCGGGAAATAGATGCCGGAGAGCATGTTCATCAGGGTCGTCTTACCGCTGCCGTTCTCCCCCAGCAGCGCCAGGATCTCGCCGCGGTAGATGTCGAGGTCCACGTGCTGGTTGGCTTTGATACTGCCGAAGGTCTTGCAGATGTTGCGCATGCGCACGGCCGGGACTTTGTTCTGCATGGGTTCCCTCCTCACCAGGAAAAAGGAAGAAATACTGCAAGGGACGTCTCGGGGGCATCCCTTGCAGTATCGTCAGTCAATCGTTGGTTTTGCGTCAGGCTCAGTTGTTGCCGAGGATGGTGATGCCGTCGATGTTGACATCGAAGTACGGGGCGGAGCGATACAGGGACTCGGCGAAGGCGCCGTCCAGGATGACCTCGGTCTCGGGCACATAGTCGCCCAGGTCGTCCACGTCCGCCAGGTAGCTGTTCAGGGTCTCACCGTTCACGGTGAAGGTGGTGATGTCGAAGACCTTGATGGAGCCGTCTTCCAGACCGGCCTTGACTTCCTCGAGCTTCTCGGCAGTGCCGGCCGCCGCGGCCAGCTCGTTGATCTCGCTCAGCTGCACGGAATCGGTTGCGATGGTGCCAGTCCAGTCGGCTTCGATGGCCTCACCGTTGATGGTAGCCTCGATGATGTGCTTCATGTAGGGCGCCCAGTTGATGCGGGAGGACACGATGAAGGTGTTGGGGCAGGCGTCGACGGTGGAGCCGTTGTAGGAAACGTCCGGAACACCGAATTCTTCGCAGGCGGTGGGGGCGCCCATGGAGTCAGCGTGCTGGCTGATCAGGACGCAGCCGTCTTCGATCAGGGAGATGGCGCCTTCCTTCTCCATGGCTTCGTCATACCAGGAGTTGGTGAAGGTCACTTCCATGGTGACAGAGGGGCAGGCATAACGGACGCCCAGGAAGAAGCTGGTGTAGCCGCTCTTCACTTCGGCATAGGGGAAAGCGCCGACATAGCCGATCTTAGCCTCTTCGGCGGTGATCAGGCCCTCGTCGATCATCTCGTTGAGCTTCAGGCCGGCGGCAACGCCCGCCAGGAAGCGGCCTTCATAGATGGAGGCGAAGGCGTTGTGGTAGTTGGCCAGGCCCTCGGTGTGGGCGCGGGTGCCGGTGGCGTGGCAGAATTCCACGTTCGGATACTTCATGGCGGCCTCGATCATGAAGGACTCATGGCCGAAGCTGTCGGCGAAGATGATGGTGCAGCCCTGGGCCACGAGGTCCACAGCGGTCTCGTAGCAGGCCTGACCCTCGTCGATGTTGGTGCGGAGGATGTAATCCACGCCCATCTCTTCGCAGGCTTCCTTGGCGGCGTTGATGAAGTTAAGGTCATAGGTGGAGTTCTCGTCATGCAGGAAGATGAAACCGACCTTGACGTTCTCCTTGGCGACGGGCTGGCCTTCCAGGGCGAAAGCGCCAGCGCAGCTCAGGCACAGAGCGATGGTGAGCAGAAGGGCAACGAGCTTCTTCATGTTGAAATTCTCCTTTGTTTGTACTGTCGTTGGGTTGACAGAAATCCGAACATTTCGGATCGTTTCCATTTGGAATAGGCTGAAATGCCGAACATTCCCCTGGAAACAAGCCTATCGTACTCCGATTTGTGCGGAAAATCAAGCGCTTTCCCTCTTAATTCACAACAATTTGTGAAAGAATGTGTTACCTTTTGGTGAAGCAGCAAAAGGGAATAAGTCATAAGGGATAGGGTATAGGGCACAGAAGGCAGGTTACTTCTTTGTTGGTTCGATTGTTTACAATGATGACGTGCCTGTGATGCAGGAATTCTTCTGGGTTCTGTCTAATTGTATGATGAATGATGGAATTGAGGCTTTCGAGCAAACTACGCGTAATAGAAGGTGGTATTATTGAGTATACTATCTGTATTGGAACAACAAAAGCTCAACAAGGAAGCCGTTGATAATCTTGAGATGGATTTTGCTTTGTTCATGCGATCAAAGCGCGAAGAAAAGATGCTATGTACTAAAACCTCGCAGGCTATAGCGCCATTCCTCCTGCAGAAAGGGTTCTTGAAAAAGCGAGATTGCTATATCAGAATTCATGGAGACAAATTACTTCAGATCATTGGAGTTAGGACAATCGGTCAGTTTGGCATCTATACATATGTATATCCACTCTACGACCTTTTTTGCGATATGATCCGACCAAAGAGTTATACACATAATCTGATTGGTCTCAATAATACTCCTATGCTCTATGGGCGTTCCCCGGAAGCAATAGCAGGGATTAATGAAGGGGTATCGATGTTCGTTTTCCAGCTGCACTTTGATGACGTCATCCATGCGGAAATCGAGTTGCTTCATGATGTTGTGTTTCCACGACTGGAAAAGTGTCGGTCTGGCTGTGATGCAGTCTCATACAATTATGACAGTAGATGGCCGTCTGAATCACATTGCCTTGCACATAATATATCCATGTACCTAAGAGACCAAGAAATCGAAAAAAGTGTGCAATCAATCAAGGCATATATAACTCATGTCTTGAGTGATATGGAGTATTCCAATCCTGATTCTCGCAACTTAACATCTGATGAAAAGCTTCACGAATTACTGAATAAAGCATGTAATGTTGAAAATCAGTTTGAACAAGATTTCTCTGCGCTTAACAGCCTTGATATATCGTTGCTACTGTATGATGCTATACAGCGTGACAATAGAAGACTTATTGATATGAAAATGCAGGAAGCAACTGACAAGAATGTTGCGTACATTAAATCTTTGTTTCATACTCAGATTCATATGGCTTGATTCGTTACTATGACCATGTAAAAACATGAAAGGATAAGTGATTATGAAACGCCTGCTACTTGTTTGCCTGATGATTGTTTGCCTGGTGCCGATAGGCGGATTCGCAGAAACGGAGAATCACATGATTGATCTCAGCACACAAATTGCAGCCGCAGAACTGCTGTCCTGCGGGTATGACATACCTGAGAGCATACAGGCAGGCGCTTCCGCCTGGCGCAGCGAAATGATGGATCAACTCGGCGATGACTCGTTTTTCCTTGCCCAACTCACCCGAGAAGAGCAAATGCGGTTCATATTGTTGTGGGACTGGGGTGCAGGGATCTATGATTATGATACCGGGGATTGGGCACCCACCTCAGATAAAGTCTACGCATTTGACGCAGAAGTCTTTGACATTGAACACATGTATACACTTTTCCTGATGGGTATTCAGGCAATCGTCCCGGAAATCACGATCACAGACATCACGGAAGACCTGTCCGGCATGAATGAGGAACTTGAGGGCACGCGGAGCGTATCTTTCCTGTGCAACGGCCATCCCTACCGAGCAGAAATGCCAAGCTTGGGGGATTGGATAGACGGCAGTATTCTTCCATTCATGAACCAAGTGCTGGAACAGGAGAATTGTCCGTACAGACTGTTCGAGCTCCAGGATGAGTATGACCAGATGGTGATTCTGATCTACGACACCCCGGAAAAAGCAGCGCAGATGAAGAGGTTTGTTGATATTCATCATTAAACAGGTATGATCCGAATAATTGAGTATCATTGGAGGAATTGCTACAATAGAGATTTCCCCACAAGAAACCGTCTGTCGATTACGGCAGGCGGTTTTGGAAATCTCTTGCAGTCGTGGGTAGCCCTCCTGTCGCTTCGCGACACCCCTCTTTTAACCTCACTGTCGCCTGCGGGCGACATCTCCCCTTTACTGTGAAAATGCGAAGCATTTTCACAGTAAAGGGGAGGGGGACCGCCGCAGCGGTGGAGAGGTTACCTGATCACCAATCCTTCCTCCCCTGCGTCCACGGTCAGCACATCTCCGGGACGCAGGTCGCCGGCCACGATCCTCCGTGCCACCAGGGTCTCCACATGGGACTGCAGGTAACGCTTCAGGGGACGCGCGCCGTAGACGGGGTCGAAGCCCTCGCCGATGACACGGGCCATGGCGGCATCGGTGAGTTCGACGCGCAGGTGACGAGCTTCCAGGCGGTCGTTCAGGCCCTTGAGCATCAGTTTGACGATCTCGGTGATCTGGGCCTCGTTCAGAGGCTTGTAGGTCACGATCTCGTCGATCCGGTTCAAGAACTCCGGGCGGAAGTGGGTCTTCAGCAGGCGGTCCACCTGGGCCTTTGCCTCAGGGGTGATGGCCCCGTCCTCGATGCCGTTCAGGATGTACTCGCTGCCGAGGTTGCTGGTCATGATCAGGATCGTGTTCTTGAAGTCCACGGTCCGGCCCTGGCTGTCGGTGATCCGGCCGTCGTCCAGCACCTGCAGGAGGACATTGAACACGTCCGGGTGCGCCTTCTCGACCTCGTCAAACAACACCACGCTGTAGGGGTGGCGCCGCACGGCCTCAGTCAGCTGGCCGCCCTCGTCGTAGCCCACGTATCCGGGAGGTGCGCCGATGAGACGGCTGACACTGAACTTCTCCATATACTCGGACATGTCGATCCGGATCAGGTTCTTCTCGTCGTCGAACAGGGCTGCGGTCAGGGCCTTGGCCAACTCGGTCTTACCGACGCCGGTGGGGCCGAGGAAGA
>JAFZPI010000027.1 GCA_017552615.1 Clostridia bacterium
CCCCTTCGGAAGCCAGCAGGCGCTCAGGTCGCACCTCTGCGTTGCCCTATCCTCCATTGCTGGCAATCCCATTCTATCATGTTTCGCTGCTGTCGTCCATTGTCACAAATTCGATTGTCCTTGACACGGGGAGCACTTTAGTTCTATCTTGAAGCCATATTATTGGAGTTTGCTATTGTAGAAGACAGGATGCTCTCTATCATGAGAAGCCTGGATTTGTCATGGATGAATAAAAAAGGTAATGATGTCGGTATTGGAGTAAAGATAAATCGAGTTGAGGAGCAGATAATAAACAGCAATCCTTTGATTAGGGGAAAATTGAATGAGACATTCATTACTGACCTCAAAACATGGGTGGGCATCAGACATAATTTAGTTCATCAGATTGCCTATCGAATATACGACACTGATGAAGTCAAACAGTGCGCATTGGAAGGTGCAGAGATTATCCGCCAGCTCAGCAATGCTGCAGCGCGAGTCAAACGGGCCGCGAAAAAAACGATGTTAAGTTAAAGTGCTTTGGTTGTTGAATATTCCCGGCAGAGTTATACCTGCCGGGATTTCTCATTTGCTAAACACACAGTACCGCAAATTCATTGCCAAATCGCCAGAAATAGTGTAATATCCAAGAGATAACAGAGGGGAGGCAACCATCATGTCCACCGAATCCAAAAACAAAGAATCCCAGCGCCGTGAACTGAACGGTGTCGAGTACTTCGACCGCGAGATCCTCGAAGGCCGGGACGGGATGAAGTATCAGCGCTTTGCCATCCATACCCACTTTATCGAAGTGGGCGAGGACCAGGCGGAGCTCGTGAAGCGCTATGTCCTGCCGCTGTATCAGCCGGGGGACGTGCTGTCCTTCGGCGCGAAGGTCATGGCCATGTGCACGAAGAACGTGGTCACCAAGGACAGCGTGAAGCCCGGTTTCTGGGCAAAGGCGCTCTCCAAGCGTGCTTCCGAAACCGTCGCGGGTGTGGGCGTGCACGAGCCCTACAAGATGCAGCTGGCCATCAATATGGTCGGCCTGCCCAAGGTGCTGTGGGCTTCCGTGGCCTCGGCTGTCACCAAGCCGTTTGGCAAAAAAGGCGTGTTCTGGGAGATCGTCGGGCCTGAAGTCGCGGGGATCGACGGGTTCTATTACCGCTCGTCCTTTGACCGGTACAAGGAACTGGCCCTGATCAACAACGACAACCCGGTCGAGCTCTGCGACGGCATCGAGAAGGCGACCGGGGTGCCGGTGGTGCTGATGGACGCCAATGACATCGACCAGAACCAGCTCGGCAAGGGGACGAACTTCCCGCTGTCTGACGAGCAGATCCAGGACGCGATGAAGGACAACCCCTCGGGGCAGGGCGATGAGCTGACGCCGTTTATCCTGATCCGGCCCATTAAACCGTGAACTGTCAAAGGGGTTTGCAATGGCAAAAGCAGTGAAAACGAACGTCCTGCGGCATCTGGACGCGGCCCATATTCCTTATGAGACCCGCGAGTATGCCGTCGAGGAAGACGTCTTTGACGGGAAAACTGTGGCGGCCAAGACCGGGCTGGATCCGGCAATCGTCTGGAAGACACTGGTTCTGACGGCCGATGACCGCAGCCATCTGGTGTGCGTGATCCCGGTCGAGAAGGAACTGGATCTGAAGGCCGTTGCGCGTGTCTCGGGGCACAAGGGCGTTGCGATGCTGCCGCAGAAGGACCTGCTGGCCCTGACCGGCTATGTCCGGGGCGGATGCAGCCCGATCGGAATGAAGAAAGCCTTTCCGACCTATTTCGACGAAGCCGTGAGCGAGCTGGAGTGGATCAGCGTCTCCGCGGGGGCGCGGGGATGCCAGGTGCTGCTGTCCGCGGCAGACCTGCTGCGGGAGACCGGCGCAAAGACCGGGGCGCTCTGCAGGGAATAGGGCAAAAGTTTACAAACTGTTTGCAGGTCAGGGCTTTCAGGAACTGGGATAGCGATTGATTTTCTTCCCCGCAGGTGGTATCATGGAGTGGGTAAGGACGATGAGGAAGGAGGCGGAGCCATGCCGGAGCGGAAACTGCCCGTGGTGCTGATCCCGTCGCTGGAGCCGGACGAACGGCTTCCCGCGTATGTGGCGGAGCTGATGGAGAACGGCTTTTCCTGCGTGGTCGTGGTCAACGACGGCTCCTCCGCCGATTACCAGCCCATCTTTGACCGCATCGCGGAGATGGGCGCCACCGTCCTGGGCTATGAAGTCAACCACGGTAAGGGGTACGCGCTGAAGCATGGCTGTCGGTGGATCCTCGAGAACGAACCGGACTGCTCCGGCGTGCTCACGGCAGACGCCGACGGTCAGCACACCGTGCCGGACTGCCTGCGCATGGCGGAGGCACTGGCCGGGGATGATCAGGCGCTCTGGCTGGGCAGCCGGGACTTCAACCTGCCGAACATCCCGCCCAAATCCCGCTTTGGCAACCGGATGACCTCCACGGTGTTCAAGCTCCTGTACGGGGTTTGGCTCCCGGACACGCAAACGGGCTTGCGGGCCTTCCGCCGTGAAGAACTGCCCTTTATGATCGGAGTCGAGGGCGACCGCTACGAGTACGAGATGAACGTGCTCATCGGTTGCGCCCGACGCAAGTTTCCGATCCGCACGCTGACGATCGAAACCATATACGAGAACAACAACGAGGGTACGCACTTCCACCCAATCCGTGATTCCTGGCGGATCTACAAGGTCATTCTCGGGAGCTTTATCCGCTATTCGGCGACGAGCATGCTGTCGTGGCTGCTGGAGTTCACGGTTCTGTCCGTCCTGATGTTCTGGGTTTTCAAGGCCTATGAGAACGACATCATCACAATCCTGGGGATTCCTTTCGCCTTCCGCGCGCTGGTTGCAAAGCCGATTGCCCGCCTGTTTTCCGCACCGGTGAATTACTGGCTGAATCGGGATTTCGTTTTCAGGGACAAGCAGGACCGCGGTACGGTCGTACGATATATCATCCTGGCGATCTGCAGCCTGGCGGTCACCACGCTCCTGTTCGCATTCCTCGATCATTTCCTGCTCAGCAGCGTGCCGGTCCTGCATCTCCTGCTGAACATCGTGATCGATGTTGCGATGTACATGGTCAATTTCCGGATTCAGCAGCGCTGGGTCTTTGGCGAAAGAGCGAAGAAGTAAAGGGAGGCCGACATGCGGATTTTCAAGAATATCGTGCTGACGGTGCTGTGTGTTGCTATGTTGGCAAGTGTGGCGCTTGCCGTGCCGCGGGGCGACCTGAACGAGAAAACGATTGCCAAACAGGTCGCGGACACCCGGGATGAGGAGCTCTCTTTCCTCGACGACCTCTGGGGAGAAGACGAAGAGACAACAGAAGAAACAGAAGAAGAGGAAGACGGCTTCTCCTGGGATGATGAGGAAGAAGACCCCTATGCCGGGTATTTCGACTGAGTGAATAAGGAACGGTGAAGATCAGAATGAGGAATAGAATAACCAAATGGCTTGCATTCATGCTGACGGCGCTTCTGCTTGTCCCGTGCTTTGGCGTCGCCGAGGAACTGGAAACGGTAGACTTGGATGAAGAAATTGAAGCAGAAGGTGTCTTCGAACCGCTGCCGATCGACTTTTCCATCGGTCATGTGGCGCCGGAGAGCAACTATACCGAGGACGGCTACCATGACGTGAGCATCACCGTCCGTGTGGAAAAGCGTCAGACAGAAAACGCTGTTATCAACATCGCTTGGGTGAAGATCGCGGACGCCAGTCAGTTTCGGACGGCTGTGACCAGCAAGGGCCGCACAAACAAGATCTCGACCATGGCCCGGAAGGCGAACGCCATTATCGCGATCGGCGGCGAGTATTTCTCCAGCGACGAGGGCGGACTCATCGTCCGCATGGGCAAGGTCCAGCAAGGACGCAAGACACCCTATAAGACACGGGACCTTCTGGCGATTGACAGCGAAGGCAATTTCCACATCCTGATCCGTTCCAAGGATAACAAAGAATTCAACAGCCAGCTCAAAGCCCTCACGGAGCAGTACACGCTGGTCAACGTCTTTGACTTCGGCCCGGCGCTGATCATCGACGGTGCGATCCATGAATTTCCCATGAAATCCAAAACGGAAATCGACTATCAATTCAACCTGGGCCATATGGAGCCCCGCTGCGCGATCGGGCAGACAGGAGAGCTCGAATATGTGCTGGTGGTCATTGACAGCTTCAAGCGCGACGGCAAAAGCGGATTCACGGGTGAGGAACTCGCGCAGCTTATGCTGGAACTGGGCTGCACCCAGGCCTACAACCTCGACGGCGGCAACAGCTGCCTGATGGTCTTCCACGGTCAGAATTACTCCGACAAGAGCTTCGAGGCGGAGCGCTCCGTCTCCGATATCATCTATTTTGCCACGGCGGTGGACTTTGGCCTGGACTCGGCGGAATAACGACATGTAAAGGAAAACCGATATGGATCAGACGGTCTTTACCCTCTTTGGCCTGCCGGTGACAGGCTATGCCCTGGGCTGCATGCTGGCCATGCTCTGCGGGTTGGCGGTCACGTTACCCCGGGTGTTGCGCCTCGGCCTGGGCTGGGGCGGATTCATCCGGCTGTGCTTCTGCGTAATCCCGCTCGCATGGTTCTGCTCCCGGGCACTCTATGTGCTGGCGGACCTCGCGGTGGGCGTCATTGAGTCAAGCTACTATATCAACACGCTCGGGAATCCCCTGCCGGCACTGTACTTCTGGGAAGGCGGCTACTCGGTATCCGGAGCGATCCTCGGGGCGATCCTCGGTGCGAAGATTGCCGAGAAATGGTTGCACACCGAAACCGGCGCCTTGCGGGACAGCCTCTGTGTAGGCCTGCCGCTGGCGGTGCTGATCGAGCGCCTGTGCGAGGCCGGGACCGGTCTCGGCCTGGGCCGTCCGGTCACCTGGGCGTGGCTGGCGAAGTCCGGCCTGTGCCCCACGGTCGAAGGCGAAGCGGTCTATCCGATCTTCTTCTTTGAGGCGCTGTTCTGCCTGGCGTTGGTGGTTCTCATGGAGGAACTGGGCCAGCGGCCGATCAAACGCACCGGCGGAGACCTGACAAGGATTTTCCTGGTCATCTACGGGATCGGACAGGTATTGTTCGAGTCCTTCCGGCAGGACGGACACATGGTCAAACACTTTGTGCACGTGCAGCAGGTTGTAGCCATTGTATTCGTGGTGGCGGTGCTGGTGCGATGGTCAGTTCGCATGGCGCGGGCTCCGCAGGTCCGCCGGGGCATGAAGCAGTCCCTGCTGCTGATGGTCTGGCTGCTGACACTCGCGGGGATCGGCGTCGCGGTCTGGGCAGAGTTTGGCGTCGACCGCTGGGGCAATCGCCTCGGCGCTTATGGGCTGATGGCGGCCTGCCTGGCGCTCATTGCCACCCAGGTGTGCATTGTACGCCGCTATGCATACGTGAGAGGGGGAGAACGGATTGGAACACGCGAAGATCCTGCGGATCAATGAACTGGCCCGCAAGAAAAAGGACCTCGGCCTGACGCCTGCGGAAGTGGAGGAGCAGGCGGCTTTACGGAGAGAGTACCTGCAGGAATTCCGCAAGGGGATGGAAGCCATGCTGGACGGCGTGGTGCTGAAGCGGCCGGATGGGACGCTGGAACCGTTGAAAAAGAAGGCATAGGGCACAGGGCATAAGGCATAGTGAAAACGAAGAATGGAGATGGACGAGATGCTTCCCGAAGACGAAAACCTCCAGCCGGATCTGCTGGAAATGACCGATGAGGACGGCAACACCCTGCTGGTGCAGGTGACGGACTACTTCTTTTACAACGGGCAGGAGTACGCGATCCTGATGGACGCACCGAAAGAAGCGAATACCGCCGAGGTTCCCGATGAGGTCGGGTGCTACGTGGTGCGCGTGAACGCATTCACGGATGAAAACGGCGAAGAGATGGAAGAGTTTGTGCCCGTGGAGGACGCAGAGCTGGAGGAGCGGCTGATCGAGATCGCATCCACCCGACTGAACAACAGCGAGGAGGAACTGTAAGATGAAAGAGAGAAGGCAGACACCGATCGATTCGGCCATTACCGCGGCGGTGCACAGAGGTTATCTGTATACGGCTGTGATGGCGCTCCTTGGCATCGTTCTGCTGATCTGGCCGAAGGAGGCCGTCTCCTTTGCCTATTTTGCGGCAGCGATCATCATCATTCTCCTGGGCATGTGGCGCGTGGTGCGTTATTTCCGGGAAGACCAGGACACAGCCCGTGAAAAGCAGCTGCTGACCGGGGGCGCCCTGCGCATGATCCTCGGCGCGTTGATGCTGCTCTATAACACCGATGTCCGGAGCGACTGGCTGCAGGCGATCTGCGGCGCAGCCCTGCTGGTGATCGGCAGTGTCCGTCTGCAGGCGGCCTTCGACCTGCGGCAGCGGGATCACGGGAACTGGTATATCCCCCTGAGCATTTCGGTGATGTCGCTGGTCCTCGGCATCGTGGCACTGCTGAGTTCCCAGGCCAATGTCCTGCTGATGCTGGGCATCGCCCTGTGTGTGGATGCGGTGACAGACCTTTACTGCCGACTGAGCATGTCGTCCTATGAGCGCCAGCAGCGCAAGGAAGCCCAGGCCGCAGTACTGGCAGCGGCACAGCCTGTATCAACGTCTGCATACGAAACGGGTGAAGAGCAGCCGGAGAAGAAAGTGGCGGAGTGATATCACGCCGCAAAGCAAAAGACGCGGTCTTCACTTTTCCGCGTCTTTTGTCGTTCAGGAAATTCAGTTTTCCCGCGGTGGCAGGAGCTCGCCAAGGGGCAGCTCCCCGGGAATGACGTTGGTGGCATACCAGATGTTTTCCCCGTCCGTACTCACCAGCACGTGGCCGTCCAGGTAGGAGAGGTAGACCGCGTCCTGAGGGGCATGGGCGTAATTCATCGCATAATTCCGTACAATGCCGCGTTCGGCGCTGCTGATGAGCACCAGCCGCGGATTGATGACGCGGTAGGGGGCAACCGGGGTTTCCTGGATCTCCGCGCCGTGGTGCGGGAAAGAGAGAATGTCAATGTCTGTGATCTCCTCCCACCAGCGCTTCAGGATCCCGGACTGGATAAAGTCACCGGTGAACATCATTGTGACATCGCCGTACGTGACAACGAAGTTCATCGAATCGATGTTGCGGTTGCCGGGGATGCCTTCTTTGTATTCCGGGCCTACGACAAGAACTTCCAGCGGACCGATCGACAGCCGGTCCCCGTCGCGCAGCTCCTGGTAGGTTCCCGCGACCAGCGGGTCAAATTCCTTATACAGTTTCTCCGTGACTCCGTAGACCATGGTGTCTTCCGTTCCATAGAGAGCGCCGAGCAAATTGACGTTGTAGTCGTGATCATTGTGCCAGTGGGTCACAAAATGGACGTCTATATGGTCGATTTTGCAGGCTTCGAGGTACGTGAACAGCGGATAGTTGATACGTCCGGTCGACACGGGATCCGTGGTGTTCGTGCCGCAGTCGACGAGGATCACCCAATCGCCCACGGTCAGGAGATAGGCGTCTCCGTAACCGATGTTGATCTGATGGAGGCGAAGGAGTGTTTCAGGATCCGGCGTCGGCTCCTGATACTGTTCCGGTGCATCCGGTTCCTCATCCGTTGGCTCTGTGCTGCTCGGGATGGGCGTCGAGATCAGCGGCGGGAGATCACCCTCTGCGATGGCACCGAAAACCATCCCCGTCACGAAGGGGAGGAGAAGACAGAGAACCAGGAACAAGGCAATCTTTCTCATGCGTTTCCTCTCGGCGCAAAGCCGATCTTCTTCTGCACCTTGCGGAGCGTGCGTAAGGCGATGCGGTTGGCGTTGGCGGCACCTTCGTCGATGACACCCTGCAGGTAGGACTTATCCGCCATCAGGCGGCGGAACTCGTTTTGCAGCGGTTCGAGGGCGGCAATGACGCAGTCGGTCACGCGGCTCTTCAGGACGCCGTACCCCTGGCCCTGCAGTTCACTGCAGATGGCATCGATCTCCCCGCCGCCGAGGGCGCTCATGATGGACAGCAGGTTGCTGACGCCCGGTTTGTTCTCCGGGTCAAAGCGGATCTCGCCGTCGGAATCCGTCACGGCGCGCTTGATCTTGCGGCGGATGGCGTCCGGCGGATCGATCAGGGCGATATAGGTCTCCTCCGGGTCGGACTTGGACATTTTCTTCGTGGGTTCCTGCAGGCTCATGATCCGGGCGCCGACCTTCGGGATATAGCCGTCCGGGATCGTGAATACGTCGCCGTACACGCCGTTGAAGCGGATCGCGATGTCCCGGCACAGCTCCAGGTGCTGTTTCTGGTCGACGCCGACGGGGACGAGGTTGGCCTGGTAGAGGAGGATGTCCGCGGCCATCAGCACCGGATAGGTGAAAAGGCCTGCGTTGATGTTGTCGGCGTGCGCGGCGCTCTTGGCCTTGAACTGAGTCATGCGGCTCAGCTCGCCCATGTAGGTGAAGCAATTCAGGATCCAACCGAGTTCCGCGTGCCCGCTGACATGGCTCTGGCAGAAGACCAGGCTCTTCTTCGGGTCGATGCCCGCAGCCAGGTAGATGGCCGCAAGCTCCAGGCAGCGGCGGCGCAGATCGGCGGGGTTCTGGCGCACGGTGATGGCGTGCTCGTCCACGATGCAGTAGATGCAGTCATAGTCATCCTGCAGCACGACGAAGTTTTTCAGTGCGCCGATATAGTTGCCGAGCGTCAGCGTCCCGGAGGGCTGGATACCGGAAAAAATGACGGGTTTCCGTTCGATTGCTTCGGACATGGTGCGTGCCTCCTGTGTCATTCCGCCGCGATGGCGTTTTCGGAATAGAGTTTCTTGAGCGTTGCCGGACCGGCGACACCGTCCACGGTCAGGCCGTTCCGCTCCTGAAAGAGGCGGACAGCCGCCTCGGTCTTGCTGTCATATTTGTCATTGTTGGATGAGGGGGCATAGCCGAGCTGCAGCAGGACATCCTTCATCTCCAGGACATCCTCCCCGCTGTCGCCGTACTCCAGCGCGTCAAATCCGCTGGCGACTTCGGCGGCTTCGAGTGCGTTGGAAGAATAGAGCACGGTCTGGGTCTCGTTGTCCGCGACACCGCTGACCTTCAGCCCGTTGCGGCTCTGGAAGGCGCGCACGGCCTCGACGGTGCCGTCGCCGTAGCTGCCGTCCACCGCGCCGGTGTAGTAGCCGAATTCATACAGTGCCTGCTGGAGATTCAGGACTTTCGAGCCCTTGCTGCCTTTTTTCAAGGTGCTGTAGGTCACCGTGTAATTCTCATCGTACAGGGCTGTGAGGGTCGAAGTGCCAGCCTTGCCGTCGCTGTCCAGGTTGCGGCTGGTCTGGAAGGCCATGACCGCGGTGACCGTGGCGCTGTCGTATTCGCCGTTCACGGGGCCGGTATAGTAGCCGAGCTCCTTGAGCCGGTTCTGCATCTGCTTGACGTCGCTGCTGACCATTCCCTGGGTGAGGGTCTCGGTTGAGGCGTTGGCGTAGTAGGAATCGCCGCTGTCATCGTCAATGCCGCCGCTCTCCCCGGCGCGCACGGCGTTGGAGGAATAGAGGGCCTCGAGGTCATCGCCGGTTGCCCGGCTGCCGTCAACCTTGTGCCCGTGGGAGGCCTGGAAGCGTTCGAGCGCGCTGGCCGTGGCAGGGCCGTAACTGCCGTCCACGTTTCCGGTCAGGTAACCGAGTTCCTTGAGCCGTCGCTGCATTGCGCGGACACCGTCGCCGGATTCTCCCTGGTAGAGCGTCTCGCCGATGGTGGCCGCGAGCTGGCTGGCCTTCTTCGCGGTGCCGGAGTAGAGTTTCTCAAGCGTCTTGGGACCGGCCTTGCCGTCCGCGTCGAGATTGTTGCGCTTCTGGAAAGCGATTACGGCATATTCCGTAGCGCCCCGGTAGTAACCGGTCACGGAGCCGCTCAGGTAGCCGAGGTCGATGAGCTGCTGCTGCAGCTTCTTTACATTTGCACCGGAATTGCCGGGTTCCAGGTAGATGTTTGTCTTCGGGGTCGCCGTGGGCTTGGGTGTGTTGGTGACTTTCGGCGTGGCTGTCGTCTTCGGAGTTGCGGTCGCGGCGACAGCGGTGCCTGAGAACAGCGCTTTTTGCGTCTTCTCACCCGCGACGCCGTCATCGGTCAGCCGGTTGGCCTTCTGGAAGGCTTTGACCGCCGCGACGGTGCCGTCGCCGTAATCGCCGTCAACGGTGCCGGAATAGTAGCCCAGTGTCTTGAGCTGCTGCTGCAGCTGGCGCACGGCCTCGCCCTTGGAGCCCTTCCGCAGCGTTTCCACCGGGGTGGGGGAGGGCGTGTTCGTGGCCGGTGCGTTCGTCACCACCGGCGGGTTGGTTACCACGGGCTGGTAGTTTGTGGTATTGTTCGGGTTGTCTGTCGTGGTGGTCGTCCACCCGCTGTAGCCGTTGGTACTCTGGGCCGGCGGATTGGTCACCTCGACATAAATGGTCGCCGGGGTTGGCGAGGCCGTCGGTGTCGGACTCGGCGTCGGCGATGGAGCCGGTGTTGCGGTTTCGAAACGTGCGGCGCTGTTTCCGTTCGGGTTATTGTTGTTGCCGGTGCCCGTATCGTCCGGCGGCACATAGCAGGCTGTCAGCGCGAGACAGGCCAGCAGCAGCAGGCAAAGCGCTGTCACCTTTGCGCGGCGATTCAGATGCTTCTTCATATCGGTTCACCTCTACTATCGGCAGATGGGTATAATCCACCATCTGTATTGTACATGCTAAAGCCCGGTTTGACAAGGGGGTTTCAGCACGATTCGACAATTATATGACGAATTTGGGAAGAAAATGTTGCAAGAGGAAGGACCTTTTGGCGATATTTTCAAAACATTATGGAAAGAACCAATGAATAAACGGTTTGGTCATCCTCCAATAGGTTCGAATGAAAGCCTTTCCTCCCCTTGACCCCCTACCCAACCACGGCTATAATAATCTCAGCAGCCAGAAAAAACAAAGGAGATTATCATTATGAACATGAACTTAATTCCCTTCCCGGAAGATGCTGGATTATCCTCAAAAGGCCTTCTGCAATATCTGGACGCCGTGGAGCGTTCCGGGCTGGAACACCACACCATCCTCGTGGCGCGGCACGGAAAGCTGACGGCACGGATGTGCTTTGCGCCTTACGACCATTCGGTGCCCCATATGCTGTTTTCCCTTTCAAAGCTCTTCACCAGCGCAGCCGCGGGTTTTGCCGTGCAGGAAGGTCTGCTGGCATGGGACAGTAAGGTCGTGGATATCCTGGCGGACGATGTTCCGGAAAACACAGATCCGCATCTGACTGAAGTTACCCTGCACCACCTGCTGACCATGTCCTCCGGATTGGAAGAATCAAGTGACCGAACAGAGACCAATGAATGGGCCCGGGAGGTCATGGGCCATGCCTTTGCCCATGCACCGGGCGAATGGTTCCATTACAACAGCCACGGAACCTACCTGGTGTCCAAAATGGTGCAGACCGTAACGGGCTTGACGGTACGCGACTACCTGATGCCGCGGCTTTTCGCGCCACTGGGGATTCCCGCTCCGGACTTTGACCTTTCACCCGAGGGCGTCTGCTGCGGTGGATGGGGCCTGCACCTCTCCGGCGAAAGCATCCTGCGAATGGGCCAGTGCATGCTCGACGGCGGACGCTGGGAAGGCCGTCAGGTTCTGCCGCCGGAATGGCTTGAGAGAGCCTCGAAGAAACAGGTCGACAACAGCAACGGACATCCGGATCCAAACAACGAGTGGAACCAGGGCTATGGTTACCAGATCTGGCGTACGCGGGGCAACCGTTACCGCGGCGACGGTGCCTTTGGGCAAATTTGCATGGTTTCCCCGGACAAGGACATGGTCGTGGCTATCACCGCGGGGGTAAAGGACATGGGCGAGGAGATGCGTCTCCTGCACGAATACCTTTTCCCGGCCGCCGACATGGAACCAGGTACCCCGGAGGAGCAAAAAGCCTTCCGTGAGCGGGAGGCGGCGCTGTCGTGTCCGTGGCCTGGGAATGACGATTCCGGCGAAGTGCCGGAGGGTGTATGGAAGAGTGACGAGGGGCAGCTCAGCCTGAAACAGTATGGAAGACTGATCGCGGTTTCTTTCACGGATGAGGATACCCCGAAAGGAACACAGTGGCTTTACGGGCTGGATGCACCGTATTTCTGCAATGCGGAATCCCTCGGCTGGAAACCTCTGGGCAATATGATCCGCAAGGCGGGATGGGAGAAGGGTGTGCTGAGCCTGGAGAGCCGCTCGCCGGATAGTCCTTTCCACAACCTGCTGACCATTCAAAAGAGCGGGGAAGATCTGACCGTCACGCTGAAAGGTGTGGGCTGCCCGGAGTGGGAGAAGACGTTTACTCGCGTAGCCAAAGCCTGAGGAACCATCTGGAGGAATCCTAATCATGTCCGATTCTTTTGCCCGTACCCGGATGCTCTTTGGCCCTTCTGCCATGGAGCGCCTTGCGCAATGCCGCGTGGCTGTTTTCGGCCTCGGCGGGGTTGGCTGCTATGCGGTGGAGGCCCTGGCCCGCTCCGGGATCGGCGCGCTCGATTTGATCGACCACGACTGTTTCTCTCAGACCAACCTGAACCGCCAGCTCTATGCAACACAGGATACGATCGGCCAGTTCAAAGCAGAGGTCGCGGCGGAGCGCATCCGCCGGATCAATCCGGATTGCCGGGTGACGGTGCACAGAGTTTTCTATCTGCCCGAAACACGGGATATGTTTGACTTTACCAAATATGATTATATCGTTGACGCGATTGATACCGTTACGGGGAAACTGGCGCTGGCCAAGCAGGCGCAGGAGTCGGGGACACCGATCATCAGCGCTATGGGGACGGGAAACAAGCTGGATCCAACGGCCCTTCAGGTCGGTGACATTCATGAGACTTCAGTGTGCCCATTGGCTCGTGTCATGCGCAGCGAGTGCCGGCGCCGGGGGATCGACCGTCTGAAGGTGGTCTACTCCACCGAGCCGCCCCGTCGTTCGCTGGAACCCGCTGCAGATGCTGCCGACAATTCGGCACGGAGAGATATTCCGGGCAGCACGGCTTTTGTTCCGGCTGCGGCGGGATTGATCCTTGCGGCGGAAGTGGTGAAGGATTTGATTGAAGACCTGGAATGACACGGACTATCAGGAAAGAATATTGTCGAAATACACTGTTTGTGGTAAAATATCACAGGCGGAGGAGATGATGAGGATGACAGATGAACGAACTCCTTATTTCCCTGAACGGACGGAACATCAGGATATCCTGACAACTATGGGTCTGCTGGATTTTGTATGGGACGCCGCCAAGAATGAACACAACATCGCGATTCATCATGTTTCATTCGAGACCGCCATGCTTGTATTCAATGATGTCAACCGGATTGAAGTGTACGATGACGTACACAGCGAGGATGAGGACCGTTACGACACGATCGGACGGGCAGTCGAGAATGATGCAGTCTTTCCATCCAGCCATTCGGAAATGAAACTGACGCTCGGAAGAGTGCATGGCCTTCTGTTTGTCGTCTATACGGATCGGATCATTCTGGGACGGGAAAGGATCAGGCTCATTTCAGCCCGTCTTGCTAACAAGCTTGAGGAGAGGCTGTATCTTAATCAGGACATGTCCTAAGCAAGGGGTGAAACCAGAATGAATAAAGCTACTAATGATTATCAGATCGATTCCAGAGTTCATCGGCCAAAGATCGAGGCGTACGATCCGGATACGATGGTTTTTGCTACACTGACACCGGATATGAGAGCTACGCCTGAACAAATTGCCATGCTGGAGGAAGCCAGCTGCCATGACATTGTATATGAGGAAGATTGCCCTGAACTATCGGATTCGATGATTGAAGCATTCCGAAAAGCGGCTCAAGCCAGAGACGCGAAGCGCAAAGTCGGATAATGAAATATGTTCCCCATGCTTTCCCCGTCATCCCTGTGCGTGATGCGCGAGGTATGGCGGGATTTGTTTTACGGAGGCCATCCATGAACCAATTCATCCTCAAAGCCCCCTATGCGGCCAGCGGCGACCAGCCCCAGGCGATCGATGCGCTGGCGAAGGGGATCGAAAGCGGGCTGAAGGAGCAGGTGCTGCTTGGTGTGACCGGGTCGGGCAAGACGTTTACGATGGCATCCGTGATCGAGCGGGTCCAGAAGCCGACGCTCGTCATTGCGCACAACAAAACGCTGGCCGCGCAGCTATGCTCGGAGCTGAAGGCGTTTTTTCCCGACAGCGCAGTGGAATACTTTGTCAGCTATTACGATTATTACCAGCCGGAGGCCTACATCGCCTCGTCGGATACTTATATTGAGAAGGATGCCTCGATCAATGAGGAGATCGACAGGCTGCGGCATTCCGCCACGGCCGCGCTGCGGGAGCGGAAGGACGTCATCATCGTGGCATCGGTTTCGTGCATCTATTCGATGGGCGACCCGGAAGAATACGAGGGACAGATGGTCTCTGTCCGCCCGGGGATGAAGGTCAGCCGGGACAGCCTGATCCGCCAGTTGATCGACATCCAGTACGAGCGCAACGAGGTGGAGTTCGCCCGGGGAACTTTCCGGGTGAAGGGCGATACGGTGGAGGTCATCCCGGCTTCTTCACACGACCGGGCGCTCCGCATTGAGTTTTTCGGCGATGAGATTGACCGGGTCAGCGAGATCGACGCGGTGTCGGGCCATGTGCTGACGACGCGGGCCCATGCCAGCATCTATCCAGCGACTTTCTATGCCACGAACCCGGACCGCATGGCGGCAGGCATCGAGGCCATCGAGCGGGACCTGAAAGAGCGGGTCGAGAGATTTACCCACGACGGGAAGCCGCTGGAAGCCGAACGCATCGCACAGCGCACGCACTATGATATCGAGATGATGCGGGAGATCGGCTATTGTCAGGGAATCGAGAACTACAGCCGGTACTTCGATGGCAGGCAGCCCGGGGATCCGCCCTATACACTGCTGAGCTATTTCCCCGGCGACTTTTTGACAATCATTGACGAGAGCCACGTCACCGTGCCGCAGATCCGGGCGATGTACAACGGAGATCGTGCCCGGAAGGACACGCTGGTCCAGTACGGATTCCGGTTGCCCTCGGCTTACGACAACCGGCCTCTGCTTTTCCATGAGTTCGAGGAGCGCATCCACCAGGTGATCTATGTCTCGGCAACTCCCGGGCCCTATGAGATGGCACGGCAGGAACAGGTGGTCGAGCAGATCATCCGCCCGACAGGGCTGCTGGACCCGGAGATCGTCGTGCGCAAGGCCACAGGCCAGGTAGACGATGTCGTGGGAGAGATCCGCAAGGCGACAGAGGACGGCGGGCGCGTGCTGGTCACAACGCTGACCAAGCGCATGGCAGAATCTCTGACGGAGTATCTTGATGAACTGGGGATCAGGGTGCGCTACCTGCACAGCGACATCCAGACGATCGACCGAATGCAACTGATCCGCGGGCTGCGGCTCGGCGAATTTGACGTGTTGGTGGGCATCAACCTCCTGCGGGAAGGCCTGGACCTGCCGGAAGTCAAGCTGGTCGCGATTCTGGATGCGGACAAGGAGGGTTTTCTGCGGTCCGAGACATCCCTGGTGCAGACGGTGGGCCGTGCCGCGCGGAACGTGGACGGCAGGGTCATTATGTACGGTGACATCATCACCGAGAGCATGATGAAAGCTATCAACGAGACCAACCGCCGCCGCGGTATCCAGCAGGCCTACAACGAGGCGAACGGCATCACGCCGGAGACCGTGCGCAACGCGATCCGCGATGTGCTGGAAATCACAAAGCAGGTCGCGGCAGAAGCGCCGGACGAGATGACCGAGGACGAGCGCGCTGCCCTCCTCAGTCAGATCGAGGGCGAGATGCTCGCCGCCGCGAAGGCGCTTGAATTCGAACGGGCCGCGCAGCTGCGGGATCAGCTGCTGTCCCTGCGCGGGGAGACTCCGGTCAAGAAGGAGGTCCAGCAGCGTCGCTCACGGCGGCCGAGAACACGAAAGAGTGAACACTAAAAAACCGGAAAACAAAACGTTCAAAACTGTCATTTGCCTCTTGACAAACAGCATAGTTGGAGTACAATGGTCTTGCAAGGTCAAAGAAAGTCAGACTTTGCGAGACCATTGTTTTCAGATAAATCTTATCAGAATGGAGGCTGATGGATATGGCATCCATGAACAATTATACGCAGAAATCCCAGGAAGCGATCCGCCGGGCACAGCAGATCGCGCTGGAGTACCAGCACATGCAGGTGGACCAGGAACACCTGGCTCTCGCGCTGACCGAGGATGGGGAGGGTCTGATCGTCCAGCTCCTGACCAAAGCGGATGTGCAGGTTGACAGCCTGCGCAGCCAGCTGCAGGACGCGCTGGAGCGCATCCCGCGCGTCACGGGTTCCGGGCGGGAGGCGGACAAGATCTATATCTCGCAGGACCTTGACAAAGCCCTGAATGAGGCCGACGCCGCCGCGAAGCAGATGAAGGACGAGTACGTCTCCGTCGAGCACCTGTGGATGGGCATCGCGGCGCGACCGAATGATCGGATGAAGGCGATCCTCAACAGTCTCGGATACCGGGCGGACCGCTTTCTGAAGACCCTGAGCGAGGTCCGCGGGGCGACCCGTGTCACCAGCGACAACCCTGAAGAAACCTATGACGCGCTGAAGAAATACGGCACGGATCTGGTGGACATGGCCCGGAAGCAAAAGCTGGACCCGGTCATCGGCCGAGACAGCGAGATCCGGAACGTGATCCGCATCCTGTCCCGGAAAACCAAGAACAACCCGGTGCTGATCGGCGAGCCCGGTGTCGGCAAGACTGCAGTCGTGGAAGGACTTGCCCTGCGTATCGTTGCC
>JAFZPI010000028.1 GCA_017552615.1 Clostridia bacterium
ATTGATAAGCCCGTTTACGGGCGACCAGAACAAGCCCCTCGCAAGTGGCAGACCGTAATGGCGCCTGCAAGGGCGCAGGCTAGTAATCTAGGGCTATGCCCGCATATGAAAAGCCACCGGCTGTGCCGGTGGATGTTTACTAACAATCGAAAGCCCCTCGCCTGAAAGGAGAGGGGTTGGGGTGAGGTTCCGTTACGCTTCCAACGTCCCTGCCGCATACCGTGCTTCGGCCTCGGCCATGATCTTTTCCGTGGCGGAGACACCGCAGCGGGTCGCGCCGGCAGCCCTCGCGGCTAGGACGGTGTCCAGGTCACGGATGCCGCCGGAACCCTTGACCTGCACTTTGGATGAAACCGCGGCTCGCATAAGCTTGAGGTCGTCGATGGTGCAGCCGCTGGTTCCGTAGCCGGTGGAAGTCTTCACGAAATTCGCGCCTGCCTCCTCCGAGAGCTCGCAGGCGCGCTTTTTCTGTTCGTCGGTGAGGTAGCAGTTCTCGAGGATGACTTTCACGATGGCGTTCTTTGCATGGGCGTGTTCGCAGATCAGGCGGATCTCTTCGCGGACATAGTCTTCGTCGCCGCGGATCATCCGGCCGATGTTGATGACCATGTCGAGCTCCTCGCAGCCCTCTTCGAGCGCGAGGTCGGCCTCGGTTACCTTGATGGCGGTCTCGTGTGCGCCGTGCGGGAAGCCGATGACGGTGCAGACCTTCACGCCGGAGCCCTTCAGCATCTCGGCCATGATTGGCACATCGCAGGGGCGCGCGCACATGGAGGCGGTGTGATACTTGAGGGCAACCTCCGCGCCGCGGCGGATGTCGTCTTCGGTCAGGTAGGGCTGAAGGGTGGAGTGGTCGAGCATGGATGCGATGTCGGCGGGAACGAGTTTCATGGTGCTGTCCTCCTTCATGAAGTGATAAGGTTTATCTCCTGGCATGTTTGCCTTTGTATCCGAGCTTGGAGAACCATTTAAAGGTCATCGGCCAGAGAATGGTACCGGCTGCCATGCAGGCGAAATTGGCCATGCAGGCGATATAGCCCATCTTTGTCATATTCTCAAGGGTAAGCTCTTTGCTGGAATAGCCCAGCGCTTTCTGGATGACCAGCTGAACACCCAGCACGATCACACAGCCGCCGGCGATTTTGAGCAGCTGCGCCCACCATACGGCGCGGGTGTCATAGTGCAGCCAGCCCTCGTCGGCCTCGAAAGCGAGCCAGACAGCGAGGGTCGCGCCGATGAGCTGCCAGAGGTTCTTAATCCCGCTTGCGTAATTGCCCGCGTTTTCTCCTGCTAGTTCAGACGGCTTGATCAGGTATGCCACGGCCAGCAGCAGGACGGTCAGGATGATGTTTCCGATGAGCACGGCGCGGATTTTCCGGTTGCCGTCGGACGCAAAGACGGGCTTCAGGATGAATACCAGCGCCAGTGCGAGCAATGTACCGCCGATGATGTCCACGGGTGTGTGGACGCCGAGATACAGGCGGGTAAAGGGAATCAGGACCGCCAGCAGGATGCCGATGATCCGGATCCATTTATTCTTGAACCAGGCAGCCATGCTGCCGTAGGTACCCACGCTGATCAGGGTGTGGCCGCTGGGGAAGGACCAGCCGTCGGCGGCGTCACCCAGTTTGTTCATGATCTTGTTGAGCAGGCCGCCCTCGCTCGGATACCCGGACTTTGCGATCGTGTCCGCCTGTGCAAAGGGCTTGTCGCCCAGGTTCCAGGGCCTGGGGATCCGGAGGAGTGCCTTCAGCGTCTGGCCGATGCTGCTGGCAGCAAATCCGACGGTCAGCATGTACAGACCGCCGCGCTTGGAGAAGCACCAGAGCACGATCAGGGCGATGACGACAAAGAGCTTTTCATCGCCCAAATAGGTGAGCAGGTTGAAGAATGCTGTGACAAACCCGATTCGTGCGTTCGCCAGGGTATCGAGGAACGGCAGCGTCGAGGTGGCAAGAGCTTCCATGGTGAATCCCTCCAGTAGATATGAGAATCAATGATGATAAACGTGGGCCAGTTTAGAACCGATGTCCAGGTACCAGTTGGGGACGGTGATGCCGCTCATGTAGGGGAAGAGCGCGATGAACAGCAGACCGGCGACCACCATCAGGGTGATAGCCACGACTTTCCCGCCGGTGCCGAAGATCTTGTACAGGAGATTCAGCGTGTAGACCGTGGCGAGGATGATGAAGGGAACCGAGGCAAAATAGTGGTAGATATAGGTTCCGCGCGGTACCAGTACCCAGGGCAGGAACTGTGCCGCGAAACCGATCATGATGAAAGCGGGGGAGGCCTCCGGAGCACCGAGAACTTCCTCTCCCCTGCGGAGACGCCTGCGGCGGTCCAGCCGGACGGCAGCCCACAGAAACCACATCAGCACGATGCTGGAAATGCCTGCAATCCACACTGCCGGATTGCCCATCGAGAAGATCGCGTAGCTTGATCCGGTGGGCACAAAGGCTGCCGAGGCATAGTACATGGGCCGCCCGTTCGTGGGCCACTCATACCAGGGGGAATAGAAGCTGTGATCCATCCCCAGGCCGGGTATGGTATGGTAATCATACATGCGCTGCTGCTCGGTGATCAGCCGCTCCACGAAAGCGCCGAAACCTTCGATGTGCTCGGAGGTAAAGGCGGGGATGTAGACCAGCATGTAGATGGCGATGGGCAGCACAATGAAGAAAAGCAGGCAGTACAGGCAAAGGATAAAGTTGCGCAGCCATCCGATTCGCCACTGGGGTGTGCCGTTGGAGAGAATGGCGGCGTAAATGAGCATCCCGCAGGCGTGGCACACGAGCGCCACGATCGCCCCCGCAGCCCAGGCGATGAAGGCGGATTCTGTAACACCGTCCATCGCAAACTTGCAGGCCACGAGGATCATGGCGGCAGGCAGATATCCGATCAGCGCGGCGGTCAGCAGTTTTTTCCGGGCGGCCGGATCTTCGTCGTAAGTATGGTGCAGGTGGGCGATGATCCGCCAGAAGAACAGCACGGCGAGCCCGGCTCCGGCATAGAGGCCGATCCATTTGGAGGCGACCGCCAGGCCGAAGAACAGTCCGCTCAAGCCTAGGTCCGGCAGGAGGGAGGCGAACGAGCCGCGCCCCTGGGCGGCCAGGTCCCGCTGGGTAAACCGGAGCATGAAGAAGTAGCTCAGGATGATGAACAGCACCGGGAAGGAGTCGATGGTTGCGATGCGGGTCTGGGTGAAATGCATGCAGTCCAGCGCCAGCAGGCCGATGGCCAGCCCGGCCAGCCAGGTCTTTTTTGTCAGCTGCTTGGCCAGGAGGTAGATCGCCGGGAGCATAATGATGCCCACGAGTGTTCCCGCCAGCCTCCAGCCGAAGGGCGTCATGCCGAAGATCGCGATGCAGCCTGCCATCAGGAGCTTGCCCAGCTGCGGATGCGTGTATTCATAGACCGTCGTGCCATCCAGCAATTCTTTTGCGGTACGGGCGTGGTAGATCTCGTCGAAATAGGCCGAATTGAACCAGCTCGGTTCGCCTTCGCAGCTGTCCTGCTCGTCGATCAGGAGCTCGGGGTCACTGTAGAGAGGGGAGGAACGGTCCCCGCCCTCATGCGCGCAGACGGTTACCAGGATCGTATCGCCGGAGACGGGCCGCCTGTCGTTTGAATAGGTGGTCTCCCGGAAGATGATCTCCCCGAGCTTCAGCCCGAAAGGCTTTCCGTCGCCCTGCTGCAGCATGCTGCCGCAGGTGATGCGCACATAGCGGCCGGACAGGCGCTGGATGGTCTCATAGGTCGTGCCCTCGGCGATGCTGGCCTCCTGCCATTCGCCGCCGTAGGAGGGCGAGAGGTAGTACCATTTATAGCACATGCCTTCCGCCAGCTGGGCCCAGTAGGGCTCGGACCAGGTCTGGCCGTCATCGCTGACCTCCACCTTGAAATTACGGTAATTCACCGGTCCGTAGTACAGCATGGAGAAATCGCCGTATTGCCTGCCCAGGTCAAAGGTGACGGACTCGTTCCGGGCGCTTTGGGTCCAGGTGGACTGCGGGGCTTTGGTGCTTCCGAGGTTCACCAGCGCCAGCACCGCGTAGACCATCGTGACACAGCACATGATGAGCGTGTCCCGTTTATTCCAGTGCAGCCGGTGATCCCGCACCGGTTTGCGCAGATCATTCATGGATGGATTTCCCACCTTTCAGGACTTCGGAGCGGCGCCTCACGGGAATGTCGTTCCCGGGCACGGAACACAGGTCGTATGCGGTCCACAGACCCAGGAGCACGGCGGTTAGGTTCAGGCCGGAGAGGATCTTTGCCAGGAGCTCGGTATCGGCGTTCAGGTGCCCGTACAGGTACCCCAGCGTCATGCTGTTATCCAGGACGATGCCTTCGTTCAGGAAGAAGGTGAAAGTCACGAGCAGGAGCATCACCAGCTGGCGCGGGTCGTGCCGGACGGCGCAGGCGAGAGCTAGCAGGGCCAGGGCGGGGAACACGTAGCGTTCGTGCATCCGGCAGCCGAAGGTATACAGGAGCATGAACAGCAGCGCGCCGCACAGGGGCAGGGTATCGAGCCGCCGGGAACGGCACCAGAGGTGAATGGCGATGAACAGGCACAGCGCCATGACGCTGTAGTTCATCGAGCCGTAGCTGATCAGTGTCTGCAGCTTGTTCTGCAGGTCCGGGATGACCAGCGCCTCGCCGAACACGCCGGCCAGTGCGAAGTTCACGCCCAGGAGGCCGAGAATGATCGCGGGGGCCGCGGTCCGGCGGATGCCGCGCTTGCGGTCCTGGACGCACAGCCAGGACAGCCAGCCGATACTCAGGACTGCGAGACAAAGAATGGGCCACAGGGCCGTTCCGGTCTCGATTTTCTCCCAGTTCAGGTCAAAGATATAATAGAGGTTGGCCGTGTTGACGGTGACATAGGGGTAGGAACTCAGGGTTTCCCCGTACTTGTCGAAGATCCATGTCCATTCCTGGTTGGGGGAGAAGGGTAGGATCACGGCCAGCGCGACGCCGACGGCCAGTACCGTGCCGATGACCATACGCCACCAGGATTCCGGGTGGCGGACCAGTTCGATGATGATGACGACAAGGCCCAGCGGCCCAAGCATCAGGGCCTGCGGCTTGTAGAGCACCGCCAGCATGTAGACGGGCATCAGCGCGATCCAGTTCCGGCGCATGGCGAAGACCGCCACCGCAACGATCGCGAATGCCAGCACGCTGTCCACCTGTCCCCAGCAGGCGCTGTTGAGAATCATGGCGGGATTCAGGGCTACCAGCGCCACGAGGAGACCGGAGAAAGCCCGGCCCTTGCCGCGCTTGACGGCTTCATGCCCGACAAGCCAGGCGATGCCGAGGTCCGCCAGGATGGCGGGGAGCTTGAGGACGGCGTCCTCCAGCCAGTTCATATAGACGTGCCCGTTTGCGGTGCCGGTGAGCGCGATGATGGTTTCTTCCGGCCAGGACTGCTGGATCAGGTTTTCCAGCCCCCAGGCGATCCGCTGCAGACCGCCGTTGATGAGCATCGAGAGCGGCGGATAATCGCAGAAATACCCATACGCATAGAAGCCCGCGCAGCCCACACCCGTCTCCGGGTCCGAGAGGTGGCTGCTCCACAGACGGAAGCAGTTGGTGTCCACGGCGTAACCCAGGCTGTAGCTGTACTCGGGGTTCAAGTAATCCGGGAAGAGGACGAGCCGAATCCCGGAAGCCCCGTCAAAGCGCAGGATTCCGAGCGCCAGCGCCAGCCGCAGGATCAGTCCGAGCACCAGCACCGGCCAGATCCACCAGATCTGCCAGCGCGCTTCTTTCCTCGATTTGCGGTGGAACTGGTGCATGAGCAGCATCAGGACCATCGCGAACATGACCCAAAGCGCCGCGATCACATACAGCCAGGGGCGTGTGGAAACTCTGGGTTCCTGTTTGTTGGCATTCGTATTGTTATAATTCGAATAGAGCTCTGTATTGTCAAAACTGTCATAGCCGTCATCCCAGCCGGAGAAATCATCATCCGTGTCTGTCTGTCTTGCGTCAAACCACAGGTCCGCGACCACGCCCGCGGGGAGGTCCCAAACCTGTTCGAGGCAGAGGTCGTCAAACCAGGCGGTGCCCACGGCGGTCCCGCTGAAGCCGCCGAGCCGCGCGCAGACCTGCACTTCATATTGGTCCGGGCCGGTTTCGCCGTATGTTTCCACATAGACCCAGTCCCCGTCGGTCTCGGTGAGGGCGCGGGTGTGGGTGTTGGTCAGGCTCCCGTTGATGATGGAGAGATTCGCACCGTACTGGTAGTAGGGGGAACTGTTGCTGATCTCGTCTGCACTGATCCAGCCGGAAAGCCGGTACATGCACTCCGGCTCGACTTCGACGATCTGCACAAATCGGGCGTCATTCGGTTCATAGTTGACCAGCTGGACGCTGACATTGCCGTTGTGCGTGAACTGGCGGTCGATCGAGAACTCGGTGTCCCAGGTGCCCAGCATATAGGCGTCAATATCCCAGCCTTCCGGCAGGCCATCCTCCCCGATGATCTCGAATCCCGGGTTGAACAGCAGATTGCCGTCATCCCGCTCCTCCGCCGTCCCGCAGCAAAGCATCGCCAGCGCCAGGATCAGCGCGGCGAGCCAGAGCAGGATGCGTCTGGGCATGGAATCACTTCTCTTTCGGTCGGGTGTCAGGGCCGGTCGGCCCAGAAGGCGTTGGGAATGTGGCAGATGCCATCCTGTGTGATCTCCACAACATCGAAACGAACCGGACGGTCCATGGCTTTCCGCTTGACCCGGAAAACCTGCGCGGCGTGGACCATTCGCCTGCGTTTGCCGTGGGAGACGGCCAGTAGTCCGTCCCCGGTGTGGCCGGTTGGGCGGTACTTGACCTCCACAAAGACGAGGATATCCCCGTCAGCCATCACGAGGTCGATCTCTCCGTCGCTGCCGCGGTAGCGGCGCTCGATCAGGGTCAGACCTTTACCGGTGAGGTAGCGGAGGGCCTGTTCTTCACCTTCGAGGCCTGTGGTATAGTTTGCTTCTTTCATGGCGTCACAAAGTGCCCGATAAAGCTCCGACGATGGGCAGGGCAGGGGCCGAGGCGCTTCAGGGCTTCGATGTGCTTCGCGGTGCCGTAGCCCTTGTTCCGGGCAAATCCGTATTCGGGATACTGTTCGTCCAGCTCGCGCAGCATACGGTCCCGGGTAACCTTTGCGATGATGCTCGCGGCGGCGATGCTGTAGGATGTAGCATCTCCCTTGATGATCGGGACTTCCTCGCCGGCAAGGCCGAGCCCTTTCACAGCGTCGATCAGATACACGTCCGCCTGCATCTGCTCCGCGGCCCTGCGCATGGCGTTTTTCGTGGCCTCAAGGATATTGATCCGGTCGATCTCTTCGGCTTCCGCCATGCCGACGCCGACGGCTTCGGCCTCGGCCAGGATCTGGTCATAGAGCGCTTCGCGGCGTGCTTCGGACAGTTTCTTGGAATCGTCCACCCACGGGATGGCGGAGTCAGGGCGCATTCGAACGCAGGCAGCGACGACAGGCCCCACCAGTGGGCCGCGTCCGGCCTCATCCATCCCGGCGACGGCGCGGCCGTCTGCGCGATACTGCGCGTCGAAGGCGGTCAGCTCCGCGGCGCGGGCTGCGCGATCAATCTTCGGCATGCGCATCCTCCTCTTTCGGCCGGGGCTTCGGGGGCAGCTCGAGCGTGATGCGTCCGCACTTGCCTGCCCGGAATTCGTCGAGCACGACGGCGCAGCAGCGGTCGTAGTCGTACACACCGCCCTTCATCAGGAAACCGCGGCCCTTGCAGACATCCTCGAGCAGCGCCTCGCCGCGCAGGGACGGATCGCTGATACGGAACCGGGCGCAGGCGGCGTCTGGCCGTACGGCCAGCAGGTCCTCCAGCAGATAAATCGTCAGCATCGGGAGATCGACAACGTCATCCTTGATGGAGCCGATATAGCACAGGCGGCGCGCGGCAACTTGATCGGAGAGCTTCGGCCACATGAGGCCGGGGGAGTCCATCAGCTGCAGGTAAGGCGAAATGTTCACCCACTGGTTGGCGCGGGTGACGCCGGGTTTGTCGCCGGTCTGGGCGATGCCGCTGCCGTGCAGTTTGTTGATCAGGGTGCTCTTGCCCACGTTGGGAACGCCGACAACCATGGCGCGCACGGTCTTGCGCATGCCCTTGGCGGCGGCCTTTTCGACAGCCTCTCTGGCGGCGCGGTCGATGAGCGCGAGCGCCTCCTTGGCCTTGCCGGAGGTTGCACTGAACGGTGCGGCCTCGAGCCCCTGGCTCCGGTACAGCCGCAGCCAGCCCGCCGTGAGGTTGAGGTCGGCCAGATCGGCCTTGTTCAGCAGCAGGACGCGCTTCTTTCCGGCGGTCAGTTTTTCGAGCTCCGGGTTGCGGCTGGAATCCGGCAGGCGGGCATCGCAAAGCTCCAGCACCACGTCCACGCGGCGCAGCTGGTCTGCCAGGAGCCGCCGCGCCCTGGCCATGTGTCCCGGATACCAGTTGATCTCCATACGACCCGCCTTCCCAAGCAGAGATAACACCGTTATTAAACCATTGTTTGGCGAAAAAAGCAAGCCTTTGCCGACGCTTGACCGCCGGGCGCGGACGTGCTATGCTGAACAAAGAGAAGACCGGGAAGGGAGGGAGAACCGTGCTTGAGCAGGCCGTCCGGTATTTTACACAAGAGAGCCGTTCATTGTCGTGCATGTCCATCGCCTGCGGAACAGAAAACAGCGTTCTCCGCGCCATGGGCGGTGAGATCGATCTGTTCGGCCGACCGGTCCGGGAAGACAGCATCTTTGACCTCGCCAGCCTTTCCAAACTCTTTACCGGTCTGACCGCGATGCGCCTGCGCGCCGCCGGAAAGCTGGATTTTGATGCTCCCGTCACGCACTATGCTCCCCAGTTCAAAAACTTAAACTGTGTAACAGTTGCCCAGACCCTCGGCTTTGAAGTGGCGCTCCATACACTGGAACGTATCGATGCTCAACCGGACGCGAAATCAGCCGAAACCGTTCTTTTTGCCTGTACTCCTCATCCCAACGGCGAAAACCGCGCATATTCCGATATCCACGCCATGGTGGCCCGGTATATCCTTGAAGGGGCGTCGGGATCATCCTTGATGGAGTGTGTGCGGCAGGAAATCCTCGTTCCGCTCGGAATGACAGAAACATGGTGTTCTGTTCCTCAATCTTTCAGAGAGCGATGTGTCAGCTGCGACCGGGAACACCGGATCGAGGGGAACCGCTGGACGGTCCGAGAAGGGATCCTACCGGGAACCTGCCATGACCCGAAGGCACGTGCAATGTCGCCGGACGGGAGGGATTTCTGCGGGCACGCGGGACTCTTTGCCACGGCAGGGGATATGATCAGGCTTTGCCAGGGAATACTTCGGGAAGACATTCTGTCTATAGAAGATCTTGCGGAAATGGCCCGAAATCGAACGGGGTTCCGAAAAAAAGACGGTGGGTGGACGCAACACCTGGGGCTGCTGTGCTATGTGAAGCATCCGGTACAGTACCACAGCGAGGTGCCGGTCTATATGGGCGATAAGGCCCTGGCGCTCAGCGGGTTTGCGGGGAATCATCTGGCCATTGACCCGGAACGGGGGATCTTCGAGTTCTATCTGGGGAGCCGGGTACTGAACCGACTGACTGTCCTGGTGCCTGAAGAGGGAAAGAGCTTGGCGGATTACGGCCTGGCGCCGGACGGCACGGGCTGCGTGGACTGGCCGGGGGAGGGAAAGGTCATTTCATCCGTGGACTTTGTGCACCTGAAAGATCGGCACTATCATACAGCTGTGGCGGAGGCACTCGGGCTGGATGCCTGAGAAACCCGCCAATTCACACCGAAACGTCACCGTTTCATCACACAGAGGAGAGAGAATCACAATGGCATCACAAAACGGGAGGAGAACCATGAGGCTACTGGTTGTGGATGACGAAAAGCGCATCCGGGAACTGATCCGCAAATATGCGGTCTTTGAAGGATACGAAGTGGATGAGGCCGCCGACGGCATGGAAGCGGTCGAGAAGTGCCGGGAGGGCAAGTTCGACCTGGTCATCATGGACGTGATGATGCCGGAGCTGGACGGCTTTTCCGCCTGCCGGGAGATCCGCAAGTTCTCGCAGACGCCGGTCATCATGCTCTCGGCCCGGGGCGAGGAATACGATCGGATCCACGGCTTCGAGACCGGGGTGGACGATTATGTGGTCAAGCCCTTCTCTCCCCGCGAACTGATGATGCGCGTGGCTGCCATCCTCAAGCGCTCAGGCGGGGATATCGGGAGCTCCCGGGAGGAAGTGCAGATCGGCGACGGGTTGGTGATCGATTTCACCGCGCGGCGTGTCACCATCGACGATGTTCCGGTCGAACTGAGCCCAAAAGAATATGACCTGCTGTTTTACATGGTGCGGAACCGGGGGATCGCCCTGACCCGTGAGCAGCTGCTCAGCGAGGTCTGGGGCTATGATTTCTTTGGCGATGACCGGACGCTCGACACCCACATCAAACTCCTGCGGCGCTCCCTCGGGGCGTACGCGGACCGCATCACGACGCTCAGGGGAGTGGGATACCGCTTTGAAAAGGAATAAGGAGTCCGGCAGCGTGAACCGGCTCAGCCACCGGGGTATCCGGGCAAGGGTATACCTGTCGCTGATGCTCTTCGGGATCGCGCTTGTGGTACTGCTCTGGCTGTTCCAGACTGTGTTTCTGGAGAGCTTTTACCGGAGTCAGCGCATGTCGCAGGTGGCATCCACCGCCGAACAGCTGGCGGCCTGCGGCGACACGGAAAGCATGGAGGATCTCGCGGGTACCCTTGCGGTGCGCAACGACGTGAGCATCCTGCTGCTGGATCAGGACCTGAATGAACTGCTGAGCGTAGAAGGCTCACGGTTCTCCATGATCCACCGTTACAGCCCGATGCAGCGCCGCGCCCTTGTGAACGCAGCCTGGGACAACGGCGAAGCCGTCACCTGGCAGATGGACGCCGACAGCGCACAGCTCATGGGGGATATCGAGGGTGTTTGGCCTCCGATGCCCAACGGCTTTACAGAGGGGATACCTCCGGAAATGCCGGAACTGGACTGGGGCAGCGAGGGCTGGGGCGAATCCGAGGGCGAACCGATGCCTGCTGCCTGGGAGAAGCCGCCCGAGGAACCGATCACCCGCACCTCGGATGCTTCGAGTGTAACGGCTTATATTCTGGCAAGACCGGTCACCCTCGCGGATGGAACGGATTGCACCCTGTTGCTTTATACGGAAATCACGCCTGTGACCTCCACAGTGGATACCCTGCGTTCCGAACTGCTGATCATCACGGCGGTGGTCATTATCGGCATGCTGCTGCTGGCGTATGGAATATCCAAACGCGTCTCCCAGCCGATCATCGAGACCAATGAAGCCGCAAAAGACCTTGCCCGGTCCAGCTATACGCGGCCAAAGCACGCGGACAGCTACCGGGAGATCGCGGAACTGAACACGACTTTGGAGAAGGCCGCCGACGAGCTTGGCAAGGTGGAACAGCTGCAGCACGAGCTCATCGCCAACATCAGCCACGACCTGCGTACCCCCCTGACCATGATCGGCGGCTATGCAGAGGCCATGCGGGATATTCCGGACGAAAACACGCCGGAGAACATGCAGATCATCATCGACGAGACGGCGCGGCTCTCCACGCTGGTCAGCGAACTCCTGGACTTCAGCAGGATGCAGACCGGCGCGGTGCAGATGAAGCTCGAAGTCTTTGACCTGACGGAGGAAGCCCGGAATATCGCGGACCGCGTCGGGAAACTCACGGCGAAGGACGGCTACAGCATAGCTTTTGAGCCGGAAGAGCACCTGACCGTTAAGGCGGATATGACCCGGATCGGCCAGGTGATCTACAATCTGCTCGGCAACGCCCTGACCTATACCGGCGCGGACAAGCGCGTGACGGTGACCCAGTCGGTTCATGAGGATCGGGCAAGGATCGAAATCGCCGACAGCGGCAAGGGCATTGCCCCGGACGAACTGCCCCTGATCTGGAACCGCTATTACCGCACAAAGGAGACCCACCGCCGTGCGATCATCGGCAGCGGACTTGGCCTGAACATCGTCCAGACGATCCTCGAACAGCACGGCGTGCCCTACGGCGTGGAGAGTGAACAGGGCGTCGGCACGACCTTCTGGTTTGAGCTTCCGCTGGCGGAGGAATGAGATCCGGACGAACATCCATGCGAAAACCCCCGTGCATTATTGCCGGGAGTTTTTGCATGGGAAGGAAACGATCGTTTACCGCTTATCCTGATCAATGAATTCAAGCAGGAGGATGGATAGAAGCGAGAAGAAGAAGGCGAACCAGCCCAGGATGAGCCAGTTCCGGATAATGTTTGCTTCATTGCGGTCGTACTTTGGTACCCGCACGGCTTCGGTGGATTTCTCCTGCACGACATTCCTGACGTTTTCCTCGCCGAAGAGCTCAAAAATGTCGCTGATCGTCAGGCTGACCGTGAATTCGCTGTCCCGCTTTTCCTGCAGCGCCTCGCTGTTCAGCAGGGAGTCTGCCACGTCCCCAACGGTGAGCCTGTTGTCTTCGGACGCATGGATGAAATCGCTGATCCCGAGCTCGGCGTACAGTTCGTTGATGGAATCCTCGCTCACCAGAACCTCGTCCCTGCGCTTTTCGACGGCGGGACTTTCCAGAAGATCCAGGAGATCGCCTACGGTGAAGGTGCCGCCGATCTCGCTGTCCCGCATGCCGGAGAGGGTGCTCCAGGCGACCGACGACGGGGTTTCGTTGTACCCGGATTGCGCCGCCAGGGCCTGGATGCCGTAGTTGGAAACGGTGAAGTTGGCCAGGGACGCGCTCCAGGAGGGCAGCGGGATGATTGCGTTGGAGAAGACAAGCTGGAAGATCAGGATGAAAGGCATCAGCGTCATGGCACCGGTCGTGGTGTGAGCCATGCTGGAGAGGAAGAGGCTCATCATGTCCGATGCGTAAGTGATCAGGAGCATCGTGATGCCGATGTCCAGGACCATGAACGGGGTCATGAAGCCTTTCTCGGGGAATTTCACCCCGGCCAGGATCAGTACGTACATGGTCAGCGCTGTCTGGAGGAGGCACATCATGAGCTGGTAGATCATGTGGGCGATGATATAGGAAGACACGTGCATGCCGGCGCGGTGCTCGCGCTTGATGATCGCGCGCTCGCGGCAGACGGACTGGATGGAGTTGAAACTGCCGTTCCAGATGGCCACGCAGGCGAGGGCGAAAGCGCCTAACAGGTTGCCTTCCATGGTGACAAAGAAGTTTTTCTTGATGACCATTGCCACCAGACCTGCGACCACCGCGGCCATGGGGAGGACCTTCCAGTCGCTCTCATGGACGAAGAATCGGAGCTGTTTGCCCAGGTAGATCAGGACCTGGCTTCCGCGGCCTTTGTACCGGAGCTTGAGGGCCGTGGCTTTATGGGTTATGTTTACTTCAGGCATGCTGCACCTCCGCCATCTTCAGGATATAGTCGTCCGCCAGGCCGTCGCCGCCTTCGCTCTTGCTGTTGACGGACTTGACGATCTCTTCCATATTCTCTTTTCCGAAGAAGGCCCGCGATTCTTCAACAGAGCCAAAGAAGGCCAGGCGTCCCGTTTCGCCGGTGTCTTTCGCCAGCACGATCACATCGTCGAACATATCGATGACCCGATCCGGGGTATGGGTGATGACGATAATGATCTTCCCCTGATCGGCGATCCGCCGAAGCTGTGTGAACAGTTCCCGGGCCATGACGCCGTCCAGGCCGCTGTCCGGCTCGTCGAGGATGAACAGGGTCGGGTTGGAGATGAACTCCATGGCGATGGAGAGGCGCTTGCGCTGGCCGCCGGAGAGCTTGGACACCTCGCTGTTCTTGTGAGAAGAAAGGCCAAAGATCTCCAGCACCGTTTCGACCCGCGCCTGGCGGTCCGCTTTCGTAAAGTCTGCGGGGAGGCGCATGTTGGCCGCGTCCATCAGCGTGCGGAACACGGTATCGGAGCCGCGCATCAGGTCCTGCTGGGGGACAAAGCCGATGTCATGCTGCATCTCATTGTAATTGGTATACATGTTCCGGCCGTTGAGCATGATCTCGGCCTTGGCCTTCTCGTAGCCGTTGACCGCGTTGAGGAAAGTGGTCTTCCCCGCGCCTGAACCGCCCAGCAGCAGTACCATATGCCCCGGCTGGATCGTCAGATGGATGTCGCGGAGAAGGTACTTTTTCTTGAACAGCTCCCGGATGGTGCGTTCTTCGAGGTTTACCGTCAGGCCGTTTTCCAGCACGGTGACCCTGGCATTGGAGAAGTAATTGGTGGCTGCGCTGCGGACCTCTTCCACTGTCCACAGGGGTTTGTCCTTCTTGCACCATCCCCACAGGCAGGCGGGGATGAACTCCGCGAAGATCCACAGGATGAGCCAGCGTTTCTTTTTGCCGAAGAGCTCGATCAGACCCAGATACAGGCGGATGGAATAAATGAACCAGATGAGGAAGACCAGGAGCTCCAGGATGTCTGTCAGGGCGACGGGCTGTTCTTCCGGAGGAATGCTCGGATCGACCAGCAACGGTGTGATGAACACCAGCAGGAGCTGGACGGCGTGGAGAATGCCGATCACTAGGCCTTCCCGCTTTCGCGCGGCCGCTTCGCCCAGTTTGATGTCCCGGGCAACGGGAACCAGGGCCCACCAACCCTTGACACCGCATTTCTGCAGGATCCCCCAGTAGCCAATGATCGCCAGTATATTGAGGATTATCAAAAGGATCGAATCTTTTCCGGAACCGAGAATGATCCTTGCAAGAATGTCAAAGAAATCGTATTCGTACATGGCCTGCGGTCCTTTCCTGAGACGTTCAGTGGATTATCTCATGAAACCCCCGGGACGTCAATTGCTTTGATGGAAAAATAACAAAAAGAGGCAAGCGCCCCCTTGCTTTCCGATGTCTGTTCTGCTATACTTGAGTCAGCATCTGATTTGGCCGCGGGTCGGGACAGCTTCCGTCTGTCATCCGAATGCATCACAAATGATTACCGATCACACCGCGCCCAGATGTCCAAAGTATTTTTGATGTGTTGAATGATTGCCCGAACAGGAGGTTTCGATATGGATTTTGCGTCCATGACCGTCGTTGAACTGCGCAAGTATGCCAAGGATCACGGCATTCCGCTCAGTGCCGGCATCAATAAAGCGGAGATCATTGCCCGGCTCGAAGCCGAAGAAGACGATGGCGAGCAGCAGACGATCCTGCCCGACGAACCGGCGCCTGCTATGACTGCGCCGGTTTCCGGGCCTGCGGAGAAGCCCCAGGAGGCGTCCGCTTCGGTTTTCCGCCCCGCCTGGCACAATCCCTCCAACCGCTACGGAAACGAGCGGAGTTATACCGGTGTTCGCACCACCTTCACGGGGATGCGCACACCCGCGCCGCAGCCCGAGCGCACTACATTCCGCGTGGCGCCACGCCCGGAGACCGAACCCGCACCCACGCCGCGGCCTGCGACCACATATGCGCCGCGTTTCGGCCCCGGCGCCGGCCAACCCGCGCCTGCCCGTACCGAAGAGCGCACGCCGACTGTCCGCACCATGTCATGGCAGGAGCCGGAAGCGCCGCGCACGCCCGCGCCGTCTGTGCCATCAATGCAGCCCATGACTGCGCCAGAGCCCACGGCCCCCGCTGCTGCCCCGCTGGCCAGGCCTGTCGCGCCGACAGCCGCCGCTCTCCTGAACACGGAAGAGCTGAAGAACGCCGAGGGCCTGCTCGAGATGCATCCGGACGGCTATGCGTTCCTGCGTGTCAACGGGCTTGTGGCTTCCTCTTCCGATATCTATGTCAGCCCCGCGCAGATCCGGCGCTTCGGCCTGCGAGCCGGCGACCGCGTCTGCGGAAAGGTGCGTCCCCTGCGGGAAGGCGACAAGTATGCCGCCCTGCTGACAGTCTCCTCCGTCAATGACAATGACCCTGAGCTCTCCCCGAACCGCCCGGTTTTCGACAGCCTCACGGCGGTCTATCCAACGCGCAGGATCCACCTCGAGCTGGATGATCCCAAGCGCAGGCTGACCCGCTATGTGGACGCCATCGCGCCGCTTGGCTTCGGCCAGCGTGCCTTGCTTCTCTGCCAGCCGGAAGCCGGGAAGGCCTGCTTCCTGCGGGATATAGCGAACGCCATTTCCGCCAACCATCCGGATGCGGAGCTCTCGATGGTGCTGATCGAGCAGAATCCCGAGGACGTGACGCTCTTCCGGGACCAGGTCAGCTGCAAAGTCTTTGCCACGACTTTCGACCAGAGCCCGGATAACCATCTTCGCATGACCGAACTTGCCCTGGAGCGCGCCGAGCGCATGGTCGAGGCGGGCCGCGATGTGGTCCTGATGGTGGACAGCCTGACAACGCTCTCCAAGACGTACACGCTGGCTGCTGCTCAGCAGGGCCGTGCCACCCCAGGTACCGTCAATCCCACGAGCCTGTACCGCGCGAGGAAGCTCCTCGGCTCAGCCCGTGCCCTGCGCGAAGGCGGGAGCCTGACGGTCATCGCCTGCCTGGACACGAACACGGGCAATAAAGTCGACGACACGATCATCGACGAGTTCCGGGAAGCTTCGAACTGTGTCATCGTCCTGGACGCCCAGCTGGCCAAGACCGGGGTCAGCCCTGCCATTGCCTGGCACCAGTCCGGCACACGCCGCTGCGGTCTCTTCCTCGACGACAGCCGCAAGGAAGGCCTGCGCCTCCTGCGCCAGGAACTCGAGCCCCTCACCGACGCCGCCGCGATCAAGCAGCTCGGCGACCTCATCAACGCCACCTCCGACAACGACGCGCTCTTCGCGCGCATTCCGGATATGGTGAAATTGATGAGGGGGTAAAACAAATTACATAAAAAATGCGTAAAAGTCTTGACGATTACGCATTTTTTATGTAAAATACATATTGTCAGGAGGGCTTTCGATGAATCCAAAGGGTGAAGCAATTGAAGAGCTGAGGAAAAACGGATATAAGAAAATGACGGGCAGAAAGAACGCAAGGCATGATCTGTACTACAATGAGGAACTGAAGAGTAGGATTCCTGTCAGCAGAGGAACACATTTTGACAACACAGACAGGGACAGGATTATTCAGGAGATCAGACAGGCAAAAAGGCGTACAGAGCAATGAACATACCTCGATGGTAGAAGCGAATAAAGATTTGGAGGAGGATTACAATGAAAGGAACATATGCAGCGGTCTTTACACCGAAGAATGGGCGTTACTATGTGCGTGTGCCGGATATGCCGGGCTGCGTTACATCCGGGGACAGCTATGAAGACGCTTTTGATATGGTACTTGATGCCGCGAACCTCTGGATGACAGATCTTGTGGAAAGAAAAGAGAAGATCCCCAAAGCGACCCCGATGGAACAGATCAAACGGGAAGATGGGGATATGCTGATGCTGATCCAGATTGATACCGATGAGTATTTGAGAAAAACTGAATCACGCGCTGTCAGAAGATCTGTTTCGATCCCAGCCTGGATGGATATGGAAGTACAAGAGAGGGGATTAAGCCTTTCCCGGGTACTGCAGGATGCGCTGAAATCACAACTGGCATGACCGATGAGATGGCAAGTGTTCTCGGACAAACAGCAGTGATCTTACTTATTAAGAAAACCTCGCCGCTTGATTTGGCAGCGAGGTTTTTTCCTGGAGCATAAGGTGAAGTTGTCGAACACTGTGAACCCTTGATTTTCAATGAGTTCTTCAGCGCTCATCTCCACGAGCTCTGTTCCGTCTTTACCATACCTGATCCGGTACATACTGCGCACCGGTGAAACAGTGAAATTCTTGTATCAGGAACCCGTTGCGCAGGCAAAGATTGACTCATCCCGCGCCGGGGAAACCATCCGGCGTATCATATGTGACAAACGCAAACGCCGCGCGCTCTGCAAAGCCATGCGGAGCTGTTTCCAGTGGGCAGATGAAACCGTCAATCTCTTCTGCGACTACGGCGACAGCTTTTACTTCACCACTGAAAGCGGCTTTCCAGCTGACGGCGGTCTGGTACTGTTCGAAAACACGTATGATGGCCATAAGGGTTTATGCTATCAGGTTTGTACATGATGAGTCGGGAACTCCCACAATCGGGAGTTCCTTCTATTTTTGAACCATTTGCATTAAAGCAGAAAATAAAACAATACCCACCGGCTCATAATGAACCGATGGGCTGTTTGTGCGATTTGTACCTTCCAAGGTTTGGGACGGATAATTCCTTATATTCCGTCCTAAGGTTATCAGTAACTGTGACCAGTTTTCTCAATGCGATCATAAATATTAAACATCTGGCTTATAAATGCGTCTATGTCGCCAACAGCATCAGCAGTGTTGGTGCTACCATGATGTTTCTTTATTTCGCTTGGATCCATCATGAACATTCCGCAAAGCACTTCAGCTGCGACATTATATCCGAGGTTCTCGGCTGTAGTGCGTCCAATAGCGAGAATTTCTGGCGCGGTATAATAATGTCCGTCTACTCCGTAGATACCATCAACACCGCCGCTGACCTTGTCCATTTCATCCAGGCTCAGTTCCCGCATATCCTTGTTCTCGCTCATTTTCTTATCCTCCTCAATAATCGTTATTGTTTGTTTCCGTAAATTGATACGCAGCGGTTTGCCCCGTTGGCAGTTCCTTCCCAAAACTTTTTTCGGCCGTTTTTTTGTGGGCTGATCCCAGCCGAAATCTGTCCTCTTTTCACAAGGGTCTTAGTGGGTTTAATTGGAATTCTCCTTACTATGCCATAGGCCGGAATATCATAATATTCCGCCCTGCAGCCTTACCACAATCATTATATCCAAATGCAGGCTTCCAGTCAACAGTGCTTACACCATTAAATTTAAAGATATTTCGCGATGACCCTTTCCAGTCATCACTTGCAATTCTACCATATACGCACCCAAAACAAAAGAAAGAAACCTTCGGGTTCTTCCGGGTGGTCTTCTGAATAAAATTTCCTGAGGAGGAAATCATCATGAAGAAGAACTATTATAGCGCCACCGCCACTGCCGCCAAGATCACCAAGGTTCCGGTCGAAGTCATCCGCGCCGGTTTCCACAAAGGCGCCAAGCCCACCGGCAACGTGCTGAACGCCGTGATCGTAGCCCGTCAGCTGTATAACGGAACATACCGCAAGGCTGCCGTTGCTGCTGAGCAGGCGTGATCTGCGCTTCATAAAGAACTCCTTCGGGAGTTCTCTTTTTTCTTGCCCTGTAAATCCCAGCCCACATACAATCTCCGCAGGTATGCTTAAAGGACAGCCTTATCAGCTGTCCTTTAAACTTATCCGAAGTGCGTACCGTCCACTTACGTATCCGAGTTCGACACTTCGTAATCTGGTGGAGATGAGGGGAGTCGAACCCCTGTCCGAAAGCTCTGATTCAGGACTTTCTCCGAGCGCAGTCTGTGATTTGACATTCCCTCTGCGGCCCGCCCGCAGACAGGCTGGCCGCTTCAGTAGCTTCATGATACGGACACGCGGCAAAGCTTAGGCGTGCTCGTTCCCCGCGTAAATGACGTCAGGGACCGGCCACGCGGGCAGACCGGGCTGACGTCGCGCCTAATCAGGCAGCGAAAGCAAGATTGTTATTGTCAGTTCCTTTTGTTCCCCGTTGTTATGCGGTACAGGGGCCGCAGCTCGCTTATCCTGACCCCGACACTCCCGTCGAAACCGGATCATCCCCAGATAGCGGACTGACAATTCGCAGCGAAAGGGTTACTGCTTTGGGTTGTTTTACTGATTGTGCTGACGGACGGCTCTGCGGATCTCGCGGTCGGCGTCTCGCTTCGCAACGGCGTCGCGCTTGTCGTGTTCGGCTTTGCCCTTGCAGAGGCCCAGCTGGAGCTTCATCCGGCCGTCCTTGAGATAGATTTCCAATGGCACCAGCGTATAGCCCTGCCGCGCGACCAAACCGTCCAGCTTGCGGATCTCGTCCTTGTGGAGCAGCAGGCGCTTGGGGCGCATGGGGTCACGGTTGAACTGGTTGCCCTGTTCGTAGGGGCTGACATGCATCCCCTCAACCCAGACCTCCCCGCGGCGCACCTGTGCCCAGCTCTCTTTCAGGCTGACCCGACCGAGCCGCATAGATTTGACCTCGGTGCCGAAGAGCTCGATGCCGCATTCGTAGCGCTCCTCGACGAAGTAGTCGTGGAAGGCCTTGCGGTTCTGTGCCACCGGCTTGATTCCCTTCTGATGCGGCACACGAACACCTGCCTTTCCTCAACGCTCACCGCGTGCTGATTCTATCATATTTGGACTGTGATTGCAACAGTCTCACGCCCGGATCTCCTGCTGGTACGCATTGCATACCTCATTCACCTCTCCATACATCCTCATCTCTCCGTGCTCCAGCCACAGGACCCGGCTGCACATCTCCCGGATCTGGCCGATGTTGTGCGAGACAAAGAGGACGGCTGTTCCGCCGGACATGAGTTCCATCATCCGCCGGCGGCTCTTCTGCTGGAAGCTTTCGTCGCCCACGGCGAGGATCTCGTCCACGATCAGGACTTCCGGTTCGATGACCGAGGCGATGGAAAACGCCAGCCGTGACAGCATGCCGGAGGAATAGGTCTTCAGGGGCATGTGAATGAAGTCCCCAAGTTCGCTGTACTCGATGATGGCGTCGCGTTTCTCGTCCAGCTGCGCCTTGTTGTAGCCGAGGATTGCGCCGTTGAGATAGATGTTCTCCCGGCCGGTCAGGTCCATGTCGAACCCGCTGCCGAGCTCCAGCATCGGGATGATGCGGCCCCGGTGAGTGGCCCGGCCCTCGGTTGGGCGGATGATCCCGGCCACGACCTTCAGGAGGGTGGACTTTCCGGCGCCGTTGTGGCCGATGATGCCCAGGACCTCCCCGCGCCGGACTTCAAAACCGACATTCCGCAGCGCCCAGAAAGTCCGGTACTGGTTCTGCCGTTTCAGGGCATGAATGACATACTCTTTCAGGTTGGTGTTCTTGTTCAGGTCCATGCGGTAACACACCCCCACGCCTTCCGCACGGATCATGATATCGTCGGACACGGATCAAGTTCACCTCCCTGTTGCGAATGCTTGTATCCCATCTCACTATGCCTTATGCTCTATGCCCTATGCCTTAAAACCCTTTGCGATTCCTTACAAATAGTAGATAAAGTCATTCTGCCTCTTCCGGAAGATCCAGAAGCCCAGTACTAGCGGGATCAGTGCGCAGGCCGCACAGATCCAGTAGGTCTGGGGCTGCGGGGTCGCGCCTTGCAGCAAGAGGCAGCGGATAAAATAGATGAACTGGTACATGGGGTTCAGGTGGTAGACCGTCAGCCAGGCGGAGGGGATGATGGTCTCCGGGTAGAACAGGGGCGTGAGGTAAGTCCAGAGCAGGATCGCGATGCCCCAGAGAAAGCCCGTGTCCCGGAAGTATACATTCAGTGTCGCGAGGATCATCCCGATGCCGAGGGCAAAACAGGCAATGCCGAGGATCGGCAGAGGCAGCAGCAGAGCTGCGGGCGTCAGGGGCAGGCCGGTCAGCACGACCAGCAGGAAGAGCGGGATCAGCTCGATGGTTACGTTTACCAGGGCAAAGAGCACCTGACTGAGCGGGTAGACGTAACGCGGCATGTAGACCTTTTTGATCAGTCCGGCGTTGACGGTCACCGACTGCATGGCCAGTGTGGAAGCCTCATTGAAGAAGTTGAAGAAGATAATGCCCGTCATCAGGTAAACCGGGAAGTTTTCGATGGCGTTGTGGAAGAGGTAGGAGAAGACCAGATACTGCACGGCCATCATCAGCAACGGATTCAGGAAGGACCAAAGCACGCCCAGCACGCTCTGCCGGTACTTGTGGTTGAAGTCCCTCCGCACCAGCTGGGAAAGCAGAAAACGATACCGGCGCATCTCCTGAACCAAAGACCAAAGCAGGGTGGCTTTCTGCAGACGGCGGTTGTGCTTATAGAGAATCACTGTTACGACCCAGCCGATGCCGATCAGTCCGATGAACCCCCAATACCAGGTCATCGCGGACGAACGCGCGGTGTAACTGACGATCACATCCAACTGGCCCGTGACAGGATTCCCGCCGACGGTGAGGCTTCCGTCATCGCTGAGTGCGACGCTGTAGCGGCCCATGTCCACACTGTCGGCATAAAAGAGCGTGAAGACCGCGTCTGGGTTGTCCTGCCGTATATGGATCAACAGATCGAGATCGCCGGAAACTTCAACGGTTGGAGAGATTACGAAGCTGAACTGTGTCCGGTCCCCGATGCCATCCAGAGAGACGGACCATATGCCAAGACTTTCTTCTCCCCGGACGAGTTCCAGCCTGGCTTCACCTTCCGGCTGCCCGATGACGGCAGCGGTCAGTGTCACCTGATCTACAGCACCGTGAATCCCGTGGATACGCTGGCGCACCTGCGTCTGTTCCGTGAGTCCGGTCAGCGTGCGCTGCATTCCTTCGGTCTTGTATTGCTCATGGCGGATGGACCAGTTGTCGTGGACGATCCATGCGAAGAGAAAGCTGAGCGCACAAATCACACACAGGCCGCAGAGGATCAGCAGACCGGTGTTCCCAGTGACATGCTTCATCGCTTTCTTCATGGAAGGGCCTTTCTATCTTAGGATTTCTTCAAGTCTTTTTCGGATCATCTCACCGGTGCGCTGAACGGAATTGTGATCCCGGATATAGGCCTGTCCGCGCTTGCTGATTTCTTTCCGCCATTCCGGATCGTCGTGGAGGCGGCGAAGGTAGTCAGCCGCTTGATCCAGGTCGGGGTCGGCCCAGCGGTGTGTGCCGTCGCCGAACTGGTAGGCGTCGCCGACTGGAATTAGTTCAGCATCCACCAGGCAGGAGACATCCGGCGTCATGAAATCCGTGTTGGAGGACCAGTTGGTCGCGACCACCGGAACGCCGAGGGTCATGGCTTCGGCCATCACCAGTCCGAACCCTTCCGCCCGGTGGAGGCTGACGAACACGTCGCAGAGCGAGATCAGGCGGTTCAGGCGCGGCTTGCGCAAGGTTTCGGTTACCAGAATCACGCGGCTGTCGCCGCCGGCGCGGGTTTGAATGGCTTTCAGGTCCTTCCGTGTCGGGTTGTTGACCTTCAGCACCAGCCGCGCGTCTTCTGCTTCCGGCCCGAAGGCTTTCCAGAACGCGTCAATGGCCCCAAAGGGGTTTTTCCGGCTGGCATAGCTGTTGGAATCAAACATGGCGAGCACCAGGAAAGCATCTTCCGGCAGGCCGAAGTCTGCGCGGGTCAGGCTTTCCTTACAGGGCGTTTCGATACCGTACGGGATGACGGTCACGGGCACGTCGACACTTTTGCGCAGGGCTTTCGCGATGAAGGTCGATGGCGCCCAGAGCTCATTGACGTATTTCAGAGCATCTGCCCACTGGGATGGAATGGTCTCCAGCTCCCACAGCCACACCCCAATCGTATACCGCCCGTCAAAGGCGCTGAGGGGGAAGGCATTGCAGGCTTCTACCCACTGGTCAGGGTTGATGTGGACGATGTTCACTGCATAGTCAGCAGTGGTTGAAAGTTTGCTGTCCCAGCTCGTATCATTCTGGGGCAGCCAGTACAGGAAGTCGGTGTTTAAGAAACAGTGGGGAATGCCGGACTCTTCGATCGCTCTCGCATAGCATTTGACACCCTGCGCCAGCCCGTTCTCTGCCTTGAAAAAACCGAAGAGGTTGATTCCGTCCGGGTCCTGCCCGGGCTGGTAGGGGAGGGGCAGGCGGCGGGGTTCCCGTCCGTGGCTGATGCCTGCGGCCTGGAGGATGCGGTCCCGGGCTGCGTGGCGCACCTTTTCGGGGACGATGTGGGTCAAGGGCGCGAGATGCCGCAGTCCTTGCTCCAAACCCTGCTTCAGGCGGTTTTTCAGGCTGGGGGTGCTCATGCTTCCAGCCCAGCTTCCCGGCGGGCCAAGCGTAGGTCGTGCTCTGCCATGCGCTTACAGAGTTCCTCAAAGCTTGTGCGGGTAGGATTCCACCCAAGGCGTTCCCTGGCCTTTGCGGGATTGCCGCACAGGTTCACAACATCCGTGGGCCGGAACCACGTGGGATTCACGCACACGACCATGCGGCCGGTGGCCTTGTCGAAGCCCTTTTCATCCACGCCGCTGCCCTGCCATTCCAGGTCGATGCCGTCATGCGCGAAAGCGAGCGTCGCGAACTGCCGCACCGAGTGCTGTACGCCGGTTGCGATGACATAGTCATCGGGTTCCGGCTGCTGCATCATCCGCCACATGCACTCGACGTAATCTCCGGCGAACCCCCAGTCCCGCAGGGAATCCAGGTTGCCAAGCTCGAGGTGGTCCTGCAGGCCACAGGCGATACGCCCGGCGGCCCGGGTGATTTTGCGCGTGACGAAACTCTCGCCCCGGCGCTCGGATTCGTGGGTGAAGAGGATGCCGTTGCAGGCGAACATCCCGTAAGCTTCCCGGTACTGGCGGATCATCCAGTAGCCATACTGCTTGGCGATGGCGTAGGGACTGAAGGGGTGGAAGGGGGTATTTTCGTCCTGAGGAAAGGCTTCGACTTTGCCGAAGAGTTCGGAAGTGGAGGCCTGGTAAACCCGGCAGGTGTGGTCCTGTCCGGTGACATGCACGGCTTCCAGAAGACGCAGGACACCGAGGGCATCCACGTCGCCCGTGTAATCGGCTGATTTGAAGGAGACGCCCACATGACTCTGGGCTGCGAGGTTATACAGCTCGTTCGGCTGGACTTCGCCGACGGCGCTGATCAGGCTGGCCGCATCGGTCATATCCCCGTGATGCAGCTGGATCTTACCTTTGTTTAAAAGATGGCCGATCCGCTCGGTGTTGACGGTTGAAGTCCGGCGCACGATGCCGTGGACTTCATATCCCTTCTCCACCAGCAGTTCCGCCAGGTAGGAACCGTCCTGGCCGGTGATGCCCGTGATCAGTGCCCGTTTCATGGTGTGTTCCTCCGTCTCAGAGAAGATCTGTCCGTCCTGCCTTTTGCAGGGCTTCCACGATTTTCTTTACATTCTGTGCCTTGTCTTTGCGGCAGACCATCACCGCGTCCGGGGTCTGGACGATGACCAGACCGTCCATATCCACCGCGGACACGAACCGGTCTCGGGCAATGATCACGCAGTCTCGGCTGTCCAGCGCCAGCGCATCCCCCAGCAGGACATTCCCGTTCGAGTCCGGCTGGCGCAGGGCTTCGATCATGTCCCAGCTGCCCACGTCGTTCCACCCGAAATTCCCGGGCACGAGCAGGACACCGTCCTGCGCGGCGCAGGGTTCCATCACGGCGTAGTCTATGGAGATGCGGCGCATCTGATGAAACGCGTCAGCAATCACAGCTTGCTCCTGCTGTGTGCCCACGGCCTTTCCGATCCGGCTTACAGCGTCCGCGATGTCCGGGGCGTGCTCGCGGAGGCGGCTCAGGATCGTATCGGTTCGCCAGATAAACATGCCGCTGTTCCAGGCGTAATCCCCGCTGGACAGATATCGAGCAGCCGTTTCGAGATCGGGCTTTTCATGGAAGGAGAAGACCCGGCGGACCGGAGCGTCGGTTTCGGTGTCATAACGGATGTAACCGTAGGCTGTGGCGGGGCGGTCCGGGCGGATGCCGACGGTGACCAGCCGATCACCGTTTTCGGCGGCGTCAAGAGCCGTTTCCCAGACTTCCGTCAAACGGTCTGTATCGCGAATGTAGTGGTCGGAAGGAGTGACCAGCATCAGGCTTTGTCCGTGACGTGACTCGATGACCGCGGCGGCGTAGCCGATGCAGGGAGCGGTGTCTTTGGGCTCCGGTTCGGTCAGGAGCCGGCTGCGGTCCGTGCGGCCCGCCAGGGCTTCCAGAACGCCGTCCGCCTGCAGCGCACTGGTGACAATATAGATGTTGCCCGGTTCAATGACCCGGGCCATGCGGTCGAAGGTCTCGCAGATCATGGGGGCACGGCCTGTCAGGTTCAGCAGCTGTTTGGGTGTCTGCTGCCGGGACAGGGGCCAGAAGCGGGTTCCCCCGCCTCCCGCCATGATGACGCCAACTCGTTGCATATCCGTATCTCGCTTCCGTCAGGATACATCAGGCCAAGTTCCCGTATAACCAAAAACCGAGATCTCGGCTCAAACAGTTTAGCGGATGGGACTGAAAAAGTCAAGAATTGGCGACAGTTTTATGAAGGAAAAGAAGCAAAATGATTGAGAAGTTTGATGATTACATTACAATTTCGGATCATAAAATGACGAATTGATAACGAAAATGCAAAAGATGCACAAAAAGCATTGTGAATCCTTCAATAATTTACAAATCAAGACTTGACTTTTTCAGGGCTTGCGATATACTTTTATGAGGGTCCAAATACCGTAAAGGAGTGTCATTGGTTATGAAGAAAAAGCTCGCGTGGCTGCTCTCCTTGTGCCTGCTGCTCACTTCTGTGGGCGTCTTCCCCGTCTCACTGGCGGAGGGAGAGGACGAGACCATGCCCGCCACTGAAATCGTTGAAACGGCGGAGCCGGAAGAAGAAGCTCCTGCTGCCGACGAACCGGCTGCCCCTGCAGCGGTTGAAGAAGAACTTGAAACACCGGCAGAAGCCGAGGCTGAGCCCGAAGCCGAACCCGAAACAGAGCCTGAAACTGAACCCGAAGCCGAGCCCGAGCAGGAGCCCGAGGCAACGGCCGAACCTGAAGCTGAACCCGAAGCCGAGGCTGAAGATGAGCCCGAAGCCGAAGTGTTCTCCGGCAGCGTGTCTGCGCAGCTGCAGAACAGCGGCGACATTTATGAGGGCGACCAGCTGGTTTACCTGGCGAAGGTCCAGGGCAACGCCGAGCTGGTGAGCATCCTCTGGCAGGTGGAGACCGAGAACGAAGAGACCCACGAGAAAGAGTGGAAGGATCTCGCTACGGGTGAGCGCTTCACGCTGACCGCGACGGAAGAGAACCTGGCCCAGAAGTATCGTGTGGCGCTTGTCGATGCCGAGGGCAACGTGGTTGCCTCTGCAGCGCTGGCACTCCCTGAGCTCACGGCTGAGGAATCCGAAGAGGAGGCTGTGGAAGAGCCCACTGAGGAGCCTGAAGAGGAACCCGTGGAAGAAACCACTGAGGAACCTGAAGAGGAACCCGTGGAAGAAACCACTGAGGAACCCGAAGAGGAATCTGTGGAAGAGCCTACAGAGGAATCCGAAGAGGAAGCCGCTGAGAAGCCCGTCGAAGAGGTCGCCGAAGAGGCTGCCGAGGAGCCCGAGACTGCGGACGAACCCGAGGCCGAGGTTCCTGTAGAGGAAGAGGAAGACGTTGAAGTCGAGCTGGCCGATGAGACCGTCGAGGATTACATCGCGGCCAACTTCGTCATGGACGGCACCACCATCACCCGCTACAAGGGATCCGCTGACGTGGTGGTCATCCCCTCCGATCCGCTGATCACGGAGATCGGGAAGTTCGCCTTCACCCAGCAGACCGTCCTCAAGGCGGTCACCGTTCCTGCGGGTGTCAAGATCAACGAAGGCGCGTTCAACCTGTGTTCCAACCTGACCACGGTGGCCCTGCCCAGCGACCTGACCGAAATCCCCGCGCAGTGCTTCTCCGGCTGCTCTTCCCTGGCCAGCATCTCGCTGCCCGAGGGCATCACGGAGATCGGCGACCGCGCGTTCATGAACTGCACGGCCTTGCAGGGTGTGTCCCTGCCCGCCCAGGTCAAGATCATCGGCGACCATGCCTTCGCCTTCTGCGCGAACATGTCCACCCTGGTGATCCCCACCACCATCGAGGAAATCAAGGACCACGCCTTTGAGGGCTGCACCAAGCTGACCGAGTGCGACCTCTCCGGCATGGCCAACCTGACCCGCGTCGGCGATTATGCCTTCGCGACCTGCACCGGCCTGACCAGCCTGAAGTTCCCGGACGGCGGCGCGCTGACGGAAATCGGCAGCTATGCCTTCAAGGGCGACGTTGGCATCACGCTGGTTGACATTCCCGACACGGTGACGACGGTCGGCGCCTATGCCTTTGACGGCGTGGCCCCGAACGCGACCTTCCGCGTGGGCAATGAAACCGCCGCGCTGGAACCCTACTGCCTGGGCACTAGCGGCAGTGTTTACGGCGGAAAGAACGCCAAGGAATATGCGGCGCAGTTCCCAAACATGACCTACTGCGGCAACCTGGCCACCTATGACTTCATCAACCAGTGCTATGAACAGCTCCTGGGCCGCAAGGGCGAGGCCTCCGGTGTATTTGAGTGGTCCGTGAAGATGGCCAACGGCACCGAGACCGCGACCTCCATCGTGGACACCTTTGCCTCCAGCGCCGAGTTCGCCGGACGCAACCTGACCAATGAAGAAAAGGTCGACGCCATCATGAAGGCCATGTATGGCCCGAGTGCGACCATGGACACCACAGAGCGTGATGACCTGATCGCTTTCCTCGACTGCGGCATGTCCACCCACAAGATCGTCTATGAAATCCGTTACAATGGTGTGACCGATGACTTTAAGAATCTGTGTGACACCACTTACCTGGTGACCTGTGGCGATCTGGAACTGACGGAATGGCGCGACAAGAACGCCGACGTCACGGCCTTTGTGTATCGCGGCTACAAGCTGATCCTTAACCGTGAGCCCGACGTGGACGGCCTTAACTACTGGTGCGAGCGCCTGATCAAGAAGACCATCTCCGGCGCCAGCATGGTGGACGAGTTCATCAGCAGCAATGAGTTCACCAGCAAGACCTACACCAATCGCGAAGTCATCAAGATCATCTACAATGTGCTGCTCAGCCGCGATCCCGAGGAAGACGGCTGGAGCTTCTGGGAGAAGTTCCTGGAGAAGGGCTTCACCTATCACCGCATGGTGGAGAGCATTGCGAACGCGCCGACCAATGAGTTCCAGAACCTCTGCGCGTCCTACGGCATCGACGTGGGCCATGTGGCGCTGAAGCTGAACCGCGACAAGAACGAGGAGCTGACCCTCTTCGTCCGCCGCTGCTACCTCTACATCCTGGGCCGCACTGCCATCTCGACCGATGAACTCGAGAACTGGACCGGCAAGCTCTATACCCACAACATTTCTGCCGCCGAGTTCGTTCGTCAGCTGCTCAACAGCAGCGAGTACAAGAACCGCAACCTGAGCTACGGTGAATCCGTCGTTGCGCTGTACCGCGGCATCTTCGGCGATACGCCGGATGAGAACACATTCGGTGTCGTGTACACGGGTTACCTGGACTCCACCGAAAAGGATACCTGCGTGACCGTACTGGAGGATGGCTGCACGATCCTGTACATCGCCCGGATGATCGCCGCCGGTCCCAGCGACCTGGCCGCCTGCAACGCCCTGGGCCTCAGCGACACCCACTATGCGTTCGTGACCTTCTGCTCCAAGATGGAAGCTTATCCCGGTGTCGTCAACGTCACCGAGGGCCGTGACCTGAACTACGGCTATACCGGGTTTGTGGGCCGCTGCTACCGCGTGGTGCTGGGCCGTGAGTATGACCTGAAGGGCCTCAACGACTGGTGCACGCAGCTGAACAACAAGCGCAAGACCCCCTACCAGGTCGCCAACGAGTTCCTCTTCTCCACCGAGTCCCTCGGCTGGCACCGCACGGACCAGCAGTTCCTCGAGGTACTGTACAGCCTGTACATGGACCGCACTCCGGATGCAACCGGCGAGACCTACTGGCTGAACCAGCTGGCGAACGGCATGAAGCGGACCCAGGTTTCCGCCGAGTTTGCCGCTTCCGAGGAGTTCAAGGGCATCCTGGCAACCTACGGCATCCAGTAAACCATTCGGAATCCACTGCGGCGCTTCCCATGAATCGGGAAGCGCCGCTTTTATGCGAAAAAGTCAAAATTCACTCTTGCAATCCGCAAAAAGTATGCTATACTCTTTCATTGGCACATCCTTGCGCTGCATAAGCAAAAGGTGCAGCGCCAAAAGTCCGTGAGGAGGTGAAAGAATGAATAGGTACGAACTGACCTATATCATCGACGCAACCCTGGAGGATTCAGCCCGTAAGGAGCTGATCGAAAAGGTGTCCGCCCTGATCGTCGCCAATGGCGGCGAGGTGGAAAAAGTCGATGAGACCTGGGGTAAGCGTCGCCTGGCCTACGCCATCGATCACAAGAACGAAGGCTACTACGTGCTGGTGACCTTGAACGCCCCCGGCGAGGCCGTGAAGGAGCTGGAGCGCAACCTGCGCATCAACGACAGCATCCTGCGGTATCTCACCGTCAAGCTGGTCGAAAAGCAGTCCAGGGTCAAGCCGCGTCCCGTGCGCACGCCCGCGCCGGTCGCCGAGCCCGCTCCCGCTGCCGAGCCCGCCGTCGAGGCTGAGCCCGTCGTCGAGGAAGCCCCTGCTGCCGAAACTCCCGCCGAGGAGTAATCCCGATTTCTCTGTTTGCCGTTGATCCTACGATGAGATATGATGAGAGGAATTAGAAGATGAATAAGCTGACGATTATCGGCAATCTGACGAGAGACCCCGAACTGCGCAGTGTGAACACTGTGAACGGACCTGTGAGCGTTTGCGACTTCACGGTTGCGGTCAACAGCCGCCGCCGCAGCGGTCAGAACAACCAGAATGGCCAACAGCAGGACGAAGCGACCTTCTTCCGCTGCACCGCATGGCGCGGCCTGGCCGATGTTGTCTCCCGCTATGCCACTAAAGGAACCAAGGTTTGCGTGGTCGGACCGATCTCGGCCCGCACCTACACCGCAAACGACGGGACGACCCGTGTTTCCCTGGATGTGACGGTGGAAGACTTTGAGTTCGTCTCCAGCCGCAACGACAATGCCGGGAACAATGGCGGTTACAACGCCGCTCCCGCTGCACAGCCCGCACCCACCGCGCAGAATGACGGCTTTACCGCCGTACAGGATGACGATCTGCCCTTCTGATACAGGGCATAATAAACTGAACCTCGAAAGGAGGCCGACAGCATGTCTGAAGAACGCGAAGAGAGAAGGCCGCGGCCCCGTGGCGGACGCCGTCCGCGCCGCAAGGTCTGCAGCTTCTGTGTGGACAAGATTGCCTACATCGACTATAAGGACGTGAATCGCTTGCGCCGCTTCATCAACGAGCGCGGCAAGATCCTGCCCTGCCGTATGACCGGCAATTGCGCCAAGCATCAGCGCCAGCTGAGTGAGGCCATCAAGCGCGCCCGTGCCATCGCGCTGCTGCCCTACACCGCTGAGTAATCTGAACGAAAAACGCCTCCCGCCAATCGACGGGAGGTTTTTCAATGCCTGGAATGGGATCAGATTTCGTACAGGGCGACGCCGTCCTCCCCGTCGATCTCGCGTACGCGCACACTGACGCGCTCGCTCCGGGCGGTGGGGATGTTCTTGCCCACGAAGTCAGGGCGGATGGGGAGTTCCCGGTGGCCGCGGTCGATCAGCACCGCGAGGCAAATGCGCGCTGCCCTGCCCCGGGCGAGTACCGCTTCCATGGCGGCACGGGCTGTGCGGCCGGTGTAGATCACGTCATCCACCAGGACAACGGTCTTATCTATGATGTCCGTCGGGATGGACGCGCCGGAAACCTGCGGGACATCGCCCACGCGCGTCAGGTCGTCGCGGTAGAAGGTGATGTCCACCTCGCCCACAGTGGGCGTGACGCCGGCGAACTGCCCGATGTACCCGGCCAGCCGCTGCGCCAGGGGGATCCCCCGGCGGCGGATGCCCACGAGGACACAGTCGCCGGGGTCGCTCACCTGCTCGATGATCTCATGGGCCATGCGCTTCAGCGCGCGGTCCATGGAAGACTCGTCCATCAGGGAGGCTTTGGGCATGATGGCAGAGCTCACTTCTTGGCCTCTTGCTCGACAGGCTTCTTGTTGAAGATTACGTTTACGAGGATGCCGAGGATCAGGGCGGTGGCAATCGCGGAGATCGTCACGTCGCCGAGCTTGATGGTCAGGCCGCCGATGCCGCAGACAAGGATAGCCGCGACCACGAAGAGGTTCCGGTTGTCGCTGAGATCAACAGGCTGGAGCATCTTGAGGCCGGAAACCGCGATGAAGCCGTACAGGGCGATACACACGCCACCGGTGATGCAGCTCGGAATGGAGTTGACAAAGGCCGTGAAGGGGCCGAAGAAGGACAGCACGATGCAGTAGATCGCGGCGATGAAGATTGTGGAGACGGAAGCGTTGCCGGTGATGGCCACGCAACCCACGGACTCGCCGTAGGTGGTGTTCGGGCAGCCGCCGAAGAAGGAGCCGATGATGGAGCCGGCGCCGTCACCGATCAGGGTGCGGCTGAGGCCGGGATCTTGGGTCAGGTCGCGGTTGATGATGCTGGAGAGGTTCTTGTGGTCCGCGATGTGTTCTGCCAGGGTGACGAAAGCGACAGGTGCAAAGAGGACCAGCAGGTTGATCACCTGGGAGAACGAAGTGATCTTGTTGACTGTGCCCACAGCCTCGCCGTTGATGACGGTTTCCTTGATGGCATCGTCATAGACGCCGAAAATGCCGAGGAAGGTAAAGCGCGGCGCGGAGATGATTTTGAGGTTGTCGAAAGCGCTGAGATTGACGACCTTCAGGGCGTCCACATTGGCTGCGTTGCCGATCAGGGTCAGCAGGAGTCCGACCACATAGGCGGAGACGATACCGATAATGAAGGGGATCATCTTCAGGCCTTTGCCGCCCTTGACGGAAGCCCAAACGGTCATGCCGAAGGCGAAGATGCCAAGGAGGATGTGGATCAGGCTATAGCCGGACCAGGAGCCGATGGAGACCGCGTCCTTCAGGTTTTCTGCGTTGATGGTGCCTTCAAAGCCTTCGACGATGCTGAGGACGGCATGATCGCCGTTCAGGTTCGCCAGATTGTTGATGGCGCTCCCGCAGAGGGAAAGACCGATCAGGGCCACGGTGGGGCCGATGACAACGGGGGGCAGGAGCTTGTTGACCCAGGCCGTTCCGGTCGCCTTCACGACCAGGGCGATGATGATGTAGACCAGGCCGGCGAAGACCGCGCCGAGGAAGATGCCGGCAAAGCCATAGGCCACAGCGCCGACCAGCGGGCTGATAAAGGCGAAGGAGCTACCGAGGAAGACGGGGCTCTTCCGCTGGGTCATAAAGAGATAGAACAGGGTGCCGAAGCCCGCGCCGCACAGGGCAGCCGGCTGGCTCATGTACAGGCCGTTGCCGTCCACCAGCACCGGCACCAGGAGCGTCGCCGCCATGATGGCGAGGAGCTGCTGCAGGGCGTAGACCAGGTTCTTTTTCAGCGGGGGCTTGTCACTGGGCTGGTAGACGAGGTTGGTGTTCTGGGACATGAGACATCCTCCTTTTCTTTCGGGCGCTTCCATGAAAAAGCGCCCCCGTCCCGGAAGACGGCAGGCGCGCGCAAACAATCCTTTGGCTGCATCTTGCCGGTCTCCCGTACCGCCTTAAAGATTCACCGGGGGTAGAGTAGCACATCATGGAATGGATGTCAATTTCAAAATTCGTGCGATCCGGCGACAAAAATGTTACGTTTTTATGAAACGCTCAGGTAAATCCCAAAAGAAAATCTCCCGTTCCGTATTCATCGCGGTTGCGGGAGATTCTCTTGCGGTTGTAGATCTTTTTGCTCTCAACCTTCTTGGTCACCGGGGAGAAAGACCAGGTGCCGCGCTTTTCGGCTGCCTGCCGTTTCTTCTCCTTTTTGCTCAGCTTGTTCCTTGGAATAAACTTGTCCACAGGAATCCCATCCTTTCCGGAGGTGATGGCCTCCAAGGCCATCATAGCATACGGGGATGGTTCCTGCAATAGGGTTTGTTTCTTGCTTTACTCAGGCAGCGGGATTTTCAGTTGCTGGAACTGCGGGACAGCTTCCAGCTCGTCCAGCAGACCGAAATACTTCTGATGGGTTTGCTCCAGTACGGTCTTGTATTCGGCACCGCCGTTCTTGTCCAGGGTTTCCAGGAACAGATGCTCTTTTTGTGCCAGTTCGGGATGAATGCGGACCAGCGTAGCCATTCCGGTGTTGGAACAGGTTCCCGCGATGCGCTTGTATTCCGCCATCAGGTTGGAGAATACCGCGTCCGCCAGAAGGGAGCATTGCCCGGCGCTCATTCTCTTGAAATGATTCTGGGTCATCTTGTTGATCAGGTCGGTGACGACATGAACCTTTGGCTCGATGACGGACGCAGCTTTTTCGCTGCGCTCTGCGAAAGCCTTTTCCGCATCGTTCAGGATGTTCTGGATCAGTTCCTGCAAAACCGCGATTTCTTTTTTGCAGGTATCCGAGAAGCTTGTCCCGTTCTCCGAAAGCTGGGATGCGGTATCGGCAATGTTGACCGCCTGGTCTCCGAGGCGTTCGAACTCTGATGACAGTTTGTAATATTGGTTCAGGATCGCAATATGGTTTTCGCTCTGCAGGTGGGGGAGTAATTGAACCAGGTATCGGCTCAGATGGTCTGTCAGCCGGTCGACCTGTCTCTCCTCCGCCATGATCTCTTCCTGTTGCGACTCGTTGTACTCTTCCAATTGCTTCTCCGCTCTCCCAATGTTCTCCCGGGAGATCCTGAAGGTTGTCATGAGCACATTGTAGCAGCTTTTCAGTGCAAGCGCCGGAGTGGTGAAAAACACGGGGTTCAACGCTTCGATCAGTTCACCGTGAGGATCTTTTTCCTCCGGTTTTTTCCTTACGATCCGGTCACTCATTCTTTCAAAAACCCGGAGTGTCGGGAACAGACAGACCGCGCACGCCACGTTAAAGACCGTGTTGGTGTTGGCGATCATACCGGAATTCGCGGTGGCGTCCCACAAGCCGTCCAGCAAACCGAGATGATGAATGATCGTGATAACGGCCAGCACCAGGATCGTTTTACTCAGATTATACAGGATATTGACGATACCGACCCGTTTAGCCTCCCGGTTCGCTCCGATCCAGCACACAATGCCTGTTGTCACGCAATCGCCCAGATAGACGCCGACGATCACCGAATAGATCGCTTTGAAGGTCAGCAGGCCGCTTGATGAAAATGCCTGCAGGATACCGATGGTCGCGGATGAACTCTGCAGCGCGAAGGCCACACCTGCGCCGGTGAGATAGCCAAGGAAAGGATTGTCACCCAGGCCGGAGAGCAGGCTTTCCACGATGCCGGATTGCTGCAGCGCATGCACCGCGCTTGTCATGTTCAGCAGGCCGGAAAACAGGATCCCGAATCCGATGGCGATATTGCCGATCGATCTGGAATTCTTGAAGAGTCGGGTCATGATCAGGATGATACCGATGATCAGGGCAATGGGCGCCAGCGTGGATGGCTGGAAAAACCGAAGGATCGACGTTTCCGAAGCATTGAGGTCCAGCAGCCGGATGATCTGGCCGGTCACCGTAGTGCCGACATTCGCGCCGACAATAATGCCCAGCGACTGGCGCAGCGTCAGGATCCCTGCGCCGACCAAACCGGACGTGATGACGATGGTTGCCGTGGACGATTGGATCAGGGCCGTCACCGCGATGCCGAGAATAAAGGCCTTGAACGCGTTGTCCGTCACCTTTTCCATGACTTTCTTCAGCGTGCCTGAAGAGTTCTCCTTCAGAGAATCCCCCATCAGGCGCATGCCATAGAGGAACATGGCCAGGCCGCCGAGCAAGGACAGGACATCAAAGAAACTCATAAAGCCTCCGTCGTCTCAGTGGGACATGCTGATCCGTGTCCACGATTCGGATGACATTGCCGGGTTTCATAACGATACAATTATACATGAAAAAAAGCCGTGCCGCAATGCGCACAGCCAATTTTCATGCTTTGTGCCTATATATACCAGGATGTATTTTGAATTTTCCAGATTCAAATACCGCATCAATATCAGAGAAGCTTCCAATATCTCATTGCCCAATCCGGGAACCTGTGATAGAATCATGGAACCGGATCATGCACGATAAAAAGGAGGTTTGACCTTATGGCAAACAGAAAGCAACATAAGGGGCCGTGCTATCTCTGTGGGAAGGAAACGACCAGGGGCTATATGGGACGCCATCTGTTGGCGGATCATCTTGGGCCGGATGGAGACCAAGCCTGTTATCTGCTGAAAATCGAGGATGAATACCGCAACTACTGGCTCTTTATAGACATTCCCGTATCATCAACGCTCTTAACCCTGGATACTTTCCTCCGGGCTGTGTGGCTGGAATGCTGCGGGCATATGAGCGCGTTCATGCCGCTTCGCTCTTATGATAATGATTATGGCATGAACAAGAAGATCGGCTCTTTCCTGCCCGGAACCGTCATCCAGTATGAATACGACTTCGGCTCAACTACAACGCTGTATATCACGTTTGTCCAAGAGACCACTCGCAAAAAACAGAAAAACGCCGTCAGAGTACTGGCGCGGAATGATCCTTATACATTTACCTGTGAGCGCTGCGGAAAGCCTGCAACGCAGGTCGACGCCGCAGAATGGCCCGCTGTTATGCTTTGCGAGGAATGCGCAGAAGAAGCTGAGGAAGAAGGCTATATTCTGCCCATCGTCAATTCACCACGCATGGGTGTTTGCGGTTACTGCGGAGAATTCGATGTCTACAAGTATAAACCCAAGGCCCGCTAACAACAGGAGAAAGAATAAACGAGATCCGCTCAATCCTTCTGTACCGCCGGATTGACGTGAATCATGATGTGCTTCACCTGCGGGAAGGATTTCTCGATGTCGTCGTGTACGCCTTCGGCGATCTCATGAGCCTGGGTCAGGGTCAGACCGCCGTCCACGGCGATTTCCATCTCCACATAAACCCGGTTGCCGAACTGCCGGGTCAGGATCGTATCGACGCCCTCCACGCCTTCGTGTGCGAGGGCTTTCGCTTTCATGGCGTTCTCGGTCTCCTCGTCGCAGCGCTCGTCCACCATCTTTCGGATGGCGTCGCGGAAAATGTCGAACGCCGCTTTGCTGATCATCAGGCAGATGACCAGGCTCGCGATGGGGTCCAGCACCGGCCAGCCCATCCGGGCGCCCGCGATGCCGACCAGCGCGCCGATGGAGGAGAGTGCGTCGGAGCGGTGGTGCCAGGCGTCCGCCCGCAGGGCTTCGGAGTTGATCTTGTCCGCCGCTTTGCGTGTGTAGCGGTACATGCCCTCTTTCACCAGGATCGAGACAATGGCAGCCACCAGCGCCAGAATGCCTGGGGTGGGCAGTGCTTCCGGCGTACGGATCTTCTGGATGCCCTCGTACCCGATGAACAGTCCCGTGAACAGCAGCACAACCGCCAGCACGATGGCGGCGACACATTCCATGCGCTCGTGGCCGTAGGGGTGCTCCTCGTCGGCGGCCTTCCCTGCTGTGCGAACGCCAATCATCACAATCACGGTGCTGAATACGTCAGAGGCGGAGTGCACAGCGTCCGAGACCATGGCACTGGACCGTGCCAGCAATCCGGCCAGGAGTTTCAGCGCGGACAGCAGGAAATTGATCAGGATTGTGACACGGGAAACATGCATGGCGATCTTGTTCTCCATGATATCTCCCCCTTTCTGCCCTGTCCCGATCAACGAAAACGGGACAGGACGCATTTCGTTCCCTGTCCCGCGAATGCCCCGCATTCCCTGCCGCCAGTGCGGCCCGGCTCCCAAAGGCCTGTTCAATGGTGCAATCATAGCACATTTCGCGGGTTGTGGCAAGCACCGGGAACTTGTACCTTTTTCGGGGGTTTGCATATCGCCCGGACGTGTGGTATAATCCGCTCATGCGGCAGGCGGAGGCGGTGAGGATGCAAGCGCAGGTGAGTGAAAGGCGGCAGCGGGCGGCGGCGTGGGTGATGACGGCCCTCGGCCTCCTCTGGCTCGCGGTTTTTCCCCTGGCCTGCGACTTCACCTACACGCACATCACGCTGGCCAAATGGATCGGCATGGGCATCGGCTCGGGGCTGATGCTTTGCGGATTGCTGGCCGTGGCGCTGCTGCGGGGCGGGTTCCGATGGCAGACTCAAAGCCTTTCGAAGTTCGGATGGTTGCTGGCCTGGATCATTCTCAGCAGCCTCTTCGGGGCGAAGGCGGGGAATTTGGGCGTGGACGGTTATCCGCTCACCCTCACCGGAGCCCGGCACGAGGGGATGACTGCCTGGCTTGGCTATAGCCTGATCTTCTTCACCATGGCACAGGCGCGGCCGAAGATGAAGGTGCTGGTTATCGCAGCGGCCGGTGCACTGGCCTTGCAGTTGGTGCTGATCGGGCTGCAGTACGCCAACCTCAATCCGCTGGGACTCTTCCCGAAGCGCCGCTCCATCCTGACCAACTATGAATTCCAGGGGACGTTCGGCAACATCGATATGCTGGCGGGGTATCTGTCCCTGCTCCTGCCGATTCTCCTGCTGCCGTGGCTGCTCCGCGGCGGCTGGGGGTACGGGCTGGCGGCGATGGCGGGGATGGGCGGTGTCTTGCTTGCACTGTTGACGGGCGTGCAGGCCGGATGGCTGGCCCTGGCTGTGCTGGGACTGGGCATCCTGTACACTTTCCTGACCCGGCCGGAAACCCGCTGGCGCTGCATGATCATGCTCTACGGCGCGGCGCTGTGCCTGCTGCTGAGGGGATGCATCCGGCTGCCATGGCTCGGGGAAATTGAAGCAGAGTCTGCATTGCTCGCGCTGCCTTCCCTTCGGCGGGGGCTGGCCTGCGGGGCGGTGATGATCCTCGCGTGCGGACTGGCGGTGCTCTTCCGGTTCCATCCGGGGAAGGCGATGCACAGGCGCTGGGCGATGACGCTGGTTGTGGGCCTTGTGATCGCGGCAATCGCGGCGGTTGCCCTGTTCCCGGTCCCGGAATCCGCCGGCGGACTGTGGGAACTGCATGAGACGCTGAACCTGCGGGCGCAGGACAATTTCGGCTCGGAGCGCATTGGGATCTGGCGAGTGGCCATTGGGCTCATCCGGGAACATCCGCTCTTCGGGCTGGGGTACGGGAATTTCCAGAAGGCGTCTGCCCAGTGGCAGGCTGCAAACGGTGTTCAGCTGGTCCAGACCTTCGACAATCCGCACAATTTCCTGCTGGAACTGGCGGTTAACGCCGGAGTGCCGGCAATGCTGCTGTTTATCGGGCTTGTGATTGCGCTCCTGCGAGCCTGCCGCAGGAACCGGGTACACGGCCTGATGCTGGCTCTGAGCCTGCTGTGCTGGCTGGCGCAATCCCTCTTCACATTTTCGATCTGCATCACTTCTCCCATGGCCTGGGCTGTTTTCGGCCTGATCGCAGCGGGAGAATCGGAGGTCCGGCGTTCGTTCGGGCCTGAACAGGAGGCATTATGACCGCGTATATGTATGCCGCGCTGGCCCGGCTCAAGGCCCGGATGGCCCTGAAGCGCAACTTCTCCACGGCCCTGCTGCTGTGTTTTCTCTGTGAGCTGCCTTCACTGCTCGCAATGGTCTTTCTGATGATGTCTCTGAGCGACTTCTCCCAGGAGATTACAGACGGCATCCACGAGCAGGGACAGGCTTATGTGGATAAACTTCGCCAGATGACCATCGATGATCTGTATATGCAGATGGACCATGGCCTCATGGTGGCGGCCATTATCTGTGCGGTGCTGTCCCTTATCCTCGTGTTCCTGCGCCTCAGCGCCATCCATAGCCAGTTCAAGCTCCTGCGGGGCGAGGACATTTCCCCGAAGGACGCTTTCTCCCGCCTGGACCAGATGTACAAAGCCATTGGCCTTGTGATCTGCCGGGCTGTGCTGATGGTCCTGTGGCTCCTGCCGGGTATTGCCATCGCTTTCTTGGGCAGCCTCCTGTCCGTCGGATCGGGCGGGGACAGCGTCAGTGTCGCCTGGGTCGGTATGCAGGCGACGATCATGCTGAGCTTCGGCGCGCTGCTGGTTTTCGGCGTGATGGGATATATCCGTTATATCTTTGCGGAATACGTGATGGCGGACAAACCCGAGACGGGCGTGTTTGCCAGCATCAGGGAAGGCAGAGCCCTGGTGAAGGGAAACAGCGGCCGTGTGCTGATGATGCTTATCTCCTTCATCTTCTGGTACCTGATGATCAGCTTTGTCTCCGGGGTCTTCTCCGGGATCATCGGAACCGTGATTTCCATGGCCCTGTCGATCGTGATTTCCCTGTACATGAGCACCTGTATTGCCGCGCTGTACGAACAGATGCACCAGACGGAGGAGGAAGCCCGGAAGGTGATCCGCGACCCGAACGGTACCGTCGAGTGACCCCGGACAGGAGGCTGAATCCATGATGCCGCAGATCGACTGTGTTGTCACCCAATCGATGGGCGAGAACAGCTATATTCTCTATGACCCGGAGCGTCAGGACTGCCTGCTCATCGACCCAGGCGACGATCCCGACGAGATCCGCGCCGCTATGAATAACCGGCATCCGGCTGCCATCCTGCTGACCCATGGACATTTCGACCACATCGGCGCAGTCGGCGCGCTGGCGGAGCCGGACACGGAGATCCTGATCCATGAAAACGACGCCCCCATGCTGACCAACCCGCGCCTGAACGCGAGCGGCCTGATCGGCGCAACCATCACCGCGCCCGCGGCGACCCGCACTTTCAAGGACGGGGACAGCCTCACCCTCGCGGGCATCACCCTGAAGGTGATCCACACGCCGGGCCACACGCCGGGGAGCAGCTGCTTCCTCTGCGGGGACGCCCTCTTTACCGGGGACACCGTCATGGGCGGGGGCGTGGGCCGCACGGACCTGCCCGGCGGCTCGGAGGCACAGCTCCGGGCATCCCTGCAGCGGCTGATGCCTCTGCTAAGCACCCATACCGTCTATGGAGGCCACGGCTGATGAATGAGCAAATCCGGCAGGACCTGGCCTCCATCGGCCCGGACCTGACCAACATCACCCGGCTCTTCGGTCTGCCCGATCCTGACTGGGATAAAGGCGGGCCCTTTTCCTATGGGATGGAAGAAGTGGACGGAAAACTATGCTGCGTTTTCTGCCATGATGCTGAGAAGGCGGAACGCTCGGCGCCTCTTCCTCCTGCAACCGGTGACGAAAGGGTTGACGCCCTGCATCGCCGCCGGACTTGCCGCCGCCTGTGCCGGCAAACTCTCTATGACCTGTGCCGAGCCCTCACCGACCAGCATCCGGCCTGGGGAAGCCTGACAGGCATCCGCCCGACACGGCTGATCTGGGAGCAGCTGGAGGCAGGCAAAAGCCTGGAAGAAGCCGAAGCCACCCTGATCCGTGATTTTGACGTGACCCCGGATAAGGCCAGCCTGCTGCGGGAGACTGTCGCCGTGCAGCAGACCCTGCCCCTGCCGGGAGATCAATGGGCCGATGTGTACATCGGAATTCCATTCTGCACCACACGCTGTGCTTACTGCTCCTTTTCCTCCGGCGAACTGGGGAACGGAAAGCTGGTGGAACCGTACTTGCAAGCCCTGTTCCGGGACATGGAAAACGCTTCGGCACTCCTCCGGGAAACAGGACGGTCGCTTCGCGCGCTCTATGTAGGCGGAGGAACGCCGACATCCCTGAACGAGGAGCAACTCCATAGATTCTTGGACAAGGTCATGACGATGTTCCCTGAAGCCGTGGAATACACGGTGGAGGCCGGGCGACCTGACACCATCACGCCCGGGAAACTTCGGGCGATCCTTGGCTCCGGGGTGGGAAGGATCAGCATCAATCCGCAGACCATGAACGACCGCACCCTGCAGGTCATCGGCCGTGCGCATACCGCGCAGCAGACGATCGAAGCCTACGCGATGGCGCGGGAAGCGGGTGTGCCTCACATCAACATGGATGTGATCGCGGGTCTCCCGGGGGAGACGGAAGTGGATTTCACCCGTACGATGGAAGCTGCCAAGGCCTTGCACCCGGAGAGCCTGACGGTACACGCCCTTGCCATCAAGCGCTCGACCCGACTGCATCTCGAAAACGCGCCTCTGCCGGATCCTGCGGCAGCGGCAGCCATGACCGCTATGGGCCGCGAGACGGCCGCCGCCATGGGCCTGCAGCCCTATTACCTCTACCGCCAGAAGAACATGGCAGGGGGCCAGGAAAACGTGGGATACGCCTTACCCGGCCACGCCTGCCTGTACAATGTGGACATCATGGAGGAAAACACCCACATCATCGCCTGCGGGGCCGGCGGCATCAGCAAGCGCATCTACCCGGATGAGGGACATATCGGCCGTGCGCCGAACGTGTCGAATATTGAGTACTATATTGAACGGGTTGATGAGATGATGACGAGGAGAAGAAAGATTTTTGAGGATGGCGCTACTTGACATTCTGGCAAAAACCAGTACAATAAAAACGAAGAGTGAACCACGCAAACGGTTGCTCCTCAAAGCTATAGGTAGATTGTGGCGAATGCCACAGAATCAGCCGTCACTTGTGGGAGTGGCGGCTGTTCTTCTTATGGGTCCAGCGAATCAAGATGGAGACCGTGAACGGTCCGACATGAAACGTCAGTCTCATAAGCATCACCTCCTTCCGGAGGGATGGAGCAACCGCCAGCGCGTTTGTTGTTCGCTCTTCGTACCCTTGCGGGCGAAGTTATTGTATAGCGGTGCGTAGTGGATGTCAAGAAAAACATGATTTAGCAATTCTGCATAAAAGTGTATAAGAAAACAGCTCTCAAATAGCACGACTTATCTTATTGCACAATACCAAGCAGGATGCTATAATTGCTTTCGGGAAGCCCCGACAAACCAACCTGAAGGAGCTGCTGAACTGATATGAAAGTATCTAGATTCACCCTTGTGATCTTCCTTGCTCTTGTGGCTGTTCTGATTTGTGCTGTTTCCCTTGCCGACAATCTCACTGTCGAGACTGAACCCGGGCTGTTCCGGGTGCGGTTCTCGCTGCCAGGGGAGAACTTCGCGATCGTGAACTATTCCACGTCGGACGAGAACGGATGGTTCACGGTGTACAGCGAGGATGGACAGTTCACGGCGGAGTCGGCGCTGCTAGGCTCTTATGAGCCTTGCCGGCTGACCGTGAAAATCCAGAAGATTGACCAGAAGCAGGTCGAACAGGTGAAAGTGGATTACCCGGGGACGCCGCTGCCGGAGGGGAGCGCGCTCGAGTTCCAGAACGGACGGAAGGGCGTCCGTGACCTTGTGCTGACCCCGGTGGAGGGCGGCTTTGCTTATGATTTTACCGCGCAGGGGCACGGTTTTGTGAAGCTGCAGATCCGGGCTACGCGGCAGACCGGCATGGTGATCCTGTATCCGGACGAGAACTATCACTACAGCGGAACCGTCATGGTGCCGCATATCTATAACGCCAGCAACGTGTATGTGACGATTCGGTCCGGCAAGGGCAACGGGTCGATCGGTACAGGACAAACCACCAAGGGTTACGCGCTTTTGGCAAAAGAAACCGAACCCGCGGCTGGCGGACGTCTCCAGGGCGTGATCGTCTGCGTGGATCCCGGGCATCAGAACGCTCCGGGCGGGGAGAAGGAACCTCTCGGCCCCGGCATGGACGGTTACGGCAGCAACGCCGGCGGGATGGCGGAAGGGACCGTGACCCGCCGCCGGGAGTCCATCGTGATGCTGGAGTGCGGCTTTGTGATCCGGGATGAACTGTTGAGGCAAGGCGCGACGGTGGTCATGACCCGGGAGATCGAGGAGAAACGATATTCGAATCTGGAACGCGACGCCGTGGCCAATGACGCCGGTGCACATGTGATGCTGCGGCTCCACGGTGACAACAACAAGAGTGAAAAGAATCGTGGTTTCGGTGTTTACTACCCCGTTCATTCCGAGTATGCCTTGGCGGTGGCCGACACGGATACGTACCGGTCCTATGGGCAGATCATGCTGGACGCGCTGCAGACGCGCAAGGTCGGTACCATCAACAAAGCGACCCTGGACGGCACGGACCGCTTTGTTGGAAACAACTGGGCGAAGATGCCCTGCTTCCTGATCGAACTGGGCTTTATGAGCAACAAGATCGACGATGTGCTGTTGTCCACACCCGAGTACCAGCAGTGGCTGGCGGAGAGCCTTGCGGACGGCATCTACGAACTCGCGATTGTCCGGGGCGTCATCACCCCGGAGGAATGAGACAAGGGAGGCTTCACAACCAATGAAGAATATGCTGATCCTGGCGGCGGCCCTGTGCCTTTGCCTGAGTTTTGCGGTCGGCGAGACCGGATCCTGGGGGCAGATCAACCAGTCCCTGGAGCGCGGGGAGGACTGGCAGCGCTTTGTCGAAGCGCCGTCGGACTTCCAGCTCGGAGAGGTCACGCCTCTGGAGGGCAGCGATGGTCTGTATATCGGAAACTGGGGCGACTATCCGTCTATCGACGGTTCCACCGTCTGCGTGCCGCTGGCCATGGAACTAGCCCGGCAGTGGCTGGACCTCCCCGAGGAGGACCTGAACGGCTTTGTGAGCTTCTCCACGACACCGGTGGCGTATGACAGGCTGACGGCAGGCGCGGCGAACCCGATGGTGACCATCGTCTCCCGCAGCGTGATGATGGACGACACGCATCCCATCGACATCGTCATCGGGACAGGCCCGAACGCGGACGAGCGCCGGGCCGCCGAGGAAGCCGGCGTGGAGCTGGTCATGGTGCCGGTCTGCTACGACGCCTTCGTCTTCCTCGTGAACAGCGAGAATCCGGTGGACGGCCTCACCGCCGAGGAAATCCGCGGCATCTACTCCGGTTCGATCTTCCTCTGGAGTGAGGTGGGCGGTACCGAGGACATCATCGTTCCCTACCAGCGGCCCCACGGCTCCGGAAGCCAGACCGCGATGGAGGAGATGGTGATGGACGGCTACGCCCTCTCCGCCGCCGAGCCCAACTATATCTCCGACGGCATGGCGGACCTGATTGCCCAGGTCGGCAACTATGACGGTGGCCTGAACGCAATCGGCTACTCCTATCTGTACTATGTGGACGCGCTCTACAAGTCCGGGAGCCTCAAGGTGCTTTCCGTGGACGGCGCGGCGCCCAGTCCGGAGAACCTGAGGAGCGGCGCATACCCCTATACTGTGTACTATTATGCCGTCTATGCTAAGGGCAACGAGACCGCCGAGCGCTTTGTCAACTGGCTGGTCTCCGACGAGGGCCAGGCCTGTGTGGGCCAGGCGGGATATGTGACCCTGCGCTGAGACAGGGAAGGAGTGCGGGACAATTGGGTCGACTGTACCGGGTCCTCCGCAAGGTGGTCTGCGCGGTGACGCGCCGCTACCGTGTGGAATGGGCCGAACCCTTTATTGATGAGCCGTGTATCTTCATCGGCAATCACGCCGGGGCCTATGGGCCGCTGGAGATGGCGGCGAAATTTCCCTTCCGGGACAAACAATGGATCTGGTGCAATGAGGGCATCATGAACCGCGAAACCTGCGCGGACTATATCCGTCATGACTACTGGTGGCCGGAGGACAGCAAACTGGCAGGTTTTTATAACAGAGTCATTCCCCCAATAGTGGCAAGGATCCTGCCGCGCATCCTGCAAAGCGCCACGACGATCCCGGTTTTCCACGACGCGCGGATCACGCGCACGTTCCGTGAGAGTGCCCAGAAGATGGAGGAAGGGAATCACATTGTGATTTTCCCCGAGCAGGCGGATGGGTTTCAGAGCCACAAAGACGAGATTAACATGGGCTGGCTGACCCTGTGTCCTTTAGCACAGACCCGCCTCGGGAAGACGGTCCGCATGTATCCCGTGCATGTGGACCACCACAAGCATGTCTTCCGCGTTGGGGCCCCGGTCCTCTATGATTCCGCACGTTCGCAGGATGACCAGCGGGACGAGATCGCGGATAAGCTGACCAAAGGTCTCAGGGGAATCACCGCATGAAATCTCCCAATCAATTTTACATCACAAAACCGGCCGTAACAGCCGGTTTTATCGTGGAATCAGGGCTGATCCCGCATTAGCGCGTACATCATGATTCCCGCAGCCACAGCGGCGTTGAGGGATTCGGCTTTGCCGCGCATGGGAAGGCAGAGGTGGTCCGTGGCCAAGGCGCGAATTGGATCACTGACGCCGTTTCCCTCGCTGCCGATGACCAGGACAAACCCTGCGCCGTTGCTTTTCCATGCGTCAAAGGGTGTGCCATCGAGCTGGGAAGAAATGACGGGGATGCCTTGGACTGCGTATTCTTTCAGCCGACGGGGCAGATTATCCGTCACTTCCACGGGGAGATGAAAGACGCTGCCCATCGTGGCGCGGAGGACTTTCGGGCCGTAGGGATCGGCGCAGTCGGCGGAGAGCAGGACGCCATCCAGGCCCGCCGCGTCCGCGGTGCGGATGATGGTGCCGACGTTGCCGGGATCCTGGACGCCGTCGAGGGCGACAATGCGTTTTCCTGTGACCAGACGCGGCGCCATGCGCATGATGGCTGCGATACCCTGAGGGGTCTTTGTATCGCAAACGGCGGCAAGGACATGGGCGGGCAGCTGGACCAAAGGAAGATCCGGGTCGAGGTTTTCCGGGACGGGGCGATCCGTGTCAAGCAGGACGGCTTCGGCTTCGAAGCCGCTCTCAAGGGCTTCTGCTACGCTTTTGTCGCCTTCGACCAGGAAAAGGCCGCATTCCCGCCGGACGGATGTGCGCTTCAGGGAGCGCCACAGGGCGACCCGCGGGTTTTTCAAGCTGGTGATGATCTCCATAACGGCCCTCCTGTCAGTTCACGCCCCGGAATCCCTTGCCGATGATTTCACTGGTGTTGGTGATCAGCAGGAAAGCACTTGGATCTTCAGCCTTGACAAATCTCCGCAATTGGATGGCCTGGCGCCGGTTGACGACCGTCAGCAGCACTTCACGGCCTTCGTGGGTATAGACGCCCTCGCCGTGGACCCGGGTCGCTCCGCGGTGCAGTTCCGTGGTGATGAAGTTCTCGATCATTTCCGGATGGGCGGTGATGATATGGAAGCACTTGTGGGTATGGATATTCTCCAGCACCATGTCCACCAGCAGGGACTTGATGACCAGGCCGAGGATCGAGTACAGGCCGATCTTCATGCCGAAGGCCACGCAGGCCATCAGGGTAATGACCAGGTCGGAAGCCATCAGAGCCTTGCCGATCTCAATACTTGTGTGCTTGCGGAGAATCATAGCCACGATGTCCGTGCCGCCGGAGGAAGCGTCGATATTGAACAAAATCGCGGAGCCGATGGCCGGGAGTGAGACAGCGAAGATCAGTTCCAACATGGGCTGGTCGGTCATGGGCTCTGTCATCGGGAGGACGATTTCGAGCGCACGCAGCAAACCGGCCTGGAGCACGGTTACATAGGCTGTGCGGAGGCTGAACTCCTTCCCCAGCAGCAGGAATCCGACCGCGAGCAGTGCCAGGTTGACGATCAGGCCGATGGTTCCGGGGGAGAGGGACGGGATATAGTGGTTCAGGATGACTGAGATGCCGCTGACCCCACCGGTGGAGAAATGGTTCGGATACTTGAAAAAGTAGATGCCGATCACCATGATGACATCCCCGAGGGTCAGCAGGGCCAGATCCTGCCAGCCGCGTTTCTTCCCGCTCATGCGCCGCGCCTCCCGTTTTCGGTGACAAGAGTATAGCACGCAAGCCCTTCCCGTGCAACGGGTTGCGGAGGATAAATCTGACATTCGGATTGACAAACCCCCTTCGCTTGCCTATAATAGCCATGGTGCGTCCGCAAGGCCGCCAGAACAACAAACAGGAGGCTTGAATACATATGGTAACAGGTCTGGGCATTGCCGCTCTGATTTGCGGTGGTCTCTCCGCGGTTCTTTGGATTCCCGCGATTTGGGTTCCGTGGATCTCTATCATCGGCGTTGCATGCGCGATCGCCGCGTGTGTTCTGGGTTATTTCGGGAACAAGCAGTTCGAGCAGCGCTGTGCCTATATGCAGCAGCAGGCTGCCGCTTATGGCCAGCCCTTTAAGAAACCCTTTAACCTCTCCAAGCTGGCACTGCTGCTTGGCGGCATCGGCGGTGCGATGAACGTGATCTGCCTGATGAACTGGGTCACGATGGTGCCGTACATGAAGTTTGTCTCTGGGATCAGGTAATATTCTTGATCTGAACGCCCCTTTGCGGAGGGGCGTTTTTCATTGCCTGTTCCCCTTGTCAAGTGAAGCGCAACGTGCTATCATCAAGGCAAACATACTTTCGCCTATTTCGGGGAGGGACGCCTCGTGAATGTTGATCAGCTGGCGCAGGTGCTGCAATCGGATGTAGACTTTATGGACAACGTGACGCGATGGGAGACCATCCCGGCGCGGCCGGCGCAGACAGCGCCTTTTCCGGAAGGTGTGGATGATCGGCTGAAGCCTGTGCTGGCCAAGCGCGGGATCCACCAGCTGTATACCCACCAGGCGCACGCGGTGAAGGAAGTGCTGGCCGGGCGGGATGTGGTCGTCGTGACGCCGACGGCTTCCGGCAAGACCATGTGCTACAACCTGCCTGTCCTCTCCGCCATCCTCGAGAACCCGGACGCCAGGGCGCTGTACCTCTTCCCGACCAAGGCCCTCTCCGCCGACCAGGTCAGCGAGCTTTATGAACTGATCGAGGCCATGGGTGTGGATGTGAAGACCTACACCTATGACGGAGACACCCCCGCGGCGGCACGGCGGGCAGTCCGTCAGGCCGGGCACATTGTGGTGACGAACCCCGACATGCTGCATTCCGGCATCCTTCCTCACCATACAAAGTGGGTCAAGCTCTTTGAGAATCTCAAGTATATCGTCATCGACGAGATCCATACCTACAGGGGCGTATTCGGTTCCAACCTCGCCAATGTGCTGCGCAGACTTTTGCGGCTGTGCGATTTTTACGGCAGCAAGCCGCAGTTCATTCTCTGCTCGGCCACGATCGCCAATCCGGTGGAACTGGCAGAGATGCTGATCGGGCGGCCCGTGACGCTGGTGGACGACAACGGCGCGCAGATGGGTCAGCGGCACTTTGTTTTCTACAATCCGCCGGTCGTGAACCGCCAGCTGGGCATCCGCAAAAGCGCTGTAACGGAAGCCCGCGCGATCGCGGGAATCCTCCTGAAGAATGGCATTCAAGCCATCACTTTTGCCCGGGCGCGGGTAACAGTGGAAGTACTGACGCGCTATCTCAAGGACATGGTGCGCGATCCCCTCGGCAACGCGGGGCGGGTGCGGGGCTACCGCGGAGGCTACCTGCCGACCCAGCGCCGGGAAATCGAGCGCGGCCTCCGGGCCGGACAGATCGACGCGGTGGTCTCGACCAACGCCCTGGAGCTCGGCATCGACATCGGTGCGCTGGACGCCTGCGTGCTCTGCGGCTATCCGGGGACCATCGCCAGCGCCTGGCAGCAGGCGGGCCGGGCAGGCCGGCGCAAGAGCACCAGCATTGTGTTCTTCGTGGCTTCGTCCGCCGCCATTGACCAGTTCATTGTCAACCACCCGGATTACTTCCTGCGCAAGAGCCCGGAGAATGCCCTGCTGAACCCGGATAACCTCTATGTGCTGATGAGCCACTTCAAATGCGCGGCTTTCGAGCTGCCCTTCAACGACGGGGAAGGGTTCGGCAGCGCGCCGGCCCCGGATACGCTGTTGGATTATCTCACAGAAGAGAACATCCTCCGGCACGTGGACGGGCGCTATCACTGGATGGCGGAGGACTTCCCGGCCAGTGAGATCAGCCTGCGGAGCGCGGCGGCCGAGAACTTCGTCATCGTGGACATTACCGACGCGGCCCGGCACCAGGTCATCGGGGAGATGGACCGCTTTACAGTTCCGATGCTCCTGCACGAGAATGCGATCTACATGCAGGAAGGCCAGCAGTACCAGGTGGAGAAGCTGGACTTCGACGCTTGCAAGGCTTTTGTCCGGCAGGTAGACGTGGGCTATTACACCGACGCGGACCTGAACGTGAACCTCGCGCCGCTGGACATCGAGGAGGAGAAAACCGAGAACGGTGTAACGCTGGCTTTCGGCGAGGTGCGGGTGCTGACCTTGGTCACAATGTTCAAGAAAATGCGCTTTGATACGCACGAAACGCTCGGCTGGGGCAAGGTGCAGCTTCCTGACACGGAGATGCACACCGAGGCCGTCTGGTGGACCCTGCCGGACGAACTCACGGAACGCCTGGCATCGGACGCGCTGAAGAACGGCATGCTCGGCGTGGCGAACCTCCTGCGGATCGTCGCTCCGCTATACCTGATGTGTGCGCCGCAGGACATCGCCGTCCGTTACGAGGTTAAGAGTCCGATGACTGACAAACCGACAGTGATCCTTTATGACAACTGCCCCGGCGGCGTGGGCCTTTCCCGCAAAGCCCACGGCATGAACCGCCTCCTGCTCGAAAAGTGCCTGGATATTGTGACACACTGCAATTGCGAGTACGGCTGCCCCTCCTGCGCCGGGCCGGTGGGGGAGATCGGAACGGATGGCAAAGAGACTGCGAAGGAGATCCTGCGGGATTTATTGGTCAGGCTGGAATCATTCTGATCTTATCCGGGAAAAGTAGTCTCGACAGGAGAGAATGTTATGGATCAGGAAAACCGGTTTCAATTCCTGCTTTACCGCACCCAAAGTGAAGACGTATCTGTCAATGCGCTGATTCATCATGAGACCATCTGGCTGACGCAAAAAGCCATGGCGGAATTGTTTGCTGTGGACAAATCAGGTATCAGCCGACACCTAAAAAATGTCTTTGAGACAGGTGAGTTAGATGAAAAAGTGGTTGTTGCATATTTTGCAACAACCACTCCGCATGGAGCCATTGAGGGAAAGACTCAGACCAACGAGACAGCTTATTACAATCTGGATGCAATTATTTCTGTCGGCTATCGCGTAAACTCTCGTCGGGCAACGCAATTCCGTATCTGGGCAACAAAGGTTTTGAGAGAATACATTCAGAAAGGTTTCGTGCTGGACGACAACCGGCTCAAACAGGGAGACAGTGCTTTCGGAACGGATTACTTCCGTGAACTGCTGGAACGTGTGCGCTCCATCCGGGCCAGCGAGCGAAGAATCTGGCAGCAAGTCACAGATATATTCGCGGAGTGCAGCATTGACTACGATAAAGATGCTGAAATTACTCACACCTTCTATGCGATGGTGCAGAATAAGTTTCATTATGCCATAACACATGAAACTGCGGCTGAGATCATCTATCATAAGGCAGACCGAAACGCTGAGCATATGGGTTTGACAACCTGGAAAAACGCTCCGGATGGCCGCATATTGAAATCGGATGTAATGATAGCCAAAAACTATCTGTCTGCACAGCAGATCCGACAATTGGAACGAGCGGTGACAGCTTATTTTGACTACATTGAAGGATTGATTGAACGGGAGAATACATTTACAATGGAGCAATTTGCTGCCAGTGTGGATGCATTCCTGAACTTCAATCGATATGATATTTTGCCGGACAGAGGCCGAATCAGCCATGCGGAAGCTATCGAAAAGGTCAAGGCTGAATATGCCGCTTTTGATCCCAAGCAACAGATTGAGTCGGATTTTGACCGTGAAGTTAAGCGGCTGATGGGGAAACAAGAACTGTAAACGCTGACACGCATTGTTGGGAATCGAAAAACCAAGGAAGGCATGAATTCAAATGTCTTGGTTTTTGCAATATGAACATTGAATTGTGACCTTGCTTTTTATACTCAAATCGTATAGAATGAACACGAAGACCAACAGGAGGAACGAAGCATGGGTACACAGACAGTCTTGATTGTTGCAGGCGGCGCGGTGCTGCTGATTTTGATATCGTTAATCCTGGCGGCGACCCTTGCCCGCAGCGGACGCAAACGCAGTGAGGACGAAGCCGCTTACGAGGCTTATACCGCGGAGCGCAAAGCGGCGCTGCGTGAGGCTGAAGCGGAGCAGCAGGCCCGTAAGGCAAAGGAAGCCGAAGCTGCCGAGGCGGAACTGGCGCGTCTTGTGGCGCCGGATCAGCCGACAGTGGAAACTCTTGTCCCCGCAAAAGAAGAGGATTCTGAAGAGGAACCCGAGACGCCTTCCGATGCAGAACCGGAAGATGAACCGGAAGAAGAAGCCGAAGAGCCCGAGGACGAGAAGCCGGAGGAAGAGGAGCCAGAGGACGAAGACCTTGACTTCGACCTCGATGAGGATGACAATTTGGACGAGAGCGACATCTTCGAGCAGGAAAATGAAGATTTCGACGAGGATGAATTGGCGGACGAACTGGAAGCCGAAGTTTCTGAAAAAGCGGAAGAGGCAGTAGAAACGGAAGAACCTGAGGAACCGGACGAAACCGAAGTGGCCGAGGAACCTGAGAGACCCGCAGAGGCCGAAGAGCCTGAAGAAGCTGAGGAACAAGAAGAGCCGGAAGAACCCGAAGCCGCGAAGGAGACTGCACAGCCTGAAAAGACAGAGATGCTGATCCGGACCCTGCGCGATGTGGCGATCCGGACGGCCAACGTTGAGCCCACGGCCACCCAAACCGGAGAGCCGGTTTCCTTCATCGCCATCGGCAAGAACCTGTTTGTCCGCCAGGATAAGCGCATCATCGGCTCGGTCCGCAAGCATTCCGAAGCGGCGGAAATCGCGGCCTGGATCCACAGCGGCAATCCGGTGAAAGCCACCCTGAACGCAGGTGAAGATGGAGCGCCTACCCTGGATGCCGAGTTTTACGGTGACCCGCTGGAGACAGCGGCACGGGAAAGCCTGGAGCCCGTGAAGCTCCGCGGGACCAAGGCTGAAGAAGTTCAGGCGATCCTGCGTGAACTGAAGCCCGGTACACCCTGTACCGCGACTTTCACGGAGCGGGAGGGCAAAGATCCGGTCTGGACGGTATCCTGCGAGGCGGGATGCATCGGCCGGCTCGACGAGGACGAATACGAGGAAGGCCGCGGCCTGGCGGTGGCGGAGATTTCTCCCTCAAAGAAGGATGAAAACAGACTGAAAGTCAGCGTCTTCGTATTCTGATCACACAAAGCAAATCCCATAACGCACAATGGCCGGAAGATCTGCCGTCATTGTGCGTTATGCGTTGCGCACCATTCAGAGGATTATGATGAAGAAGAACTTGTCTCCGACGCTCCGCTATGCGGTGATGCAGGGCCTTCTCTGGGCCAATGTGGCGGCGATCAGCGGGTATCTCAACCCATATCTCCGGGACCGCGGCATTCCGGTGACGGTGATCGGTCTCCTGATCGCCCTTTCATCCGTCGGCGGCGCACTGCTCCAGCCGCTGACCGGCCAGTTGGCGGACCGGCCGGGAAAGCCTACCCTGAAACAGATCATGCTTGGCATCCTCGGGATTTTTGCGGTTTTCGCCTCGGTGACGGCTGCTCTCCATCATGGAGGCGGTCTGCCGGTTGCAATTGCCTGCTGCCTGAGTATGCTTACCTGGCAGCTGCTGACGCCGTTGGTCAACGCCGCTGCGCTTGTGGATAGCCCAACGGCAGAGCAGCCCAACTTTCCCGTCGCCCGGGGGATCGGTTCCATCACCTATGCGGCGGTCTTCTTTTCCATGGGTCAGCTGATTCACGGCCGAACCTGGCTGGTTCCTCTCTCCATGCTCGTCCTGATGATCCCGATGATCCTGACCGTCCTGCGCTATCCGCTGCCGGAGAGCCGCGGCGGGCAGACTGTCCGGCAGGAAAATGGCGGGTTTTTTCTCATGCGGTATCCCCGCTACTGTATGATTCTGCTGGGCTGCCTGGGTGTACTGATCGGCCACAGCGTCATCAGCCATTTTGCCATCCAGATCGTCGAGGCGCACGGCGGGCAGGAGCCTCAGATGGGTGCGGCCATGGCACTGGCCTGCCTGATGGAGCTCCCGGTTATGTTCGGGTTCGGCGTCCTTCGCAAGCGTTTCACGGCGCTGCAGATGCTGGCGGCCAGTAGTGTCTTCTATGTCCTGAAGTGCATCGTGACCTGGATGACCACGACGATGACAGGCTTTTACCTGGTCCAGCTGTTCCAGATGCCGGCCTTCGCGCTGCAGGCGGTTTCGGCTGTCCTCTTCATCTCGCAGGAGATGGCTCCGGAGGATGCCGTGAAGGGCCAGACCTGGTTCTCCATGGCCACGGCGGCCGCCACGATCCTCGGTTCCGCGGTGGGCGGATGGCTCTTTGACACCTATGGAATGGACGCCCTGATGCGGTTCGCGACCATCGCCTCGGCCTGCGGTATGGCGGCGACCTTTACGGCGCTGGGCATGCGTCCTTCCCGAAAATCACCGGATACCCCTTGACGAAATCGACTTCCCTGTGATAGGATGAGCCTGACAACTGAATCCCTTATCACGAGTGGCGGAGGGATGGGCCCGATGAAGCCACGGCAACCAGAGCATCCGCTTCAGGTGCCAAATCCCACAGCGCTGCACACCCGGTCACGGAGCGCTGGCAGATAAGGACAGTCTTGATGATTGATCCCGCCTGGCTGTGTGCGCTGCCGGCGGGTTTTTCTTCAGAACGAGGAGAGGAGAACCAAAACCATGAGAACCATTTTCACTTCGGAATCCGTGACGGAAGGCCATCCCGATAAACTGTGCGACCAGGTCAGCGACGCCATTCTCGACGCCATCCTTGAACAGGACCCCATGGCCCGCGTCGCCTGCGAGACGTTTGCCACCACCGGTGTCGTGACGGTGATGGGCGAGGTCACGACCACCGCCTGGGTCGACATTCCCCAGATCGTCCGCAAGACCGTCCTGGGCATCGGCTATAATTCCGCCGACAAATGCTTTGACGGAAACACCTGCGGCGTGCTGACCGCGATCCATTCCCAGAGCCCCGACATCGCCATGGGTGTCGACAAGGCGCTCGAGGGCCGGGACGCGGGAGAAAAAGACACCGGCGCCGGAGACCAGGGCCTGATGTTCGGCTATGCCTGCGACGAGACTCCGGAGCTGATGCCAATGCCCATCGCGCTGGCCCAGCGCATGGCGCGGCAGCTGGCGGCAGTCCGCAAGGACGGCACGCTGCCCTGGCTGCGCCCGGACGGCAAGACGCAGGTCACGGTCGCCTATGAGGACGACCGCCCGGTGCATGTCGACACTGTCGTAGTTTCCGCGCAGCATGCCCCGGAGATCGGGCAGGCGGAACTGGCGGCTGCAATCACCGAGCATGTGATCCGGCCTGTGCTGCCTCCGGACCTCTATGACGAAAACACTCGCCTGCTGATCAACCCGACCGGCCGCTTTGTCATCGGCGGCCCCGCGGGGGATACGGGTCTCACGGGCCGCAAGATCATCGTGGATACCTACGGCGGCTATGCCCGCCACGGCGGCGGCTGCTTTTCCGGCAAGGATCCGACCAAGGTTGACCGGAGCGCCACCTACGCGGCCCGACATGCCGCGAAGAATCTCGTAGCCGCCGGCCTGGCACGCCGCTGCGAGATCCAGTTGGCTTACGCCATCGGCGTCGCGCATCCGGTGAGTCTCCGTGTGGATACCTTCGGTACGGGCATTGTCTCTGACGAAAAGCTGGCCAAGGCTGTCGCGGAAACCCTTGATATGCGGCCTGCAGCGATTATCAAACGCTTTGATCTGCGCAGACCGATCTACCGCCAAACCGCAGCCTATGGTCACTTCGGACGTACCGACCTTGACCTTCCGTGGGAACGGACGGACGCAGTGGATGATTTGAAGAAGGCTGTACAAGGATAAAGATGTTCATAGCAAAACCGTCGACCGCAAGGATGGATCGACGGTTTTACTTTCTGTTTACTTCGCGTATTCTGTCGCGCGGGTCTCGCGGATGACGTTTACGCGGATCTGGCCGGGATACTGCATCTCTTTCTCGATGCGCTTGGCGACTTCCCTTGCCAGGACGCGGGTGCCCTCGTCGGTGACGTCGTCGGGCTTGACCATGATGCGGACCTCGCGGCCGGACTGGATGGCGTAGCTCTTTTCGACGCCGTCGAAGCTCGTTGCGATGGCTTCGAGGGTCTCCAGGCGCTTAATGTAGTTTTCGATGCTTTCGCGGCGGGCACCGGGACGCGCGGCGGAGATGGCGTCGGCAGCCTGGACGAGCACGGCTTCCACGGTCTGGGGCTCGATGTCGTTGTGGTGAGCCAGGATGGCGTGGATGACGTCGGGGCTTTCGCGGTACTTCCGGGCGAGCTCAGCGCCGAGGGTCACATGGGTGCCTTCAGCCTCGTGGTCCACGGCCTTGCCGATGTCATGCAGCAGTCCGGCGCGCTTCGCGAGCTGGACGTCCGCGCCGAGTTCAGCGGCCATCAGGCCGGCCAGGTGGCTGACCTCGATGGAGTGTTTCAGGACGTTCTGGCCGTAGGAGGTGCGGTACTTCAGGCGGCCGAGGAGTTTGACCAGTTCGGGGTGGATGCCGTTGATCCCCGTCTCGAACAGGGCGTTGTCACCGGCTTCGCGGATCTGCTGGTCCACTTCTTTCTTCGCCTTGTCGACCACTTCCTCGATGCGGGCGGGATGGATGCGGCCGTCCGTGATGAGGTGTTCGACGGCCAGACGCGCGATCTCGCGACGGACGGGGTCGAACGCGGAGACGATGACGGCCTCCGGAGTGTCGTCGATGATGAGCTCAACGCCGGTCGCGGTTTCAAGGGCGCGGATGTTGCGGCCTTCACGGCCGATGATGCGACCCTTCATGTCGTCGTTGGGTAGATTGATGACCGAGACGGTGGTTTCGGCTACATGGTCGGCCGCGCAGCGCTGGATGGCCAGCGCAATGATATTGCGGGCTTTCTTCTCGCCCTCTTCTTTGGCCTTGGCCTCGATGTCGCGCACGGAGGCCGCCGCGTCGTGGAAGGCTTCTTTCTGGACACGCTCGATGATGAGCTGTTTGGCTTCATCCTGGGACATGGACGCAATGCGTTCCAGTTCATTTTCCTGGCGGTTATAGAGTTCCTGGGCTTTCTCTTCGAGCTTGCCGATATCGGTCACGCGCTGGTTGAGCGCCTCCTCCCGTTTGTTGAGGCTTTCCTCGCGGGATTCGAGGTTGTCGGACTTCTTGTCCAGGGTTTCCTCACGCTGGATGATGCGCCGCTCGGAGCGCTGGACTTCCGCGCGCCTCTCGCGCATCTCCTTGTCGTTCTCGGCTTTTTCCCGGTCGTTCTCGGCTTTTTCCTTCAGGATTTCTTCTTTCGCCTCGAGGATTTTTTCTTTTTTGTATTCATCCGCTTTGCGGACTGCGTCATCGTAGAGCCGGGTGGCCAGCTCTTCGGTGCGCTGAATCTTCTTTTCGGTGGCCTGCTTGCGATACTGGTAACCGACATAACCGCCGATGACCGCGCCGCCCAGCAGGGCTAAGACGATCCATAACCAATCCAATGCGTTTCCCTCCTTCTATATCAATTGGCTGAACCGGCAAAAACCGTCGCGGTGAAACCGCCACGGCCATAGGCTGCTTTGCAAGGACGCCCCCGGAAAACGGGGCTGTCGAAACCCACAAAACTGCTGCGCCATGCCAACGGTCGGACATGGCCGGAGCCCGCACATAACGAAAGCGAAGCGGGCTCGTGCATTTTCACTGCTCCGGGAGGAATCCCGGGCCGATGAGCGGCGCGTTCTCACGCGCGCGGAAGTCAGACAGGATGTCTATGGAAAACAGCCGGGGCCGGGCTTCAAGACCCGCCTTCAGCCGAACACAATAATTGTACTGTTTTCATCTCAGACTGTCAAGGACTTTTCAGCGGACTCGCGAGGTTTTTTTCTGAACGGAGGCCTGTTTTCGCCCTTCAAACCCATTGACACATTTCGCTTCGTTATGTTATACTGATATGCCGGACTCTGGCATTGACTTTTTGTACACATTTCATCCGGCAGACGAGACGAGAAAGCATTTTTCGCGACAGGCGGAGGAACACAATGGCGAACGAAAAACGTTTGGCAGTGGCAGGAGCCCAGCCGGCAGAGAAGGACGAAGGGACGGAAATCGACCTTGTCGAGCTTTTTTACCGTCTGCTGGAAAAGGCGCGCTGGCTGGTACTTGGCGCACTCTTGGGAGCACTGATTGCCGGGGTTTATACCCTGCAGTTTGTCAAGCCCACCTATCAGGCCACCAGCAAACTTTACATTGTCAATAACAAGGACTCGGTCATCAACCTGAGCGACCTGCAGATGAGCACTAACCTTGCGCAGGACTACATTGAGGTTTTCAATACCTTCACCGTGAAGGAGAACACCAAGAACCGGGTCATGCAGCTGTGCGAGGAAAATGGCATCCCCTATTCCAAGGGTGAGGTCAATGTCAAGGTAACCAACCAGACCGGCACCCGTATCCTGACGGTCGATACCACCAGCACAAACCCGCAGGTCGCCGTATGGACCGCGGACGCCGCGGCTGAAGAGGCCCAGCAGTTTATCGCGGAGGTCATGCGCACTGACGAGCCCAGTTCGTTTGAACGTGCGGCGCAGGCTGGTGTACCTGAAAAGCCTGTGGCACCGAGCAAAACCCGCAACATCATTATCGGATTTTTGCTGGGCATGCTGATCGCAGCGGCGGTTATCATTATCCAGTTCATTGTGGATGACCGCGTGCGCAACGCGGAGATGCTTGAGAAGCGTCTCGGTCTTCCCGTTCTTGGTATGATGCCTGCGACCGAGCAGACTGAAACCAACAACAAGAAAAAGAAGAGCAAGCACAGCGGCGGTAAGGGTGCCCACAGCTCCGGGCAGAAAGGCGGCGCGAAATGAGACAGGCCACCATCAATAAGATCGAAGCTCTGGACTATACCGCCACAGAATCCCTCAACACGATCTGCACGAACCTGACTTTCGCGGGCCGCGACCTGAAGAAGATCGTCTTCACCAGCAATTCCATGGCCGAGGGCAAGAGCTTCCTCGTGATGGAGATCATGCAGAACCTAGCGCGCCGCGGCAAGCGGGTCGTGCTGGTGGACGCGGACATGCGCCGCTCCTTCCTGGTGCGCCGCCACCGCATTGAGACTGACGGCGAACTGCTTGGCCTCGCGCACTTCCTGGTCGGACAGTGCTCCCTGGGCGACTGCCTCTATGAGACAAACCTCTACGGCGCCTGTATTATCCCCGCAGGCCGCGATGTCACGAACCCCATGTCCCTGATCGACTCCGAGTATTTCACTTCGATGCTGGATGACCTGGCGGCTAATTTTGATATCGTGCTGATCGACGCGCCGCCGGTGGGCATGGTCATCGATGCTGCTGAGATCGCCGCGAACTGCGACGGCACGGTGTTGGTGGTCGAGTATTCAAAGACCCACCTGCGCGAACTGCAGAGCTGCAAACAGCAGATGGAGCAGAGTGGCAAGCCGATTCTGGGCTGCATCCTCAACAAGGTGAAGTTCGACACCATTTCCTCCAAAAAGTATTACAACAAGGGCTATTATCACCACTATACCAGCGGATATTATAAGCACGACGACGGCAGCAACAAGAGTAAATGATGGTTGACATGCACTGCCACGTCATCTGGGGCGTGGATGACGGCGCGCGTTCGGAGGATGACACACACGCCATGCTCCGGAAAGCTGCGGAGAACAAAGTCCGGCACATTGTCTGCACATCGCACATCACGCCCGGAGAAGCGCCTTTCCCTGTGGATCGATACCAGGACCATTTAGCGCGGGCGCAAGCCTTTTGCAGAGACGAAGGCCTGGATATCACCCTGCACCCGGGAAGTGAGATCCTTTACACCGACCAGGCTCCGCGTTTGCTCCATGAGGGGAAGATCCCGCGCCTGAATGACAAGCGGGCGGTACTGGTGGAATTCTGGTATGATGTTCCCACAGACACGCTATACCAGGCGGCACGTCTCCTGGGGAATGAAGGCGTGACTGTTATCTTTGCCCACATTGAGCGCTACCGGGTCAGCCGGAACATCAAGCTGCTCGAAGAACTGCGAAACGAGTATGGCGTGCTGATGCAGATGAACGCCCGTACCGTGTTCGAGAAGCAGGGCTTCCTGACGGACCGCTGGAAGCGCAAGCTGTTGGAGGCCGACATGATCGACATGGTGGCCTCGGACGCCCACAGCATCAACAGCCGCCCCTGCAACATCCTGCGTGCGTGGGAAGTTTTGCGGGACGAATACGGCCAGGAGACAGCCGACCGTCTCTGTGGCGGCGCCGCGGCTAAACTGTTGGCCCTGGAATCCTGAAACACCGACGGCGGATCCGAACGTCCGCCGTCTTCTGCTGTCCGGAAGGAGGGAATGCCCAAATGTCCATGGAAGGAGAGCAATGGCTGGCCAAGGCCCAGGCGGGGGACGCCGGAGCTTTTGAACAGCTGGTCACGCCCTATGAGCAAATGCTTTGGCGGGTATGTTGGCGGCTGACCGGGAACGAGGAAGAAGCCCGGGACGCCCTGCAGGAAACGATGCTCAAGGCCTGGCGTGCCATCGGCCGCTTTGAGGCCCGGGCATCGGTGAGCACCTGGCTGTACGCCATTGCCGTGCGATGCTGTCAGGACCTGCACCGCCGCCGCGCCGCAAGGCCTTCAGTTTCGCTGGACGCCATGCATGAGGAAGGCTTTGACCCGCCTGCCCGGGAACAAACCCCGGAGGCCGCCCTGGAGGAACAGGAACGCCGCGACCAGGTGCGGAAGGCGCTGTCCATGCTGCCGGAAGAACAGCGGGTGCCGCTGGTGCTCTTTGCGGTCGAGGGAAAGCGCTACGAGGAGATCGCGGAGATGACCGGTGTGTCGCTCGGCACGGTGAAGAGCCGGGTGAGCCGGGGCCGCGACCGATTGCGGGAAATCATGGCCGAATTGCGCGGGGACGGGAACAATCCCGGAACCTCTGCGTCCAAATCAGTGAAAGGAGGACGTACACATGACCTGTGAAGAATACCGCGCCCTCCTGGACAGACTGCTGGACGGAGAGGCGACCCCGGAAGAACTGGAATCCATGCGCGCTCATGAGGCAGACTGTCCGGACTGCGCGGCTTTGCGCGCGGAAATGGAGGACCTGACCGGCCTGCTCCGGGACGCGGAGGACGTGCCGCCCATGCCCGAAGACCTGCACGCGCAGTGGGTGCAGGCTGTCCGGGAGGATAACGTCCGGGAAGAAAACATCCAAGAAGAAAGCGCTCAGGAAGAAAAACCCGTTCAAAAGCAGCGGATCCTTTCCATGGCGGCTTTCCGGAAACAATGGATGCGCTGGGGCGCTACCGCGGCGCTGGCGTTGCTGGTGCTTGGCGGAACACTCCTGACCTGGGATTCTTTCGATAAAGCCAAGACTCGTACCCCCAAAGCCCAGCCGCCTGCGGTGACGGCAACGCTCGCTGCCGCCAAAGAAACGCCGGAGGTCCAGGCCGAAGCGATCGTGCAGGAGAATGCTGTACCGGCAGAGGCTGTAACTCTGGGAGCCAACAGCGTGAATATGGCGATGGAGGAAGCCTTCGAAGTGTCCGAAGAAGAACCCATGGAAGAGGCGTATGTGCTCGCGGATACGGCCAATGCCGACGGTGGTTTGGGAGGCGCGCCTATGCTTTCTGCCATGATGGCTGAAGAATCCGCACCGGAAGAAGCCTGGTTCTGGGAGGAAGATGCCGAGGATTCGGCCTGGGACATGGATGAAGCCTTTGAAGCTGAGACGGAATACAAGGCCAGTGAATTGCAGATGCCCGTGCCTGCAGCGACTTCAATGCCTACGTCGACAATCATGCCCACGCCAACTGCCATGCCTACGGAAGAACCTACGCCTTCACCCATTCCCCAACCTACGATGACACCGACTTCGGAACCCACGGAAGAGCCTGTACCTACAGCAGAACCCGAAAAAGTTGGGGAACCGGAGCCGGAAGAAGAACCAGAGGCTCTATCCGAAAGCCGTCCCCGGCAATGGATCGGATGGATTTCACTGGCAGTCGGCGGTGCCCTCGCGGTAATCGTCCTGGCGACCAAGCAGATCCGTATACGGCGGAACCAACAGAAACGCTGAGGATCTGAACAACCAAACAAACACACCCTGCGGAGAGGATCCCGGACGATCCATCACACAGGGTGTGTTTTGATATTGAATCAAGGTTCAACCAACTGCAGGGGCTGAAGGAGAGCGGCCAGATCTTCGCCGTTGAGGAGGTCTGATTCCACAGTATAGAGGGCGTCTGTTCCCTGGCACTGCAGGCGCAGGCGGTTGGCCTTTTCGAGCCGGAGGGAATCCATGCCGGCCACGCTTTGCCCGGCGATAGCGCTCAGATGCCAGCCTGCGGTGTCGAGGACTTCTTCCGCCCTTGCGGGCCAGATGCTTCGGATGGCGATTTCATGGTCATCGGAGCTTCGGTACAATAAGGTCAGGACCCGGGCATAACCGCCGGAGACGGGCACATCTTCCATTCCTCCGCCGATGAGGGTATACGTGTCTGTGGCGATGAGGACCGGAGCCGGGAAGTCTTCCAGCAGGGCAGGTAGATCGGCAGCGCTACGCATTTCGACCGGCGGCGCGGCGGTGGCCAGCGGCGGATCGTTCCGGATGGGATTCTCGTCCTCCTGGGGATTGGCCAGGATGACAGAGACATAGAAGATTACGGCGAGCACAAGGAGCAACAGGGTTAGCAAGACCGCCCGGATGATCTGCCGGGCTGTTGGCTTTGACTTGGACCGCATGCGCTCACCTCCTTGTGAATCCCACCCGGATGATACTGCAGTGAAGCAACGGGGTCAAGGGTATGGGGCAAAATGTTGCACCTGTGACGCTCACAGGATCCCGGGAATGTCTTTCCGAACACGGCCACGGAGCCAGTCGGCCCAGATCTCGATGATGCGGAAGGTCTCTTTCAACTGGCCTTCTCTTGAGACTTCCCGCCAGCGGAGACAATAGGCTTGGAACCAGGTTTCGAGGGCTGCAGCAAGGGCAAAACGGTCTTCCGGGTTTTCACCGGCGGCGCACAATCCTATGCGGTTGATCAGGTCCGTGCCCTGGGCGGCCAAGTGGGCGGTGTACACGAGCGTTTTGCCGGTGACGTTCAGATGTGGGGCTGCCCGATCGAGGTCTTCAAGGGCGGAGATCATCTCAGCTTGTGCGCTCTCGAGTTCCCCGGCTCTGGTGCGGATGCGTCCGAGATGACGCTCTCGGACATCCGGATCTTCCGCTTCCGCCCAGCAGACCGCGTTCCACCAGGAGAAGAGGGCACAGCGGCTGAGACGCGAGAGGGCGGAAACAACACTTCCCGTTGCGTCGCCATATAAGAGACGACTCGCGGCGGATTCAAACCCGACCTGGTCCGTCATGGCTTCCGGGTTCCAGGCGAAGGCCGCGCCGCAGAGGATCCACGGTGTCGCGAGCGCCGGATCGCACAGGTGGCCGAAATCGCCCCAGTCCGTGTTCAGGAGGCCGAGGGCGTTGTATTGCTGCCCATACGTACTCATGGCGCGGATGTTGGCCCAGGCACAGTCGGCATCCGGGAGCAGGCGGTTCCAACTGGAGATGCCCGGACAGACCATCTGCGGCAAACCAGTGGCGGCGATATCGGCGATCTGCTTCTCCGGGGTGTTGGCGCTGTATTCCCAGTTCAGGCACACGGTGCCCTTTGGGAGGACATGAGCGGTCTCGGGCTGGCGGAGCAGGATGTCGCCCCAGAACTGCGGGGTAATGCCTTCCGCCAGCAGATGGCTGCACAGGGCAGCGACGAAGGAGATGTACAGGCTTTCGCGGTCCTGCCCGGACTCCCGGGAACGGCCCCGGCCGAGGTCAAAGGTCTCGTCGCAGCAGATGTTGAAGCGGCGGCTGGTGAACAGGGCGCGGTACTCGTCGATCAGCCCGATAGCCAGTTTCAGGCTCTCCGGGTCGGCGGGGTTCAGCGTGTGATGGAGCATCATGTCCTGGAGGAGGAAGCGCGGCGCATCGGAGCCGGCGAGCTCACACTGGGCTTCGTGGGTTTTGGTGGACAGGATGCGCTGCATGTGGCCAAAGCTGGCCAGGGAGGGCACCAGCTCGATGTGCCGAGCACGGCAATAAGCGTCGAGCTCCATGATCTCCGCTGCCTGCAGGGGCGTGTCGCCGCGCCACGCTTCGCTCTCGTTGCGGAAGAGATAGGTATGCTCAACGTACAGCTGCCATTCGTTAATCTTGAACAGTGCCAAAAGATCAGCGGTGGCCATGAGCTGCTTCAGGGTCGGGACCCGGCCCCGGGAACAGTCCTGGTAGTATCCCCGCCGTTCAAAGACCGGGGCGTCTTCGATATGCAGGCAGGGAAGCAGGGCTCCGTAAAGACGGACAAGCTGCACAAGGGTCATAACGCCCCACTGTAAGGCTTCTTCCTCTGCTGCACGTACGAGAACACCCTCCGGGCTGATGTCCAAAGTATAGGCGGCATCAGCGGGAAGAGTGTCTGATGTGCAAAGATGGAGAATCAAGGCTTTCGGCAGTTTTTCGCCTCTGACGATTGCCAGGGGTAGACCGGTCACAGCTAGGATTTCGTTTCGCAGAATGCTGGCGGCGGTGAAGCTTCCGGGCGGGGTGTTGACCAACAGGATCGGGGTTTGGTCGTCAAAGTGAAAGATACCTTCGAGTCGGGTCAGGTTCCGGGGAGCGGGGAGCAGTTGCATGAGATCGCCTCCGTTCAGGGGATGAAAATCCCGCAGCGCGGGAACGCTGCGGGTGTGGATCCGGAATGGGCTGTCTTTACTGCGCGATATCGGCAAACTCGAAGAAGACGTGGCCGATGGCGTTGCAGGTGACGCCAGTGACATAGGACTTCACCAGGTACTGGTTCTCATAGGAATAAACGGGCATGCCGGGCATCTGGTCAGCCAGGTACTTCTCGGCCTCGATCAGGGCAGCCTCACGCTCGGCGGCGTCGGTCATGGAGAGGGTCTTGTTGAAGAGCTCGTCGTAGACCGGGTCGTCCCACTGGTTCTCGGAAGCGTTGGAGCCGGTGACCCAGATCTTCAGGTTGGCGCTGGGATCGGTGTAGTCCACGGTGTAGCCGTTGCGGTCCACGGAGAACTTGCCGTCCGCCAGGTCGCCCCAGTAGGAGGAGGACTCACGGGTGCTGGTGATGTAGTTCACGCCGAGGTTCATCTTCCAGTATTCGCCGAGGATCTGCGCCATCAGCATCTGCTGCTCGTCGTTCTTGGTGACGATTTCAACGGTCGGGAAGCCTTCGCCGTTGGGATAGCCTGCCTCGGCCATCAGCTGCTGGGCCTTCTCGACGTCTTCCTCAAACATGTTGCCCGCGACTTCGCGATAGCTGACGCCGGGCTGGGTGAGGGAAGGCTGGCCGTAGGGCACGAAGCCGTATACGGCGGGCTCCAGGATGCCCATGGCTTCGAGCATTTCCTCGCGGTTGATCGCCATGGCGAAGGCCTGGCGGACGCGCTTGTCGGAGAACTCGGGCAGATCGCAGTTGAAGTCGCAGTACTGGATGCCGACCTTGGAGGAGACATGGAACTCCTCGCTGCCGCCGTAGCGGGCCAGCGCGGCGGCGCTCAGGTTGGAGCTGACGTTGATCTCGTCGTTGTTGTAGGCGGTGAATTCAGAGGTGGAATCGGCGATGATCAGGAAGTCGACTTCGTCGATCTTGACCTTGTCCGCATCGTAGTAATAGGGATTGCGCTTCAGCACGAGACGGTTGAGGGAGCGGAATTCAGCCAGCAGGAATGGACCGTTGGAGACATAGTTGGCATAGTCGTTCTTCCAGCCGTCGTTGCCTTCGACCAGGGCCTTCTTCACCGGGAAGAAGGAGGTGGTGGCGGTCAGGGCCAGCAGCCAGGGCGTGAGGTTCTCAAGCTGCACTTCGAAAGTCACGTCGTCCAGCGCCTTCACGCCGACTTCCTCGGCGGAGCACTCGCTGTTGTTGTAAGCCTTGCCGTTTTTGATGATCCACAGGTCGGAAGCGCACTTGGACATGGGATCCAGGGCATGCAGCCAGGAGAAGGCGAAATCCTCGGCGGTCAGGGGAGAGCCGTCGGACCACTTCAGGCCGGCGCGGAGATGGAAAGTATAGGTCAGGCCGTCCTCGGAGATGTCCACGGACTCAGCCATGGCAGGCTCCAGGGTCACGCCGTCCGCGCCCAGCTTGTACAGGCCCACAAAGAGGTTCTGCAGCACGCGGGAGGAGCGGGAGTAGGAGTTGCGGGTGGGGTCCATCTCTTCCGGGTCGTCGGTGATGGCGGTGCGGATGACCTTCTCGCCGTCGGCCAGGGCCGGCGCTGCCACGCTCAGAAGCATCGCGGCCATGAGCATCAGGCTGATAAGGATCTTCAGGGTTTTGGTCATAGGGCAGGTCTCCTTCCTGTTTTTTGAAAACGTGGGTTTACGAAACGGGACTGGCTTCAACGGCCGCTTCTGCCGTGGATTACGGCGCGGAGGTCTCGGGAGCCTTTACCAGAAGAATGGCCAGCGTTGCGATCACCGCTACCAGCAGGACCGTCAGGATGATCTTGATCCTGTCCGACAAGGCACAGTCACCTCCTGTACAACCGATGAAACCACATTTCCAGACGTTAACCTATATATCATTTTTCCCATTTGATGTCAAGAAAAAGGCTGCATTTGTACTGTATTTTGTGGTAAACAGGATAAAGAAGGGGCAGATATTGTAATCGTGAAAGAAGATGCGACAGCGTTATCCGGTTCTGAAAGCAACAAAAAACCTTCGCGATGAACTCGCGAAGGTTCATAGAGCATGGATTACTCGCCAGTGGTGGCGTTCTCGACGGTCTCGGTGACAGTCTCGACAGCCTGCTCAACAGCGCCTTCGACAGCTTCCTTAGCTTCCTCAACAGCGCCCTCAACGGCTTCCTTGGCACCATCGACGACTTCGTCGATCTTCTCGGCGATCGCGGGAGTGGTGGTGGCGGCGTCCTTGCCAGTCAGGAATCCCGGCCAAACGAGGCCCAGGAACAGGAACAGCACGACGACGACGGCAGCAACGATGCCAATCTTTTTCTTGTCCATGATGATTCATCCTCCGTTTTTTTCACGCGGATAGCGATTGTCTGCTTCCGCAAATTTTCGCGTGAAGCGTCCTTCGCTTCCGCACGTCGAACATAATAGCATAAACCATGGGCACTGTCAAGCATCGAAATCGCTTTTCTCTGCCAATTTGCGGGAAAAAGTGTCGTTTTGCCCGATTTTGAGACATATTTGTTCTTTTCATTGCGATTTTTGCACAAAATTCCCATCGACTGCCGAACTTTTTCTGTCGAAAAGGAAGGGAAAGAACGGCAAAAGGCGAATGGTCACGGTGATACGATCCTGACGGAACTGAGTTTTTCGGAGGTATCCTATGACCAGACGAACTGCGCCCGGCAGACTATCTTCCTTGCAGACGCGCCGCATGATCTACGCCGCTATGTACCTGGCGATTGCGATGGTGCTGCCCGTCATTACCGGAAACATCCCGGAGATCGGAAAGGCTCTCTGCCCGATGCATATTCCTGTATTGCTCTGCGGGTTTATGTGCGGCTGGCCCTGGGGCCTGGCAGTGGGGTTTGTGGCTCCGCTGCTTCGGGCGGTGACTATCGGCATGCCGCCGTTGTTCCCGGAAGCGGTTGCCATGGCCTTTGAACTGGCGGCTTACGGCTTTATCACCGGTGCGGCATGGCGGGTGCTGCCGCACAAACTGCCCATACTCTATGGAACACTGGTCTTTGCGATGGTAACCGGACGACTGGTCTGGGGGATTGCCCGTGCGGCGATCATGGGGATCGCGGGCAATGCATTCACCCTTGAAATGTTCCTTGCAGGCGCGGTGCTGGAAGCCATTCCCGGCATCATCCTGCATATCGTGCTGATTCCCCTGTTGGTGATGGCCATGGAACGGGCAGGGTTATCGGTGAATGAAACGGAGTAATGGGCAAAGCTTTATTTGTAATACGCCTGAAGCCCCTCAGTCACCGCTTCGCGGTGCCAGCTCTCCGGGGCTGCCGCCCGTTCTACGCTGAAAACTGTCCGCTGGACAGTTTTCCGGGCGCTCCGAACCCAGCGAGCTGGGGAGCCTCTGGCTGGCAGTGCCTAATCCCCCCAGCTTGCTGAGGGGAAAGCCGCGAAGCGGCAGGGGGGCTTTTGTTGCCTTTATTTCCTTCTCCTGATCCCCAGCACCACCACCGCTGCCGCGGCGACCAGCGCGGGGAGCATGAAGACGGCCAGCGTGCCGACGGAGTGGGACTCTACGGAGAGGCTGGGGCGAACCGCGGCGCGGGCGACGATCCCGGCGTCGAGGGAGACGCCGCCGAAAAGCGTGTCCGTTACACGGAGGATCAGTTCTTCCGTATCGATGCCGGCCCAGAGGTCCAGCGTCTGTTCGGGGTCGTTGATCAGGGTGCCGGTGGAGCCGATCACGAAGGCGCGGGAGATGGCCGCGTTGCCGTCGCCCGTGATGCGCTTGGTCAGCAGCGCCAGCGCGAAGGGACCGGCCGGGTCGGACTCCGTGGGGATGGGATTCGGGGCCTCGGTACGGCTCAGGGGCACAAGGCGGGCGTCGTCATCCATGGAGAGAACAGCCTCGGTATAGACATAGTCCACTTCCCCGGGGATCTCAAAGGCGCGGCTGTTGACCAGGAGAGTGCGCGTAGCGCCGTTCTGGATCATCGGGATCGTGGGCTCGGCGTATTCCATCGCGGGGAAGAGCCAGTTGCGGCTGTTCTGATAATAGGTTTCCGTGTCTGCCGCCGCGGCGTACACCACGCCCTCCAGCGGATGCATATTGTATAAAGTAAGAAGGGCGGTGAAGTTGGGCATCTTCTCCAGCGGAGTTTCGGGGTCAAAAGACATCAGCAGGCAGCCGCCCTGCTCGGTGAAATCGAGGAGCTTGGCGTACTCGGTGCTGCTCAGGTCTTTGGTCGGGGCGAGGATGACCAGCAGGTCCGAGGGCTTCAGTTCGGTTTCGGCCGTGCTGAAAGTGTAGCCCCACACGTCATAGCCTGCGCGGTCCCAGAGCTCGGTCAGGTTGACGACGTCGTCCTGGGTCTTTTCTCCATGGCCTTGCAGGACCAGGATACGCTGGGGTTCATCCGCCGTGACATAGCGGATGGCGTTGGTGATGGCGTTTTCGTAATTGAGGCCTGTGATCTGGACGTTGCCCTCTTCGTCATAGGAGGTGGTCAGCAGATGGTCGGCCGTCACGGTACGCCAGCGGTCGGTGACTTCGCAGTAGAAAACGATCGAATCGCTGGTCACGGATTCTTCCTGCAGCTCAGACGTGAACCGCGCCACGAGTCCGGGGCTCACCGTCAGGTTTGCCTTCTCCCAGGTGAAGTGCGGGGTGGCGGCGGCATAACGATCGAGGAGATCGCAGAGGGGTTCGTCATCGATGAACATGTAGGCGTGCACGTCCCTGTCCAGGTCTTTGAGCACGGCTTCCGTGATCTCGCCGTAGCTGGTCTGTCGGTTGAAGGACAGGTCTGTCTGCCAGGCATGGGTCTTTTCGAGGCGAGTCACAAGGATGTTCGCCCCGATGACCGCCGCCAGGACGGCAACCAGAAGAAGGGTGGACATGACGCCGTAGCGCAGTCGCATGCTGTGGGCTGCGCTTTTTTTCGCTTTTTCTTTCCGCATGCGCTCACGCCCCCTTCTTCCAGCGCCGGGTATCCAGCGCGTGGATCGTGACGAACAGCGCCGCCGCGATGACCGAGAGGTCGAACAGCGCGCTCGCGGGAGAGAACTGCCCCATCAGGAAGGGCTCGTTGCGGGAATACAGGCTCAGGAAATTGAGAATATCCGCGAGCCAGGCAGGGGCTTGCAGGGCCAGGAGATTCATGATCCACAGGGCTACGTTCAGTCCGAAGGAGGTCGCCGCCGCGATGATCGGCGTGCGGACAAGGGCAGAGACGAGCATGTCGATCGCCACAAAGGCGCAGCCCTGCAGGATGAAGCCGAGGTACCCCGTGAAAACTTCTCCGGCATAGATTTGCCCATAGCGGCCGATGACAGCCGTATAAACGCCTGTCAATATGACTGTACCTAAAAGGACTGTCACAGCTGCGAGGTATTTTCCCAGGGTGATCCGGGTCAGGGATATGGGGGAAGTGAAGAGCAGCTGGTCGGTTTTGCGCTGCTTTTCCTCGGCAAAGAGCCGCATGGTCAGGACCGGGCAGAGCAGCATCCAGAGGTAACTCATCCGAAGGATGAAAGAAAGTATGTCGGAGGAGTGCTCCTGCAGCACACTGATATAAAAGAAGAGCGAGGCGAGCGCCAGAAAGACGCCCACACAGACATAGCCGACCGGGGTACAGAAATAGCTGCGCAGTTCCTTGCGCCAGACGGCAATCATGAGGCTGCCTCCTCTCGCAGGGTGACTCGCAGAAACACGTCCTCCAGGCTTTCGTTTTTTGCGAGCTGGTTCAGCGGGGCGTTCCAGGCGACTTTTCCTTCGTGAAGGATTACTGCCCGGGTACAGAGTTGCTGGACTTCGCTGAGCAGGTGGGAGGAGAAGATTACAGTGTGGGTCTTGCCGAGAGTGCGGATCAGGCCGCGAATCTCGACGACCTGTCGGGGATCCAGGCCGACCGTGGGCTCGTCAAAGATGAGCGTCGGTGGGTCGCCGCAGAGGGCCTGCGCGATGCCCGCGCGCTGGCGGTAGCCTTTCGAGAGCTTGCCGAGGGGTCGCCCCGCAACGTCCTTCAAGCCGCAGAGGGAGAGGATATCGTCTACATGGGCCGGGATCGAGCGGGCCTTCACTTCCCGCAGGCGACTGACAAAGAAGAGGTATTCGCGCACGGTCAGCTCGTCATAGAGGGGCGGATGCTCCGGCAGGTACCCGATGCGCCGCTTGCAGCCCAGGGGGTCCGTCAGCATGTCGGTGCCGTCGATCGTCACCGTGCCCGACGTGGGTGGGAAGTATCCGGTCATAATATTCAGGGCTGTGCTTTTTCCCGCACCGTTGACGCCGAGCAGTCCGAGGATCTCTCCGTTCTGCGCGGTCAGCGACACATCCTTCAGTGCCTGGACATTTCCAAACCGTTTATTGATATGTTTCAGTTCAATCATGGTCTCTCACTTCTCTCTATGCCCTGTGCCCTATGCCTTATGCCTTACGCATCTGCCTTTTCCTGCTTCGGGAAGCTCACCGTCACCTTCGTTCCCTCTCCGACCTTGCTCTCAAGCCGGACGGTCGCGTGGTGGTAGCTGGCGCCGTGCTTGACGATGGACAGGCCCAGGCCTGTGCCGCCGATGGTCTTCGAGTGGCTCTTGTCCACACGGTAGAAGCGCTCAAAGACGCGCTCCTGCTCGCTCTCCGGGATGCCGATGCCTGTGTCTGAGACTGCGAAATAGGGACGGCTGTCCCGGATGCCGGTCTCGACTGTGACCTTGCCGCCGTCGACATTGTACTTCACGGCGTTGTCCACGAGGTTGAAGAGCATCTCGTGCAAGACCTGCTTCACGCCTATGGTCTCCACAGGGGTGCCGGCCTGCCGGATTTCAATGCCGCGCTTGTCCGCGATCGGCTGCAGGCTCTGGCAGACTTCTTCCGCCAGGGTGTCCAGCGCGACGGTTTCGGCCTCCGGGAAGCCCTCGGCCTCGTCGAGTCGCGAGAGGCGCATGATGTCATCCACCAGGGCAATCAGCCGCTGGCTTTCCCGGTAGATGTCGCCGGAGAACTCCGGGATGTGCTCTGGGGGCACCATGCCGTCCCGCATCAGCTCCGCAAAGCCGGAGATCGAGGTCAGGGGCGTCTTCAGTTCATGCGATACATTCGCGGAGAACTCTTTGCGCATGGCTTCCCGGCTTTCCGCCTCTTCCCGTATCGTGTTCTGCTGTTCATGGATGCGGCGGATCAGCGGCTCGATTTCGGGGTAGGCACCAGCGGGATCGGGGTCTTCGAGGTTCAGGCTGTTGATGGGCTTCACCACCCGGCGCGCCACGGAGAAGGCCATGGCCGAGGAGATCAGCAGCACCAGCACCAGCACCCACAGCACCGGGGACACGGAAGAAAACGCGTAGGCCGCGACGCTCACCGGCCGCGAGAGCCGCAGCACTGTTCCGTCCGGGCAGCGAATGGCGAAATACATGGTGCTGTCGCCACTGGAGGCGGAATCGCGGATGCTGGTGCCCTCCACTTTCTGCAGGGCTTCGCGGACCTCCGGATTCTCCAGCTGATTGGCGCTTTGCTCCGGGTAGTCGCTGTCATACAGGACGCTGCCGTCTGCCTGGATCCAGGTGATGCGGACAGGGCTGCCGTCGGGCAGTTCAAGCTTTTTGAGGTAATCCACTCCGCCCATTTCCAGACCGGCTACGGCGTAATAAGCCTCACCCCGCAGAGCTTCCTGGTTCTCATCGATGGTCTGGGCGTACTGCAGGCCGAAGAAAACCAGCGCACAGATCACCAGAACCAGCAGACCCATGGTGAGCACACCTACAAAGATCTTTTTCGTCATTCGGCTGCCTCCCGCAGACGATAGCCCACGCCGCGCACGGTCTCGATTCGCTCCCCTTCCGCTTCCAGCTTGGCGCGCAGGGAGCGGATGTGAACGTCGAGCGTGCGGTTTTCCGGTTCGGATCCCAGTCCCCAGATTTCATCCAGCAGGCGGGAGCGGTCCAGCACCAGGCCCTCGTTTTCCATCAGGAGACGGAGAAGGTCAAATTCTTTGTTTGTCAGGGAGAGCGGCTCTCCGGCACAGCTGGCTTCGTGGCGGGGCTGCGACAGGCGGATCGCGCCGCTGACCAGTTCGGGCTCTTCCGAACGCTGGCTGCTACTGCGCCGGAGCACTGCCCGGACCCGGGCGAGCAGTTCCATCATGCCGAAAGGTTTCACGATATAGTCGTCCGCGCCGCTGTCCAGGCCCTCGACCCGGTCGTATTCCGCGGTCCGGGCCGTGAGCAGGATCACCGGCAGGCCGGCGGTTTCGTGTTTTTGCCGCAGGGAGCGCAGGACGCTGATGCCGTCCTCTTCCGGGAGCATGATGTCCAGCAGCAAAAGCTCGGGCAGCCGATCCTTCAGTGCTTCCCGCATCAGGGAGGGCCGTTCAAAGCCCTCCGCTTCCCAGCCCTGGCTCTGCAGGGCGTAAATCACCAGCTTGCGGATGCTGGCGTCGTCCTCCAAGAGATAGATCATCGGAAGATTCACCTCGGGACTCATCATACCACAAAGTAATACGATGCGCGAGGATTTTTTACACAGATTTAACTTTCGGCGGGTGGAGGATTTTACATTGGTTTTGTTATGATGAGCATGGATCGACAGATCCAGGCTTTTCCGACCCTCCGCGAGGTGATTCCATGAGTTTTGAGAATGTTGTGGCGCTGATCGGCGGCGTGGCGCTGTTCCTCTTCGGTATGGGACTGATGGGCGACAGCCTGAAGCGCCTCTCCGGCAACAGCTTTGCCCCGATCCTGTTCCGTCTTTCCGGCACACCGCTGCGCGGCATGCTGCTCGGCACCGCAGTGACGGCGGTGATCCAGTCCTCCTGCGCAACGGCGGTGATGACGGTCGGCTTTGTCAACGCGAAAGTGATGAAGGTGAAGCAGGCCACGGGCATCATCCTCGGCGCGGTGCTGGGCACATCGGTCACCGGCTGGGTGATATGCCTGAGTTACCTGCCCAGCGGCGCGGGCCTTGCCTCGATCCTTTCGACAGCAACCCTGACCGGTGTGATTGCGCTGGCGGGCGTGGTGCTGCGCATGGTCTCGAAAAAGCAGCGTATCCACGACCTCTCGGACTTGCTGATGGGTTTCGCCGTGCTGATGTTCGGCCTCAGCGCGATGTCCGGCGCGGTGAAAGGCCTGGGAAGCGAGCCCTGGTTCATCGAGGTCATGACCTCCCTGTCCAACCCCGTGGTCGGCATCCTGATCGGCGCGGCGGCGACGGCCCTGCTGCAGTCCGCCTCGGCGGCTGTCGGTATCGTGCAGGCCTTGTCCGTGACCGGCGTCATGACCTTCGACGAGGCATTCCCGCTGCTGATGGGCATCGCGATCGGTGCGTCGGCCCCGGTCCTGATGTCTGCGATCGGTGCATCCGCAGACGGCAAGCGGGCGGCCCTGATCTATCCGATGGTAACCGTGGTCGGCGTGATCCTCTGCGCCTCCGTGTTCTACATCACCGATGCGATCTTTGACTACCCCTTCCGCGAAATGACGATGGACCCGTTCTCGATGGCCATGGTCAATATGCTCCTGCGCATCGCGATGACGATTCCCCTGCTGCCCTTCTCCGGGCTGATTTCCGCGGCTGTGACCGCCATCGTCCGGGACAAGAAGCGCGCCGGCGAGGCAGATCCGACCGTCCGCCTCGAAGAGCGTTTCCTGACACATCCGGCCCTGGCGGTGGAGCAGAGCCGCCTGACGATCAACGAGATGGCAGATCTTGCGGAGCAGGCGCTGCTGACCGGCATCGGCCTGTTCACGACCTGGGATGAAGAGCGCTTCGACGAGGTCATGCGGCTCGAGGAGACCGGTGACCGCTACGAGGACAGCCTCGGCACGTATCTCGTGAAGGTGACGGCACAGCCCCTGACGACCGCGGAGAACGAAGAGGTCTCGGAATACCTGCACACGCTCTCGGACTTCGAACGCCTGTCCGACCACGCGCGCAACCTGGCCTACAGTGCCCGGGAAGTGGTGGAGAAGAAGGTTCACTTCTCCGATCAAGGCAAGCATGAGCTGGCGGTTCTCACCGCGGCTGTCTGCCAGATGACCAGCATGACGGTCACGGCCTTCCGTGAGCGCGACCTGGCGCTGGCGGCCCGTGTCGAACCCCTGGAGGAACTGATCGACGACCTGTGCGACCAGATCAAGCTCGGACACATCGAGCGCCTGCAGCAGGGCACCTGCACGATCAACCAGGGCTTTGTGTTCAATGACATCATCACGAACTGCGAGCGCGTTTCCGACCACTGCTCCAACATCGCCGTCGCGATGATCGAGCTGCACAGTGATGCCTTCCGCACCCACAGCTATACCCACGCCGTGCGCGAAAAGGATTCGCCGGAATTCCGTCAGGCTTACGATGAGTACGCGGCAAGATTTGCCATCTGAGTTTACCCGTTTTTCGAAGCGCGGCAAAACCCCGCGCTTTTTCCGTGATTTGACTTTCCGCTGTTTTTCTGCTTTTCTCACCCTTGAAATCCAAAGGATTACCAAGTATACTGCTTTTGTTTGATGACTTCAAACGATTTCCTGTGAAATGAGGCTATTGCCATGAGCGAATTAAACATTGTTTGCCTGGATCTTGAGGGCGTCCTTGTGCCTGAAATCTGGATCGCGTTTTCCGAGGCCAGCGGTATCCCGGAACTGCGGCGCACGACCCGTGACGAACCGGATTATGATAAGCTGATGCGTTTCCGCCTGAACATCCTTCGCGAGCATAACCTGGGCCTGAAGGACATTCAGGCCACGATCGCCACGGTGGATCCGATGCCCGGGGCGAGGGAGTTCCTCGACGAACTGCGCACCGAGACCCAGGTCGTGATCCTCAGCGACACCTTCACCCAGTTTGCCAAGCCGCTGATGAAGAAGCTTGGCTGGCCAACGCTGATGTGCAATGCCCTTGAGGTCGGCCCCGACGGCGCGATCACCGGCTACCGCATCCGCACCGAAAAGTCCAAGCTCTCCACGGTAAAGGCCTTCCAGTCCGTGGGCCTGGAGACCATCGCCGCGGGCGACAGCTACAACGATCTGGCGATGATCCGCGCCAGCAAGGCGGGCTTCCTTTTCCGTTCCACTGATAAGATCAAGGCCGACAACCCGGATCTCCCGGCCTTCGATGAATATGACGATCTCCTGAACGCGATTCGCAACGCGTTGTGAGGGCATAAGAAAACGGACCAGCATGGCGCTGAGCCGTTTTCTTATGTCTCATGGATGATAATATCAATGAATGAGATTCCGATTGGATGACGATCCTACAATTTCTTCCGGAGAGAGTAGCGGAACTCCAAAAGAGACAAAGTCTGCTTGATTCCGGGTCACGATGACATCACAGTGATTAGCGGCTGCACAGGTGGCCAGCAAACAATCTTCAAAATCCCGTGCATGACGCAGGAGAGCGGTTTGAACATCCTCCGGGGTAACCGGCAGGATGCCAACGATATTCATGACTTGCTCCAGAGCTGCGTAAGCCTTATCAACACTTTGTAAGCGTTTGCGGACGATATAGAACAGGTCTGTGATGGAAGAGGCGGAGATCAATCCCACAATCTTGTGCGTCTCACATAGATGCAATACTGCTTTGGATGCGGTGCAGAAGGGTTCCTGATCAAGAAAAACATCAAGGATAATGTTGGTATCAATCATGCAGCGCATTATCGGACAGCCTTTCTTCGCGGATGGAATGACGATTGATCAATCCATCGCCTGTACCCTTCAGAATACCGGTGATGGAATCCACTGCCGAGATGTTAGAATTGATAAGCTTTGCGATGCGTTTCCCATTTTTCTTGATCCAAATATCCTCTGTGCGAACAAGCTGAAGATAATAACCCAGGTTGTTTTTGAAGTCGGTCGCAGTGACTTCCATGCTGATCAGCTCCTTTCAGCATGATTATAGTCGATATTATGATATAAGTCAATTAAAATCGAACGATATATATATACAATGAGCACAAAAATCGTTCGATTTATTGATGGCATGTTTTGCTACAAATCACAAAACACATTGAATTGCCTACATCCAAAACGGTGCCAATGGCAACCCATTTTCCCCAAACACATTCACTTCCGGCCAATCAAGAAAGGCATAACGCGCATGAAGCGGCTCAGGGACTTCTTTTGCGGTTAATATGATCACTTCATTGGCAATCTCAGCATCAGCCGGGTACCACACTCCGTCCGCACCACAGATTTCAAAACCTCTGGGAACACCTGAAGAAACAACTTGACAGTTCAGCTGTACAAGAAGTGCCCCGGGAATATGCTGTATCCCGGTCGCTTCCGGACTATCCTCACCTGCCTCGCCCCACGCGACAGACCGCGCGACCTCAAAGAGGCGCTCTCCTACGGGCTGCTTGTCGGTGGGGTGGATGTTTTCTTTTTCACCGAGGTCAATGGTGACGGCCAGTCCGGTGTTCCGGATGGCGTCGCGCACGGCAGCCTGCTGCAGGCGCAGACGCGGCCAGGCAAAATGATCGCCCTCATTGCTCCAACCCGGAAGCTGCACGAACAGGAAAGGCAAGTTCTCCCCGCCGAAATCCTGCCGCCACTGTGTGATGAGCTGTGCCATCAGCAGGTCGTAGCGGTCTGTGCGGGTTGCGTCTTCCTCGCCCTGGTAATACAGGAAGCCGTTCAGGCTCGCGGGCATGACCTGGCGGAGCATGTGTTCATAGAGGCCGCATGGACGATATGGGGACCCCGGCCCAACCGGTGGGTTCCACGGGCAGACGCCTGCCTGGGCTTCGATTTCGGCCCAGGGTGTGTCCTGTCTCCGAATCTCCCGTACCCTTGCTACACGGACATTCCAGGCGTTCAGTTCGCGGTAGAAATCATCCTCTGCTTTGAGATAATCCTCCATGGTAATGCCCGCGCTCTTTTCGGCATACTCATCGAGATAGCGCTGTCCTGCAGCTGTGGCGCGCAGGGCTTCTTCGGGCAGCCAGCAGGTGACCGAGGTCCCGCCCCACCAGCAGTCGACGATGCCCACGGGCATATCCCGGTGTGCCCGGGCTTTTTTCGCGAACCAGTAAGCTACTGCGCTGACCCATGCGGCTTCGCCGGGAAGCGCCTTCTGCCAGCGGGTATTCGTGAAGGCTTCGTCGGCTTCATTGCAGGCGCGGGCCCACTTGGGAACGTCAAAGAAACGCAGAAGCGGATCATTGTGAACCGCGATTTCTTCTTTTCCGCCGTCGGCGTTCATCAGGGGCAATTCCATGTTGCTCTGTCCACCCGCTAACCAGAGTTCACCAATGGCGACATCAGTTGCCATAAAGGTTTCGTCGCCACAGGTCATTTTGAGCGTGCATCCGGTCTGCGGCTTCTGCGCGGGCAGGTACATGAGGAAACGTTCCGCATGGGCGGTGCAGGCAACCTTGCCAAGGGTAGAACCGTTTGCATCTGTCAATTCGGCAGTGATACGCATTCCATCATCGGCTTCGCCGAAGAGGGCGATTTCGCGGCCGTGGCACAGGATGCTGCTATTAGTGAATAAAGGATTCGGTTTGAACATAAAGCGCTTACTCCTGTCTGTTATTCTTCGTCCCAGTCGTCTTCATCCCAATCATCTTCGCCCCAGTCCTCATCGCCCCAATCGTCGTCCGACCAGAGGGCTTCCCACTCCTCATCCGTCAGTTCGAAGTCATAGGACGGCCAGTATTCCTCCGGCTCAAGGATTTCAGTGAAGACATCTGCGGGGATAGGCCGAACCAGGTCTTCGTCGATTTGAAGCAGATAGTTGCCGTTGGACAAATGGGCGATAATCCAAACCTTCTCCGGGTAATCACGTTCGTGCCAGTCTTCCGGGAAGGGTGTGTCCAGGCCGATCAGGGACTGGTTGAGGACGGCGGCGATGTTTCCGTCAGACCTGTCTACTTCGTAGCATGGGAATCCGCATCGGATCTTCTCGGTTTCCGCACCGAAAGCCAGGTCGTTCCGCTTGCACCAAACCTGCAGACCGCACGTCTCACTCCCAATCTGCAGAAGGACCCAATCGCTGTCCTCTGTCACGATCGTTCCGGCCATGCGGGCATAACCCCAGCCGATGATATCTCCGCCCGGTTTGCCGTACAGGGGCGTTTCGTCTACCCGGACGCAGGCCCATCCACTGGTGTCGAGCAGCTTCAACAGTTCCGGTCCGCGGAACACAAGGCTGTCGAGATCCGCATCTTCCAGCGCCAATGGGAAGGTGACACACCCATAGTGATAATAATTGTTGGTTGTGCCACAATCAAAATCTGACCAGTCATAAAGGACGTGATCGCCAAACCCATAGATGGCATAACCGTTGTTTACGCCTGCCAGAACCCAGTTTCCATCCGCGTCGCAGTCGATATAGGTCAGATAATTCCCGACATGCAGCTCAAGGGAGCCGTATCCGCTGTGGATTGTGTTGAGGAAAAAGCCTGTTTCCCACATGGGCGATGCGATGATCTCCCCATAGGCTTCTCCGTCCCAGGGCGCAACGCGGATGCCCTGGCGGCCTTCCTCGTTCCGCGCGACGCCCACCAGGCCTTCTGCAAAAACACCGAGATCCTCCCAGACTTCTCCATCATTCAGCATAAAGTCAGCACAGCCGGGTGTCGCTTTGGATGACAGCCATCGGAAACCGTCTACCGTGATGTCCCGTGGCTCCATGGCGGAAATCCGGGCTTCGGCTTCCACACTCAGCGGCAGCGGGGCGGTGTCGGTTTCCTTATACTCGGGAGCGTTTCCTTCCCAGAGCGGATTGGCGAGAACGGAGAGACTCTTCAGGTGCAGTTGACCATCCCCGATCTTGCAGAGTAGGACGTCCACATGCATGGCGGAGGTATTGCCATAGAGGCCGGTTCCGTAGACATCAGTCTCACAAACTGTCCAGCCAGGATAAGATGTCGGGAGGTCCGCCAGTACGATTTGCCTGCTCTTCTCGGAAAGGGTCATGGTTTCGGCGAATGAGGAGAGGAGGGTGAGGAGGAAGAAAAAGGACAGAAACAGGAGAAGAAACAGCCTTTTCATGATCAACACCTCTGGTATTGGTTTAGAAACAGTATATCATAGGTGGAGACAAAATGACAGGATGAACGGGATTTTTACAAAACTGATGAAACCGTTCTAAGCGAAAAAGAGGCAGCGCGTGGCTGTCTCCTTTTATCGCGATATTGATTACCTCCGCCCCGGATCCGTGTCGTCGAAGGTCGTCCGATTGTTCTCCTTGATGTAGTCGACGATCTCGTCCACATAGCCGAAGGCGAGGCCGACGTAGCTGTCTGCGCAGCCGTAGTAGATGGCGATGCGGCCGGTATCGGGATCCTGAAGCGTCGCGCAGGGGAAGGTCACGTTCGGTACGAAGCCGCGCTCCTCGTACCACTTTTCGGGCGTGAGCAGCCAGTTAGAGCAGCGGTACTTGACCTTGGAGGGGTTGTCGATGTCGAGGATCGCGCCGCCGATGGAGTATACATAGCCGTTGCAGGTGCCGCTGACGCCGTGGTAGAACAGCAGCCAGCCCTCGCTGGTCTCGATGGGTGCCGCGCCGCCGCCGATCTTCAGGCTCTCCCACCACTCGGAGGAGCGGCCCATGACGTGACGGTGGTTACCCCAGTAATGCAGGTCCGGGCTCTCGGAGAGGAAGATGTCGCCGAAGGGCGTATGGCCGGAATCGGAAGGCCGGGACAGCATGACAAAGTTGCCGTTGATCTTCCGGGGAAAGAGGACCGCGTTGCGGTTGAAGGGCAGGAAGGGGTTCTCGACCCGGGTGAAGGTCTTGAAGTCCTTGGTCTTGGCCAGGCCGATGGACGCGCCATAGAAATCCTGGCACCACATGGTGTAGTAGGTATCCTCGACCTTTACGAGGCGGGGATCATAGGCGTAGATGGGCTGGAAGGGCTTGCCTTCTTCATCCACGAACTGGATCTTGTCAGGCTCGAACGTCCAGTGGATGCCTTCGTCAGAGTGTCCCAGATAGATGAAGGAAACGCCGTCGCACTGTTCCCCGCGGAAGACACCGATGTACTTGCCTTCATAGGGCATCACAGCGCTGTTGAAGATACGGGCCACACCCTTGAGGGGATTCCGGCCGATGATGGGATTCTCGTTCCAGCGCCACAGCGGGGAATTGGAGGGCTCGTCGGTGCGTTCCTGCCAGGGCATATTGGGCAGGGCCGGGGCGATGATTTGGACTTTGCTCATGCTGAATGCTTCCTTTCTCATTGCTTCTCGTTTGGTTGCCCGGCGCAGCGAAGCGGCGATCCGGATCGTTACCATTATATTAGGTCGCGATTCGGAATGCAATGGCGAATTCGGACGTGCACCTTGCACGAATCGGGCCGGTATGGTACAATAAAAGCAGAGAATCCGGGGATACGGGGCGTTGAACACGATTCTCCGGGATGAGGAGGCAGTGAGATGGCCAATCGAAAGTGGACTGCTTTATTGCTGGCAGCGGTGCTGCTGTTTTCAATGTTCAGTTTTGCTTTGGGAGAAGAACCTGAAGCGGACACAGAAGCCGCCGTCCCGGTGGAGATCATTGAAGGCGAAACCGTTGCCTTTGGCCGCTATGAGCAGGATAATGACGCGAAGAACGGCGACGAACCCATTGTGTGGGATGTATTGGCCGTACAAGACGGTAAAGCGCTCATGATCAGCCAGCGCGCGCTGGACGCCAAGCCTTACAATGAAACATATGAGAATGTTACATGGGCGACCTGCACCCTGCGGGCATGGCTAAACGCTGCTTTTCTCTCAACTGCCTTTACGGACGCCGAACAGAAATGCATCCTCGTAACGACAGTCGACAATAGCGCATCCCAGAATCCCGAGAACGAGAAGTACTGGAAGCAGGGGAGCGAGGACACGGAGGACAAGGTCTTCCTTCTCAGTTATGCCGAGGCGTGGCAGTATTACAAGAGGGACCGCCGGCGCACCTGCGAAGCCACCGCGACAGCCATTGCGCGCGGCGTGTGGACGGATACCACCAATAGCTGCTGGTGGTGGCTGCGCTCTCCCGGACAGAAGCCAAACGATGCCGCGGGTGTCAAGAGCCAGGGATATCTCAACCATCGGGACGTGAGCAGCACGACGGCAGGAGTGCGGCCCGTGATTTGGGTCGATGTGGCCGCTGCTCTTGAACTTCTGAATGGGTCTGCACAGTGAAAAAACAATATGTTGCGCGAGAAAGAAGATTAAGGAAATATCATTGCCTGTTTCATTAATGTAAAAATCCAAAGGCAGTTTTGTGTAGATATGGTATCCAAAGGGGTGTTATGCCACAAGATAATGTGGGTTTAAGCGGATTTCTGCGAGTTGAATTCTGTCTGATTTTGTATCCATTTAGTGCTTGCTTTTTGTGCGGAACTATGTTATAGTGTCTCATGCAGAGCTTTTGAACTTTGCAAAAGATTCCGTCATCTGCGGATGCGGAGGTAAAGAAAGGAAGTAGATCCCATGAAGAAGCTTTTGGCACTGCTTCTCGCCATCATGATGGTGCTGGCTTCCGTGTCTGTGCTGGCTGAAGGCGAAGCTCCTGCTGAGGGTGGCTCAGGCGGTGAAGCTGCAAGCCCCACTGGTCCTGACGGCCCTGGCGGTGGCGGCAGCGGCGGTTCTGGTAGCGGCGGCAGCCCTGGCGGCCCCTCTGACGAACCTGCTCTGATCGTGACTGGTCTTGGTCAGCTCGGCAACGAGTATTTCCAGACGATCAGCGAGAAGATCAATAACGGCGAGAATCCCCTTGCCAACACCTTCTCTGAAGATACCGTGAAGGCCGTGACTGAAGTCGTCGGCGAGAACCCCGTCGTGCATGATATGTTCGGCGTTGCGATCGGCCCCGGCTATCAGGAAGGAATGCCTGGCTACACGCTGGTTCCGGATCCCTTCAACACCGAGTATAAGGCTGGCGAACCGATCTCTGCGATCCTCGTGCTTGGCGACGGCACTGAGTATGTGCTGGAAGCCAGTGTTCCCGAAGATTTCCAGGTGAGCATCAACTTCACCGGCGATCAGCTGGCTGCGATTGCTGCTGCGGACGAAGCCTTCGTGACTCTGGTCAACGCTCAGTAATTCACGATTGATTCAAAGGGAGTGGGACATGACGTCTCACTCCTTTTTACAATTCAGAACAGAATTTGTACCAGAACAAGGCTTGTATTCTGTCAGAAGATGTGCTATAGTAACGCCTGCAAAGTAACTTTCTTTGCAGATCATATTCCGTCATCTGTAGATGCGGAGGAAAAAAGAAAGGAAGTAGATTCCCATGAAGAAGCTGTTTGCCCTGCTTCTCGCCGTCATGATGGTGCTGGCTTCCGCGTCTGTTCTGGCCGAGGAACCAGCGAGCCCCGATGAGGAGATTCTTGAGCCAACGATCCTGGATGATGCGAGCGTCATCATCATCACCGATCTTGGTGAGAAGGGCAACGAAGTTTACGACAAACTCCTCAATGGCGAGAGCGTGCTGGATGTTTTCTCCGAAGAGACAAAGGCTGCTGTTGAGGCCAAGATTGCGAATCCTGCCGTACACGAGATGTTTGGCGTTGTGATCGGCCCCGGCTATCAGGAAGGCATGGGGGATTATGTCTGCCCCATGAAGTTCGTCACCGAATATGCTGCCGGCGAAGCGGTCGCTCCGATCCTGACCATCGGTGCGGAAGAGTTCGTGCTGGACGCTGAGGTTGCCGAGGACGGCACCGTGAACGTCACCTTTACGGGCGATCAGCTCGCGAAGCTGGCCGAAGGTGCTGAGGCTTTCGTGGTTGTGGTGAACGAAGCCGAATAATCCTTTATGGAATCAAAGGGAGCGGGACATTACGCCTCGCTCCTTTTTGCTGCGTTTATGACTTCGGCCGGTCTTCGTCCAGCTCCCAGCGAGTGAAGTCCTTTGTGATAATCGCACTGGTCTTCCGCCAGATCCCGGCGCGGATAGGGATACCTGCTGCTACAAAGCGGCGTTCGTGCTCGCTGATATAGTTGGGGATCGGAGGATGGTCCGTGTGCAGGTCTTCGGTCAGCCAAACGGGCTCAAAGCCGCTGATCTCAAAGTAGGTCAGGCTGTCTCGGAAGAGGCCTTCGTCATCGGTCTTGAAACAGAGCTCGCCGCCCACGGGGAGGAGGGCCCGGTACTGCATCAGCTGACGGGGATGCGTCAGGCGGCGCTTTTTGTGACCGCGACGTGGCCAGGGATTGCAGAAGCGGATGTAGATGCGGTTGACTTCATCCTCCGACGATAGAATACCGCTGAGTTGCTCGATGTTAGCGCGGGCCAGCAGGGCGTTCCCGGGATTCTCGCCGCAGAGGGCGGCGATGTTGCGCCGGGCGTCCCCGAGCACATCGGGGGAGATGTCGATGGCCAGCACGTTTACGCCGGGATTGTCCGCAATCATTGCGGCGGTGGCCACACCTTTCCCGCAGCCAAGCTCCAGCCAGAAGGGAGCCTCCGGGTTTGCGAACGCCTGCCGCCAGTGGCCGCGCAGCTTTTCCGGAACGTCAATCACCCAGGGGCAGGCGGCCAGCTCCGGCCGGGCCCATTTCTTCTTGCGCATGTGCATGCGGGTCACCTCCCGCCGGATTATACCCTGCCTTGCCATGGAAATCAAGCTACGGGTTTGTTCAAATGTAACACTTTCCCCGCAGGATCGTCATATTTTCGTGATACCCCTTGCGGAAACAGCCGTGATGTTGTAGAATGAATAAGCCGTAACAGCATTTTGCGGCGTTTTGGCACATGGAAATCACGGCAAAGGCGGGATTGACGATATGAAGAATTCGTTCATTATCGTGCTGGTGGCGACCATCCTTCTGGCGGCCGGTGGTATCGGCCTGCTGGCGTGGAACAGCGCCCAGAGCCGGACGGATGCGGCTGCGGCCACACAGAAAGCACAGGAAGATTACGAGAAGGCCCTGCAGGAGTACGAGGAAACCATCCAGCAGATCGAAGCGCAGGACGAGCAGAATCAGCTCAATTACGCGGCAGCCAAGCAAAAGTACGACAACGAGATCGCGGAAGCCAATGGCGGCAACAAGGTATGGCCCAAACCGGTGAGCGGCGAGGGTTGGGAGATCGTGGATCTCTCGGAGTTCGCGGTGGACCAGGAGAGCACCCGGACGGTGGATCGTCAGGATCTGATCTATAACGGCCTCCTGCTGGTCAACCAGTACCATTCCCGTCCAAGCTGGTATGATGACGAGAAGCCGGTGTCCGTTCACACCTACAACAAGGAACTCCGCGTTTACGACCACAGCATCAAGCTCCTGGAGAGTGCGGCGGCAGCCTGGCTCGAACTGATCACCGACGTGAGCACCCGGTACGGCTGGAACGACTTTATGATCAACAGAGGCTACCGGACCTACGCCGAACAGGAAAAGCTCTTCAACGAAAAACGCGACAAGCTCCGCAGCAAGTACAGCAACGATGAGGAATTACTGGCCGCTACGGCCAAGGAAGTGAACCTCCCGGGTACCTCGGAATACAATACCGGCCTGAGCCTCTGGCCGCGCCTTTACAAGAGCGGCGACGAGACTGTCAATGAGAAAAACAACAATTTCTTCGAGAGCGAGGAAGGCATCTGGCTGGAAGAGAATGCCTGGCAGTACGGCTTCGTCTTCCGCTTCCCGCTGGCGGACTACCCCGTTCGCGGCACCCAGGACAAGAGCTACAAGACCGGCATCAGCAGCAAGATCCGCCTCTTCCGCTATGTGGGCAAAGCCAACGCAGCGGCTATGAATATCCTGGACATGTGCCTGGAGGAGTACCTCGAATACCTGCAGCAGCACTGGCACATTGCCATCTATGAGGATGGTGAGCTGCGGTACGAGATCTTCCTGCAGGATGTGGAAGGCAGCCTGGACGATAACGAGACCACCACGGTCCGCTACTCCACCAAGCGGGACATCACGAACCAGGAAGCCATGTACGACAACCTCGGGCACATCGTTACGGTGATGGAATACTGAGATCAGACCGTTGGAAGGGGTGCGAAGAAGAATATGAAAACCTTCGCACCTCTTTTTCCGTGAAAGGCGGCGAAATGATATGAAAGTCCGGCTCTCCACGCTTTCTGAAACTTCTTTCTGGGAACAGGCCCATGTAGTTCTCCCGCAGTTTGATATCCCCGCTATGCGTCAAAACACCGCTGAGCATCCCGCGTGGGTGCATCTCGGCGCGGGAAATATCTTCCGGGCGTTTATCGCGGCCCTGCAGCAGCGGTTGCTGAACGCGGGACGGGCAGATACCGGTATCATCGCCGCGGACACGTTTGACGTGGACAACATCCGGCAAATCTATGGCGGCTATGACAATTTGACCATGGCGGTCACCCTTCTTCCGGACGGCACCACGCACCGGGAGATCATCGCCTCGGTCGCGGAAGCTCTGGTGGCTCAGCCTTCTGAAAAGGCAGAATGGGAACGGCTGAAGTCGGTTTTCCGCGCTCCTTCTCTACAGATGGTTTCCTATACCATCACAGAGAAAGGTTATGCCCTGAATGCGCTCGCGGAACAGGACATGGCTGCCGGCCCCGAAAAGCCACGACATGCAATGGCGGTTACGGCTGCCCTGCTCTATGAGCGCTGGCAGACAGGTGGCGCGCCGATCGCGGTGGTCAGCATGGACAACTGCTCGCGCAACGGCGAAAAGCTGATGTCATCCGTTTTGACCATCGCAGAGGCTTGGGAGACGAAAGGTTTTGTGCCGAAGGATTTCGTCCTCTGGCTCAAAGACGAAAGCAAGGTCACTTTCCCCTGGAGCATGATCGACAAGATCACACCGCGGCCTGCTCCTTCGGTCGAGGCGGGACTTACCGCGGATGGCATCGAGGAGATGGCGCCGATCGTGACGCCGCGCGGAACCTACCTCGCACCGTTCGTCAATGCGGAGCGCCCGCAGTACCTGGTGGTGGAAGACGATTTCCCCAACGGGCGTCCGCCGCTGGAGGAAGCCGGGGTCATTTTCACGGATCGCGAGACCGTTGGCCGGGTGGAACGCATGAAGGTCACAACTTGCCTGAATCCACTGCATACAGCGCTGGCGGTGTACGGCTGCCTGCTGGGTTACACCCTGATTGCGGACGAAATGAAGGATGCGGATCTCGTGCGCCTGATCCACCGGATCGGCTACGATGAGGGGCTGCCCGTGGTCACCGATCCCGGGATCGTTAGCCCGAAGGCGTTCATCGACGAGGTGATCGGGGAACGCCTGCCCAATGTCTTCATGCCCGACACACCCCAGCGAATCGCAACGGACACTTCTCAGAAAGTCCCGATTCGCTTTGGCGAGACCATTAAGCGCTATGCTGCAGACCCGGAGCGAAAGCCCACCGACCTGGTAGGCATTCCCTTGGCAATAGCTGGCTGGCTGCGCTATCTCCTGGCGGTGGACGACACCGGGGCACAGATGGCCTGCTCGGACGACCCGCGCCTACAGGAACTTCAGGCGGCTCTCCAGACTGTGAAGTTCGGCGAGCCGGATTCCTTAAAAGACCAGCTCAAACCCATCCTCTCGGATGCATCACTTTTCGGAACGGATCTGGTTCAAGCTGGCCTTGCGGAAAAGATCACGGAGATGTTCCGCGAAGAACTGAGAGGGCCCGGAGCTGTGCGGGAAACATTGGAGAAGTGGCTGTAAAGCTGAATTGTTTCAGAGATTTGGAACTTTTCAAGCATTTTTCAGTCATTTTGCTCTCCCAATGAATCACGACCGAAAGGAGGCACTCCGTCTATGTCCCTTCCCAACAAACTTGGCCTGGACGGGTTTGCCCTCCAGGAGGCGGAAGAACGCATCAGCAAACGGAAGGCCAAGGCGCTCTTTGATCAGGGCGTGATTGACACAATTCCCGTGGGGACTTATCCAGGCCTGCAGGCCATCCATCGCTGGCTGTTTGAAGACATTTACGAGTTTGCCGGGCAGACCCGAACGCTGAATATGGCCAAAGGCGGTTTCCGGTTTGCCTCGGCGTTGTACCTGGACAGTGCGCTGGAACAGATCAGCGCAATGCCGATGGAAACTTTTGAGCAAATTGTGGCCAAATATGTGGAGATGAACATTGCCCATCCGTTTTTGGAGGGCAATGGCCGCAGTATGCGGATCTGGCTGGACGTGATGCTCAAACAGGCATTGGGCAGAGTTGTGGACTGGCAGAGGATCAGCCGGGAGGATTACCTTGCCGCGATGGAGCGCAGCCCGGTGCGGGATACGGAACTCAGGCTGCTCCTGCAGGATGCTCTGACGAAGGATACCATGAACCGTGCGGTCTATATGCACGGCATTGACACAAGTTACGGGTATGAGGGATATACCCGGTATAAAACCGAAGAACTGGAATAAGAGAATCGGAACCAAAGGAGAACCACTATGCCAAACCGAAACAGTTACCAGCGCATCGACCGCATCTCCGAGGAGGTGCGGCGTGAGGTGGACCGCATTATCCGCGACGAGCTCAATGACCCGCGGATCAGCGGAACCTTTTCCATCACCCGGGCGGAGGTAACCCGGGACCTGCGCTATGCCAAGATCTTTGTGAGCGTCCTCGAGGAGAATAAACGCGAAGGGTTGATGGATGCCCTGAAGAACGCGTCGGGTTTTATCCGGCATGCCCTGGCGAAGGAGATGATCATCCGGCAGAGCCCGGAGCTGATCTTTACCGAGGACCGCAATATCGCTTACGGCGCGCATATCGCCCAGGTGCTGCGCGAAGTGTATGTGCCGGAAACAGAAGCCGAGACAGAGGACGGGGAGGAGTCCGGCGATGCGTGAGGGGATCGCGGCGATCGCCGAACTCGTGCGGCAGACGAAGACCGTGGCGATCTGCTGCCATGTGAGCCCTGACGGCGATACCATCGGCTCGGCCCTGGCTTTGAAGCTGGCCATGGAACGTCTCGGCAAACGTGTGGAGGTCTTCTGCGCGGATAAGGTCCCGGGTGTGATGGCCATGCTGCCGGGGGCCGGAACGGTCCGCACGTATGCAAGCCTTGCACTGGGACAGCGGTTTGATTTACTTTTCCCGGTGGACACCGCTAGTGAGGACCGGTTGGGAAATGGTGTGCTGGAGCAGATGCGCGTTCTTTGCACCGACAGCTGCCAGATCGATCATCACGGGACCAATCCGGGTTATTGCCGGGTGAACTGCATCGACGGTACGGCACCGGCGGCAGGCCTGATCGTGCGGGAACTCCTGGCGGCGCTGGAAGTTCCCCTGGACCGTGACCTGGCTTGCTGCCTCTACACGGCCATCAGCACCGATACCGGGAACTTCAGCTTCAATAATGTGACGGCGGAAGCTTTCCGCGTGGCGGCGGAACTTGTCGAAGCCGGGCTTCCGCTGGCTGAGATGAACCGACAGCTCTTTGTGGTCCAGCCTGAGGCACAGGTCCGCCTGACAGCCCGCGCAGTGGAGGGAATGAAAATCCTGCACAGCGGCGAGGTTGCGGTCATGGTACTGAAGAAAGCCGACTTTGAGGCTCTTGAAGCGTTGCCGGAACATGCGGAAAACGTCGTGAACCGCGCGCTGGCCGTGCGCGGGGTTCGGATGGCGGCCCTGCTGCGCGAGCACGAGGGCCGGGTGAAAGCTAGCCTACGCGCGGTGGCGCCGTACGTGGTGAGCGGGATCGCGGCCCGCTTCGGAGGCGGTGGCCATGCCCAGGCGGCGGGCTGCACCCTGAACGGGCCCATCGAGGAGGCCGCGGCGCGCATCGGGGAGGCGCTCTGCGCGGCGCTGGACGAGGCGCGTGTATGAACGGTTTCCTGAACATCCTCAAACCCCCGGGCATGTCCTCGGCGGCGGTGGTGGCGGTGGTCAAACACCTGACCGGGGAGAAACGGATCGGCCATGCCGGGACGCTTGACCCGGAGGCTGCCGGCGTTCTGCCGGTCATGGTCGGACAGGCCACACGGCTCTTTGACTACCTGGTGGACAAAGAGAAGACCTATGTCGCGGAGTGTGCTTTCGGCCAGGCGACGGATACCCAGGACGCCCAGGGCCGCATAACGGATGAAGGCGAAACCTGGCCGACGCTCGAACAGGTACGCGCCGCGGCGGACGCACTGACCGGCGACATTAAACAGCGCCCCGGGATCTACAGCGCGGTCAAACAGGGCGGACGCCCCCTCTACATGCTGGCCCGCAAAGGCCGGGAAGCGGAAGCTCCCCTGCGGACGGTCCACATTGAACGCATCGTGCTTCACGGCGAAACAGAGAACCACGGCGTGCTGATGACTGTGGACTGCGGGCGCGGCACTTACATCCGCTCGCTCTGCGAGGACATCGGCCGGCTCTGCGGCTGCCCGGCGCACATGCGCTTCCTGCTCCGCACGCGCAGCGGGGCCTTCACCCTCGACACGGCAATGACCCTCGAGGAAGTAACGACACTCCGGGATGACGGGACGCTCGCACAGCGCCTCCTGCCGATGGACTGGCCCCTGCAGCATCTACCCGCTCTCCAGGTACCGGAAGGGATGACGCGTATGGCCCGGAGCGGGGCCGCGCTGCCTGCTCAGTGGATTCCAGGCGCAATGGCATTGACAGAAGGGGCTCCGATCCGTATGATAACAGGCGATGGCTTCGCCGGGATCGCCGTGCGGCAGGAGGATCAGCTCCGCTGGCGGATGGTCACGGCAGAAAGTCAGGAACCCCGCGAAAAGACTTCAGAAACAAAAGATTGAAACCTTAAGGAGGCAAAAACCATGGAAGAATTTGACGACATCATTGAACTGATCGACGACGAGGGCGAGGAAGTCTCTTTCCGCCTGGTGGACGTGATCGAGTACAGGGACGACACCTATCTGGCCCTGGAGGCTGTCGAGGACGAAGACGAAGCTTCCGAAGAAGCGGAGATCGTCTTCATGCTGGTAACCCGAGACGAAAAAGACGAGGACTGCTACGAGCCTGTCCTCGACGATGATATGAACGAAGCCCTCTTCGAGATTTTCATGCAGCACATGGAAGAGACTGAAGAAGAGGAAGATGGAGAGCAGGAGCAGTGAAGTCCCCCTGCCGCTTCGTGGCTTTCCCCCCAGCAGAGCTGGGGGGATTTTGGATTTCGGTAATGTTGTAGGGGCGACCCTGTGTGGTCGCCCTGACCAAAGGCGCCCCGGAACGGGGAACTGGCACCGCGCAGCGGTGACTGAAGGGTTTATGAAGATCTGGCAAACCCAAGGATGTATTAGTCTTCATAATGGCCGCGGCAGGATGCAATGAGCAGTTTTCCATCTTTGATGTCAAAGACAAGGCGGTTTGATTGATCAATCCGTCTGCTCCAGCCGGAACGGTGTTTCAATGGTTCGGATTTGCCGATCCCCTGAAGGCCGTTCCGGTCAATATCCTTGATGAGATCATTGATCTTTTTCAGCGTTTTCTTGTCTTGCATTTGCCAGTACAGATAATCTTCCCATGCGTCATCAGACCATACTTTGATCATGGCTTATTCCTCGATCAGCTCATGTTCCTGGCCTTCTCCGGCATACAACTGTTCAAAAGCCCTGTCCAGCTTGGCCAGATACTGTGCATTGCGGATGGCTTTTTCCATCAGGTTATAGCGATCAAGGCTCATGATGACAACATTCTTGTTTGCCTTCCGGGTGACAATGACGGTTTCTCCGTTACTGGAAGCCATATCGCAATAACCTTTCAGGTTGTTGCGTACAGCCGTATAATTCGCGGCAATCACTGGATCAACCTCCTGTACAGTAAAATGTCAATGATATTGTACAGAATTCTGTGCAAAAGGTCAAGAGGATTTCAGCAAATCAAATATCTCAATATCCCCCCAGTGGTCCTTCCTCCAGCCAGTCCATCAGTGCGGTGACCGCGGAGGTGGGGGCAGCGGCGATGAGGGGGACGAGGCCGCGCACCATGGGGGCGGCGACATCCTTGATCAGCTGGGTAAGGGTGCTGTCGTCGAGGGAGTAGAAATTGCGGCCCTGAACCTTCTCCGCGGTCCAGTCGGGCCAGCGGGACGGAGTCCAGTCCGCGGTGCGGAAGGTGACGCGGGCGAAGGGTTCTTTGGTTTCGCCTTCCGCGAGGGTGATGGTTTCTCCGGCGCGGGTTACGGTATAGACAAGGGTGTTCTCGGAGAGGAGTGTGCCGGTGGCGCGGACGGAGAGATTCCAGTTTTCACTGTCGGTAAAGTCAAAGACCGCATTGCATTCGAGCTTGGGATTTACCCGGGCGCCCAGGCGCAGGTTCAGTTCGAGGTTCTCACCGTCCTGCTCGAAGGTGGCATTCAGCGCGCAGCCCCACCAGGGGAGCTTGGGAAGGCTGAGGCTATAGCGTCCGCCGACCTTCGTGAGAAAGGTGAGTTCGCCGTCGCCCGTGATGGCAGCCCAGGTTTCCCGGTCATCCTCCACGGTGATGCGGATGCCGTGAGGGGCGTAGAGCTCGACCCACTCAGACGGCGACTGGATCATTGAGAGCAGGATCCCGCCGAGCTCCTCCTCTTCCTCGCCGAGGGCCATGAGGAGGTTCGAGAAAGCGCGGTCTGTCTCAGCCGTCTCGCTGAGGGCTTCCGCGAAAGCTACGCAGTCCTCCGTCGGGATCTCCCGGGTACCCTCTTCGGCGAGAAAAGTCGTGCGAAAGGCTTCGAGCGGCGCTTCCAGCGCGTTCTCCCAGGCGTAGGGATAGAGGAGGGTGAGCTTTTCCAGAGGAAGCCCCAAATGATTGCGGATCTTGTTCCCAAACTCGATCATGGCGGGGTTGTTGAACATCAGCGCCACGTCCCCAAGCAGGGGAGAAGTCAGCTGCCAGTGGCTGGCTACGCCGCCGAGCGTGAACAAAGCCTTTGCGTCGGAACCGGCAAAGTTCGTTTCGACGGTCAGGTCAAAGGCGCCGTCTTTTTCCGCCCAAGTGCCGCGAAATTCCATCGCGTTCAGCAGGTCAAACACCGCCTGCAGGGCAGGATCCTCGCTTTGCCGGAGAACGGTGACGCTTGCCTCCCAGCGGCAGGCGGATTCTCCCAGGACACAGGCGGGCAGGCATAGCGTGAGCAGGAAAGCGATGAATCGGATGATCGGTTTGATCGGTTTCATGTCGGGTTCTCCTCAATCCATTCCGGAACACTGTCCTCCTGGAGATCCTCCGGGGCGCCGGTCCCGATCCAGTTCTCGTCCGCCGGAAAATCGAAGTCCTCGTCCACGGCCTGCGAGGGGGTACTGATCATTGAAAACGCGTCGTAGAAATCGTCCAGGGAGAGGGGATCGTCTACAGAGGCGCCGGTGACGAGCCAGTTGGCGGGGTTATCGATGATCATGATGCGGATCTTGTGGTCGATGGCATTCTGGGTGGCGATGTTGGCGATGCCGTTGCCGGAGAGTCCCTCTGCCGCCTGGAAGTCCTTGATGATCTGGATGGTGTCGGGGCCGTAAATGCCGTCCACGGCGGCGGGATCCATGAGACCGAGCTGCACCAGTTTTTCCTGCAGCTGGCGGACCTTGACCCCGCTGCAGCCGCTGCGGATCGTCCAGTTGCAGGCGTCATACACGGTGCCATAGCCGAGGATGCGGCTGTAGGTGAGGGGATATTCCGCGCGCTTCACGGCGACAGGCGTATTGCCCTCGATACAGTGGATCGTGACGTTGCCCGCGTCGTCCCTTGTGCAGTACTCGACCAGGGCGACATGGTCCGTGTCGAGGTCGCTCGTCCAGGTGAAGAAGACCCAGTCTCCGGGCTGGGGGATGTAGTCTCCCGTGGTCAGGAAATGGTCACTGCCGATCAGCCACTGATAGCCCCAGCCGTCAAGGTTCCCCCAGCGCACGAGATAGCGCCCCTGGTTGACAAACCAGCCGCGGCCTGTGTTCGAGCCCGAGTACATCGGATAGACTTCGTTCAATAGGTGGGTGCCGTGCTGCTCATCGACCTGGTTCACACACCAGCACAGGAACTCCGCGCACCACTGGGCATAAGGGTCGCCTGCCCATTCGCCGTACTTGGACCAGCCATGGTCGCCTTCCCGGTAGCCAAGTTCTCCGGTAGCGACTTCCAACAGCCAGGTCACATAGTCCGGCACGGGCCACTCCGGATCGATGCGCGTCTCATCTGCCATTGCAGTCCCGGCAAGGAGTAGGCCGAGAATCAGGACAATGAAAAGAGCCATGAAGGGTCTTTTCACAGCGATGCCTCCTTTCATGGCTCTGGAATAACCTTATTCACCCTGTCCCATCATCGTGTCCGCGCGGTAGACGACCATCAGCAGCGCACCGTCATAGGACGTGTGGCCCTCGATGCGGATGGGGAAGTCGTAGTCGTTGCGGAAACGTAGGTTCAGCGAGGAGTTGCCGACCGCGGCGTCGACGCCGTGGGGCAGGTACTTGGCCCCGCTGGGCCCGTGGGGACGGCGGTAGAGAATCGTGACACCCGGGCACTGCATCAGCGCGTTGTACAGCGTGGAGGATACCTGGCAGGTGCCGCCGCCGTAGCCCAGACCTGTGGTGCCGCCGCTCAGGACGGGGGCCTGCTTGTAGCCGGTGGAGGCATTGTAGGGTCCGACCATGCGGTTGAAGTCAAAGCGTTCGCCGGGTTGCATGACGCGGGTGAGGCGCTGGCAGGCCACGTCGATGTTCACGAGGCGGTTCAGGTTGGTCTCGGCGGTGGACATCGAGTAGTAGGAAGTGTAGGCCGCGATGGGCGTGTCGTCGCGGATTGGGGTGTCCGTCGGGGAGACCGGGATCAGGTCGGTCAGCTCTTCCATGCGGATGTAGCCGTAAGTGCGCCAGTACGGGACCACAGCCCAGCCGTCCTGGATGCGCCAGATCGAGAGCATGGTGCCGGGATTCAGCACGACCCAACAGTCATCCTCGTCGCTCATGGACTTGCGGACGTGGCACTCGGAAGCGGTCTCGCAGATGTAGGTGGACTTCTGTACGCCGTAGGGCGGGGTGTTCACCGGGTCCACCGGGGTGACATTCGTGAGCTTTTCGCGCTTGATGTAGCCCAGGGTCTTCTTATAGCGGACGATGCACCAGTTCGCGCCGACGAACAGGACCTCGGCCCGCTGGTCGCCGGAGACGCGGGTCAGCACCTTGCTCTTGGCTTCCGGGGCGCTGGCATCCGCGACGCGCTCGGAGTAGATCGGTGTGCCGGCGTCGGTCTTGATGATCTTGCAGGTATAGAGGACGGGCGTGCTGCTTGTGACCTCGCTGAGTTCCATCTCGTGCCAGGTCTCACCGACGACGAACTGCGGCTCTTCGTCCGCTTCGTTGATCTCGTCCAGGTCGGCCAGGGCTGCCAGTTCCTCATCGGTCAGGGTGCCGATATCTTCCTCGGCCTCGTCGTACTCGCTCCCGGTGTCTTCACCGATGCCGTCCAGATCGTCCCCGGACTCCGCCAGGGCAGGGACACAGGTAAACAGAATGAGCAGAGCCAGCATAAGGCCAGTCAGTCGCTTCAACATTCAGGGCATCTCCTTAGTTTGCTTCATTGGGGTCAACGATGACCGTCGGCGGTCCCTGGGATATCAGCTTTTTCCGCCGTTTGAGGAAGGTCTCGCGGTCAAGCATCACGACGCGACCGCAGCCGGAACAGCGCATTTTGATGTCCGCGCCGATGCGGGTGACGGTCCATTCGCTGCTGCCGCAGGGGTGCTGCTTGCGGGTCTGCACTACATCGCCGATCCGGATCTCCTCTACAGTCAAGCCGTTCACCCCCTCGTTCAGATGCCATGATACCATCAATCAGGCCAGAATGCAAGCGGAATCCAAGGTTTTACAAGCCAATGCCTTCGGCCAGCGCAAACGGATCTGCGAGAGCGCGTCGTCCCTCTCCGCAGCATCCCGGAACACTCCGAACACCGCTGAACCGCTCCCGGACATTTGCGCACACACAGCCCCGCAGCCAAAGAGCGCCTCGATTGCTTCCCCGATCGCTGGCTGCATCCCGATGCTCACCGCTTCGAGTGCATTCCCCGGCCTGCGGGGAAGAATTCCCGGGTCATTTGCCTTCATGGCGGCAAGGAGCCTTTCCGTCTCTGGCCTGTTATGCTCTCCCGCTTCCCGCCAGGCCCTGAAGACCAATCCGGTCGAGAGCCCTCCGCAGGGCTGGAGCACGATCAGCGGCCATTCCCGCGCGTGGGGCAGAGGTGTGATCGTTTCCCCGATCCCCTCGACCCGGCAAAGACCTCCGTTCAGGCAGTAGGGAACATCCGCGCCGATTTTCAGACCGAGTGTTTCCAGTTGCGCTCCAGTCAAACCAAGATTCCAGAGCTGATTCAATCCGATGAGTGCAGCCGCCGCGTCAGAGGACCCGCCGCCGAGACCTGCCTGGGAGGGGATGCGTTTGGCAAGGCGAAGGGCAGCCCCGGTCGGAACCCCGTATGTTTCCTTCAGCAGATGCGCGGCGCGCATGATGATATTGCGCTCATCCGTCGGGATATCGGACGAACCCCCTTCGACAGACAACGAAAGCGTATCGCTCGCTTCGAATTCAAGCGTGTCATGCAGTGATATGGGCTGCATGATCATGGACAGCAGGTGGTAGCCGTCCTTGCGCTGGCCGAGGATATCAAGGGTCCAGTTGATCTTGGCGTGGGCGGAAAGGCGCATGGAGGTCCTTCTTTCTTCAGGACTGTCCAGTTTGTTTACCTCATCCACCACCGCCTGCGGCGGCGGTCCCCCTTCCCCTGAAGGGGAAGGCTTCTGGCTACTTTTCTTGCCTTCCCCTTTAGGGGAAGGTGCCTCCGCAGAGGCAGATGAGGTTAACCTGGAGGTCAGTTCCCCTGTTTTTCTTTACATACCTGCAAACAGTGTGCTATACTCATTGCAGGAGGATGAGATCGTGGAAGAATGGCGGCGGGCAATGATCCGCGTGGAGAGCGAATCGGAAGGCGAGCGGATGGACATTTCCGTGACGGGGGAGGCTCTGGTGACAGAGGGAAGTGTTCGCCTGCGCTGGACCGAGCGGCTGGAAGAGGACAGCGGTTTTTCGCAGGAGACGCGCGCGGCACTCCAGGCCCGGGACGGTCACGCAATGATGCAGCGGAAGGGCTCCTATGCCGTGAGCATGGTCTTTGCCCCGGGAGAATCGCATGAGACGGTGTACCGCACCCCCTACGGGGAACTCCCGGTTGCTGTCCGTGCGGAAACGGTGCGGCTTACAATGCCTTTGAACGCAGAAGGCGGTGAAATCTTTCTCGCGTACAGCCTGCAGATTCAGGGCGGTGCGGAGGATCAGCGCCGGATGAGACTGACCTGGAGGTGGGCGGATGCTGACCCGGGCGCGGACTGAAGCGGCGGAATTGCTGAAAGGGCTTCCGGTCAGCCGTTCTGCGGTGATCCGCCGCGCGATCCCGGATGAGTGGATGCTGGCCTGTGATCTCCCGCAGTGCGCGGAACCGGAAATTGTTTGTGAGTTTCAGGCAAAAGCTGTTGCAGAAGGCTGGGAAACGGAACTTCGTGACGGCTGGGTCTTGCTGGACAAGACAGAACTCCTGACCATGCCGGAAATTCCCATATCCTACCCGGACGGGGAAATGGGCTGTGTTCTCTCCCTGATTTCCCGTCATCCGGAATTCCTGAAAGGGGAATCTCTCCTCAGAAACCTCGCCAAAGCCACAGAACTCTCCTCGACAGCCGCCGAAATCATCTTCAAGAAACTTCATGCCGAACTAGCAACCAGGCTCCGACAAACTCCCCGTACCTGATTCCTCACACTACTCACTACTCTCTACTCACTATACCCTATTCCCTATGCCTTATCAAGAAAGGAGCTTCCCCATGATCATCGAATGCATCGGCCACGCGGAATTCCTGATCGAACTGGCGGACGGTTACCGCATTGTTACGGATCCCTATGACGCTTCCACGGGCTACCCGGTTTTCGACCTGAAGGCTGACGCGGTGCTGGTGAGCCACGGACATCACGACCACAACGCCGTGGAGAATGTAAAGGGCTGGACTGTGAAGATCGACCGGCCTGGCACCTATACCCAGTCCAAGGATGTGACGGTCGAGGCGATCCCCTGCTTCCATGATAATGAAAAGGGCGCCAAGCGCGGGAGCAACCTGATCTTCGTTCTGAAAGCCGAAGGCCTGACCGTCGCGCATCTGGGTGACCTCGGCCACCTGCCGGACGCAGTACTCGCGGAGAAAGTCGGCCCCGTGGACATCCTCATGATTCCCGTGGGCGGGTTCTTCACGATCGACGCGGACACAGCGGTGGATGTCGTCCGCATGCTCAAGGCCCGGGTCGTGCTCCCGATGCACTTCCGCACGGAGGTCAACGAGGGCTGGCCGATCGCCCCGGTGGACGGCTTCCTTCAGGCGATGGGGACGCCGCAGGCCGAGACCCTGCGCCTGCTCCGTGTCACGAAGGAAGACCTGTCCCTGCAGCCGCACGTAGCGGTCATGGAGCGGCGCAAGGCCGAATGAGGGATTCCCGGGTACAGCGCAAGCCGCCATCCTGCCGGATGACGGCTTTTCACGTACTGTGGTTCTTTAATGGTCATAGGAGTAGCGGACCTCCAGCTTGGGCATGCTGTCGTATTTGCCGGAGACATCCGCGTAAAGGCGGTAGTAGTTGCCTTTTTCCCAGACCATCTTCGTATGGTTTTCGATGACCACCGGCTGGCTTTGGCCGTCGGCGGAGGTATTGATGACGGCGATCTGCGGCTTGTCGGAGATGATCTCCCGGATGATGCCCTTGACCTCGTAGCCCCGGGATTCGTTGGCGCGCACGTCAAGGTTGGAAACCAGCTCGTTGTAACCGCCGTCCTGCAGGGTCCAGACATGTTTCGTGTATACGTCCACGTTGGGCACATAGTAAATCGTGTATTCGATGACCGAGGTCTTCTTGCCTGGATAGGAGGACTCGATGTGTACGATGTTGTCGCCGTATTTCTCGAACACGGCGTAGAAGCTGAATTCACCCTTGGTGGCCAGGTTCGTGATATCCAAATCCGTGAAAGGAGACTTCACGTCCACGGTGGCGCCGGGGAGGGTCGTACAGGAAATTTGGAGCTGTTTGAGCGTGGTCGAGGTGTAGGTGTCCGCAGCCAGGTCGAGGGGGATCTCCTGCTTTTCGCGGTACAGGACGATGTTCAGGGTGTTGTCGCGGCAATACTGGCTGCGGCAGGTGAGGGTGAAGACGTTGTCGCCCACGGGCTGCACGTTGGCGTTGTAGGAAACGACGCCGGTTTCATAGTTGACGGTATCGGAGATATCCAGTCCGTTCATCTTGACCACGGAACCCGGGCGCACGACGAATTCCATCGTGTACATCGTCGAGGCCACATTGGTCCGCAGGCCGTCCGGGGTCACCAGGGTGATGGGGCTCAGCGGGATCTCGATTTCATAACGGATCGGGTCCATGGCTTCCTGCCGCCCGCTGGTTGTGGTGAGGTACGGCGTCAGGGTGATCTCCATCGTGGGATCGGTGATGCTCTCCAGACTGTCGTACCAGGTATGGTCCTGGATCTGGATGGTGGCGTAGCCGCCGGTGACTTCATAGGTGGAGTAGAGCTCGCGGATGAAGATCCGTTGGCCGTCTTCGCCGGGGATCTGGATCGTGTGTGCTGCCAGGTCGTCCATCATGGTCGCGCTGATCAGCACGCCGGAGCCAGCGCTGTTGCTGTTCCGGTTCAGCGGGCGGATGATGCCGAACAGGCCGTTGTCCCCGAGCACGCCCGTCAGGGCGAGGATCACCGCGATCACCACGGTCAGCACTAAGGCGGAAGAGACGCCAATGCAGACGGCACCGAGCTGGCGCATGAAACGCTCGCGGGGCAGGGGCGGCGGCACGGCGCGGCTCTCGTCGCGTGTGCGCCAGCTGTAGGCGTATTGTTCCTGTTCCTGCCAGAGGGGATCTTCCCGCAGGGTGTTGCCCCATTCCGCCCCGGTATCGGCCCGCAGGTCCGTGAGCACGGCGGTGCGGCTGTCGTTGGCCGGGCGGGCGTCCTTCTGGGCAAAGCGTGTCGCGGGCTTGACGGGGTCGTCCTCCATCTGCCAGAAGGTGTCGGCGCCTTCGCTTCCGCGGATGTCCAGGCCGCGGTTCGCGGCCTTGCGGTAAGCGGTCCGTCCGCGCAGGCCCCGCAGGCGGGAACTGCCGGCCGTTTTGCGGGTTTTCAGGTCCGCCATTTCCTCCGCCAGCTGGTCCCGGGCATCGGTTTCCGCGTCGCTCTCCCCGTGCTCGTCCATACGGAAATAAGCCGTTCCGTGTTCGCCGTCCTTCAGGCGGCTCTTCCAGGACGGCTCAGCGTCCGCCGGACGTTCCTCCGGCCAGAGCTCCGCGCCGCATTGCAGGCAGCGCGGATTCGTATCGCGGTTCCATTGGCCGCAGACGGGACACTTCATGCGGTCTTCTCCTCAGCGCATGGGGGTTTGATCTCAAAAACTCAGAAATCGTCAAACGTCTCGAATTCACCGAATTCATCATCGGCCGTGCTGTTCAGAACAAGGAAGCTGTTCTGCAGGTAGCGGTTCAGGGAATCGCGGCACATGGCCCAGTCGATCTCCTTCACGCTCATCCCGGCGTAGGTGATCCCGTGATAGGCACCTTCGACCGGCAGGCGCAGTTCCTCGATCGTGCAGCCGCGCAGCGTGTATGCCTGCTCCATAGCCGCCAGCATGTCCGTCAGGGACATGTTGGAGAGCGTGGTCTCGGACATGATTACGTTCACCAGGTCCTGGGCTTTCTCATACGTGATCTCCCGGCACATGTCGGCCAGGGTCGAGAGCACGGTCCGCATGCGCTGGCTCCGCATCAGTTCGCCGCCGTTGTCGCCCTTGCGGATGCGCATGTAGACGACGGCGGTCCGGCCGCACAGGTGGTATGTGCCGGCCCGGCTGATGATCGGCTCACCCGGGCTGGGCCGGACTTCGTTGCGCTTCATGTAGGAAGCTTCGTTGGCGGTGAGGGTCACATCCACGCCGCCGAAGTAGTCCACGATGTCGCGGATCTGCCCGAAATTGAAGAGAATGTATTTCTCGATCCGGATGCCGAAGTGCGTGCTCAGCACCTGGCAGAGCGCTTCCGGGCTGTAGTTCGCGGCGATATAGGTCACGCGGCCGATCACGCCGTCCGGACGCTCCACCAGCGCGTCGCGGCTGAGGGTCGTCAGCATGACGCGGTGGGCCCGTGTGTCCAGCGTCACCAGCATGATGCCGTCGGTGTTGCCCAGATTCGTGGGCTTGGCGGTCCACTGGTCGACGCAGAGCAGCAGGTAGTGGTGCTGCCCCTCGATCACGGGCGGGAGCTGGTCATAGGGGATGGTGGACACGGGCTGGGGCTGGGTGTCGGCGGACGCCGCACCGGCGAGCAGCAGCACGGCTGCCAAGCAGCAGAGCGCAAAGATCAATTTCTTCATGGCGGTCTCCTGTCAGTCTTGGTGTTGAAATGCGGGTACAGCAACAGACGCGCCGCAGGCCGCATACTCAATTATAACACAGAGCGCACAAAAATGAAATGCTTTCTTCGCAATTTTGTCATCTTTTACAAATTTATTGATTCGAGTGGAATGATTATACAGGCTCGACGATCGCGCCTAGGAGTCCCGGACCGGTGTGGATGGCCAGGGCGGGACTGACAGGGCTCAGGAAGGAGTCGGCCACGTCGAGGTTGGCGCGGAACTCTTCGAGGAGCTTCTGTCCGTCTTCCTCCGCGTTGCCGTGGACGATGGCCAGGCGGACCCGCTGTCCGGCATAGCGCTGGAAGAAGCTGTCGCGCATCGCGGTCAGGGCCTTCGAGAAGCCGCGGGCTTTGACCAGGGTATCATAGATGCCGTCGTCGTTGACGTAGATCACGGGCTTGATCTGCAGGAGGTTCCCCAGCACGCCTTCCACCAGGCCGATGCGGCCGCCCTTGCGCAGGTATTCCAGCGTGCGGATGACAAAGGTCCCCAGTTGTTTGCCGCGGCACTTTTTCACCAGGGCGACGGCGTCTTCGACGCTCCCGCCCGAGGCGAGGCATTCGGCGGCGTCCAGCACCAGCAGGCCTTCGCCGGCGGAGAGGGTCAGGGTGTCCACGACCTGGACCGGGAAGGGCGCGAAGTCTTCTGCCACAATGGTGGCCATATTGTAGGTCCCGGAGAGGCCCGAGGAGATCGAGAGATGAAGGATGCGGTCCGCGCTGTCCTCCATGGCCTGCCGGTAGATTGCCGCCACATCCCCGGGCAGGGGGAGGGAGGTCTTTGGCAGCTCCGTCTCCATGATTTCATAAAGCCGGGTCGGGTTGATCTCCAGCCGGTCGCGGAACTCGCCCTTTGAGGTCGAGACCCGCAGGGGGATGGGCCGGATGTCGTAGGCCTGGAGCTGTTCGTCGCTCAGGTCACAGGCCGTATCGCACACAAGCGCCACGCGCTCGCCGTTGACGTCAAACATGGCACGGCCTCCTTTCATACATCAATGGGCCGGCGGTCATTTCCGCGCCTTTTTCTCGAACAGCCAGGTGGCACCCGACCGGCCGAGGCGCAGCAGAAGAACGCTGGTGAGGAGATAAAGCCCCACGATGATCACCAGTTCGACCAGGATCGCGGGGAATGAAGTCGGGTCCGGGAAGAGCAGGTGACCGATCAGGACGGCGGGGATGCAGCAGAACAGCAGCTGCAGCCACAGGTATCCCAGGCTGATCATGTGTCGCTTTCCCTTCTCGTCTGTCATATACAGGCCCTTCAGGAGCGAGAATTCGACCTTGGGTTGCTTCGGTGCGGTGTTTTTCATGCTTTCTTCCCCGCGAGCATGCCTTCCAGGGCGTCTGCGGCCCCGGAGAGCAGGCCGGCGCCGAGGGTCTCGGCCAGGCCTTTGTCACAGCCGGAAGACAGGGCCGGGTCGATCGGCAGCTGGGCCAGCAGCGGGATGCTGTGGGCCGAGGCGATCTCCAGGGTGCGCCCCTGGCCGAACGGATAAAGCCGCTCGCCGCAGTGCGGGCAGGGCATCCAGCTCATGTTCTCGATCAGGCCGAGGACGGGGATGTTCATCATGCCCGCCATGTTCACGGCCTTCTCCACGATCATGCCCACGAGCTCCTGGGGAGACAGGACGATCAGGATGCCGTCCACCGGCAGGGACTGGAACACGGTCAGCGGCACGTCGCCCGTTCCGGGAGGCATGTCCACGAACATATAATCGACGTCGCCCCAGACCACATCGGTCCAGAACTGCTTGACGGTCCCAGAGATCAGGCTCCCGCGCCAGACGACGGGGTCGGTGTCGTTTTCCAGAAGCATATTGACCGAGATCAGCTTGATGCCGCCGGCGCTCATGCCGGGCAGGATGCCCCGTTCGTCGCCGTAGGCTTTGTCGGTATAGCCGAACATTTTCGGGATACTCGGACCGGTGATATCCGCGTCGAGGATGGCCACCTCGCGCCCGCGGCGGCGCATTTCGGCCGCCATCAGCCCGGTCACAAGGCTCTTACCGACACCGCCCTTTCCGCTGACGACGGCGATGACGTGCTTAATGTTGGAATATTGGTTTGCCGGTGCCTGGAGGGATTCCGGCGCGTTCCGGGAGGGACAGTCCACCCCGCAGGTGGAACAGTCATGGGTGCATTCAGACATAACGAGATCTCCTTTGATGAGGTCGGCGTCCATAATACGCCATCTACAGTATAGCAGAAAATGCTGGGGAGTACAAGGGAGGGAGAAGTTTGCTGCGCCGAAATTCACTCTTGTCAACAAGGTACAAACCTGTATAATATGGAGCGAAAACACACAAAACCGTGAAGCAGACGGGAGGGACCAGCATGTCCGAGAACCATCCGAACCCATCCAATAACGAAAACAACGCCCAGAAGAAGCGAATCCTGCAGTTCGTGATTATCGGCCTGGTTGTGGCGGCGGTCGTGGTCGGCATTCTTTTAGCCGCGGGGGTCTTTGGCACCGGGGAGCAGCAGGCGGACAAGTCCGTGAATGAAACCGAAAACACGGAGCAGGCAATCGCAGACACTGCCGAGGAAAAACAGCTCCCCGATCCGCAGTTCCCCGATAACGTAACATCGAGCAAACTGATCAGCCGGGAGAGCGACGCGTCCGGTAGCCGGACCGGCGTGTGGGAAGTGACATCCAGCGAGTCGATCGGCAACACGGGGATCGCGGCAGAGCTGGTGGTGCGGCGCACCTATACGGTTTCGGAGCAGAACGAGACCTGGTGCGATGACTATGAAACGGAGCCTGTGTCCATCACGTGCGATGTCGCCGAAACCGCATGGGAGCCTGCAGAATATGACTGGCAGCCCGGCACGAGCGTCCGCCTCGCGAGCTTCGACGGCCAGACTCTGGTCATCCAGAGCGCATATCATTCTTTCATGATCAACGGCGAGGCCACGAAGATCGACATCTCAGGCACTTACCCGTTGCAGAAAGCGGCGCTGGTTGACAATACATACATCCAGCGGACGGAGACAACGAAACTGAATTTCGACGACGAGCCGCTCGAATACTGGTTTGAAGTCGATTTGCCGCTTGACAGCCAGGCTGACCCGACCATCAAGCTCTATACGACAGGAGAGAAGAATCCGGTCACGCTGGATTTCAAGACCCGCTAATCGCGGGAAAAACCGTGAGCGCCCCAAATCTGGCTTATTCCGCCTCTTCGTCCAGGGCTTCCAGCAGGAAGCTCACCGGGCGGAAACCGTCGTTGCAGGAGATCATCGCGGACTTCGGGTTCTTCATCCAGCCGTCGTAGAAGTTCTCCCCGCCGTGCGCCAGCGTCATGACGAACGGGGATACCGTGTCCCACGCGCTGCCGCAGAATCCTTCCGGCCGTTCCCAGCCGTTGCAGATAAAGGTCTGGCCCAACTGTATCGTGCAGGCGTGCTCGATCGGGTTTTCGTACTGTTCCATCAGATCGCCGTAACGGGCGATCTTTTTGACGGTGATCCTGACTTTCTTCATTGGAAGGCCTCCGAACGTGAAATGGGGGACTTTCTGATGGATTCGACGGAAGGGCGGGATATCCTTTATATGATGTCTGGCGAAATGGCCGGTGAACAAACAAAAGAAGCCGGAAATCTTCGGCTTCTTTCTTGGCAACGGTTCGGAACCTCACCGCCGCCGCGCTTACCCCTCAGTCACTGCTTCGCGGTGCCAGCTCCCCAGCAAGCTGGGGCGCCTTTTGAATACCAAACCTGTTGAAAACCCGCATAAAACCTTATGAGAGGTTCACCACCCGCCGTTCGCACCGAGGCTTGGCATACGAGCCAGTTCCATAAAACGCTTGAATTCCTCATCAGTCAGGTAATCCATGATTTTGATGTTATTGACGTCAATGTTGTATTTCTCGGCCATCGTCTTCAGGAATTCCCAGGCTTCCTTGGTATCCCCGCCATTGGCGTTTTTCAGTTCTTCCAGATTCAGTTCCATCATGTTGTTTTCCATTTTCTGATTCTCCTGCCCTTCGGCTCAATGGTTGAGAAGCCACTGCATGTGCTCGAATTCTTCCGCGGTCACAAGGTTATTGAGCTCACAGCCGCTATTGGTTCCGTACTTCTTGCACAGTTCGAAGAAATAAGCCTGTGCTTCCTTCCATGCCCCGCCGTTAGCCTGATTCAGCATTTCCATGTTTAGTTCCTTCATTGTCTGATCCTCCTGCCCTGTGGGCGTAATCGTTATTTCAGAATCCCTGTTGTCAGCACTGATGTCCGAATCATCAGCCGATGTACCGCACATGCTCGTCCGATGTGACCTCTTTTCCGTACTTGATCACCATCTGGCGCTTGAACTCTTCGATCATCGCTTCGAGCCGGTCCCATTCATCGGCGTATACGCAATCCCATTTGCGCTTCATCATGTCCAGATAAGCGGCACGCTCCTCGGGGGTCAGCATCTCAGTCCGGAGGCCACCGGCGGCCTTTTCCATTTCCTTCAGATTCAGTTCCTTCATATTGTTTTCCATTGTTTTAATCTCCTTTTGCCCTGTGGGCGTTTTGTATTGTCTTGGAACACCTGTTGATACGGACGAATTTGGAGGGTGGCAGTGGAAAATGAAAACTTCGTTACTGTATGCTTCCGTCACAAGAGGATATGGGCTGCTGGGGACAGCGCCCTAATTCATTGCTTTTTTCTTGAAGTGTGTCTGAGTATATGATATAATAGCTCTGCAAACGCAGCAGTTATATGAACGCCCAAGACAAACAAGTAAACCGTGAGATGGAAAAACTTGCATCTTACCTGACAAAAATCTGACTTCTTGGAACACATTAGAACAAGAAGGACACCCTGTCAGCCCTTACAAAATAAGGCTTTACAGAGACCCATCAAATCAACCTTGGAACATTTCACCCCATTTTTTGAACCCCAAAACCACAAAAAGACAAAGAAAAAGTGAGCATCTGCTGCCCTTCAAGCCTTGCAAATACTCACTTTCTTGTCGAGTGGCTCCGATTGGACTCGAACCAATGACACTCCGGGTATGAACCGAATGCTCTAGCCAACTGAGCTACGGAGCCAGGTGGTTGCGGGGGTAGGACTCGAACCTACGACCTCCGGGTTATGAGCCCGACGAGCTGCCAAACTGCTCCACCCCGCGTCATCGCCGCAAGCGGCATAGGTGAATATACACGAACCCGGGCGGTTTGTCAAGCTGTTTTTTTCTTGACGGAATCAAGTTCCTGTGTTACTATTTTCTCCGGTACTGTGACAGGGCGCTGCCCACAGAAAAAGTTCATTGGAGGCTTGCAGAGATGGATCTCCAGCACGAAGTCGTGCTTGCATATATCGAGGAGGACGATATCCGGAACGGGTATTTCCGTGCGTTTCCGATGCTGACACCCAGCGGCGATATTCGCGAGGAAGCCAAGGTCAGCTGGCCGGACGACGGCGCGCTGCGCATCATCCCGGACCGGAAGGACCACTTCAGCTTCAAGGAGCGCATGCGGGAGCTCGGTTCCTGGTGCATGATCGACCTGAAAGGCTTTGACATGCGTGCGAGCAAGATCCGCACGAACAAGAACTATAACCCGGAGCGCGGTGAGCGCAACCATTTTATTGTTTTCTCGGATACCGTGTTCGCCCTGCAGGACGGACCGTTCGCCGAGGTCCTGGACGGTACGCCGGCGCAGGCCGCGCAGCTGGCCGCGAAGAGTGTCACGCCGCTGTTTTATGTGAAGGACGGGGATACATGGTACGGGCCTGTCCGGAAGGCGGAGCCCGCGGAACCGAAGCCCGCGGCCGAATTCGAGGCCAACCTGTACCGGATCACCGCGCCGGACGGGGCGGAGCACTGCATCGTCTGCGCTGACGTGACCCAGCAGATCCCGATCGGGCAGAGCCTGGAGATCCTGGACCAGACTAAGTCCTTTGAGGAAACCATCGAGGCGCTCTCACAGCCGCTGTCGGAGAAGGCCAACCTGATCGCGAGCCGCCAGGAACCGCTGCAGCCGGACACCGCGGAGGGCGACACGGAGCATAAACTTTCCGGGACGCCGCTGGTCCGGACGAGCTTCCGGGCCTCGGAGCCGCCGCTGCGCAACCGCGTGCAGGAGATCGTCTCCGGCCGGGCTGTCATGGCCCGCAACGCGGAACCGCCTGCGCCGCCGGTGCCCTTCTCGACCGACCTGCCCATTGTCGAGAACCCGGTGGAAAAGGCTGAGGCCGCGTTTCGCAAGGCCTGGATGAACGCCAGCGCCCGTCCGGCGCTCGCGCACTTCCTGCTCTCCCTGGAGGGCATGAAGCCGGCCCTGGACAACGCGGCCGCGAACAAGCACAACACCGCGCTGGCTTCCGCCCTGCGCTACCACCTGGAGAACCTCGAGGTCGAGCGCCTGCGCCTGCTGATTGAGCTCGACCACGCCAAAGAGGACATGGCGGCATTCCGCGCCAAGGCCATTGAGGAGGCTTCACAGAAGACCCGCCGCGAGCTGGACAAGCTGCGCCGGGACCGTGACAGCCTCGCGGACGCGGTGGAGCGTCTGAAGGCAGAGGCCGATGAACTGCTGGTCAGCCGACAGAACGCCGGTGTGCAGATCGGCATTTCCCTCAACGGCCATGAGATCCTGCATCGCGTGGAGTCGGCCTTCGGCGCGGAAGCGCTGCCCTATCAGCGGGAGAACGCCGCCGCATGGCTGGCCCTCATGAGCCGTCCCTGCCGGGTGGCGATCCTCAGTCACGATATCGAAGCCGCGACCCGTTTCGCGGAAAAACACGCCGCTATCCTCGGCTGGCCCTGTACCACCGTCCAGGATGCCTCGCCCGTCCAGGCCCTCCCGTGTGCCATCCCTGTGATCCGCGTCTCCCTCGAGCCGGATACCGAGGTCGGCTCCTGCGAGCGCGTGATCGTTGTGCTGCCCGACCGGGAAGCCCTGGCTCAAACGGATTTGCCCGTCATGCCTGTCGGCAACCTGCGCTACACGCCGCCGGCTGAAGCAGACAAGACAATCGTCGGGCAGGAGAGCCTGCAGGCCATCCTGGACGAGGCACCAATCAGCGCGGAGGAGGCAAGGGCCGCGCTGGCTCCGGTCTTTACCGCCTGCGGACTGCCGGATGATATGCTTGACAAGGCGGCTGCCTTCGCGGCTGTTGCGGCGGGACTGTTCGACGGCGGCATGATCGCGGCCTGTGACTGGGCCCTGGCCCTGTGGGTGGCCCCGCGCGTCCCGGCGGACGGAAACCGGGAGACGGTCCTGACCCTGCTGGAGGAGTATCCCCGCACCCGCGCGCTGGTCGGGTGACAACATAAACCAATCAGGAGGCGCACGATGGATTACCGCAAAATGATCGAAGAAGGCCGGGTGTGGCTGGGCATCGAGTTTGGCTCTACCCGCATCAAGGCCGTGCTGATCGGCCCGGACCACCAGCCCATGGCGTCCGGCAGCCACACCTGGGCGGACAAGCTCGAGAACGGCGTCTGGACATACTCCCTTGACGCGATCCACGAGGGCTTCCGCGATTGCTACCGCGACCTGAAGGAAGAAGTGAAGCGGCTCTACGGCGTGACCCTGCGCCGCCTTGGCGGGATGGGCGTCAGCGCCATGATGCACGGTTACCTGCCCTTTGACGCGGACATGAAGCTGCTCGCGCCCTTCCGGACCTGGCGCAACACGATCACCGGCCAGGCCGCGGACGAGCTGACGGAGAAGATGCAGTTCAACATTCCCCAGCGCTGGTCCATCTCCCACCTGCACCAGGCGGTGCTGAAAGATGAGGCGCATCTGGGACAGCTGCGCTTCTTCACGACGCTGGCGGGTTACGCCCACTGGCTGCTCACCGGCGAGAAGGTGCTGGGTGTCGGCGACGCCGCGGGCATGTTCCCGATCGACAGCGACCGCTGCGACTGGGACGCCGCCAAGCTGGACCTCTATGAAAACCTGATCGCGGACAAGGGCTATCCCTGGAAGCTCCGGGACATCCTGCCGAAGGTGCTGGCCGCAGGCGAGAACGCCGGGACCCTGACCGAGACCGGCGCGCGTTTCCTCGACCCCGAGGGCGACCTTGAGCCCGGCGTGCCGCTGTGCCCGCCGGAAGGTGACGCGGGTACCGGCATGGTCGCGACGAACTCGATCGCGCCGCGCACGGGCAACGTATCCGCGGGCACGTCGATCTTCGCCATGATCGTGCTGGAGAAGGCGCTCAAGCGCCTGCACCGCGAGATCGACATGGTGACGACGCCCACCGGCAAGCCCGTGGCGATGGTGCACTGCAACACCTGCACCTCCGACGTGAACGCCTGGATCCGTCTCCTAGGCGAAGTGCTGGAAGCGTACGGGATCCCCGCGAACCGCGACGAGCTCTATGTCCGTTTCTATACCCTGGCTCTGCAGGGCGATCCGGACGCGGGCGGACTGACGACCTTCAACTATTACTCCGGCGAGCCCGTCACCGAAACGGAAGACGGCGTGCCGATGCTGGTGCGCCGCCCGGACCAGCCCCTGACCCTGGCGAACTTCATGCGCGCGCACATCCTCTCCGCCCTGGCCACGCTGTCCATCGGCATGGAAACCCTGACGGTCGAGGAACAGGTGGGCATCGACAGTGTCCTTGGTCACGGCGGCCTGTTCAAGACCCCGGTCGTGGGCCAGCGCCTGCTGGCCGCAGCCATCGGCTGCCCGGTGACCGTGATGGAGACCGCGGGCGAGGGCGGCGCCTGGGGCATTGCCCTGCTGGCAGCGTATGCCACGGAGCACAGCGAGAGCGAAACCCTGGACCGCTACCTGAAGGAGCGGGTCTTCGCCGAAGCCAACACCGTCACCCTGGCCCCGGAGAAGGAAGACCGCGACGGCATGGCAGCCTACCTCGAGCGCTACCGCGCCCTGATTCCCGCGGAGCGTGCGGCCTGCAAGGCGGTTAAGGGATAACGCGAATACAATAAAACCCGCATCGCGCAACATCATTTATTCTCGAATGACATTCGCTCGATGCGGGTTTTTCAATGGGTCTTTTTTGTCTTTACTCTGCCAGCTTGGTGCGGACGGCGTCGATCTCTTCCTGGGTCAGGCCGATCTCCAGGAGATACTCTTCCGCTTCTTTGGCCAGGTCGGCACCTTCAATGGTTTCGATACCGAAGGCGGTGGCCAGGCTCTTGCGGATGTTCGCGTTGGCGATGATGTCGTACTGTTCCGTGCCGGGCTGCACGCCGTAGTAGTTAAAGTAGGTCACCATGTAGTCTGCCGTCACTTCGTCGGCGGAGGCGCCCATCAGACACTCAAGCATCGCGCTGACGAAGCCCGCGCGGTCCTTGCCCTCGTTGCAGTGCACCAGGTAGGGGCCGTCATTGGCTGCGAGGAATCGGAAACCGTCCGCCAGGCCGGCGCGGAAGTCCTCGGCGGCAAAGTCAACGCCCAGGTTCAGTGCGATGATAGCCTGCTGGCTGTAGTAGCTCTCGGCGAAGCCCTCATAGCCCTGCATGGTCTCGACAGCGTCGGCCAGGTTGATGAAGGTCTTCACGCCCGCGGCAGCGGCAGCAGCGTCGGCTTCCTTGTTGCGGTTGATTTCCGGGTTCACGGGGGAGGAGGAGCGGTAGAGCCTGCCCGCGGCGATATTGCCGATGGTGATTTCGCGGAAGTTGGCATACGCTTCGTCCGACAGGTCCGGATAGTCCTCGCGGTTCTCGCTGCGCACGAGCTGGTTCATGACCCACTGGTCATAGTAGCCGCCCTGTTCCTTCATGGCGAAGGTGACAGTTACGGGTTCCTCGACGCCTTCGTTCATGTGCCAGACATAGCCGGGGTCTTCCTCGATCTTTTCTTTGGTGGCGATGCCGAGGGTGGTGGCCAGGTCGCCCATGTTGATGGCGAGGATGATCATGTCCTCTCCGGTTTCTTCCTTCACGACCACGCGGCAGATCATGCTGCCCTGCTCCACGTCGGAATAGTTGGAGCCGACAGGCATCTCGCAGGCCTGGCCATTGAGGGTGACGGTGACCACGTCGCCGTAGGTGTAGCCCTGGGCGAGCAATTCAGAGCCCTTCAGGGACAGGACCAGGTTGCCGTACTTTTGGATCTCGGTGACGGTGACTACGGCTTCCTCAGCCAGCGCGGGGACCAGGGTCAGGGCGAGCATCAGCGTGAGTATCAGTGCCCACAGACGTTTCATCATGCGGTTGACCTCCTTTTCGGTTTGCGTTTGTGACAGGGTGTCCGGAAAGACGTTCTTTCCTGATGTGATTATACCAGAATGAAGCAATCACTTCAAGGCAGGCGAAAAGAAAACCCTTGAATCATGGCTTGAAAACTTACGGCTCATCCAGCCATTGTTCATCCAGCCAGGCGATGCGTCCGCGAACGAAGGCCACGATGTTTTCGCCGGCCTGGATCCGCCAGGATTCGTTTGCAGGCAGATCGGAGCGCAGGGAAGCGAGTTCTTTCTGCACATCATTCAGAACATTTTCGAGAATGTCTGTTTCGCGAAGCGCTTTCCAGCGGGCCTGGACGAGTTCCCGAAATTCCGGCATCTTCATCGCCAGGATGAACCACGCGCTGGACCGGTCCCAGTCCGCGGCGGGAGGCTGGAATGTGCAGGCGTACCAGCCGCCTTCCGGCGAGCCGTCATAGGCCCAGTTAAAGTCCCAGGGGGCGACGAACGTCAGTTTCGGATACTTGCTCTGTTCCGAAAAGTCCACTGCCATGTAGAAACTGCCTTCGCCCACGTCATAATTGTGAACCAGTTCTTCAAGGATCAGCATATCCGCCACGGATTCCAGGTCGATGACCGCGCTGACCGCCTCAAAAGCCGTGATGGAAACGTCGGTGACATCCACGGCCTGTCCGTTGAGACCGTGCCGCATCGCATGTCCATGGACTGCTGCTTCGTAGAGGATGGTATAGGTTCCTTCAAGCCACCGTGAGATCCACCGCTTCTGCGAGGGCGTATTGTAGTCGCTCTTGATGCTGTAGATGCGTCCGCGGAGAACTCGGGTTTCCCCGGCGATGTCGGTGACTTCCGGGTATTCGGGAATCCAGAAGCTCGGGTGCTCGTCGTCCGGATAGTTGTCCAGCTCCAGCAGGTACCCGATTTGGTTGCTGCTGTCACCGGGTTCGGGTTCGTAAACCTCCACCCGTCCTTTAGCGGCCTGATTCTGCTCGCAGAGGAGATACAGCCCCATGGACTCGCCGTTCACATACACATTCACATAAGCGCAGTCCGACACATAAGCGTCGGGTCCGAGAATGGCGCGTCCCAGCCGGAAAGCCGTGAAGTCCGCCGCGAGGTTCCACTGGGCCCGCAGTAGCACCCAGCTCTTGAAGACCCTGCCGTCATGGAGGCCCAGCATGCCCTGCTTCCGGTCGAATTTGATGCGGTAGGGCTTTTCGTCACCGTTGGCTGTGGAGTTTCCCCGCACCTTGACCCCGCCCGTGGCGATGAGCCGGTAGGTATCCTCGCAGTTAAACACATCGACCACGGCCGGGACATATTCGTCTTTGGAGAGAATGGGCTGGCTGTCCAATGTGGTGATGTGGATGCAGGGATGCCGCCGCTGGAGTGCGGCCTGATCCATCAGGGTTTCCAGAGATGGCAATGCTTCCTGATATTGTTGGGAAAGCGTATCTGTTGTTTCTTCCCCGAACGAAAGAAAAGGAAAGAGAAGGAGAAATGCAAACGAAAGGAAAAAGAGAAAGCGCAGTTTCTTCATAAACATTCCTCAACATTCCTCCTGTCAGAGAATCATCTCCGCGGCCGCAGGGTACCGCCGATATCGAAGTGGCGCTCGTCGCCGACGAAACCGCAGTAGGAGAAGTCGCGGCCCAGTCGGCGGAACTGGGTCCGCACCTCCTGGCCGGGTTTGACTTCCATGTCATAGTTGACGGTGAAACGGGCCAGTTCGTTCTCCGCCATGCAGTCGACGCCGAGGGCGTCGCAGGCCCAGTCGACATAGCGCGTGTTGTTCACGTGACGGTTGGCGTCGAGGTCGCTGTACAGGGGGACACGGCGGGACTCTTCCAGCACACCGGAGACCTCCGTGACGCTGCCGGGCAGGCCGAGCGGCGCGGGCAGGTCGCGGTTGTCGGGCATCAGCGCGGCGATGCCGCCGGGCTGTGCCATGCGCCGGGTGACGAGGTCGAGCAGCACCCACAGACTGGCGGCCCGGCCGATCTCGTGGTCCTCCGCGTCCCGGATGACGAAATAGCGTGGGAAGAACCAGCGGCGCACCGGCGCCGGAAAGGTTTCCAACGATATTTCCTCTCCGATGGTGGGATAGCGGTCCATCTCGAGTTCGATGCGGGTCAGCACCCAGGCCAGGTTTTGCAGAGCCAGGACGTTGCGGCCGGCTCCGAGACGCTCGGAGTGGGCGCCTCCCACCTCCTGCATGGCAAGGAGAATGGCGCCGGGACGCCAGGCGCTGTTCAGGTCACAATCCCGGGTGAGAAGCGAAAAGTGTTCGGTGTAGGTTTTCATGGAAAAGGCCTCCTTTTCGGTCGCCCGAATTGTAGCACTTGGCTGGGAAAAAGGCAAGAAGAGGCGGATTTCTGCATTCTTGTAAACATTTTGTAACAAATATTTCATTATTTCGCAAAATACTATTGTGAAGCCCGGGATTTTGCGGTATAATCCATCCGGGTGTATCCGCCCGGAGACATTGCAGTAGGAGAGATTGAATATGAAGCGGAAGATCACGGCTTTTGTCCTTATCCTGGCGCTGCTGACAGTCGCGGTCCAGGCTTTTGCGGCGGACAGGGGGGCGGACCCCCTGACCTGGGCGGAGCTGAAGACCTGGGCGGAGGGCCTCGTGGAAATGACGAAGGACACCGAGCCCCTGAACGATCCGAAAGCGGATGAGTCGAAGACGGAGGACGGCTATGCCTTCCAGTATGATTTCGGCACGCTGTTTTTCAGCCAGCCGGAACGGAATGAGGACGCGGTTCTGACCGGTGCTGTGATCTATGACGACGCGATCGTCTGCCCGCGGGCTACCAACACGCTGACGACGCTGCCGGAGCTTTTGGAGGCTTACTATAACGAGAATCCCTCGCTGGTGGGCAGCTACGGGGAAGCCTTGCTCTACGTGGGCGGCGACCTGGACAGCGGCCTGTGGAACGGCATGGTGCAGCGGGACGGCCAGCGGGTGGATACCGTGGTTTACACGGTGCATGAACCCCTGGAAAACGGCGGCTACACGAACGCGGGCCTGCTCTACACCCTGCAGCAGAACACCGTGGTGGCCATCCGCGCCTGGGGCCTGAACGACGTGGCCACCGCGAAGATCGTGGAAGCCGGATTGCGGGAAGCGGGACGTATCGCGAGCCTGAGCGATTATGCCATGGTGCCCTATTCCGAAGACGGGACGGCCATGGAGCCATTCGATGCCGACGATCTGTTCTTTGCAGGGATCGATTTCCTGAACTGTACACCCGAAAGCGCTGTTGAGGCGCTGGGCGAACCTGATTTTGACGACAAACTGGAAGACGGTGACGGACTGCGGGTGATGGGCTGGCAGGAATGCGAACTGGTTTTTGCTCCGGATAACGGCGGCGCGGAATACCTGCGCTCCTTCACGATCCTGGACGATACAATCGAAGGTCCCCGGGCCCTTCGGCTTGGTGACAGCATCAACCAGGCCCTGCAGCGCTTCCGCTTCGGCGAGGGCGAACTGGAGGGGAACACGGAGACCCTGTACGGCGATCCCGGCACCAGCGCGTGGGCGACAGCGGAATACGGCGAGGACGCCTCGGCTGTCGTGCGCTACGGACTGACCCTGGAGGACGGCCGCCAGGTCGTGATCATGCTGACCTTTGAAATGCTCGAACTGATGGACATCACGGTTTACCTGACCTGAAGCTCTGAGAGGGCGAGGCCATGAAGATAGATCTGAACTGCCCCGTCGAGGTCTGGCGCTGTCAGTTGCCGGGCACGGCGGAAGAACCCTGCGAGATCACGCTCTACAATCTCGGAGACAAACCTGCGATCTCCGTCGAAGTCATGCTGATCTTTGTGGACGGGAGCGGACGGGAGATCCAGCGGCTGGTGGAACGCCGCCACGAGGTCACCGGCGCCCCGGGCCAGTCCTTTTCGATGCAGATGGCCATCCCGGAAGATATGCTGAAGCTGCACCCTGACCGGGTGGAGGTCAGCGTGGAAAAGATCTGGTTCAGCGACGGACTCGTGTGGCGGCGGGTCCGGGCCAACATGACGGAATACAAAACCAACGCCCTGCGCCGGGGCCGTGCCCTGAATACCCTTCGCTATATCGCCGGGGAGGATGCCATCGGTTACCCGGTACTGGAAGAAACCCATTGGATGTGCGTCTGCGGCCGCCCGAACCGGCTGGACACCGATGCCTGTGCCCGTTGCGGCCGTGTCCGGTCCGACGTGTTTGCGAACTTCAACCGCCAGGCGGTGGAACTGGCGATGTCCCGGCAGGAAGCCCGCCTGGCGGAGGTCACCGCCGGGGCGGAGCGCCTAGGTTCCGGGGACGAGGATGACCATATTGTCCGCCCCAAGCACATCGGCCGCAGGATTATGATCGCACTGGCTGTGCTGGCGCTATTGAGTGCCGGTGCCTATGCCGGTTATCGCTTTCTGCTCAAACCGTACCTGACCTACCGCCAAGCCGCCGACTTCCAGCAGCGCGGCCGTTATGACGAAGCCATCGCAGCATACGAGAGCATCGCAGGATACCAGGACGCGGACGAGAAACTCCTCACGGCACGGTACGACCGGGCCAACGCGCTGCTTGCGCGCGGCGACTATGACGCGGCGGTCGAGGCCTTTGAGGCGCTGAACGCCCCGGACAAAGAAAACCGCGTGAAGGAGGTCCGCTACCGCCAGGCAGCGGCTCTGCTCGGTGACGGCCACATGAGCGAGGCGAGGGCGATCTTTGAGAGTCTCGGCGATTACCGCCCGAGCAGCGAGGAACCCGACAGCCGGGCCATGGTGAAACAGTGCGACCGGCAGCGGGCTGACGCCCTGTACGAGGGCGGGAACTGGGAAGAGGCTTATGCCGCCTACCGGGAGCTCTCGGATGACGCATACGCGGCGGAACGGCTGCTTCTCTGCTTCTACACCCCCGGAAAGACAGCCCTTGAGGCGGGAGACCCGGACGAAGCCCTCAAATGGCTGACACGCCCGGAACTCGCCGGATACGCCGACACGGGGGAACTGATCAGCCGGGCCTATTATGACAAAGCCGTGATCCTGCTGGCGGAGGGTGAAACCACCCAGGCCGGGCTGGCCTTCGCGGAAGCGGGCGACTATCTGGACGCGGAAGAGCAGGCGCGCGCCTGCATCTACACCCCGGCGCTCGAAAAAGCCGAAGCCGGGGAATGGGCTGAGGCTGCAACCCTGTTTTCCGAACTGCCGGGATACGAGGATGCGGATGACCAGTGGCGGCGCTGCGTGCTGTCGGCTGCAAGGGAACTGATGGATGCCGGGAGTTGGAACGAGGCAGCCGAGTTCCTGGCCTCCCTGCCAGCGGAGGACGAGGAAGCCGCGGAGATGCGGCTGATATGCATTTATTCGGATGCCTGCGAGCGGCAGGCGCGGGGTGAGTACGGCCAGGCGCTGCTGAAACTGGGCCAGCTTCCGGAAGACTATGAGGACACGGCGGAACGCCGCCTGGCCTGTGCTTACGGAGAGGCCCGGGCGATGTCCAGCCGGGGTGAGTACGGCAACGCGGCCCAGGTCTTCGACGAGCTGGGCGACTATCTGGACAGCGCCGCGCGCGCCAACGACGCCCGGTACAGCGACGCGGCGGCCTCTTTTGCCGCCGGGGACTGGGAGACGGCCTATGAGCTTTTCGACGCGCTCGGGGATTATCGCAACGCGCGTGCCGAGGCTCTCCGGGCCCGCTACCGCCAGGCACAGGCGCTTTACACACTGGGAGACACAGATTCCCTGACCCAGGCGGAACGCATCTATGAAGAACTCGGGGACTATGAACAATCGGCTGAAATGCTGCAACTCACGCGGTACGCCGTCGGTGTGCAGCTGTTGGAAGCCGGACGGTACAAAGAAGCCCGAGAGCGCTTCGAGAAGCTCGGGGATTACAACGACAGCGCCGAGCGGATCAAAGCCTGCGATTACGCCGCTGCGGAGGCGGATCTCAAGGCCGGGAGCAAGCGCACGGCGATGGAGAGCTTTGACAATCTGGGCGATTATGCGGACGCGGCCGACCGCGCCAAAGCCCTGCGCTATGAACTGGCCGGGGAAGCCCTGGCCGCGGGCAACCTGACGGAAGCCGCCGCTCTCTACGGACAGCTGGGCGATTACCGGGACAGCGCCGAGCGGCTGGAAGACATCCGTCACCAGGTCTACGGCGGACCCGCCGAACTGGCTCAGGCTGCGCTGGATGCCGGGAACTATGCCGCGGCGGCCTGGATTCTCGACGCGATGGTGCAGAAGGGCGTGCCGGAGAGCTATGCTTTCCTCCGGGATATCCACCGGACAGCCTGCCTGCAGGAAGGCCTGCGGCTGATGGCCATGGGCGGAGAGGAAGACCGGGAGGCTGCCTATCCCTACCTGCAGCGCTGCGCGGATGATCCCGACGCAGCGGCGCAGCTGAAGATGAAAACCCTCTGGCGTATGCTGGGGACCTGGAAGGACGACGGCGGGAACCACACCCTGATCCTGCGCAAGGACGGGACGATGACCGAAGACGGCGAAGCTCACACCTACGAGGTCTCGGGCTATTCCCTGCTGATCGATGGCCAGGAATCCTATAAGCTGGTCCGCATTGACGACGACGATCCCACGGCCGTGGTCATGGTCCTGCGGGATGTCCGGAACGGGAGCAACCTTGTCCTGACCCTGAAACGCACGGCCACGGATGGCCTGCAGCCTCTGCCGGAGGTTTCCTTTGCCACGATGACCGACCTGCCCGCATGACTTGCGGAATTGCCCTTTCTGTGATAGGATAACGACGTTACGCGCCGGGCGCAGTTCACACGCAGCAAGTGAATGTTGGGAGGAAGAGGATGAATCATTTTGTTTCGGACGCAGTCATCCGCAGACTGCCGGGTTATTATCGCCATTTGCGGGAACTGGAGGCGGAGGGTGTAAGCCAGATCTCGTCCAAGGAGCTCGGGGAGCGGATGCACCAGACGCCTTCCCAGATCCGGCAGGACATCAACTGCTTCGGCGGGTTTGGGCGGCAGGGCTACGGTTACCATGTCCCGGAATTGAAGGAACAGATCCGGCGGATCCTGGGCCTAGACCGGGAGCATACGATGATCATCATCGGCGCGGGCAGTATCGGCTCGGCGGTGGCCCACTATCCCAACTTCGTGAAAGAGGGCTTTCACACCCTGGCCCTGTTCGACGCGGACAAGAACAGGATCGGCACGACCGTGAACGGGATCCGGGTCCTGGATATCCATGATCTGGAAAGCTTCCTGAGCGAGAACATAGTGGACATTGCCGTGCTGGCGGTCCCTGTGGAGGCGGCCCGGGACATCTGTGACCGGCTGAAAGCCTGCGGCATCGACGCCATCTGGAACTTTGCCCCCCTGGACCTGGAGGGCGAAAACCGGCGCATGACCATCGTCAACGTACACCTGAGCGATACCCTGCACATCCTGTCCTACAAGATGCTGCACCGGGAGACCAACTGATTCCGGAAGGCATAAGCATGAAGAAATACCGGCAGCCCCTCGGCCGCACCCGGAGCCTGCAGCGCCGGGAGGCGGAGATCTGGCGCGAGGAAGAAGCCTGGCGCCAGCACCAGGAACAGCAGCATGGCCCGAAGAAACACACGGGCCTCTTTGTTGTGCTCTCGGTGCTTTTCACCGTCGGGATCCTGGCCTGCGGCGCGCTGATGCTGAGCGTGGCCGGCGGGGAGAACGCCTCGTTCACGGTGATCGGGGGGAAGTTCATCCGGCGCAACAGCGTGGAGGAACGCCGTTTCGCCGCCCGGAAGCAGGAGGAACAGACCCTGCGCGCGAAGCAGCAGGCGCGCACGGCGCAGGGTGACCCGGAAGACGGGGATCGCTGGCCGCTCATTCAGCAATACCAGGGAAAGTTTGCCCCGGGGGTCATCATCGACGGGCTGGATGTGGCCGGGATGACCCGCGACGAGGCCCAGGCCGCGCTCCAGCGTCTCTCGGCAGGAGAAGGCGGCACCTATTCCGTCACCGTGGAGGCGGCGGGAACGCGCTATGTCGTGACCTCCGAGACGGCACCCATGATCCGCGACATCGATGAACAGCTGGACCACGCCTGGGAGTATGCCTGGGAGGACATGCCCTGCACGGACCTCAGCGGCCCGGTGACCAGCAGCGCGGTTCTGCCAGAGGACGGGGAGACCCCATTCGAGGCGCGCCTGCGCAGCCTGCAGGAGGCCGAGAAAGCGCGAGAGGATGCCCTGGACGAGACGGAGCGCCTGCTGGAGGAACGGGCCCAGCAGCCGATGCACTTCTCCACGGACTATACGTTCGACCGCGATGCCATCCGGGTCATCACGAACAGCATTGCGAAAACCTGCACGAAAGAGCCCGTGGACGCGGTCATCGCGGGGTTTGACCCGGAGAGCAAGACCTTTGCGGTCACGGAGGACATCCCCGGCGCCAACCTGGACCCGGACCTGCTCTTTGATCAGGTCATGGCAGCCCTGGACCGCGGCGACACAACCGCCACGCTGTACATCACGCCGGAATCGATTTCTGCCGGAGTGAAAAAAGCCGAACTGGAATCCCGCCTGGGCTGCATTTCCTCTTTCACGACAACCACCACGAGCAATGCCAACCGCAACACGAACATCCGCCTCAGCGCCGAGGCGATCAACGGATACCGCGTGAACCCCGGGGACAGCTTTTCTTTCAACCACGCGACCGGGCAGCGCACCGAGCGCAAGGGATACAAAGAAGCAGCCGCGATTTCCGGCGGCCAGACCAGGGACGAGGTCGGCGGCGGGGTCTGCCAGACATCGTCGACGCTGTTCAATGCGGTGGCACGCGGGAACTTCGAGGTCCTGCAGCGCAGCCCGCACGCCTGGCCCTCCAGCTATGTGGAAAAGGGCATGGACGCCACGGTCGACACCCCGAGCCCGGACTTTGTCTGGCGGAACAACAGCGAGTACCCGGTCTTTATCTGGGCGCACTATGAGAATCAAAAGATCACGGTTGCCCTTTATGGCGTGCGCCTGGAGGACGGGATCACCTATGATCTGGAGAGCGAAGTCGTCCAGACCCTCCCCAAGCCTGAGGGCATCAAGGAAGTCCGGAACGAGGAACTGCCCCACGGCACCCGCCGCAAAACGGTCACAGCCCGCAAGGGTTATGTTGTGAAAACCTACAAAGTAAAACGCCTGGACGGCGAAGAGATCGAGCGCACCCTCTTCTGTGAGTCGACTTACAAGGCTTATCAGGAAACCTGGGAATATAACTGAAAACCTCTTTATCAAATTGCTTACAAAAACCGCCTGCATAGGCGGTTTTCGCATGGGATCAGTCTTCTTCCTGCATATTGTAGCTGATTTCATCCAGCTCGGCGTGGACATATTCCGCCCAGCTGTACTGGTTCATGTAATCACCCAAGTAGTGATAGCGGGAGGCCTGTTTCTTTTCCAGCCAGTCGTATAGGTCGCACTCGATGCGGTCCGTCGCGATGCCGAGGCTTCCGCGCTGCTTGACAATGATGCCCGAGAGGTTCAGACGGGTCATGGTATTTTGCAGGTCCTGCCGGAGGTTGCTCAGGTAGGACGCTTTCTTTTCCGGATCACCGTCGTCTTCCCACAGGGCCGCGATGATCTCGCCGTTGGTGGTCTGGGCGCCCAGGTTGTTCACCAGCAGGGCCACGATCTCCTTGGTGCGGGAATACTTGAACGGGACGCTTTTCCCGTCCACAAAGAACTCGAAATTGCCGAACGTTTGGGCAAAGACGCGCTTGTGGCTTTTATCTTCCCGGGAATAGCGCAGGTCCCGCAGTTCCCGGCGCAGGGCATCCTCTGTGGCGGGCTTGAGCAGGTAGCCGCTGGCGTGGATGGTCAGCGCCTCATAGCCGTGCCTGCGTTGATCGGTCAGGTAGATCAGGTTGGCCAGGGGGTAGAGATCCCGCAGATAGCGGCCCAGGTCCAGTCCGTTGAGCTCGGGGAGCTCTGTCTCCAGCAGGGCGATGTCGATCTCGTGTTGCCGGGCGGCAGCCAGGGCTTCGAGGGGATCGAGAAAGGTCATCAGCTCGGCTTCGGGCTCAAGGGCTGCGGCGATCCGGGCGGTCTCCCGCAGGCTCTGTTCCGAGGCATCCACAGCAAGGATCCTCATGCTTCCACCTCCCCGGGACCGACGGTTCGCACTTGCTGCAGGCGGCGCTGGTCGGGCGTCATATGCAGGGGATCCATCCCCCCGACGAGCAGCATGTCCCCGCCGTTGACGGCAGCTTCCCGCAGGGGGCCCGCGTTCAGGTCCGCGATGACCAGCGCGGCAAACCGGTCATAGTTGTCTTCGTCAATCACCGGGAAATGGTGCTGCATGCGGTACCAGTGGGCGGGGTCAAACCCCATGGAGCCAGTATAAAGCCGATCCGCGGTGGCTTCGACCTCGTCGGCTCCGGCGGGCTGACCGGGCGCCATGTTCAGTTCGTCGCAGAAGAGCATCGCGTAAGCCCGGAGGATCTGTGTCCGGATGGTCTCCCGACGGCCGTTTCGTTCTGTGACGGTATCCATGACACGGTAAAAAGTCTCCTGGGCCGCTTCATCCGTGTCAAAACGGATGATGGCTTCGTAAAAATCGCGGTTGATCAGCGGATGCGCCATAGGAAAATTCCCCCTCCCATTGCCCAAATGGTAGCACAAACCGCGTCAAAACACAATGAGCGAAGGATTCAGAAAAACTTTTGAAAAATCACAAAGAGTGTGACACTTCTGTGACGAATCCCATGATATGCTCTATTCGCGGGTGAGGGAAAGGCCCTCCCGCAGAATCAAAAAACTTGCAAATGAATGCGATTGGCCGATGAAGGCCGGAGAGGAGAATCCCCATGACTGAAAACACTGAACTGAATCTCAACGAACTCGACGAAGCTGTTGGCGGTTACAAGCGCCCAAAGGAAAAGGCCGGCTTCATCATCTATCAGATCCAGAAGGGTGACACCGTGACCCGCATTGCCGAGAAGTTCCAGTTCACAAAGAAGGACATCCTGGCCTGGAATCCCAAGATCACCAACCCCAGCCTGATCTATGCGGGTGACTATCTGTACATCAAAGAGAAGAAGTAAGCATTCCGAAGCATATCTTCAAACTGCCACAGACCTTTCCGGCTTGCGGCAGTTTTTGCGTTCCTTGTTTGCAGGCTTAATGTTTTCAGAAAGGGTGATCCTTAGTCAAACAGGAAAGGGAGAATGTAGTAGAAATAGGTGTATAACGCGCTGACCGTATGGGTACCGTCAATCATCATGGAGCAGAAAGTATTCTCATCCAGAAAGAACATTTCGTCATATTCCAGTAAGGAAATCATTTGCTTTGTGGAAATATCAAAAGCTTCATCATCCGTACCTGTTGCAACAAACAACATGAAGTCATTCCATCCGTAACCTTGCAGCATGACAGCGTCATACAGTGCCCGAGCGGACACTTCGCTGTCGAAAATGCCGGATGTATTGCCTTCTCCGTCATCCCAACTGGCTTCACTGATGGGCAGGAACCATTTGAAGGCCTGCATCTGCTGAAGGAACACATACCAAGTGGCGACACCGCCCAGGGAGAATCCCGCGATCCCGCGGTGATTTCTTGACGCGACGATGTCCTCAAGGGACGTGGATGCAGCATAGGTTCTGCACTGCTCTTCGACTTGCGGAATGAGGTCTTCCACCAATTCCCAGGGAAAAGATGTGGTCACTTCCACTTGCTTTTCGAGCGGAAGCTGCCGACCGGAACCATCGGCGGGATAGTAGGTTGCGGCGACAATAATCATGGGTTCCATTAGTCTGTCTTCGATCATATGGTCCAGCAGGTTCTGCAGCTTTGTAGGTTCGTCAGGGCTCAGGTATCCCAAGGGTGAGCCGTTCGAACCGTGCAGGAGGTACAGGACATTGTACGGTTGATCCGACTCGTCATAACCGGCCGGAAAGTAAACCATGACGGATTTCACGGTTTCTTCTGCGGAAGTCCCATCCGTTGTACTCCCGGCTGTAAAATAATAGATTTTCTCCACGCGTCCCGGGTGTTCCGCCGCTGTCAGATAGCTTTCCGGGACATCGTCAGAGGAAAACTCACTCAACGCAAGCATCGGAGAATCGGAAAGTTCATCCGTCTCCATATCCGATTCCGTGTCTATTTCATCTTCAACCAGAGACCAATCGACGTCCTTAGGGGAAACGCCATCGATCGGAGCCGGGAGTTCCGGTGTTTCCGCGTGTGAAATACTGCACGAGAAGCAAATGATCAAGGCACTGCACAAGGCAATCATCTTATGTCTGGTATAGTTTTTCTTGCATGTTTTCCGGTGCTGGTCGGATGTCTGATTCATGTCGTTTGCTCCTTTTCCGATATGGTCATATAGATCCTGTCTTTATCGTAGTCAATATATCACGGCTTTGTGAAAACAAGATGATACCAATTGAAAAGTAGCTGAAAACGGGATGTACACAGATGCTTCTGCATTTGCACTTTTTCCTCGTTGACACAATTCTTTTGCGTGGGTATAATGAAAACCGACACTGACGAACCGATATCCAATCTATTCGAACGACAGGGAGGAAAACGCCATGAAATATGTTCTCGGTATTGACCTGGGCACTTCCGGAACCAAGACCGTTCTCTTTGACCAGGAAGGCAAAGCGCAGGCTTCGTGCACCGTGGAGTATCCGATGTACCAGCCCCACAACGGCTGGGCGGAACAGGATCCCATGGACTGGTACAACGCTTCCGTGACCACGATCCGCACGGTGCTCGAGAAGAGCGGTGTGGACAAGAAAGACGTGGTGGCGCTGGGCATTTCCGGCCAGATGCACGGCCTGGTCATGCTGGACGAAAAGGGCCAGGTACTGCGCCGGTCGATCATTTGGTGCGACCAGCGCACGGCGAAGGAGTGCGACGAGATCCACGCGAAGGTCGGCAAGGCCCGGCTGATCGAGATCACGGCAAACCCGGCACTGACCGGCTTTACCCTGTCCAAGCTCCTCTGGGTCCGCAACAACGAGCCTGAGAACTACAAGAAGTGCGCGCACATTCTCCTGCCGAAGGACTTCGTGCGCTATATGCTGACCGGCGACTTCGCCACGGAGGTCAGCGATGCCAGCGGCATGCAGATGCTCGACGTGCCGAACCGCTGCTGGTCCAAGGAACTGCTGAAGACCCTGGATATCGACGAGAGCCTGCTGGCGAAGGTCTATGAGAGCCCCGAAGTCACCGGCCATATCTCCGACGAGGCCGCGAAGCTGACCGGCCTGTCCCCGGAGACGCTCGTCGTAGGCGGCGCGGGCGACAACGCGGCGGCAGCCGTGGGCACCGGCGTGGTGGAGGACGGCAAGGCTTTCACGACGATCGGCACCAGCGGCGTGGTCTTCGCGCACACCGACAAGCTGGCCATCGACCCGAAGGGCCGTGTGCACACCTTCTGCTGCGCTGTCCCCGGCGCGTGGCACGTGATGGGCGTGACCCAGGGCGCGGGACTGAGTCTGAAATGGTTCCGCGATACGTTCTGCGGCCCGGAGAAGGACGCGGCTGTCCAGCTCGGTGTGGATCCCTATGACCTGCTGAACAAGGAAGCGGCACTCTCGCCGATCGGCTCCAATAAGCTGCTCTATGCGCCTTATCTGATGGGCGAGCGCACCCCGCACCTTGACGCGGACTGCCGCGGCATGTTCTTCGGTCTTTCCGCCATGCACACGCGCCGCGACCTGCTGCGCGCCGTGATGGAGGGCGTGACGTTCTCCCTGGCCGACTGCCTGGGCGTCCTGCATGAAATGGGCGTTGAACCTGCCGAAATGCTGGCCTGCGGCGGCGGCGGGCGCTCTCCGCTGTGGCGCCAGATGCTGGCGGATGTCTTCGGCTGCCCGGTTGCGACGACCGTCAACACCGAAGGCCCGGCTCTGGGCGTGGCGATCCTCGCGGGCGTCGGCGCCGGCCTGTACAAGTCCGTACCCGAGGCCTGCCGCGCGATGATCCGACAGAATCCGGCCCAACAGCCCATCGCGGAGAACGTACCGGTGTACGCGAAGTTCTATGAAGTGTACAAGGGCCTTTATCCCGCAAACCGGGAGATGTTCAAGGCGCTGGCGGCGCTGTAATCGGACGGAGGAAATGCCATGAGATGTCAGTTTTGCAACTGCACCGAGAGCAAGGTGATGGATTCCCGGCCCACCGAGGACGGGAGCATCCGGCGCCGCCGGGAGTGTGTCCAGTGCGGAAGGCGCTTCACCACCTATGAGAAGATCGAACAGCTGCCCCTGATCGTCGTCAAGCGCGACGGCCGCAGGGAGCCTTTCGACGCGGGCAAGATCCGTACAGGCATCCTCCACGCCTGTGACAAGCTCCCGGTTTCCGCACAGCAGATCGAAGCGGTCTGCCAGCGCGTGGAACAGGCGGCGTACCGCTCCGGTGACGGGGAGATCGCCACCGAGCGCATCGGCGACATGGTCATGGCCGAGCTCAAGCAGCTCAATGACGTGGCCTATGTCCGCTTTGCCGCGGTGTATCGCAAGTTTACGGACCTGGGGACTTTCATGGATGAGCTCCAGAAACTCCTGAATGAGAACAAGGCCGATCTCGACCACGAGGAATAAGCGAAATCAAAAAGGGAGGCACAGTCGAAAGCCGTGTCTCCCTATTCTTTGCGGGTTTTCAGGGACTTTTCAACCGCGCTTTCCCGTATCGATAAACCGGATCAGTGCCTCCAGGTCGTCAAAATCATCATAGTCGCCCATGATCCCTTCCCTGTGGTAGACGATCCCGGCCTTTTCGTTGGCTTCCAGGCGGTCCAACAGCGCTTCCGTGCCAAACCGGCGGGCATATTCCGTAAATGCCAGGGCTTTGATCTTGTTGGCGAAAAGCCCTTTCCGGCAAGCTGTCTCCGGGCATGCCCAGCAGGCAGCCACACCTTTGGCCAGGCAGCATTTCCTGTTTTCGCACCAGTCAGCGTCCTTGCACCAAGAGAGGTCCTTGAACCCATCCTGTTTGCAGCCTTTGCATTTCACATTTTCAGAGCACAGGCAACAGGCCAGCCCGCACCTGGCGATCCCCAATTCGCGTTTCATCGGTTTCCTCCTTGGATAATCATGCCGAAATCAAACGAACAGTGATATACTACAGTTGTGATTATAGACTTTGTGTGGCAGCCAGTCAAGAATTAGAGCAGGAGAAACCGCAACATCGAAAAAACGGATTTGTATTGATGCATGTGAGGAAGAAGTAAGGTACAATGAATATCATCCAAATCGATGAAACAAACTTCAACCGGCTTGCCTCGCTGGTCGCGGAATTCCGTGTCACCCTGCGTTCGTACAAGGGGATCGTGTCTGAGCCGGACCCGGAAGAGGGGAGAGAGGACCTTCAGTTCTTTCAGGAAGCCGGGTATCCGATCTTTGCGGCCGAAGAAGCGGGTAGGCTCACGGGGTATATCGTCTGCCGGATCGAAGGCAGCCTGCTTTGGGTGGAGCAGATCTATGCCTGTGAAGATTGCCGCCGAAGGGGCGTGGCTTCGCTGCTGTTTGCCAAAGCGGAGGAGCTTGCGCGTTCCCTGGGCGAAGAGACGGTTTTTAATTATGTGCACCCGAACAACGACGGCATGATCGCGTTTCTCCGTTCCAAAGGGTATACTGTGCTCAACCTGATCGAGATCCGCAAACCGTTTCCGGGGGAGAAACTGACCACGAAGATCAGCGTGGACAACCAATCCTTCGATTACTGACGTTTTGAGGTGACACCATGGACCCGCGAATTCCCGAATACCTTCGTACCGCCCTTATCCGCGATTACGGCGAAGCCGAAGCGGAAACCATCGCGGCGGGTTTTCCGTCCCGCCGCCCGGTCACGCTGCGCCTGAATCCTCTTCGTGGCGACAGAGAAGACACCGAAGCTTCACTCCGGGCTGCCGGGTTGAATCCCCAGCCCTTGGTTTGGTATACCGATGCCCGGATTCTGCCGGACGCAGCAGAAAAGGATGTACAGGCTCTTCCCCTGTACAGCGAAGGAAAGGTCTATCTGCAAAGTCTGTCCGCTATGCTTCCGGCGCTGATGATGCCACTGAAGGCCGGAATGAGCGTTCTCGATATGTGCGCGGCGCCGGGCGGAAAGTCTACCCAGATGGCGGCTTTGGTGGACGGACAGATTGACCTGACCTGTTGTGAGCGGGACGCCGCCCGAGCCGAGCGCTTGCGGCACAACCTGCAGATGCAGGGGGTTCGCCGCGCCGTGGTGATGAACACCGATGCCCGACAACTCGACCCGATGTTCCGCTTTGATGCGGTGCTGCTGGATGCCCCTTGCACCGGCAGCGGAACGATCCTGCTGGGTGAGGGTATTCCGCCCCGCCGCATGGAGCCAGCCTGGGTGCAGAAAACCGTGAAAACGCAAAAGGCGCTGATGAAGAAAGCCATCAGCGTCTTAAAGCCGGGCGGAACACTGGTTTATGCAACATGTTCGATTCTTCGGGAGGAAAACGAAGAAGTCGTGCACACTGCGATGGATGCCGGATTGGCGCTTGTCCCGGTTCGGGAGGATCTGCGGGAGGCGATTCCTGCGCTGCCGGTGAGAATTCCCGGGACGCTTTGCGTCAGGCCTACGGAGTTGTTTGAGGGGTTCTTTGTGGCGGTGCTGAAGCGATGAACAGGACACTGCATTGGTTTAGTATCAAGATGCGCTTTTACAGAAGAGCAACCGTGTTAAGCTGCTCTTTTGATTTGGAATTGTGATTGGGAAAAGATTCTATTGTGAATGGAGCAAAACGCCATTTTTGTGCATCTATAGAGTGTATCCGGATACGAAAGCGAGGACCCAAACCATGGAATCAAGGAAGGAGCAGGCGTTTGTGGATGCGGTACAGGTGTGGTCACATCAGATGTATCGTGTTGCCATGAGCTACCTGCACACTGAACAGGATGCGGAAGACGCGGTTTCGGCCGCGATCGAAGCCGCCTGGAAAAACCTGAGCCGGATTCGGAAAGAAGAGGCGATTCCAGCGTATTTGGTTCGTTGTACGGTTAATGCGGCCAAAGCGGAGTTGCGACGGAAGCGGCGAACAGAGCCAATTGAAGCCTATCAGGAGATAATGGCGGCAGATGAACCGGAAGACCGGATTATGGATTATTTGTCGGGACTCAGGGAAAAGGACCGGCTGCTCCTGATCCTGAAATACCAGGAAGATTTGCGGGAAGCAGAGATTGCGTCAATTCTCCGCATCCCGAGAGGCACAGTTTCGTCTCGCATCAACAGACTGCTGAAGCGCCTGCGGGAAGAATTGACGAAGGAGGAATCGAAACATGACGGAAGATAGGATTTATGAAGTACTGCATGAAAAAAAGCCGGTCCCGCCGGAAGGCTTTGACGAGCGGATTCATCTTCAGATGGCCCGCCTTCGCACACAGGAAAGGCCGAAAGCAAGGATCAGGACTGCGCTTGTGGTTGCTGTCTCATTGGTGCTGGTCATCGGAGCCACAACGGCCCTGGCGGCTTTCAACGACGATGTCAACCAACTGCTGTACCAGATCTGGCCGCGGGCTGCGCTGACCCTGAAGCCGGTCAACCTAGTCAGTGAAAGTAAGGGAATACGAATGGAAGTCGTTTCCGCATCCCTGTGCGGGTCGGAATCGATCGTGACCCTGACCATGCAGGACCTTGAAGGAGACCGGATCGACGAGACCATGGATCTTTTCGACTCCGCGATCCTACAGTTGCCCTACGACGGTGCCGGAACTTGTATCCAGACCGGCTATGATCCGGAGACGAAAACAGCTTCCTTTGCCGTTTATATGGATTTCAAAACGGATGGCAGACCTGTTGAAAGCGACAAAGTGACGTTCAGCGTGAGCAGCTTTCTCTCGCATAAGAAGACACAGATTGTGGACCTGACGCCGCTGGTTGCCGGGAAGGTTGCGGAAGCGGATTCGATGCCGGTTCCGACTATCCGGGGATGGAGCGGTTCACCGAAGGATGGGGAGAGAGATGCTGCGTCAGAAAAAGCCCGGCAAATCCGGGTGCTGAATGTGAAGGACAGCCTTGAGATCCCAGTCATGGAAGGCGTTACGCTGACCGGTGTCGGAATTATTGACGGGGCGCTGCATGTACAGATCCGTTATACCGATATCCATCATACGGACAACCACGGGTTTGTCACGCTGGCGGATACCGATGGCAGGACCTATGACGAAAGCTGTCTGGATCAGGAAATCGGCAGTGTCAGCTGGTATGGGGAGAATTACGACAGCTGGGAGGAGTATATCTTCGACCAGTATCCCGAAGACCTCTCAAAGATTGTTCTCTCGGGTGAATTTGTCACGGCAGAGCCAGCTATTGAAGGTGACTGGCGCGTGACATTTCCGCTGTCGCTGATCCGGAGCGAATGAGGTTGTACAGTTCTATTCGTCAGAACAACTCATCCAACAACAGATAATACCTTAGCCTTTCCTCATCCTTCTCGACCCCCGCTGCCCGGAAAAGATCTTCCGGGTCGACCGCGTAATACTTGCCGTAGTGCCCATCGCTGTTGTGCTTGAGGCTGCGCCAGCCGAGGCTCAGGTCGCGCCAGGGATCGGCAATGCCGCAGTCGCCGAGGTCGATCATCCCGGTGAAGCGGCGGCCGTCGGTGAAGAGGTTGGGCAGGCAATAATCCCCGTGGGACAGCACCCGCTGCTCCGGCGGGGTGTTTTTGCGCAGCCAGTCGAGCAGCGCCATGGGGCTCTCAAAACCACCCGGTCCGAAAGTGTCCGGCTCGCAATTGGATGGGTCGTAGGTCCCGGCACGGATGGCGCGCTCGGCCTGGTCCAGTTCGACCATCCAAGTGCGCTCGAAGGGACAGTCGGAGATATCCGTTGCCCACAGGGTCTGCAGGCCCTCCGCGAGGCAGTCCAGGAGCAGGGTGGGATTGTTCATCACGGACGGGTCACAGAGCATTTTCCCGCGGATGCGGGTCATGAGCAGCCAGTCGGTCCCATCCTGAACAGTATGTGCGGCGACCTTCGGTGCGGGGAGCCCTTTGGACTGCAGCCATGAGAGGATGGTGAACTCGCGAGCGGCGGCAGGGGATGCCGGGCGGACTTTCAGCACATGGTCGGGATATTCGAATACCGCAGCGCCGGACATGCCGGTGGTATTGGAGTCGCCGTTCTGCGTACCGACAACGGCGGTGATTTCAGCGGGAAGGGTCATGCCAGTTTCTCCTTTTCCTTGGAAGATACATGTTAAAACAGCGCGAGGAGGATATCAATGCCCATGAGGATATCGCTTTTCGTTTGATTGGGCTGATTACCAGATGAGTCCCGCCAGTCCCACCAGCGCGGGGATGGTGATGAGGGACAGGAGCGTGGAGACGACGACAGTCTCCACCGCATAGGCATAATCTTTGTTGTGCAGTTGGGCGTACACCGCCACGTTGACACCGACCGGACAGGCGGAGGCGATCAGTAGGGCTGTTTTCATGTCCAGCAGGTCTTTGGGCAGCAAGGTCAATAAAAGCAGTGAAATCAGCGGGATCAACAGCAATCTGACACCGGCCACGATGTAGACAGCCTTGTGCCTGAGCATCTTCAGCAGGTCCACCTGGGCCAGATAGACGCCAACGGTGAACATGGCCAGGGGGGTGTTCAGCGCGGCCACGGTGGAGAGGCAGCCGCTGACGATGTCCGGGAGCTGGAGCTGTGTGAAGAACAGGAAGAGTCCAATGAGGATCGCGATGATGAACGGAGCGCGGATGAGTTTGCCCGGCTGAAAGCCCTGCCGGATGGGCTGGCCGTTGAGAATGGAAACCCCGTAGGTCCACTGCCCGACGTTCAGAAAAGCAATGAAGCAGGCCACATAGAACACGGCGTCTTGCCCCGATGAGGCAATGATCAGCGGTACCCCGAAGAAGCCCGGATTGGAGAAGGCCCCGGCAAACGCGGCAATCGGGTCTTTCCTGAACAGATACCGGGAGACGAGGATGGAAAGGAGCAGCAGCACTGACGCGCCCAGTCCGCTGAACAGCAGACCCTGCAGGTGCTCCGCTGTTCGCTCCACACGGAAACCGTTGATGATGACGGCGGGTAAGGCAAGGTAAATCAGGATGTTCCCGAGAGCTTTGCTGCCCTCCAGCGTAATTTTCCCGATGCGGAACAGCCAATACCCCAGGCCCGCCAGGATAAACATCTGGAGGATCTGCTTGATGAGGATTAGAACGGTGTCCATCGAACGCCCCCTTTACGGCTTTTCCATCCGGCGGAGGATGACCTGATAAGCAATGACCAATCCGATGGTGAGGATAGGCACGCCCAGCAGAATGACTGCGATCAGTGCTTTGTTCTGTTCAAGAAACAGAAGCGGGATTCCCAGCCCTTCAAACAACAGCGCATAGACGATCCACAGGACAGCTACAGCGCAGTTATACTTCCGGACATCCCGCACCTCCGGCGGCTTGACACCGGTGAAGAATGCGGCGGGCTTTCGGGACCGCCAGGTGACGGCCGCGATGAACAGGAACATCAGCGCGACGATACTCCAGATGATAAAGCCCATCATGATTATCGCACTCCCTGCCATTCGGCGAAGAACTCATCGAGATACGTCACCATATAGCGGTGGCGGGCTTCCGCAATCTCGCGGGCGGTCTTTGTGTTCATCAGGTCGCGCAGGAGGAGGAGTTTTTCGTAGAAGTGGTTGACGGTGCACCCACCGCCGGTCTGGTAGTTCCGCGCATTGATTTCCGTGCGGGGTTTTTCTTCCGGGTCCCAGAGGGTGCGTCCCCGGCTGCCGCCGAAGGCGAAAGTCCGGGCGATGCCGATGGCGCCGATGGCGTCCAGCCGGTCCGCGTCCTGGACGCACATGCCTTCCAGGCTGTCCGGGGTTTCACTGTCGGAGCCCTTGTAGCTGACCTGGCCGATGATGTGCAGGATGCGGGCGATGGCAGCCTCGTCCACGCTTTCGGATTCGAGGAAACTTCTCGCGCGGAGTTTACCCGCATACGTCTCCGGGGAAAGCTTGGCGTCATCCACGTCGTGCAGGAGTGCGGCCAGTTCGCAGATAAGGATGTCCGCGCCTTCGGCCTCCGCCAGGCGGCGGGCCAGCTTCCAGACCCGGAAAGTGTGCCAGTAATCGTGGCCGGAGGCATCCCCGGCAAAGGTTTCCCTTGCAAAAGCCAGGGCGTGATCAATGATGTCCGGCATGGCTTTGGTCTCCCCTCCAATGCTTTTCTTCTCACAGCATAGCCCAATCTGCCGGGAAACACAACCGTCTGAAGAAAAGAATTTTCAAAATATCCACTCATACGGTGAATGATATGCTACAATAAGATATACTGAACGGGAGGGATCGCATGCACCGACAGATGCGCTATTTCATTGCCGTGGTGGAGAACGGCAGCTTTTTCGAGGCCGGGGAGGCTTGCCATATTTCGCAGTCCGCCATCTCCCAGCAGATCAAGGCGCTGGAGAGCGAACTGCAGGTCACGTTGCTGGAGCGGCACGGGCGGAAGTTCACGGTGACGCCGGCCGGACAGTATTTCTATGCACAGGCCAAGCGGCAGGTGGCATCGCTGGACGTGCTGATCCGCGAGGTGCGGCGCATCGACAGCGACGAGTACCAGAGCCTGCGGGTCGGCGTGCTGAACGGATTCAGCCCGCGCATCATGAGGCTGGCCATCCAGGAGTTCACCCGGAACCATCCCCATGTCCGCCTGTTCCTGACCACCGGGACCCATGAAGAGCTCTTTCACGGACAGCACGACGGGCGGCTGGACATGGCCGTCAACGACCAGTGGCGGAAACTCTCGGAGCAGGCGATCAACGAGGAACTGGCGGACCAGCCGCTCTTCGCCATGCTCCGGCAGGACCATCCGCTGGCGGCCGCGCCGGTCGCGGCCCTGGAAGCGCTGAAGGACTGGATGTGCATCCTCGTCACGCCGGAGGAACAGCGGGAAAACGAGGTCGTGCACTGGCGGGATTACTTCGGCCTGCAGAGCGACTTCCTGTTTGTGGAGAATGTGGAGACTGCCTGCATGGACGCCGCGTCGGGAGCCGGATTCTACCTGTGCGACGGGGATATGCCTTGTCCTGAAGGCACGGTCCTGCTGCCCCTGACCCGGGGCGGCGCCCCTATGACCCGCAAGATGTTCGCCTTCTGGCCGGAGAGCCGCGACTCCTCCCTGCAGTGGGAGTTCACCCAAGCGCTCCACACGGTCATCAAATAAGTTTTGCTTATCGATCAGCCCCGAAATCGGAATTGATTGGGGGCTGGTTTTTTTTTATGATGAAGATGCAGCAGGGAGATAGCTGCTGAAGCAGAGACTGACGGACAGAAAGGCGGATGCGGTATGGGCACTCTCATCGCGTATTATTCCCGGAAGGGACAGAACTACTGGAATGGCAATATCGTTGATCTGGCTAAAGGCAACACGGAACGGGCCGCGGAGTTCGTGCAGAAGGCGGTCGGCGGCGACCTGTTCGAGATCGAAACCGTGCGGACGTACAGCAAGGACTATCACGCCTGTACCGTCGAGGCCAAGGCCGAACTGCAGGAAGGCGCACGACCGGAGCTGAAAGCGGTTCCGGAAAGCCTGGACGCTTACGACACGATCTTTATGGGCTTTCCCAACTGGTGGGGCACGATGCCCATGGCAGTATGTACGTTCCTGGAGCACTTCGACCTGACCGGCAAGAAGATCGTTCCCTTCTGCACCAACGAGGGCAGCGGCATGGGCAGCAGCGAAAGCGACCTGAAGAAGATTTGCAAAGGTGCGACCGTTGTATCCGGCCTTTCGATCCATGGGTCGGAAGTGACCCGCAGTGAGGACAAAATCGCGACTTGGGCGAAAAAGAACGTGTAATCATCATACAGATTGAGAAGGAGGAACCAAATCATGTATTTCGATCGCAATGAGCATAAGGAAGTTATCGCCCTGCTGGGTGCGGGCAGCATGGGTACAGCCATCATCCGCAGGTTTGCGGCTGGGAGGAAGATCTTACTGGGAGACATCAGTGAAAAGAATCTGGAACGTGTCTCAAGAGAATTTACCTACAGCGGCTACGACGTGGAAACCATGATCGTCAATGCGCTGGAGAAAGACAGCGTCAGAGCCTTTGCGCAGAAGGCCGCCAGCCTCGGTCCGGTGAAGTATTTCATTGATACGGCAGGAGCTTCACCCAATCAGGCAAAGCCGGAGCACATCGTGGCCCTGGATATGATCGGCACGGGTTATGCCGTGGACGCCTTTGGCGAGGTCATGGCAGAGGGCGGCGCCGGTCTTATCATCTCCAGCCAGGCCGGCTATATGTACGCCATTCCCTATGAGACGGAGCAGGAAATCCTTCGGACACCTACTGAAGAACTGATGAATCTTCCCATTGTAAAGGACACAGCCATGCAGAACGTCGGCTATGCCTATATGATTGCCAAGCGGGTCAATCATCTGCAGGCCATGAAGGCCGCGGCCGCCACATGGAAAGCACGCCGCGCCCGTATCAATTCCATGAGCCCGGGTGTCATCGTGACACCGCTCGCTTACGACGAGTTTGCCGCTGCCGGGGAAAGCTACCAGCGGATGATCGATGCGTCGGCTGCCATGCGGACGGGTTCATCGGACGAGATCGCCGAAGCCGCCGCTTTCCTTCTGGGTGATCACGCCGGCTTTGTGAATGGCATCGATCTGCTGATCGACGGGGGCACCATTGCGGCGGTCCGCACGGGAGAGTACCAATTGGGCAGATGAACCGAGCGATGAACTGAGAGGAGAATCATCATGACAGAAAACCGCTTTTTCCCAGAAATCCACGGTAACTTCGGTTTCGGCTGCATGCGCCTGCCCATGAAGGACGGCGCGGTCGACCACGAGCTCTTCTGCCGGATGGCGGACGCCTTTATCGCCGCGGGCCTCAACTACTTCGACACCGCCCACGGCTATCTGGGCGGCAGGAGCGAGACCGCGATCCGCGAGGCCGTCGTCAAGCGGTACGACCGCAGCGAATTCATCCTGACGGATAAGCTGACGACCTCCTTCTTCAAAAAGCAGGAGGACATCCGCCCCTTCTTTGAGAGCCAACTGGAAGCCTGCGGAGTGGAGTACTTCGACTTCTACCTGATGCACGCCCAGGACCGGAACAACTATCAGAAGTACAAGGCCTGCCGAGCCTATGAGACCGCCCTCGAGCTGAAAGCCGAAGGCAAGATCCGCCACTTCGGCATTTCCTTCCATGACAAGGCCGAGGTACTGGACATGATCCTCACCGAGCACCCGGAGATCGAGATCGTGCAGATCCAGTTCAACTACGTGGACTACGCAGACGCCTCTGTGGAATCCGGCAAGGTCTATGAGGTCTGCGAGAAGCACGGCAAGCCTGTCCTGGTCATGGAGCCGGTGAAGGGCGGGAGCCTGGTCAATCTTCCGGCGGACGCGGACCGGATCCTCCGGGAGCTGAAAGGCGGTAGCAATGCCAGCTACGCCCTGCGTTTCGCGGCCAGCTTCCCGAATATGTGCGTGGTGCTCTCCGGCATGAGCACAATGGATCAGATGGAGGACAACCTCAGCGCGATGCAGGACTTCCGTCCGCTCTCGGACACTGAGCGCGAAGCCGTCGACCGAGTCTGTGCCATCTTCCGCGGCCTGAACCTGATCCCCTGCACCTCCTGTCGGTACTGCATCGAGGAGAGCACCTGCCCCAAAGGCATCCGCATCCCGGACATGTTCTCCTCCCTGAACGCGCACGAGGCTTTCCACAACTGGAACACGGCCTATTACTACAACAACGTCATCACCGGCGAGGGACACGGCAAGGCCTCGGAGTGCATCCGATGCGGCAAGTGTGAGCGGGTCTGCCCCCAGCACCTGCCGATCCGGGAACTGCTGAAGAAAGTCGCCGGCGTGTTTGAAGAATAAGGAAAGAGGTCATCCCCATGACATTCATCCAGAGACTGATCGAACCCAAAGCACCGCTTGATGACAGTCGCAAGACCTTCACCAACGCCATGCTGAAGGCGATGATCGTTCCGCTGGTCATCGAGAGCGTCCTGCAGATGGTGGTCGGCCTGGCCGACGGCATCATGTCGTCCCGCGCAGGCTATGGCGTCAACACCGGCGTCGGCCTGGACAACATGATCATCACGGTGTTCATCTATCTGTTCACCGCGCTGTCCGCCGGCGGCGCGGTGGTGGTCTCGCAGTATATCGGGAGCAGGGATGAGCGGAACGCCAACCTCGCCGCCTCCCAGATCTTTCACATCGCGGGGCTGCTGTCCCTGGTGAGCATGGCGCTGATGCTTTTCTTCGGCTCCGCGCTCATCGACGCCGTCTTCAGTGAGCGCGAGCCCGAGGTCCTGGAAGCCTGCCGCACGTACATGTGGATCGTGGCTTTATCCTTCCCGGCCAACGCGGTCTACAACGCGGGCGCGGCGGTCTTCCGGGCCATGGGCTCGACCCGGATCACCATGTGGGTGACCCTCGCGGCCAACATCGTCAACGTGATCGGCAACGCCATCGGCGTGTTTGGCCTTCAGGCGGCGGAGCATGGCGCGTCTTTCGGCGCGGCGGCGGTCGCCTGGCCCACCACCATCGCCTGGTACGTGGCCGCCGGCATCATGACCTGGCTCTGCTTCGGCTCGGCGAAAAGCGAAACCCTGCTGAAGCGTCTGAAGATCGTCAAGAAGGCAAACGTCACCGTTCAGCTGCCGGATATCCTGAAGCTGAACCCCTCCATGTCCCGGCGTATCCTCGGTGTCGCCATCCCCAACTCCATCGAAAACACCCTGTTTCAGGCCTCGAAGGTGGTCATCAGCTTCGTCCTGATCGCGAGCCTGGCCAAGCAGCATGTGGACGCCAACTCCAATGGACAGACCTTCTGGTCGCTGGCGGCCTGCATGGGGACCGCCATGAACACGGTTTTCATGACCGTGGTCGGACAGTGCGTGGGCGCCGGGGACAATGACGCCGCGGAATGGTATATGCGCAAGCTCATGCGGCTGTCCTTCGTGCTGGCCCTGGTGTGGAACGTCCTGGTGATGCTCCTGACGCCCCTGCTGATGCCGCTGTATGATTTCAGCCCCGCCGACGCCGAAACCAAAGCGTTGATCATCCTGGTGGTCGCCATCCACAACCTGTTCTCCGGCACGGTGCAGCCCTTCTCCGGCCCCCTTTCCGGCGGCCTGCGGGCCGCGGGCGACATAAAGTTCACCATGTGGGCGTCGATCTTCTGCACGGTGGTCTTCCGCACGTTTTTGTCCTTCCTCCTGGTGAGGTGGATTGCCTGGCCCAACGGCTTTGAGATGGGCGTGATCGGCATCGCCATCGCCATGGTGCTGGACTGGTGCCTCAAGGCCGCGCTGGACATCTGGCGCTTCCGGAGCGGAAAGTGGAAGGATCGGAAACTCATCTGACAAGAAATCAAGACGGGAAATGTTTGTATTACACAAAAGCCTGAAAACTGACATATGCGAAACGAAAGAGGGATGGCACCGACAGCCTGGAATGAATAACATATAACAGTTTCGCCCAATTACAGAAACAGTTTTGCCCCAAGCTTGCCAAACCCGTCTGTTTCTGCTACAATGGACAAAACAAACTCCCTCTCCGGACCGATATGAGGAGGGTGTCGCATGCCAACCCTGAAAATCACCCGCGGAAAATACCTGATGGTGCTCATCGCGATGTGTGGCCTGGTGGCCTCGTCGATTGGCATCATGACGAATACTGCAGGGCTCTTCCTGAGCCCCATTGCCGCCGAACTGGGTAAGGAAACCGCCGCTGTCAACCTGACCCTGACGATCAGCAACATCTCGTTTGCAATTGCGGGCGTAGTGTCAGCGCGCTTTGTTGGCGCGAAAAACCTGAAGCTGATGCTGATCGTTTGCACGATTGCCTGCGCCTCTGCGACGGCAGGGCTGTCCCTCTGCCATAGCCTGGTGCCGCTCTATGCCCTCAACGGGGTTCGCGGCTTTTCCTGCGGTATGATCGGCAGCGTCCTTGCGACGACGATGATCGGCTACTGGTTCCGCACCGACACGGGCCTGATCAGCAGCCTGGCGTTGGGCTGCTCGGGTATCATCGGCGCGCTGTTCAATCCTATCCTTGAGGCGATCATCAACAGCGCAGGCTGGCGTACGGCGTACATGGTGGCGGCTGCCGCAGTGGTGGCACTGAACCTTCCTGCGATCCTGCTGCCCATCAGTTTCCGACCGATGGACACCGGCATGGAGCCGCTCCGTGCGGAGACTGCTGCTTCCGGGAAGAAGACCGTCAAACCTCCGCGTACTGGGAATTCCACTTCGATTGTTGTCGTCCTGCTGGCTGGCTGCCTGTGCTCGTTTGGATCCTTTGTCAGCGCAACGCCACAGCTGTTTAAGTCGCTGGCAGGGAGCATTGGCCTGGCGGAGACCGGCGTGCTGATGATGACGGTGGTGCTGATCGCGAACACCGCTGGCAAGTTCATCTTCGGCGCAATGACGGACCGCATTGGTGTCAAGCTTTCCGTCCTAATCTATGGCGCTGTCATCGCGTCGGGCCTGGTGCTGCTGCTGACGGTGCAGGTACCCGGGGCCATGCTGGTCAGCGCCGCGATGATCGGCATGTGCTACTCGATCCCCACGGTCGGTGCGGTGATGATCTGCCGCGAGCTCTTCAGTCCCGAGCGCTACACGCGCATCTACCCGAAGATTGCCCTCTCGGTCTCAACAACGAACGCCCTCGGTTACCCGCTGATCGGCGCGATCTACGACGCCACCGGCAGTTACAACGGCGCATTGATCCTGGTGATCGCCCTGATGCTGAGCGCGATGGCCGGGGTGGTGCTGGTCTATCGAATTGCGGACAAAGAGAAGAGCGAAGCGTAAACGCCCATTATCATTTCACCAACAAAGGACGGCCCTTGCGACAGAGCCGTCCTTTTTCATGGACTTATCCGGTTCGATTATCCTTTTCCTCCGTGCAAGACCCGGTGGAAGCTCTTTTCAAGGCCTGCCGGGAAGAGCAGCAGGATGGCGACGACAACGCCGAAAGCGCCTTGTACGATCTCCCACGGAAGCTTCAGAATGGCCATTTCAGGGGTGGAGTAAACCCACGCGCGGCCAACGGTGTATCCGATGACCATAAGGATGGCGCCGACGGTCGTGCCGAGGGAGACGGAGAGCACCCGGTGCTCCTGGAGCACATGATGGGAGATCAGCGAGACGACAACAGCCTGCAGTCCGTGTGTGACGAGCGAGACAAACATTGGGGCCGGATAGAAGAAGAAGTCCCCGAGGAAGGAACCCACGCCGCCCACGAAGAATGCGGCCAGCGGATCCAGCAGTACCGCCGCAATGTTGATGATCGCGTCACAAAAATAAAGATGTCCACCCGGAACCGGGACGGAAAACACACTCATGCTCAGCAGGATGTTCATGCCCATGAGCAGGGCGGTCAGGGTGATCCACAGGGGGGAGCCCCGGCGGATCGGGTCATGCGTCGCTTTGGTCATGACAATCACCTCCGGTGTAATGGCTCCGGCAAGACCGGGAGCCTTGTGGTGATTGTAATGATTTTGATTGCTTTGTCAAATTGTTCTTGGTGAAAGAACAGAAGAAATACCGAGGCTTACCCGGCCGGGGTGAACGAATCCAGGAAGCGCAGGCATTCGGCGCGGGTGCGGGGCTCGATGGTGCCGGGAGCAAGGGAAGGGGTTGTTTCCCGGGGGTGAAGCGCATCCTGCAGGCCGGTTTCCCGGAACTCGGCCGGGGTGCAGCCGTAACGCTCCACGAACCCTTGCGTCATATACTTGAGCGCGGAGAACCCGCAGGCCAGGCTGATATCGGAAAGGCTCTGGTCGGTCTGCATCAGCAGAGCCACGGCCCGCCGGCAGCGCAGGCCGGTCAGGTAGGTCTGGAAGGACATGCCGACCTCCTGGCTGAAAAGATGGGAGAGGTAGGCGAGGGTCAGACCCTCCTTCCGGGCAAGATCTCCTAACAGAAGCTTTTCGCCCATGTGGTCTTCGATATAGCTCGTGATGCGCTGCATGCGGGCGGCGCGGATATCGGCCTGCTGCAGGTCCTGGTCGCTCATGACCGCGTGGGGGACCTTTTCGAGGAGAAGGGCCATCAGCTCGTTGATGCGGGCGGCAGTGCGCAGGGGATAGAAGGGTTCTTCCTGCCAGTAGCAGCGCGCCGCTTCGGTCAGCAGGCCGCGAAGGCGGGAAAGATCCGTCTCTTCAAGGGTGGCGCTGGTCAGGTCGGTGGCATTGAAGCGCACATGCTCCGCCTGCGGGAAGTACTGCCGGAAGAAACTCAGCGGCAGTTGCAGGGCAATGTAGGCACAGGCCGTGCGGATGGACCGGGTGCGCAGGCTGTGGCTCTCAAAGGGATTGATCAACCAGAGACTCCCGGGCCGCAGCAGGCAGTCCGCCGAGCCGGTTTTCATCCGGGGCTGGCCCTTCAGGACGAGGCCGAGCTCGAGTTCCCGGTGCGTGTGCGGCAGGACCGAGGCGATCTCTCTTGCCACAAATGTAAAATTTGTCGCGTCATATCGGATGACTTCATAGGTATTTTCCGGCATTGATGGCCTCCAGAAACAGATGTCAAGAAATTATCAATCGCAAATTTGTCACCGGATCATCGCAAACTGATGGTTGGCAGCCAGGCGGAATGGTGCTATGGTGATGCCGTGGTCACCCACTCACATCACCGGCAAAGGAGGTAAACCATGATGACCATGCTGTTGAAACAGAATCCAAACACCTTCGAGATGAGTTATATAGTCTCCGAAGACGTGCAGGCGGGCGAGCTGAGGGCGGACCTGCACCAGGCCCGCTATAACAGGGCTGCCGTCCGTACCCGCCGTGAGCGCTCCATGAATGAGCGCGAGCGCTTGGCCGAGGCGGCCTGGGAGCGCTTTGTGGCCCGCCAGGCGGCTCGCACCGAGCCCGGTACCCTGGCTGCTGCGCTGCGCGAGCGCGCCATCGCGTAAGGATTCTGAACGTCGGACCTCTTCGGGGGTCCGATTTGTGGTTTTTGGGATTCCTCGGGATTATGATAATCGATGGGAATTTTTGTGTCAATTGAATGTTGGTACCTAATTACGATTAGACTAATTACGATTAGGCATATTATGATTAGCCTAAATTAGATTTGACAAAATGACTGTAATGCTGTATCATGATTTTGTGACAGTAACGGAGGTGATTGTTTTGTTTTATTTTCGTGAAGAGGAGTTTCATCAGTTGAGCAAGTTTCTTGATCATTCAGACAAAAAGGCAATGGCTGTTTACGGGAAGCGGCGTACCGGAAAGACAAGGCTGCTCACAGAGTACATTGGGAAAGCGTCCGGAGACTATGCGTTTCTGTACTATCAATGTACCAGTTACGATTATCAGACGTGCCTGAAAGACTTTCTTTCCGTCGCAAGAAGCCTATTTCCAAATGATTCTTTTCTGTCATCCATGCCCTCCTTCCGGGAGACAATTGCCCTTCTCTCAAAACTTCATCCGGAGAAACTGTGCATCATAATTGATGAATTCCCTTTCCTTGCAAAGAAAAATGAGAATGTCACCGTAGAATTCCAGTGGATCATTGACCATGGACTGGGCGCTGATAAACTGATTTTATCCGGATCCAACCTTTCCTTCATGAAAAAGCAGATCGGTGACCGGGAAGCTCCGCTGTACGGCCGTTTTGACGAGATCATGGAGGTCAGGCCGTTTACTTTTCGTCAGGTACAGTCTTTGTTTCCATCTCCGGAAGATGCCATGATGGTTTATTCCATGACCGGTGGTGTCGCACAGTATGTCGTATTCTTCCTGGATTATTCTTCCGTGCGGGAAGCGACCGCCTCCCTCTTCTTTTCCCCGGACGGACGTTTGATCCGGGAAGCTCCGAACATGCTACTGCAGGAGTTGCGTGATCCCACAACGTACGAACAGATTCTCCGCGCCATCGGAGGAAATGATAAAAGCACTCCGCAGGTTGCGGATCGGAGCGGGATTGACAACAAAACACTTTTTCCATACCTGACCCGTCTGCAGGATCTGTATTTGGTAGCGCCTGTTGCCAATCCCCTTTCTACAGAAAAAAAGAAACAGCGGTTCCGCATTACAGATGCATTGTTTCGGTTTCACTATACCTTTATTGAGCCAAACATGTCCATGATTAATGCCTTGCAGGAGAAGGCAATTGATTATATTCTGGATCATCGCTATCAGGAATTCATCGGAATCACATACGAGGATATCGTCCTTGAAAATACTTTCCAGTATGCGTTGGATCACGTGATTCCGTTTATGCCGCATACGACAGGAAAATGGTGGGGACCTGTCTGCATCGACAATGCGTGGATGGAATCGGAAGTCGATCTGGTTGCCTATGACGATTGCCGTCTGCTTGTGGGTGAATGCAAATACCGATCGAAAGCGGTAGGAATGCAGGAATTGGATCATCTGAAACTGAAAGCCCAGTTTATTCCTTCAAAAGGACGGGAACTGTTTTATCTGCTTGCCAGCAAAAGCGGCTTTACAGAAGAGGTCAAAGCTCTGCGTGATTCACATATCATTCTGATCGACCGCGTATGATTCTGGGCTGTTAATGCTTTCGTCCATGGGAATAGCCATACACAATCACGGCCAACGCATGAATGAAATAAGGATCACAAATATTACAAAAGTGTTACCAAAAGGATTTTTGCAAATCATCTCGAATGATAATCGTCGAGGTGATTTACATGATGGAGAAATACTTTGAGGAAATCCATGATCCA
>JAFZPI010000029.1 GCA_017552615.1 Clostridia bacterium
GGTAAAGAAATCACCTATACCTGGACCGAGAGCGGACTGCCTGAAGGCTATGAGCTGACAGACACGAGCGCGGATGGTACAGTCACGACCCTGACCAACACACACGAGCCGGAAGAGACCGAAGCGACGGTGAAGAAGGTCTGGGACGACGCAGAGAACCAGGACGGCAAGCGTCCGGACGAACTGAAGGTCAAACTCAGCAATGGCACGGAAGTGACGCTGAACGAGGCCAACGGCTGGACCGCGAAGGTAGAGCATCTGCCGAAGTACGCGGATGGTAAAGAAATCACCTATACCTGGACCGAGAGCGGACTGCCTGAAGGCTATGAGCTGACAGGCAATAGTGCGGATGGTACGGTTACAACCCTTACCAACACACACACACCGGAAGAGACCGAAGCGACGGTGAAGAAGGTCTGGGACGACGCTGAGAACCAGGACGGCAAGCGTCCGGACGAACTGAAGGTCAAACTCAGCAACGGCACGGAAGTGACGCTAAACGAAGCCAACGGCTGGACCGCGAAAGTCGAGCATCTGCCGAAGTACGCGGATGGCAAAGAAATCACCTATACCTGGACCGAGAGCGGACTGCCTGAAGGCTATGAACTGACAGATACGAGCGCAGATGGCACGGTCACGACCCTGACGAACACGCACGAGATCGAGAAGACGAAGGTCGAAGGCGCGAAAACGTGGTCGGACAGTGAAGACGCTGACGAGATTCGTCCTGCGAGCATTACGATCCACCTGATGGTGGGTGAGACCGAGATTGACAAGAAGACGGTCACGGAAGCCGACGGATGGAAGTGGAGCTTCACAGATCTTGACAAGTATGCCGACGGCAAAGAGATCGAATACACCATTACAGAAGATAAGGTTGATGGGTACGATCAGACGATCAGCGGCTATGATGTGACCAACACCCATCTGCTGACCCGGGTCAGGGTCGAGAAGGAACTCACAGAGATCCTCCGCGGCGATGAAGTAATCGCGGACCACAGCAAGGCCAAAGCCGGCGACGTGATCACCTATACCGTACGACTGACCAACATCGGTGAAGCAGACCTGCCGACAGGTGCCGAGGTTAAGGATACCATGACTCGCACTTTGAGTGACGGTTCGAAGACAGAAACTGTCCGGACCTTCGCTTCCACGAAGGATCTGGCACCCGGTGAATACGAGGAATTCACTTATACCTACACTGTACAGGACAACGATGGCTACCTGAGCAACGCGGCTACGACGGACATTCCCGGCGACCCGCCACCACCTCCGGTTGAAGTGCCCATTGTGAAGACAGTGACGATCGTCAAAGCTTGGAAGGATCGGAACAATGCCGACAAACAGCGCCCCGAAAGCCTGACGGTGACTCTCCTGGCGGATGGCAAGCCGGTTCAGGACGTGACCCTGAATGAGGGCAACGAGTGGACCGCGGAAGTGGAAGACCTGATGGTTCTGACCGAGGACGGACAGCCCATAACGTATTCCTGGAGCGAGGTTGAGGTTGAAGGATACACCTTGGTCTCGACCACAACGGAAGGCAATGTCACCACGATGACTAACCGGCAGGATGACAGCCCGACGCCCGTAATGAACGTGTTCCTCAACATTGGCGAGTGCTATGAGTAATCGACGGAACCCGCGCTCTTCTCTGAGGAGCGCGGGCTAACCCGATTGACAAAAGGGAAAGGAAGACATCGGACATGAAAAGATGCAGTGCGCTGTTATTGGCGATCCTTCTGCTGATTGTACAGTCGATGACTCTGGTGCAAGCCGCTGCGGAAGGGGATACCCTGCGGGTGGGCAATACCACTGCCATGCGTGGCGAGTTCTTCACGGAGCTCTGGGGAAACGCGACCAGCGATATTGACGTTCGCATGCTGCTCCACGGCTACGACCTGGTTTATTGGGATGCCAGCGCGGTCATGTTCTCCTTCGACAAATCGGTGGTCAGCAAATCAACCGTGAAGAACAATGCGAACGGCGATCGCGAATATACGCTTGTACTGAAGAATGATCTGTATTATTCGGACGGGACCCGGATCACCGCCTGGGACTATGCCTTCTCCATGCTACTGCAGATGTCTCCGGTAATCACCGAACTCGGCGGCACGCCCAAACACCGGGATTTCCTGGTGGGAGGAGAGGCGTATCTTGAAGGCGAAACCGACGTGCTGGCCGGTGTTCGCGTTCCCGCGGATAATACGCTGGTTGTGACGATCCGAAAAGAGTACTTACCGTTCTTCTATGAGATCGGTCTGCTTGAATGCAATCCCTACCCGATTTCCGTGATCGCCCCCGGCGTGGTGGTCCGGGATGACGGAAACGGCGTATATCTGGCGAACGAGGACACAAGTGTCACCGAGCCGGTCTTCACCGCAGAACTGCTTCAGAAGACCATTCTGGATCCGGAAACGGGCTATCAGTCCCATCCATCCGTGGTCAGCGGCCCCTATCAGCTGACCAGTTGGGATGGCCAAACGGCGACATTTACTATCAACCCCTATTTCAAGGGGGATGAAAACGGCAAAAAGCCCAGTATCCAGAACCTCACCTATACGCTGGCGGAAAATGAAACCATGCTGGCCAAACTCCGTTCCGGCGAGTTCGACCTGCTGAACAAAGTCATGCGGGCCGATGCCGTTGCGAAAGCGCAGCAGATGGCGAAGAGCGGCGAAGCGACTGTGACTGCTTACCCCCGTACAGGCTTGAGCTACATCAGCTTTGCCTGTGAGAAGGCCACGGTCAGCAGCGAAAAAGTGCGTCAGGCAATTGCCTGGTGCATGGACAGGGACAAGATCGTCGCGGATTATACGGCCGGGAACGGAACCCGTGTGGATGGCTATTACGGTGTCAGGCAGTGGATGTACAGGATGGTCACCGGCGCAACCGAACCGCCGCTGACCAAGCCCACCGCGGAAAGCACCGTTGAAGAGCAACAGGCATACGAAAAGACTTTGGCGGCATACAAGGCGCTGAACCTGAAGAAGCTGACCGTGTATACGGTCGACGTAGATCGCGCCATTGCTTTGCTGGAGGAAGACGGCTGGACGCTGAACGCCGATGGGATCCGGGAAAAGGAAATCGACGGTGAAAAAGTCACCCTGGAACTGACTTTGGCATACCCGGAGGGGAATACCATTGAAGCAGCTTTCCAGGCGTATCTGATCCCGAATCTGGAGAAGGCGGGGATTCGCCTAACGCTCCAGCCGATGCCCATGGCGGATATACTGACCGCATTCTATAAGCAGGGCGACCGCGAGACAGATATGCTCTATCTCGCCAGCAACTTCGACCTGCTGTTCGACCCGGCTGTGAATTTCATTCTTGATGAGGACGGCACTCCCAATTGGTCTTTCACCAACCACGAGGACGAGGAACTGTACCGCCTTGCGCTGGAATTGCGCCGCACCAAACCGGGCGACACCCTGGCCTACCTGCAGAAATGGGTGAAATTCCAGGAGCGTTTCAACAAGGCTCTGCCCATGATTCCCATCTATTCCAACACTTACTTTGATGTGTACACAACCAGCCTGAAGAACTACAAGGTTGCACAGTACACCACGTGGAGCGAGGCTATCATTCCGGCTTATCTGAAATAATGAATACCGATAGCTATGGCTTCTAACGTATAGGAGATAACAAAACTGCCCTTGCGGTACAGGAATACCGACAGGGCAGTTTTCATTATTCTTTATTGTTTGCTCCCCTTCGCCATCCACACATTATATCCCAGGATCGATCCCACTACGATCACAGACCCCACCACTGAGAGCGGCGTGAGTGACTCCCCATAGAACAATGCAACCCACAATGGATTGAGGATGGGTTCCATGCCGGTGATAAGGCTGGCGGTGATGGGTGGGGTGCGGCGGATGCCATAGGAGAAAAGGATGTAGGCGCCGCCCACCTGGATTGCGCCGAGGGCGAACACGGATGCCATGACGGGGGCGGAGAAGTCTGTTTCCAGTGCGCAGAGGGGTGTGAACAGGATCCCGCAGGCCAGCTGGCCCAGAAAACAGGAAGAGATCGCGTCAGCTTTGTTGCCGGTGTTCATCATGAATACGCCGGCATAGCAGATGCCGGACAGGATGGCGGTGATGTTGCCGAGCAGGTTGCCGACGCGGATGCCGTCCACGAAGAACAGGCACACGCCCAGCAGCACGGCGGCGCAGGTCAACAGGTCGATCCGTTTGGGACGGACATGATAGATCAGCGCCATCAGCAGGATGACGAACACCGGCGCGGTGAACTGGAGAACGATGGCGTTGGCGGCGGTGGTCAACTTGTTCGAAACGGCAAAAAGCGTGGTGACGCCCATCATGGACAGCGCACCGATCAGGACTTGCCTGCTGAAAACCAAGCGGTGCCGGGTCATCAGGAGGTAGATCCCAATGACAGTCGATCCGATGAGATTCCGTGCGCCGTTGATGGCAAGGGGCGCCCACGGGATCAGCTTGATGAAAAGACCGCCAGTGGAAAAACACACAGAGGCCAGGAACACGCAGAATACCGCGCGTCCGGAGTAGGTTTGTTCTGTTTCAGGCATGGCGGACCTCAGCGCTGGATCTGGTACAGGATAAAGCGTCCCGGCGTGAGCGGGACTTCAAAAATGGCTTCTTCGCCCTTGGTATACAGGGGCTCGATCGGCTTCGGGAAGCCGGGGATGGCCAAGGATTTGGCACCTTTGACGTGCAGTCGGCCGAAAGCTCGGCGTGCGCCGGTCATCACATAGGGGTAGACAATAAACGTGTCATTGTCATAAATGAATAAGCTGATGCGCGTGGGGCCTTCCAGCCAGATGCCTTCAACAGGGAAAGCTTCCCGGATGCGGCTGATCACCGGGGCTGGAAGCCGGTATAAATCAGAGTATGTGTCTGGGACAGCCAGTGTCCACAGGTGACCGTCGCAATAGTCATCGCGCAGCAGGATAGCAGTATTCTCTTCGCCGTGGCAGGCTTTTACGACGGCCCAGGTGGCATTGTTGCGGAACTCCGGTACCGGGAATGTCACCGGGTGCGCTGCTTCAGGATAGGTGCAGCCGCTGCGGCCGGTACCTTCGACCCGGTAGCTGTCCGCGGTGAGGGAGCGGCCGCGCATCCGGATGCTGGTGAGCGCTGCGATACCCCGGTCCGCCGTGGCTTCGATAAAGCCCGTGGTCACGAGGGCGTTGCCATCGGTTTCGCGCAGGTAACGCTCGAGCTTCTCCACGATATCGGGATCACAGGCCGAGGTGCGGGTGAGGAGGATGGCAGGCGCATTTTCCGGGAAATAGGGGGTGCAGACGATGGGCAGGCCGTTCATGCCAAGAAAATCCTGCACGTTGTCCTCGCCCTGACCGTTGTCTGGCAGATAGCAGGCGATGCCTACAGGCGATCCGGCGTAATCCAGCAGTTTGTCGAGTTTATCCAACTGGAAGCCGAGGGCGGCCGCCAGCATGTTGTCCTGTAAGGACTGGAAGCAGAAAAGCATGAGTTCGCGCGGCTTGGAGAAGGCGGTGAGGTACGCCTGTTCGAGATAGTGTTCGGTGACGCTCACGTCAAAGGTATCGAACCAGCCACCTCCGTTGTGCCCGGGCCACATCGCTTCCATGTACGTCATCAGGGAGAAGCTCAGGTAGCGGGGAAGGTGCTGGTCGGTGATCTCGGAGTCTCGGGCTTCGGTACCGGTGTAGATGGCGTCGAACATCTCCCGCTGGTCCTTCGGGTTATAGCCCGTTTCCTGGTAGCTCTTCGCCCAGTTGGGGTACTTGATGATGATGCGGACGTTCGGGTTGACGGCCTTTGCCGGGCCAATCATGTCCTCGGCGCTGACCCTGCGCATCAGGTCAAGCCGGTACGCCTGCCAGCTTCCGTCGGTGATGCCGTGGGCTTGGTTGTAGGCGTTCTTCTCCCGAATACAGTTTTCGCACATGCAGTTCGTGAAAAAGAAGTCGTCGATGATGAACTCGTCAAAGTGCTGCGCGGTGAAGGCACTGGCCTCCCGCAGCCGTGCCCGCATGACCGGGTCGTTGTAGCACATCGTATCGAAGAGGCGCGCCTTGGGTTTGGCGCCTTCCGGGGTGCGCATGACGGTGGTAATGCCGCCTGAAACCTCGATCCCGTGGGCCAGGAAAACTTCCTTGCACATCTCCACCTGTTCGTGGGAGGCCTGCTCACCGCGGTAAGCTTCGAGATAAACCTTGTCAAGACGCAGGTATTTCAGAATGGCATTCAGCTGGGTTTCCAGCTCTTCCCGCGTGACACGGGCAGTGGCGTGGGCGACAAAATAAGTGGCCAGCTTAAAGTTGCGATAATTCCCCATAACTTACCCTCCGAATCCTTATCAATACACCGGAAACAGAAAACGCCTGTTCCCTGCTTGCTGGATGCATTATAACAGGGGACAGGCGGGTTGACAAGCGGATTTCCTCATTTATACCAGAATATGGAATCTGTGTTTACAGTACCGGTTGCTTCCTCAGTCAGGACTTCGAATGCCTGAATCAAATCCGTATCTGCAAATAGATCTGGATAGGCGGTCTTGGCGATGACCAGCATGGCCGCCACCCGCAGGTGCGGCGCTTCCAGCAATTCTTCTGAGAGAAGCAGTACATTCCCTTCCCGAACGGCGGTGATCCCTTTCCAGTCCATTCTCGACATGAGTTCTGCCTGAAGCTGACGCGCAGTGTCTGCCGAATAGACCCTTGCGCCGAGAACGTGACCGTCTGTGATCTTCACAATGACTTCCGGGTTTTTCCGGTAGACCCAGCCGTCGTCCACGAGCAATCGTTCCTCTGTCAGCCGACCGGACACATCATAGCAGCCGCTGTCGAGAATGAGCCTGTGCTCCGCGGATGTCCGGTAGATCGTCCGGTGGTCTTCCGCTGTCTCCCAGTAGATGTTCATCCGCTTGCATTCGAAAAGGGTTCCCAGGCGATCTTGCAAGAGCACGGTATAGTACCGCAGTGCGCTGTCCGCTTCCTCCGCGTCGGGAGAGACCCCCATCCGGTCTGACGATTCGCTCGGTACGGTGATCTTTGCGGCTTTGATCGCGTCGGAATGCAGCTGGTTGGCGCTTCCGTCTGTTCTGTCTCCCGTTTGGGGCAACCCATCTGCGTCTCCTTCGGTGTGGAGGAAGCGATCCGTTCCTGCTGCAATCTCCGCGCCTGCGTTTTCGTCATATTCCCGTCGGGAAGCTTCCGGGTTCTCCCGGCTTTGGCTGTCACGATCCGGGGCTGCATCCCTGGCTTCTGTTTCTGGAGCCATCGCAGAACCCTCAATATTTCCGGCTTGGCCGGCTTGTGCCCCGCCGGCCTGTTCCTGATGGACTTCGGAGTCTGCCGGCTGTATCTGCGTGGTGCGCACACGGCAGCCAGCCAGCAGCAAGGCGGCCAGCAGCCAAATGCAGAGCGCTGCCCGTGTCCAAACATGTTTCATAGGTGCAGACACTCCCCATAGCGCAGTCGCAAACGCTGCCGGAGACCGGCCTTGTCGTACAGCAGCGCCTCGGTTTCATTCAGCAGGTCCCGCACCTGTTCACGCGCGGAGGCAGGCAGCGGGTGGTCGGAATAAGCGGCTTCCTCAAATATCGACACACAGGCCCGGCAACGGTTGCGATAGGTTTCCGGCAGTGAATTGCTTAAGTTTTCGACTGCCCCCGAAAACAAAAGATTCGGTTCATTTCCCGCTGTATTCAGATAACGCATCACATGCCGGAACATCGCGCAGATGGCTGTCGAATTATCTTCCGCATCAAAAGCAGCCCGGGTTTCAAGGGCCTTTTTTCGGCGGGCATTCATAGCTGCGAACGGAAGAAAAGGCAGCACGAGTGCAGCAATAGCCAGCAGAAGCAGCAGCCCGATTTTTACATAGTCAACCCATCGTGGCATGGAGATCTGCTGTTCCTCAACGGTCACCAAACGATAGGATTGATCGGGTTCTGCTTCGCCACTGCCTTCCAGCAGGGATTGGCTGTTTACGTGCCGTGTTTCGCGGATGGCGGTTTCCTCCGCCGCACCGACGCCGTCTGCCGACGCGGCAGCCGGATGCCCAAGGGCATCCCGTACCCGCTCGGAAGCAGCCTCTGTGGCTTCGTCTACGCCCGGCCAGGCGAGAAGGATTCCCGCTGTCAGAATCAAAACCATAAGGCAAAAGGCCATGATACTTTGGGTTTTCAAACCCCGCATCATGCGGATGGCCAACATGCCATAAATCGGGATCAATGCCCACCATGGCAGCGCCAAGCCCAAGTACGCCTGTCCTGCGGAGAGCCCAACAGCCGTCAACAACGCTGGCAAACAGCTTGGACAGGCAAAAACGATGGCAATCCAACTGATCCCCATGATTGCGAGAAATATGATTGCCAATCCTGATGTTTGACTTGCCGAAACCGAAAAGCGCGTGTAAGCATAGCGATTCACTGCTTCGCTGGCATCAAAAAGCCGGTTACAAAGCGCTTCGGTGCCGTAACGAGCTTCGGGGATCAGCAGGAGAAGAACTGATGTAATGACAAGGATTATAGAAGGAATGATCAATAAGTGTATATGCTGTTTTTCTTTCTTTCTATCAGGAAGGGATAGATGCAACCCGTCTTTATAATCGTTATGGCGCATCTCTTCACCTCCCGAAGATTCATGATCAAGTTTCTCTTGTAGACTCAGACTTTCAGTTCCGGTTCTTTCCCGAAACTCACGACTTGCAGTCCGGCATCCGCGCCGGTGTAGGGAACAGTGTCCGGCAGAACCAAGGTCACGGGGCCGTGTTCGGACAGGATTTGTGTTTCTGCGTCCGGACGCGGACTGAAGACCAGGATGCGGCGGAAGCGGACATCCGAAAGCTCCCGGAGAAGACGGGAGATGACGCTTTCGCCTTCTTCACTGATTGCGGTGGATAGGAGCAAGGAACGAGCCGTTGCTGCGTCTTCTGCTGTCTGCGCTTCAGCCCAGTGGGGGGCGTCTTCGCCAGACGCCTGCCAGCAGAGGAGATGAGGAAGGTCCTGGGCTGCCAGGGCTTCGGAGACGGAGAGGATCGCGCGCATGGACGCGTCGAGGGCCTCGGAGCTTGCGCCGTCGAGCCAACAGGTTTCGAGGAGCAGCAGGACCTGATCACGGTACTCATCGGCGGTCTCCCGGAGCAGCAGGCGGTCCAGCTTGTCGGAGAGCTTCCAGTGGATCTGGCGAACAGGGTCACCGGGACGGTAATCCCGGATCTCGGTGCCATCCGGCTCGTCGGAGCGGCGCAGGCGGCCGTCCCCGGCGGCGCCGGTGTCCCCGGGGCCGGGTTCGGCGTCGATCAGGACCGTCACGGGTTCCGGCTTCAGGGTGACTTCCGTGTGGAGGTTTGCCTGCTTGGCTTTGGTCCACAGGCCGAACCAGTCGCGCACTTTGACTTCCTGCAGGGTCACGCTCACCTGTCCGCATCGGCGGCTGTGCAGGATAAAGGTCGCGATCCCGCGGCCGTCGACCGGGACTTCGAGGGTGGAGCGCTCGCCGGTGAGGCGGTTTTCACAGACCACGGAACAGGTCGCCTGGCAAAGGGCGAGGAGCTTCCCGGCCGTGATCGCGCAGCGGCCCGAGACCGGCTCACCGCTGACGGCGCTCTCGGGAACTTCGAGGGCACAGCCCAGGCGGCGCGCAATGTGGCGTGCGGAGATCAGGGAGATGAGCGGCACGAGGATCGAGGTTGCGAGCAGCGCGCGGGTACCCGAGTTGTTTTCAAAAAAGTAAAGCGCTGTGACTGCCGCCAGCCACAGGAGACAGATTGCCCTTCGCTTGTGCATGCTCACACCCCCCAATCCGGTACCGGGACTGTGGTTAACAGATCGTTCAGCACGGCCGGGACGGCGGCGTTTTCCATCCGCCCGCGCCGGGAGAGCAGGACCCGGTGCGCACAGACGTCATGGAAGACAGTTTGCACGTCCCCGCCGGTGACATAATCCCGGCCTTCCGACCAGGCGCGGGCCTTGGCCATGCGGTTCAGGAACAGCGCGCCACGGGGACTGATGCCGACTTCGATCCGCGGATCGTCCCGGGAGGCCATGGCCAGCCGGGCAATGTAGTCAAGGATAGCGTCTTTTACGGTGATCAGTTTGATCTCGTCCTGTATACGGAGAAAGTCGTCCCGGGACAAGGCGCATTCAACATGGTCCAGCGGGTTGCCGGTCTGTCGGTCGCGCAGTAGGGCGACCTGGGCTTCGCGGTCCGGGTAACCCACGGTCAGCTGGGCCATGAAGCGGTCCAGCTGGGCGTAGGGCAGGAGCTGGGTCCCAGCGGCACCGACATGGTTCTGGGTGGCGATGACGGCAAAAGGCCTGGGGAGGGGATAGGTCTGCCCGTCCACCGTGACCTGCCGCTCTTCCATGGCTTCCAGCAGGGCGGACTGCGTCTTGCTGGAAGTGCGGTTGATCTCGTCGCCGAGGAGGAGATTGGCGTCGTTGACGACGCCGGGTTGGTAACGGAGAGATCCGGTTTCCCGGTCCACCGTGGAGAAACCCACAATATCCGAGGGCAGCACATCCGGTGTGAATTGGACCCGGCGGCAGCGCAGACCGATGGCACGGCCGAGGGCCAGCGCAAGGGTTGTCTTGCCCACACCCGGCACGTCGTCCAGCAGAACATGGCCCTCTGCGAGGAGGACCAGAAGAATCTTTTCGATGACGGCGGTTTTGCCCACGATGGCCTTTTCGACTTCGCGCAGGACGGACTGCATCTCGGCTCGCATAAGGATTTCCCCTTCTTGAAGGACGCTTCTGGAGAAAACCTCATCCACCGCTGCGCGGTCCCCCTTCCCCTAAAGGGGAAGGCTTTTGGTTACTGTTCTGCCTTCCACTTTAGGGGAAGGTGCCCGAAGGGCGGATGAGGTTTCGAGAGTTTGCTTATTCCCCCGTGACCAGCGTGATCCGGCCCTGGGGCTCGGCATAGCCTTCGCCGATCTGGTTGTTTTGCTGGGTCGCGATGAACATCCAGATCACGTCGCGAACCACGGCGGTGGTGATTGTGCTCTCCTGGTTGGCTTCGGCCGCGGCCTTGAAGATATAGGAGGAGTCCATACCATTGAAGTTCGCGTTGCTGGTGATCACGGCGTAGGTGGCCTCCGGGTCGAAGGGCTGGCCGTTGACCTCGGTCACAGTGACGCGGCCCAGGGTGGCGGCGGTGAACCAGTGCTCTCCGTAGGCTTCGCCCTTGTCATAGGGGACGGTGAGGTCTACGGTGTAAGAGAGCCCGGAGACCTGCATCAGGGAAGCGCAGGCCGCTGTGGTCTCCTCGCTGAAGGGGAGACCCTGGGAGGCGGCTTCAAGCGCTTCGAGAAGCTGGGCACCGGTCATGTAGACGACAGCGACTTTGTTCGGATAGGGGAGGACCTCGGCCAGCTGTTCCGCGCCGAAGATCCCTTCGGGAATGTCGGTCTTCAGGTTGCCGGCATTCCACAGGGCCACGACATGGTCGGCGTCGACCGAGAGGGCCGTGATGCCTGCGGCGACATCGTCTTCCTCAAAATAGGCGTTGATTTCCCCGGAGACGGCGAACCAGCGCAGGGCGTCGGCCCAGAAGTCGCCGAGGTTCGTTTCACCCTTGCGGGCCGCGTTGTCAGATCCGACAAAGGTGACGGAAGCGTAGGCCTGCAGGGTCTCGTCGAGTTCGATCTCGTTGCCGTGGGCGTCGATAAAGGTGGAGGCGAGGGCGGCCGTGCACAGGCTGCAGCCCAGGCAGAGGGCCAGGATCAAGGAGATGAGGGTACGGATGGTGCGCATGAATTTAACCTCCTGTTTGTTTGGTGCATTCTGCCCAAAAAGCAAAACACCCGGAAAGCTTCCGTCCGGAAGCTCTCGGCGTCTTCATGACACCGGAATGTTGGTGAATCGGATCGTATGGTATCCCGCTTCTGCGGACCTTGTCCAGCTTCAGCTGACACATGCATCGTACCATGCGAAGACGGGCTTGTCAATCGGAGTCTTCGCCAAAAAGCTCCGGAATTGTAATTCGTTCCGGAGTTTCAATCATAAAAGCAGTTTCCGAATAATCTCCGCGGAATCCCCGGAGATCGCAACCGAACGATCGCGGATCGCGTCCGGTACCGGCATATCCTCCATATTCAGGCAGACATAGGCGGCATCCGGGTTTCGGTAGACCTGCTGCCAGAAACTGTACTTGATGATCCCGGGCGTATTGTATCCCACGCCGATTTCCAGGAAAACGACCCGTTTGCCCTGATGGGCGGTCAGCCATACTTCGAATTCTACTGCGGCGTTTTGCCAGCCTTCGTCTTCGACGAACCTGTCGTCGGATCGCAAGTTCATCGTCAGGGGACGTCCGCAGTTGGGACATTTCGGTATCAGATCCGAGGGGATGGTCATCGCCGCGCTTTTACCTTCCGGGAGTGTGAGTTTATTGCCTTCCTCGATGGTGTACCCTTGTGCGGAAACCATTCTGCGAATGATGGCTTGGTTATCCCAGGTCTTTTTGCAACAGGGTTTTGTGCATTGAAAGAGTCCGTAATCCCCTTGGGTATAGAACAGGCGCTTCTTATCAAATCCTGCTTTCTGGAAGCAATGGTCCACATTCGTAGTCAGAACGAAATAGTCTTTCCCCTGAACCAGGCGCAGAAGATCGGCATAGGTACTCCTGGGCGGGTCCATATATCGGTTGACCCAGATATAACGACTCCAGTAGGCCCAGAATTCTTCCTGTGTTTTGTATGGATAAAATCCGCCGGAATACATATCCGTAAAGCCGTACTTGCGGCCAAAGTCGCCGAAAACCTTCTCAAATCGCTCGCCCGTGTACATAAACCCGGCTGCGGTGGACAGACCGGCACCTGCTCCGATCATGACGGCGTCCGTTTGCCGGAGCCTTTCTTTTACCCAAGCTGTTTTTTCGTCCATGGCAGACTCCTGAATCAGGCAAAGGCCCCGGCAAAGCGCTTCACCGGGGCACGAAGGGGAATCGTGTGATTAGATGATGGCCGTTGCGACGACCGTTCCGTCGGCGGCTGTAAAGATGCCGTTTTCTCCCTGCACCAAGGGATCGGCATGGCTGGTGATTGCCTTGGCAGCTTCGGCGTCATACCAGAATCCGTTCATGCCCAGCACAGCATTCTCCGGCAGGTCAAAAACGTAACCGTTTGCTTCTTCCGCCGCAAAGTCCACAATTTTTGCGATCTCATCCGGTGTATACGGTGCCGCGGTCAGAGGATTTACGATCCCTTCCCCGGCAAAGTACGTTTTCCCGTAGTAAATTGTTCCGACGCCATTGATGCTCACGCCGTACGCCCAGTTCTTCTGTTCTTTCATTTCTGCCAGCTCCTTTTGCTTTTTGCCGGATTTCTTCCGACAGCCAAAGCATACCGCACGGCAGCTGGCAAAACAAGTACGCACTATTTTATTACATAGGCACCTTTTGGTAACTGCCTCCCGTGCCAAGCAAATGCTGATAGATCATGAGATCACTGTCTTTGAACACATTGAAAACGACGCGTTGGATTTGATTATTGCTTTCGAGATAATTCTCAACTGCCTGAACTGCAACTTCTGCCGCGCGCTGTGCCGGGAAACTGAACACGCCCGTGGAGATGCAGCAGAAAGCGACAGAACGAAGACCGTTCTGTGCCGCCAGTTTCAGGCAGTTGCGGTAGCAGGAAGCCAGCAGCGCGTCATGCTCTGCGGTCACTTCACCATCAATGATCGGTCCGACCGTATGCAGTACATACTTTGCCGGAAGATTGAACCCCGGGGTGATTTTCGCCTGCCCGGTGGGTTCCTCATGTCCCTGTGTTCGCATGAGCTCATGACAGGCAAGTCGCAGCTGTACGCCGGCCATCGAGTGAATGATGTTGTCAATGCAGGAGTGCATCGGAACAAAACAGCCGAGCATCTGGCTGTTGGCGGCGTTGACGATGGCGTCGCATTTCAGGGTCGTGATGTCGCCCTGCCAGAGGACAAGACGCGGATTACTGGGAGCAGCGGGAAGGGCATCCACGTCCGTGATGCCTTTCTCGGCGGTCATCTGCTGCAGGAATGCATCCTGGACGCGCAAAAACTCTTCCGTCACGGGCATGGGCGGACGGACGTTCATCAGGCTGCGGAGAAGCTGCCATTGCCGGGAGAGGGTGAAGGGAAACACGTCATACCGGTACTGAGGCATCTCTTTCAGCAGTTCCTGAATGAGCCACAGACATCTTTCCTGCTGATTCATTCTGCCTCCCGCACAAGCTGCTGGTATCCGAGACCCCAAGCTTCCATGGCCTTGATGATCGGACGCATGGTCTCGCCCAGTTCACTGACGGCATACTCTACGCGGGGCGGCACTTCGGCATAAACTGTCCGGGTGATGATCCCGTCCACTTCCAGCGCCCGCAGGTTGTCCGTCAGTACTTTCTGACTGATACCGGGGATCGAGCGCAGCATTTCATTGAACCGCCAGGGGCGGGCCATCAGGTTGCGCAGAATCAGCAGCTTCCATTTGTTCCCAATCAGGTGAACGGTGGTGGCAACGGGGCAATCCGGCAGTTCTTCTTTGGTCAGCAACGGCGGCACCTCCGACAGGGTTGTTTTCTTCGCAGTCAGCACATTCAAACTCCAAAATCATACAGGAACATCATATCGGATGATGTACGATTTTTCAAGGGGAATGAAGCGAAAAAACGGTTGACAATCCACACCAAAAAAGATAGCATAAGGGAAGAGTATAAGGGGAGGTGTGCCTGTGCCGAAGGTCAGCGGGGCGGTTCGCCGGGAAACCGTGTGGGTCGCAGCCTGGACGGCGGGATTGACCGTGGTGATGAACCTCGTCTTTGCGCTGATCGGGAAATGGGAGACCGGCGTGTTGCTGGGGTCTCTCCTCGGCTGTGCCGCGGCGATCGGCTGCTTCTTCTGGCTCGGGATCACAGTGCAGAAAGCGGTTGGCAGGGAACAGAAGGACGCCAGGCGCATCCTGCAGTTCTCCCAGCTGGGCCGCCTGCTCCTGCAGGGCGCAGTTCTCGCGGCAGGGTTTGCGATCCCGTGGCTGAACGGCTGGGCCGTGATGATCCCGCTGTTCTTCCCGCAGATTGCCGTGCGCCTCCGTCCCCTGTGGAAAAAAGGCATTCAGGGCGAAAACCAAAAAGAAAACGAGGCGGAAGGAGGAGATGCGCTTGACTGAGACCAAACCGCGCCGCAAAGGCCGCGCGGTGGATATTCTGCTGATCCTGATGATGGTGCTTCCCCTTGTCGCCGCCATGGTGCTGAAGATCCTCTTTACGCCGGAAGGAACCGGCGGGGTGGAGATCCACGGCGCGATGGTCTACTACGCGCAGGAGGGCGCTGACATCAGCCAGGTCATCAGCGGCGCGCTGATCATCACAGAGGCCCAGATCAACTCGTGGCTGGTGATGATCTCGATCACCGGGTTGTGCCTCTTCCTGACCCATGGATTGGAAGTGCACGCCCACAGCACGCGCCAGCATATCGCTGAGTGGATCGTGGAGAAAACCGAGAACCTGATCCGCGGCAACATGGGTGAATTCCACCTGTACTTTACGCCGTTTATCATCGCGATGATGGGATTGTCTGTCTTCTCGAGCTTCACATCCCTGCTGGGGCTCTTTGCCCCGACCAGCGATCTGAGCGTGGTCTTCGGCTGGGCGATCCTGGTGTTCTTCCTGATCCTGGCGGCCAAGGCTTGCTGCGGACCGAGGGTCTTCATCAAGGGCCTGACCGCTGACGGCCCGGTCGTGACGGCCCTGAACGTCATCGGCGACCTCGCCACCCCCGTTTCCATGGCATTCCGTCACTACGGCAATGTCATGAGCGGTGCGGTCATCGGCGTGCTGATCGGTTCGGCGCTGCGGGGGCTCTCAGGGGCCCTGCTTGGTGCCCTGGGCGAGGTCTTCCCGGTCCTGCAGATTGGGATTCCCGGCGTGCTGTCCATCTACTTTGACGTCTTCTCCGGCGGCCTGCAGGCCTTCATCTTCGCGATGCTGACCATGCTCTACGTGGGCGGCGGCTTCCCGCTGGAGGACTGGCTCAAGCGCCACGACAAGAAGAAGCAGGTGGCGGAGCAGGGAGCGTAACAAAGCATCCATCCCCTTTGACTATAAACAAAAACGAACGGAGGAAATTCATCATGGAAATCGCATTGGGCATCATCCTCGGCTGCTGTGCGCTGGGCGCGGGCATTGCAATGATCGCTGGCATCGGCCCGGGCATCGGCGAAGGTAATGCCGTTGCCAAGGCCTGCGAAGCCATTGGCCGCCAGCCGGAGGCCAAGAGCGAAGTCACTTCGACCATGATCATGGGCTGCGCCATTGCGGAGACCACCGGTTTGTATGCCCTGGTCATTGCCATTCTGCTGATCTTTGTGGCACCGGGCTCCTTCGCGGCCCTGCTCAAGGATATCGCAGGCGCCAAGTAAACCCTGAGCACGAGAAACAGGAGTTATTATGCAGTCACAGCAAATCATCACGGTCAATCTCTGGCAGATCGTCATCTCGCTGTGCAACCTGTGCGTTCTGTTCCTGATCGTCAAGCGCTTTCTCTACAAGCCTGTGAAGAAAATGCTGGCCCAGCGCCAGGCGCAGGTGGACGGGGTGTATGAGCAGGCGGACGAAGCGCTGCGAAAAGCGGAGGCGGACCAGGCGGCCTGGGCCGAAAAGATGACCCACGCCCGGGAAGAGGCCGATGCCATCATCCAGCGAGCTTCGGAGAACGCCCACCGTTCCGGCGACGCGATCCTGGCAGGTGCCAGGAGTCAGGCGGACGGGATCGTTCGCCAGGCCAAGGAAGAGGCACGCCTTACCCACCTGCAGGCGAAAGAGGGCATCCGCCACGAGATCGCAGGCGTGTCGACCGAACTGGCAGAAAAGCTCCTCGGCCGCGAGATCAACGAGCAGGATCACCGGAACCTGATTGACGCATTCATCGACGAGATGGAGGACAGCCGTGGCGCAGATCAGTAAGGAATACGCGGCGGCGCTTTTCGCCATTGCCGAAGAAAAGAACCGCACGGTCGCCTGGTCGGAGAGCCTGAAGCAGATCGCAGAGATCCTTCAGGAAAATCCCCGGTATTTGGCTCTGCTGGCTTCTCCGGAGATCCCGCCGGAAGAAAGAAAGTCCCTCCTGGACCAGGCTTTCGGCGGTATGGCGGATCCGGAGGTCATCTCCTTTATGGCGCTGATCTGCCGCAGGGGACGGGCCAAGGAACTGCCCGAGGCCATCACGCATTTCCGGCAGTTGGCGGATATCCGCACCCGGACGCGGGTGGCCCGTGTCGTGAGCGCCGCCCCGCTGACGGAACAGGAGAAAAAACGCCTTACCGCCGCGCTCGAAAAGCAGAGCGGCATGAAGGTGACGCTTTCCTGCGCGGTGGACCCGTCCCTGATCGGCGGCCTGACGGTGGAGATGGACGGCAGGGTGACAGACGGCAGTGTGCGCACGCGCCTGCGTGAGATAAAGGAAGTGATCGGCGGATGAACAACCGACCCGAGGAAATTAGCGCCATCATCAAGGAGCAGATCCGCAATTATGATGCGCGCTTCGAGATGAAAGAGACCGGCACTGTCGTGCTGGTAGGCGACGGCATTGCCAGTGTGTACGGCCTGCGCTCCTGCATGGCCGGGGAACTCCTGACCTTTGACGACGGCTCCGTGGGCCTGGCCCAGAACCTGGAGGAGGAGACGGTTTCGGTTGCCCTTCTTTCCGGCGGCGAAGGCATCCACGAGGGCACCACGGTGCAACGCACCGGCCGCGTCCTGAGTGTCCCGGTGGGAAAGACCCTGCTCGGACGCGTCGTAAACGCCCTCGGCGAGCCGATCGATGGCAAGGGCCCGGTCACGACGAACCACAGGCGGCCGATCGAATCGGAGGCCCCGGGTATCATCGAGCGCAAGAGCGTCTCGGTTCCGCTTCATACGGGCATCAAGGCCATTGACTCCATGATCCCGATTGGCCGCGGCCAGCGCGAACTGATCATCGGCGATCGCCAGACCGGCAAGAGCCGCATCGTGCTCGACACGATCCTGAACCAAAAGAACACCGGCGTGAAGTGCATTTACGTGGCCATCGGCCAGAAACTTTCGACTGTGTCCCAGCTGGTGCGGGAACTGAACGCCTATGGCGCGATGGCCTATACCATTGTGGTCTGCGCTTCGGCTTCCGAGTCGGCGGCCCTGCAGTACGTGGCACCCTATTCCGGCTGCGCGATGGCGGAGTATTTCCGCGAAAAGGGCGAGGACGTGCTGATCGTCTATGACGACCTCTCGAAGCACGCGGTCGCCTACCGCGCCTTGTCCCTGCTGATCCGGCGCCCGCCGGGCCGCGAGGCATACCCCGGCGACGTGTTCTACCTGCACTCCCGTCTGCTGGAGCGCGCGGCTTGCGTGGACCCGGAATACGGCGGCGGCTCGATCACGGCCCTGCCGCTGATTGAGACCCAGGCCGGAGACGTATCGGCTTACATCCCCACGAACGTGATTTCGATCACCGACGGCCAGATCTTTTTGGAGACTGAGCTTTTCCACGCGGGTGTCATGCCGGCCATCAACCCCGGCATTTCCGTGAGCCGCGTGGGCGGGTCCGCCCAACTGAAGGGCATGAAGAAAGTGGCCGGCGAGCTCAAACTGCTCTACAGCCAGTACCGCGAGCTCCAGGCCTTCGCACAGTTCGGCTCCGACCTGGACGCCGATACCAAGGCGCGCCTCGCCCTGGGCGAGCGGATCGTCGAGGTGCTCAAGCAGGACCGCATGAGTCCCGTTCGCCCCGGCTGCCAGATTGTCATCATCTTTGCCGTGACCAAGGGCTATCTCAATGACCTGGCTGTAAGCCAGGTGCATGATTTTGAACTGACCCTCTACCGCTATCTGGAAGAGTCCTGCCCGCAGTTGCTGGAACGGCTCGAGCAGGGGCTCTATGAGGACGAGGACGTGGAGGAGATCAAGCGGGCCCTCACCTCCCTGAAAGGGTAAAGAACCATGCCAGACACGAAGAAACTGCGCAACCGCATCCGCTCGGTGCAGTCGACCCTGCACCTGACTCACGCGATGGAGCTGGTGGCGTCGTCCAAAATCCGCCGGGCAAACGCGGCCCGGGAGGCCAGCGGGGATCACGCTGCCGCTTTCCGGAAGGCCATGGATGCGCTCGCCGCCTCCGATGCCTGTGCCCGCAGCCCGTGGATGCGGCAAAGCGAAGACGGCAAAACCCTTCTGGTGGTCATCGCGGGTGACCGCGGCCTGGCGGGAGGCTACAATGCCAACATCTTCCGCGCCATGCGGGAGTGGCCGGACGTTGAGGTCGTCCCCATCGGCAAGCGGGCCTGTGACCGCTATCATCCCGGAGATGAGAACGCCAGGATCCTGGCAGAGGGATACACGGCCGCGCACGCCAACGACCTGGCGCAGAGCCTGTGCCAGCGTTTTGAAAGCGGCGAGTTGAGCCGTATGGGCATCCTATACACCCGCTTGGTATCCATGATGTCCCAGGTACCGGAACTCCGGTGGATCCTGCCGTTGCAGCCCCCGGGGGAAGCCCCGAAGACCGGCATGGTCTTTGAGCCGGATGAAGAGACGATCCTGAATGCCGCCGTTCCTGCCTTTGTGGCCGGGGAGATCATGGCCTGTGTCCAAGAGAGCTTCGCCAGCGAAGTGGCGGCCCGCCGCAACGCGATGGACAGCGCCGGCAAGAATGCCCGTGAGATGATCGACGACCTGCAGCTGCAGTATAACCGTGCCCGCCAGGGCGCCATCACCCAGGAAATCACCGAGATCGTGGCAGGCGGCAACGCCTGACCCCGAAAGGAGCGTCCTATGTCTGACAAATCGACCGGCCGCGTGTCCCAGGTCATGGGCCCCGTGGTGGATGTCCGCTTTGAGGCGGGAGAACTGCCTGCCCTTGAGAACGCCCTGACCATTCCAATGGACGGCCGCACCCTGACGGTGGAGGCGGCGCAGCACATTGGCGACCACGTTGTGCGATGCATCGCGATGGCTTCGACCGATGGCCTGCGCCGGGATACCCCGGTCACCGATACCGGCAGCCCGATCACCGTACCCGTGGGCCGTGAGACCCTGGGCCGCATCTTTAACGTCCTCGGAGACGCCGTGGACAACGGCGAACCCCTGCCGGAGATGGAGCGCTGGTCGATCCACCGCCCGGCTCCGGCCTTTGACGAACTCGCCAATTCCCAGGGCATGCTGGAGACCGGCATCAAGGTCGTTGATTTGATCTGCCCCTATGCCAAGGGCGGCAAGATCGGCCTGTTTGGCGGCGCGGGCGTGGGCAAAACCGTACTGATCATGGAGCTCATCCACAACGTGGCCCGGGAGCACGGCGGTCTGTCGGTCTTCACTGGTGTCGGCGAGCGCACCCGTGAAGGCAACGACCTCTACTACGAGATGAAGGAGTCCGGCGTTCTGGCGAACACGGCCCTGGTCTACGGCCAAATGAACGAACCTCCGGGAGCCCGTATGCGCGTGGGTCTCTCCGGCCTGACCATGGCAGAGTATTTCCGCGATCGGGAAGGACAGGACGTTCTGCTCTTTATCGACAATATCTTCCGTTTCACCCAGGCGGGCTCCGAGGTCAGCGCTCTGCTGGGCCGCATGCCCTCTGCCGTGGGTTACCAGCCGACGCTGGCCAATGAGATGGGTGCCCTGCAGGAGCGCATCACTTCGACCAAGAAGGGTTCCATCACGTCGGTGCAGGCGGTTTACGTGCCCGCGGACGACCTGACGGACCCGGCCCCGGCAACAACCTTCGCGCACCTCGACGCGACGACGGTGCTTTCGCGTTCGATCGCATCCCAGGGCATTTACCCCGCTGTGGATCCTCTGGATTCCACCAGCCGCATTCTCAATCCGAATGTCGTGGGCAAGGAACACTACGAAGTCGCCAAGGAAGTCCAGCGCATCCTGCAGCGGTACCAGGAACTGATGGATATCATCGCGATCATGGGCATGGACGAGCTTTCCGACGAGGACAAGGTGCTCGTCCAGCGCGCCCGCAAGGTTCAGCGCTTCCTGTCGCAGCCCTTCTTCGTCTCTGAAAAGTTCACCGGCTTTGACGGCGTTTACGTGCCGGTCAGCGAGACGATCCGCGGGTTCAAGGAGATCTGCGAGGGCAAGCACGACAGCCTGCCAGAGTCCGCCTTCCTCTTTGCGGGTACGATCGACGACGTGATTGAGCGGGCCGGGAGGAACGCATGAGTACCTTTCGACTGAAGATTTCGACGCCCGAGGGCCTGAAATTTGACGGTGACGCCGAGCGCATCGTCGTCCGCGGGGCTCTGGGCGATCTGGCGGTCCTGGCCGGGCATGTGCCGATGATGACGACGGTCCGCGAAGGCATTTGCCGTGTCGTCACTGCCGAAGGCGAAACGCGCACCGGTTCGACCCACGGCGGGATCCTCACCGTGGGGAAGGACAGCGTGATTGCGCTTCTGGGAGATTGGGAAACCGAAAAGGAATGAACGGGTGAGGAATCCCGAACATTCTTCTGATTTCTGACTTTAGTCCTGCATTTTTACAGGATTGTTTGTGTATTTTTCATCAAAACGTTATTGAAAGTGTGTTTTTGTTGTGCTATAATAGCACAAAGCAACAACGGAGAAAAATTTTGTTGTGCGTTTGTCCATGCAACACATGGGAAGTAACATCCCTGAACGGGACGTTTGGATGATAGGCCCTGTGGGCGGCAACAGCGTGAAAGGAGGCTGACCGTGAAGGAACATCCAACCAATACGGCTGCGCCGAGCAAGCTCCGCATCGTTTCGCTGGGCGGTGTGGACGAGATCGGCAAAAACATGTATGTCTTCGAGTATGAGGACGATATTGTCGTGGTGGACTGCGGGAGCATTTTCCCGAAGGAAGATATGCTCGGCGTTGATTTGGTGATCCCGGACGTGAGTTACCTGGTGGAGAAGCGCGACAATGTGCGTGCCTATCTGCTGACCCACGGCCACGAGGACCACATCGGCGCGACGCCCTATATCCTGCGGCAGGTGCCGGCGCCCCTCTATGGAACCAAGCTGACTTTGGCGCTGGTGAACCTGAAGCTCAGGGAACACCGCATCGCCGGGATCCCGATGACCGTGGTCCAGCCCCGTGACGTGATCCAGCTGGGCAAGTTCACCGTGCAATTCATCCACGTGAGCCACTCCATTGCGGGGGCCTGCGCGATCGCCATCACCTGCCCCGCCGGCACGGTCGTGTGTTCCGGCGACTTTAAAGTCGACTACACCCCGATCGACGGCGAGATCATGGACCTGCAGACACTGGCGGCACTGGGTGAAAAGGGCGTCATGGCCCTGCTCTGCGAGTCCACGAACGTGGAGCGCCCCGGGCACACGATGAGTGAGCGGAAGGTTGGCACGACCTTTGAAAAGCAGTTCGAGCAGGCCAAGGGCCGCGTGATTGTGGCCATGTTCGCCTCGAACATCCACCGCATGCAGATGATCATCGATAACGGCATCCGCTTTGGCCGCCGGATCTGCTTCATTGGCCGGAGCATGATCAGCGTCAGCCATGTGGCGATGGAGATCGGCGAACTGCGCATCCCCGAGGGATGGCTCATCGAGCAGGACGACCTGGACAACTACCCGGACGAGAACATCCTCGTGCTGACGACCGGTTCCCAGGGCGAGCCCATGGCGGGCCTGACCCGTATGGCATACGCGGAGCACCGGAAGCTCCAGATCCGCCCGAGCGACATGATCATCATCTCGGCCACCCCGATCCCCGGGAACGAGAAGTTCATCAGCCGCGTGATCAACCAGCTCTACCGCTGCGGCGCGCAGGTCATCTATTCCGCCATGGAGCAGGTGCACGTTTCCGGACACGCCTGCCAGGAAGAGTTAAAGCTCATGCACGCCCTTGTGCGGCCGAAGTATTTCATCCCCGTTCACGGCGAGTACCGCATGCTCTGGCAGCACGCGGAGCTGGCCGAGAGCATGGGCATGGACGGCCGCAACATCGTCCTGCCGGAGATCGGCCAGGTCATTGAGATGACCGAGGACGAACTGTCCCTGGGCGAACAGATCCCCAGCGGCACGGTGCTCGTGGACGGTCTCGGCGTCGGCGACGTGGGCAATGTGGTCCTGCGCGACCGCAAACACCTCTCCGAGGACGGCCTGATCATTGCGGTCATGGCGATCAACCGGGACGAGGCGAGGCTGGTCAGCGGCCCGGATATCATCAGCCGCGGCTTCATCTATGTGCGGGAGAACGAGGACATTATTGACAACACGAGGGAACTCGTGCGCGAGATCCTGGCGTCCAACGACCTCTCCGGCGAGAACTGGCCTGACCTTAAGAACCTCATCAAGGATGAGCTCCACCGCTTCATCTTCGAGAAGATCAAGCGCAATCCGATGATTCTGCCGATTATTTTGGATGTGTGATGGGAAGCCGGAAGACAATTTTGTTGCCATCGCAGAACACAAATACAACCCGCTGGCATATCGACCGGCGGGTTTATTCAAATCAGTTATTTGTTTTACTGCCTGTTTACTGTCTGTTTACTGCCTCAAATTCCTTTACTGTTTCTTTACTGTCGGTTTACTGTTTGTTTACTGCTGTAGATGAGTGCCTTCTTGTTTTCTCCGCCGAATCAGAAATACAACACCATAGAAAACAGCGATATACAGCAGAAACAGTCCGATCACGCAAAGCGGATAGAGAACGGGGCTCCCACCGACTGCGTTGTAGAAGATATCATACGGGGTTCCGTCGCCGCGCATCAGGAACATATAGTTGTACGGGATCAGGACGTTGGCGATATATGCGGCGGCGCAGAAGGCGAGGAGGATCGCGATCGTGATCGGGATGTTGCTCTTTTTCAGGCTGCTCATTCCCGCAATCAGGATATAGAGCGAAGCGAAGCCCGAGATGGAGTGCGTGATACCGGAGACGACATTGTCGAACCCGAGTACGGGATACGCACTGTAATTCTGCCCGGCGCCGTAGGTGCCGAGAACCATGCCCAGCACGCCGAAGATCGAGACGAAATCCAGCGCCGCCTCTTTGATTCTGCCTTTTGAAAATGCGGCCAGCGGCAGCGCGATCAGCTGAATGCTGCACAGGAATAGCGGCAGGTTCGTGAGCCAGTGCATGGGGTTATGCTCGCGGAAGCACAGGAGCACGATCTTGAACAGCTCAAATGCGTCGATGGCGATCGCGGCGACAACCAGAACCTTATTCCGTTCTCTGAGCGGGCGGTGCCTGTATTTGCGTCCCAGAATAACGGCAAGAAAGATCGCCGTCAGAATGAGGAGTGTCACAAACAGCAGATGCTGCCAGGACATATAGCCCTCGGGGGTGCGCTGATAACCGCCAAAACCGAAAAACTCTCTCATCACAGATTCCTTCTTTGGATCAGATTTCCAAATGACAGTATACCACATTTTGACGATGAAAACACAAAAGTGCGAGAAAAACGTTTCGGAATGCTCTCTTCGCATACATTGACCACTAATTTCGCAACACAAATGATAGAATCCGGACGGCATGTTCGCGTTGCACAGAACGCATTGTTGTGGTACACTCTTCTTGTTCGCATGATAGGCGAACAGAACACGGACCGAGGTGCCGCATGAACGAAAACCTGGTGATCCGGGGCGCCCGGATGCACAACCTGAAGAATGTCAGCCTGACCCTGCCGCGCGACAAAATGATCGTGCTGACGGGGCTTTCGGGTTCCGGAAAAAGTTCCCTTGCTTTTGATACGATATATGCCGAAGGCCAGCGCCGCTATGTCGAAAGCCTGTCCAGCTATGCTCGGCAGTTCCTGGGGCAGATGGAAAAGCCCGACGTGGACGCTATCGACGGCCTGAGCCCGGCGATCTCCATCGACCAGAAGACCACGAGTCGCAACCCGCGATCCACCGTCGGTACCGTAACGGAAGTTCACGACTACCTGCGTCTGCTCTGGGCGCGGGCGGGTATGCCCCACTGCCCAAAGTGCGGACGCGAGATCCGCCAGCAGACCGTGGACCAGATGGTGGACGCAGTGCAGGCCTATCCCGAGGGCACCCGCATGCAGGTGTTAGCGCCGATCGTACGCGGCCGGAAGGGCGAGCACACTCGGCTGATGGAAGACGCCCGAAAAGCCGGTTTTGTCCGCGTGCGCATCGACGGGGAACTCTATGAACTGGAAGACACCCCGCCCCTGGACAAGAAAAAGAAGCATTCCATCGAACTGGTCGTCGATCGTCTGGTGATCCGCCCGGGGAAGGACTTCCAGAAGCGCTTGAGCGATTCCATCGAGACCGCGACTCAGCGTGCCGGTGGCTTGGTCGTGATGGACCTGTTTGACAAGGGAGAGCTTCTGTTCTCCATGAACTACGCCTGCCCGGACTGCGGGATTTCGATCGAAGAGCTCGCTCCGCGCATGTTCTCGTTCAACAGCCCCTACGGTGCATGCCCGACCTGCTCCGGTCTGGGTGTTCTGCGCAAGATATCCGTGGACGCAATTTTCCCAGACCGGTCCCTGTCCTTCCGGCAAGGGGCGCTGGCTGCGATGGGATTTAACACCGAGGATCCTGACGGCATCGCCGCCCAGTATTTCAGCGCGATGGGCGAGAAATACGGATTCACGATGGACACGCCTATTGAGCAGCTCTCGGAAGAAGCCATGCACGCCGTTCTCTACGGCACCGGGGGCGAGAAGGTCACCATCACCTACGACAGCGCGAACGGAAAAGGACAGTACGCTACACCGTTTGAAGGCGTGATCCCCACGCTGGAGCGGCGCTACCGCGAGACGACCTCCGAGGCCATGAAAACGGCCTACGAAGAATACATGGCGGACGAGGTTTGCCCGGACTGCGGCGGCAAACGCCTGAAACCCGAAGCCTTGGCCGTGACCGTGGGCGGGCGGAACCTGGCAGAGGTCAGCGATCTTTCGGTTGTGGACAGCCGCGCTTTCTTCCGCAACCTGGAACTGAACGCGACGGGAAAGCTGATTGCCGCGCCGATCCTCAAGGAGATCGACGCGCGGCTGGGTTTCCTGAACGATGTGGGCCTCGGCTATTTGACATTGAGTCGCTCGGCAGTGACGCTTTCCGGCGGTGAGGCCCAGCGCATCCGCCTGGCCACGCAGATCGGCTCGGCGCTGATGGGCGTGCTCTATGTGCTGGACGAACCTTCCATCGGCCTGCATCAGCGCGACAACCACAAGCTAATCGCCACGCTGAAGAACATGCGCGACCTGGGCAACACTGTGATCGTTGTGGAGCACGACGAGGACACGATGCGGGCCGCGGATTACCTTGTGGATGTGGGACCCGGCGCGGGTGTTCACGGCGGGGAGATTGTCGCGGCCGGGAGCATTGACGATGTGATCGCCTGCGAGCGTTCCATCACCGGGCAGTACCTCTCGGGGAAGCGCTCCATTCCCGTTCCCAGGCGCCACCGCAAGCCATCCGGCTGGCTGCGGATTCTCGGCGCGTCGGAGCACAACCTGAAGGATCTGGACGTAGAGATCCCGCTCGGGGTCTTCTGCTGCGTGACCGGGGTTTCCGGTTCCGGGAAGTCATCCCTTGTGAATGAAATCATCTATAAACAGCTGGCGCGCCAGCTGAACCGCGCCAAGACTCGGCCCGGTTCTTTCCGGGCGATGGAAGGCGCGGAGCAGCTCGACAAGATCATCATGATCGACCAGAGCCCGATCGGCCGGACCCCGCGCTCGAACCCTGCCACCTATACCGGACTCTTCGACCAGATCCGCAAGCTCTTTGCGATGACTCCGGAAGCCAAATCCCGGGGCTATAAAGAAAACCGCTTCAGCTTCAATGTGCGCGGAGGCCGCTGCGAGTCCTGCCAGGGTGACGGCGTGCGGCGCATTGAGATGAACTTCCTGCCGGATATCTATGTCCCCTGCGAGGACTGCAAGGGCCGCCGCTATAACCGGGAGACACTCGAGGTTACCTGGAACGGGAAGAACATCTACGAAGTCCTGGAGATGACCGTGGAGGAGGGCGTGCGCTTTTTTGAGCACCATCCGACGCTGCGTCGGAAGCTGGAAACCCTCGAGGATGTTGGCTTGGGTTACATGAAGCTCGGCCAGGCAGCCACAACCCTCTCCGGCGGAGAGGCTCAACGCGTCAAATTGGCCACGGAGCTTTCCCGCAAAGCCACGGGCCGCACGATCTATGTCCTGGATGAACCCACGACCGGCCTGCACACCGACGATGTAGCGCGCCTGATCCACGTGCTCCAGCGCCTGACCGAGGCCGGCAACAGCGTCCTAGTGATCGAGCACAACCTGGACGTTATCAAGGTCGCGGACTGGATCATCGACCTCGGTCCTGAGGGCGGCGACGCCGGTGGGATGCTGGTCGCCTGCGGAACCCCGGAGAAGGTCGCGCAATGCGAGGCTTCCTTCACCGGTCAGTTCCTGAGGGAAAAGCTGTGAGCATTGTTGGGCGCTTCGCCCCCACTCCCAGCGGTCCGCTGCACCTCGGGAACATCCTGTGCGCGATGCTGGCCTGGCTTTCGGCCAAGTCCCAAGGTGGACAAATCCTCCTGCGGATCGAGGACGTGGATGTCCCCCGCTGTCCGGAGACCAACACAAAGGCTTGCCTCGAAGCCCTGGACTGGCTGGGCTTTACATGGGACGGTCCGATCATATACCAGAAAAACCGTACCGTATTCTACGAAAAAGCATTGGGACGGCTGAAATCTCAGGGCCTTGTCTACCCCTGCTTCTGCACGCGGGCGGAACTCCATCCCGAATTGGCGCCGAATCTTGGGGATACCCAGGCGGTCTATCCGGGTACCTGCCGAAACCTCACGCCCGAGCAGATCGCGGAAAAGTCGCTCCTGCGCACCCCGGCCCTTCGACTGAAAGTCCCCGATCGGGATGTGACCTTCACGGACGGATTGCAGGGAACGCTTACCGAGAACCTTGCCCGGGACTGCGGGGATTTCGTGCTCCGGCGTTCGGATGGGCTCTTTGGTTACCAGTTGGCCTGCGTGGCGGATGACATTGCGAGCGGCGTGACCGAGGTTGTCCGGGGACGGGATATCCTGACCGCAACCCCGCGGCAGATCTATCTTTATGAGTGTCTCGGTGAAACGCCGCCAGCTTATGTTCACATCCCGCTGCTGACGGATTCCCAAGGCAGACGCCTGGCAAAGCGCGATCGGGATTTGGGGATTCAAGCACTTTCAAAACGCTTTACTCCTGACGACATTCTGGGTGCATTGGCTTACGCCTGCCATCTGATTCATCGAATTGAGCCAATGACTCTGGACGAACTGATTCCGGGATTTGACTGGCAGCGAATTCCCAGAGATGAGATCCGTTTGCCGGAGTATCTTACATGAGGGGAGAACCATCTGTGCCCGATACCATTCCCCTCCGCCCCGATGAGACCCTTGAGGATCTCCAACTGGGCGGCCTGCGCATCCTGCAGAAAAAGCAGGGCTTCCGCTACGGCATGGACAGTGTGCTGTTGGCGGATTTCGTGCGCATGGATGCGGAGGATACATTTGCGGATTTCGGTACGGGCACAGGGATTCTGCCCTTGTTGATCATGGGCCGTGGCAAAGGGAAAATCTGCGAGGCTATCGAATGCCAGAGCGAGTTTGCGGAGATGGCGGGGCGGTCCATGGAACTGAATGGACTGACCGAACGGGTGAGGATCCATCGTGCGGACATTCGGGATTCGGAGACGATTCTGGGTCGATGCAGTGTGGATCATGTGATCTGCAACCCGCCGTATGGACTTCCCGGGCGGGTTCTGCACAGCCCTTCGGAAGCGTCGGACATTGCCAGGAATCTTGATGAAGAGGGGCTGTTGCCATGGTTCCGGGCTGCCCATCGTATCCTGCGGGGAAAAGGGCGGCTGAGTCTGGTCTTCCCCGCTCCCAGGATGCTGGAACTGATGGATCTGCTTCAGGAGGCAAAACTGACGCCCAAGCGCTTCCGACTGGTCTATCCGCGGGTGGACAAACCCGCGAACCTGGTCCTGATCGAAGCCGTGAAGGACGGGAAACCCATGCTGCACCCGGAGCCGCCGCTGATCGTATACGAGGCGGACGGTCGCATGACCGCGGAACTCAGGCGAATCTACCATATGGAAGGAGAACCGGAATGACGGAGCGGCAGACAGTGGCCGTTATCGGCGGCGGCGCGGCGGGTCTGGCGGCGGCGATCTCGGCGGCGGAATGCGGTGACCGGGTGATCGTCCTGGAGCGCATGGACCGGGTCGGGAAGAAGATCCTTGCTACGGGCAACGGACGCTGCAACCTGATGAATACAGGCGCGCCTGAATATCATGGAGATGATCGCTTTGCGGAACGCGTGCTGTGGCTCTGTGGCGCAAAGGAGCAGATGCGCTTCTGGCGGGCGCACGGCCTGGCCCTCTGGGAAGAGGAAGCAGGAAGGGTCTATCCGGTGACCGGACAGGCATCCACGGTCCTGGATACGCTCCGCTTCACGCTTGAGAAACTGGGCGTGGAGATCCGTACCGGGGTTAGGGTGACAGGCCTGAAGCGTACGGATGCAGGTTGGCTGGTTTTGACGGAAGGGGAGGCTGTTCCCTGCGATCGCGTGATTGTGGCGGGAGGCGGAAAGGCACAGCCGAAGCTGGGGAGCGACGGAAGCACTTATGCCCTGCTGGAAGCGCACGGACACCGCCTGATCAATCCCAAGCCTGCCCTGACCCAGATCGAGACCGAGACCGATCCGATCCGCGGGCTGAGCGGAATCCGCGTCCGGGCGGAAGTCACGGTCCTGCGGGGGCAGCGCCGTATGCGCCGCGAAGAGGGTGAACTGCTCTTCACGGATTACGGTGTCAGTGGGATCTGCGCGATGCAGTGTGCCGCTTATATCACGCCGGCAGCGGAACTCTCCGTGAACCTGCTGCCGGGAATGGCGAACGAGAACGAGATTGAGAATGCCCTTCGGCACCGGCGGAACATCTGGCGCGGCCAGCCGGCGGACCGCCTGCTGTGCGGCCTGCTGGTACCGCGCTTGGCGGAACGGGTGGCTGACCAGGCCGGTGTGAAAACGAAAGACCGAGAAGCGGAAGAACTGAAAAACGATGAACTCCATCAACTTGCTTGCGTACTTCGCGATTTCAGGCTGAAGCCCACAGGGATCAAGGGCTTTGAAAGCGCACAGGTGACGGCTGGAGGCATCGACACGGAGGACTTCAGTCCGATCAACCTGGAATCCCAGCTTGCCCCGGGCCTTCACGCTGCAGGGGAAATCCTGAACGTGGACGGAGACTGCGGAGGCTTTAACCTGATGTTTGCCTTCGGGAGCGGCATTCTGGCCGGATTAAACGGGAGGAAGAGACCATGAACATCGCGGAAGTCATCGCCAAAGAACTCAGCATCCAACCCTGGCAGGTGGAGGCGGTTATCGCGTTGATGGATGAAGGCGCAACCGTGCCCTTTATCGCGAGATACCGCAAAGAGCAGCACGGGGAATTGGACGATACGAAATTGCGTACGCTCGAAGAGCGCCTTCAGCAGCTCCGCAACCTGGAACAGCGGCGCAATGAGATCAGCGAGAGCCTGAAGAAGCTCGACAAGTGGACGGAAGAACTTCAGGCGGAGCTGGATAATGCATTGACCCTGGCAAGACTGGAAGATATCTACCGCCCGTACCGCCCGAAGCGGCGCACCCGCGCGATGATCGCGAAGGAGAAGGGACTGGAGCCTCTCGCCGACGCGATGCTGCTTCAACTCCCGACCAAGAAGACACCGGAAGAGATGGCGGCGGAGTATGTCGATGCCGAGAAGGGCGTGGAATCGGTCGAAGACGCGCTGCAGGGTGCGATGGACATCATCGCAGAGCGTGTTTCCGATGACGCCGCCGTGCGCGACCGCCTCAAGCGGCTGTATGCCCGGGAGTGCCAGGTGAAGACCGTGGCGGCGAAGGAAGAAGACAGCGTGTACCGCATGTATTATGACTATGCCGAGCCGATGCGCACCATGCCATCGCATCGCGTGCTTGCGATGGACCGCGGAGAAAAAGAAGGCTGGCTGAAAGTTTCGCTGCAGGTAGATGGGGATCACGCCCACACCGGAACGCGGCAGGGCTGGGTCATCCAGACGGGTTCTCCCTGCACGGACTATGTGCAGCGGGCCTGCGACGACGCCTACGACCGGCTGATCGCGCCCTCCCTGGACAACGAGCTGCGCGGCGATATGACCGACCGTGCCCAGGAGGCTGCCATCGGGGTTTTCGCGATGAACCTGCGGCCTTTGCTGATGCAACCTCCGGTGCGTGGGCGGGTCGTCATGGGACTGGACCCGGGCATTGCCCACGGCTGCAAGATCGCTGTTGTGGATGCGACTGGCCGTGTGTTGGACACCGGCGTAGTCTATCCCCTCCCGCACCAGCGGCCGGAGGCAGCCAAAGCCACGGTCATGAAGATGATCCGCCAGTGGGGCGTCAGCGTCGCGGCAATCGGCAACGGGACGGCCAGCCGGGAGACCGAGCAGTTCTTCGTCGGGGTGATGAAAGCCCTTGACCTGGGAGACAAACTGAAGTATATGATCGTCTCGGAGGCCGGGGCTTCGGTCTACTCTGCGTCCAAGCTCGCAGCCGAGGAGTTCCCGCAGTTTGACGTGAACCTGCGCTCCGCGGTCTCCATCGCCCGGAGATTGCAGGATCCGCTGGCGGAACTCGTGAAGATTGACCCGAAGGCCATCGGCGTCGGGCAGTACCAGCATGACCTGAAAGAAGCGGAGCTGGACCATGCCCTTGACGGCGTGGTGGAGGACTGCGTGAACGCGGTCGGCGTGGATGTGAACACTGCGAGCTGGTCCCTGTTGAGCCATATCGCGGGCATCAATGCCACGGTGGCGAAGAATATTGTGACCTACCGCGAGGAGAACGGCCCCTTTAAGAGCCGGGCTGGACTGAAGAAAGTCCCGCGCCTGGGACCGAAGGCCTTCGAGCAGGCGGCGGGCTTCCTGCGGGTTCCGGACGCGAAGGATGTGCTGGAAAACACCGGTGTTCACCCGGAAAGCTACGACGCGGCGCGCGAACTGCTCAAGCGCTTTGACCTGACGGCAAAAGAAGCCGCGGGTGGCACTCTGAAAAAGGCAGCTGAAGAAGCGGGTTATGCATTGCTTGCCAAAGAGCTGAATATCGGTGAGCCTACCCTCCGCGACATTGTGGAGGAGCTGAACAAGCCGGGCCGAGATCCGCGCGACGAGCTGCCGCCGCCCATGCTCCGCGCTGACGTACTGGAGATGGACGACCTGAAGACCGGCATGGAACTGCGCGGCACCGTGCGAAATGTGACGGACTTCGGCGCCTTCGTGGACATCGGTGTCCACCGGGACGGCCTTGTACACATCAGCCAGTTCACGCGTCGGGTTCGCCATCCCTCGGAAATGGTCCGCGTGGGCGATGTGGTCACAGTGTGGGTCACCGAGGTCGACAAGCAGAAAAACCGAATCGGCCTGACGATGCGCAAGCCGTAATGACGGAATCAAACCGGGAGAAGGGAGGAAGCACCGCGTGTCCAATTTGTTTGACTACCTGGACTGGAAGGGCGATGCTTCCTTCCGGGAGGAACCTCTTAACGGTGTGGATGCGCTGTGCTTCGCCGAACTCAGTTATGCGGATGTCTGGGAGAACGCAACGGGAGAGAGACATGTTACAATCAAAGAGACTGCCCGAACGCATCCCCTGCCGGAAAGACTCCCCGACACCCTGAAAGCCCGTTATCACCGCCTGATGCAGGCGATGGCGGAAACGGACAGATTCGGCGGGATCACTGCCTGCAGTTATGTCAGCATTCTGGACCCAAAGATCGGCATCCAGTTTGCGGCGGTGTGCTTCGATGTGCCGGATGGTGCGCGTGTGGTCAGCTTTCGTGGAACGGATGCTACGATGGTCGGCTGGCGCGAGGACTTTTCAATGGCATACGAGTGCCCGGTTCCGGCCCAGGTCGCGGCTGCACATTACCTGACCTTGGTGGGGCAGGACACGGAAAAAAGCCTGATCCTCACCGGCCATTCCAAGGGCGGAAACCTCGCGGCGTACGCGGCGGTTCATGCTCCGTTGGAAATGCAGGCAAAAATCCAGGCCGTCTGGTCTTTCGACAGTCCGGGGCTGGACGATGCCTCTCTGGCATCCGAGGGATACCGGCGAATCCGGGAACGGATGCACAGCGTCGTGCCGGAAGCGTCCTTGATCGGACTTCTTCTGGGAAGGACATCCCAGCCCACGATCATTCACTCCACGGGAACAGGACTGTACCAGCACGATCCCTTTACCTGGCAGCTCTTGCAACCCGGCGTCTGGGATGAGGCGGATGGAACGACCCTCCTGTCCAAAGTGGCGGAAGTGAGTCTGCAGGAGGCCATGCGGCGCGTGGAACCGGCGCAGCGCAAGGCGATCATCGAAAAAGTATTCAAGATCGCGGAAGCCAGCGGGGCGACCACCACGGCGGAACTCCGGACAAGACTGAAGCCCGCCGCCCTGCTGGCGCAGCTGCGGGATATTGATCTGGAAAGCGGAATCAACCGAGTAAAACAGAGAATCTTCGGAGGCGATCAGGATGGAAACGAAAACCATGGAAATCAGTGAACTGCGGGAAGAAGCCGCACGCGTACTGGGCACCTGTGTGGCGGCCCTGAAAGAAGCCGGAAAGATCCGGGAGGGCGGTCAGATCGTGCTGGGCTGCTCCACATCGGAAGTGGCCGGAGCACGGATCGGACATGGGTCGGTCCCCGCATATGGGGAGGTCATTGCTTCCGCGATGCTGGACGCCTGCCGCAGCAACGGCCTGCATGCGGCTTTCCAGTGCTGCGAGCACCTGAACCGCGCCATCGTGATGGAGCGGAGTGCGTTGGAATCCCGAGGCCTGATTCGGGTCCACGCCATCCCGCAGCCCAAAGCAGGTGGCAGTGTGCCGGCAGCGGCATGGAAGCTGCTGGATGAGCCTGCCCTGGCAATTGCAGTACAGGCGGATGCTGCGATTGACGTCGGGGATACCCTGGTGGGTATGCACATCCGTCCGGTCGCTGTGCCCCTGCGTCCGGAATTCCCGACTCTTGGATGTGCCCGCGTGGTTATGGCCTACAGCCGCTGGCCGCTGATCGGTGGGGAACGGGCAGTGTATAAGGAATAAGCTGAGGTATATATCGGTAAATTTCGCAGCGATTATCTTGACACACCAGACGATCCTGTGTTATTCTCTTTCCATGAAAGGGAGTGAGCCATATGCCATCTGTCATCAGTGCAATCCGCAACACTGTTCCCATCACGATGTTCAACCGTGGCCTTGCGGGGAAGATTTTTGACGATGTCAAAACTAATGGCGCAAAGGTTGTAATGAAAAACAACACGCCGGAGTGCGTGATTATTTCACCTGATGAATATCTCCGCATGATGGACGAGATTGAGGATGCGCGTCTGCTTGCCGTTGCCAACGAACGGCTTGCGAATGCTGATCTTGAGAAAACCATTCTGGAAGCGGATGTATGGAAACGGCTGAACATCACAGAAGAGGATCTTGATGCCATCGGAGAGGTGGAACTCGAATGACGTGGTCTGTTCGTTTTCTTCCGGAGGCAGACAAAGACCTGGACAACCTGTCACGCACCCAGCAAGCCGTCGTCCGCAAGGCCATTGACAAGGTGAAGCAGAATCCTTTACCGCAAAGCGAGGGCGGATACGGAAAGCCGCTTGGACATAAGCGCGGACTCAATCTGACAAATCTCCTGAAGATCAAGATCCTCAAGGAAGGAATCCGTATCGTTTACAAACTCATCAGGACCGAAACACAGATGCAGGTGATTGTTGTCGGAATCCGGAAAGATGAAGAAGCCTATGAAATTGCGAACGACAGACGAAAGCATCACAACCTTTAAGCAATGACCTTCCCGAAAAAACCTCTTTTCAATCCGCCAATCTTGTGTTACAATGCGAATTGGAGAATCGTGCCCGTGGGCTGCTGGCTCTTTGGCACGGCAGCCCCTCTGCGGGCTTACACAAACTGAACATGGAGGAATGCAACATGATTACTGCCGGCGATTTCAGAAAGGGCATTACCATTGAATGGGAAGGCGGCGTGTGGACAATCGTCGATTTCCAGCACGTGAAGCCGGGCAAGGGCGCGGCCTTTGTGCGCACCAAGCTGAAGAACGTGCTGACCGGTGCGGTCGTCGAGACTAGCTTCAACCCTACCTTCAAGACCAGCAAGGCCATCATTGAGACCAAGGAAATGCAGTATTCCTACAACGATGGCGATCTCTATTACTTCATGGACATGGAGACCTATGACCAGCTGCCCCTGAACCACGACCAGGTGGAGGATGCCATCAAGTACGTCAAAGAGGGCACCAACGTCACCATCAAGTTCTTTAAGGGCGCGGCTTTCTCCGTGGATGCCCCGAACTTCGTGACCCTCGAGGTCACCAACACCGAACCCGGCTTCAAGGGCGACACGGCTTCCAACACCTACAAGCCTGCGACCCTCGAGACTGGCGTTCAGCTCCAGGTGCCGCTGTTCATCAACAACGGCGACCTGATCCGCGTTGATACCCGCACCGGCGAGTACATGGAGCGCGCATAAGCGCAGGAGGCGCACGATGAGCAATCTGACTGAACGTGCCAACTACCTGAAGGGACTTGCAGACGGCCTGCAGCTCAACACCGAGAAAAGCTCCACCAGGCTGCTTTTGGAGCTGATCGATCTCGTATCCGATATGGCGGACGAACTCGAAGCCCTGCAGACGGATCATGAGGAACTGTCTGATTTCGTGGACGCGATCGATGAAGATTTGGGCCTGCTCGAAGAAGATGTGGCCGACCTGCAGGAAGGCCCTGATTTCCCGCCGCCCCCGCATTGCCCGAAGCATCCCTGCCACCGGGATGAATTCGACGAAGAGGGCGAGAATGACGTCGAGTTGGACGAGGATGAAGTCACCTACAATTGCCCGCACTGCGGCAAGGAAGTGACCCTGGTCATGGACGGCTTCGACTTCGACGAGGACATGCCCTGCCCCGAGTGCGGTAAGCCTCTCTTCCCCGAGACCTTTGAGGACACGGACGGCGAGCCCGAAGCCGAAGAAGAAACCACGGAAGAAGAAAAAGCCGAAGAGGAGAGCAAAGGCGAAACGGACGAAGCCGACGAAACCGACGATATCCACGCGGACGACAACGAATAAGATGCCAGTTACAGCCTCGCCCGACACGGACGGGGCTGTTCTTTTGCGCCAAAATCGGAGGACAGGATGCTGAGCAAGAAAGAAAAACTCTTCGCAGCCGTAGAAGCTCTCGGCGGGCTGGTCTGTCCCACTTGCGGCCGGCCTGTCAGCCGGAGAGGGGATTCACTGGTCTGCCCCAACAGCCATTGCCTGAACGTAAACCGCAGGGGTACCCTGAATGTTCTCTCGGAGGCTCGGCAGGAGGATTACCGTAGCGATCTTTTTGAAGCCCGGAGCCGTGTTTTTGCCGCAGGCTTTTTTGACCCGGTGGCTGAGGCAATCGAAACGCTACTGACGGAGAAGGATCACCGCTTGCTTGACGCCGGCTGCGGCGAGGGCTGGTACCTGAACCGCCTTCTGACAGTGCATCCAGACTGGACCGGCGCAGGCGTGGACATCAGCCGTGACGCAATTCGCCTAGCTTCTGACCAGCCCTGCACGGCGCTGTGGTGTGTAGCTGACCTCCGGCGGCTGCCCTTTGCGGACGGAACCTTCACGGCGGTACTGGACATTCTGACTCCTGCAGGCTATGATGAGTTCAGCCGAGTGCTGACCCCGGACGGTTTGCTGATCAAGGTCTATCCCGGCAGTGAATATTTGAAGGAAATCCGCGTGACCCGGGGTTTGCCGCTCTATGCAGAGGGAGAGGTGGAAACCTATCTCAGGGCAAAGGCCAGGGTGGTGAGTGAGTGCCATATTCATCAGGAAACTGCGATCACGCCTGAACTCTGGTGCGATTTGATCAGGATGACCCCTATGAACCGTGATCTGACAGAGGAGAAACTTCATGCGTTGGATAAGGTTCCGGCGCCTGCGGTCACGGTCGATCTTCATGTCGCCGCGGCTGTGCCTGAATAGGGCTTCAAAAATGTTGATTTCAGCGAAAAAACTGCTTGACAACCCACCCGATTTATGGTACATTAGCAAAGCTGACCCGCTGGGGTCAGACCCATGAACCTTGAAAACGATACAGGAAAGACGAGAAAACGCAAGGAAAAGAGACAGTGTATTCCGGAGAGTAAAAGGATTAAACGGAAGAGTTTGATCCTGGCTCAGGACGA
>JAFZPI010000030.1 GCA_017552615.1 Clostridia bacterium
CAGGACAGGGGCTGCGCCGTTGTGGGGCTGCTGATCGATGACGACATCGAAAAAGCGCGTCAGCTTATCAGCGATAACGGAATCACATATCCGGTCATTCTCGTACCGAAAGAATTCTCAATGATTTTCCCTTATCAGGTTATCCCGACTTCCTTCTATGTAGATGGAAACGGAAAATTCATGGAAACCAAGTTCTCCGGCGCGTATCCTGAAATGTACGAGGACGTACTGATTGCGATGCTGGATCAGTTATGATTGCAAAATCCTTAAAGGTAATGAATCTCGGAAGATAATGTGACAAGCTCTGGAAAGGGAAGCCAAAATTTGGCCCTCGTGCGCGGACTGAATCAGCAGCCCGCGCTTCTTTATTGACCACCTGCCGGTTTTCGGGTAAGATAGGCCGTGAGAGAGCGCCGAAAAATCGCCGAAATAACATACTGCCATCCGGTTTTTTCGTTCGTATAAACAGGTGTAAACCGAATACGAAATCAACTGCTGAAGGGAGATAAAGACCATGGATAACAAGGAAATGGAAAGCAACCGGAAGGAACTGAGCCTGAACGAGATGGAAAAAGCAGCAGGTGGCGTGGACGATGCTCCGGGCCGCAGGGACAACAAAGGCGGTCTCATCGATTTGATCGTTGATCTGTTCAAAAAGCTGTTTTGACTGATCAGGGTAAGATAACAAGCTCTGGCAAGGAAACCAGAATTTTCCCTTCAAAGCCGTAAAGAACTCAGAAAAGGAAGCCACGGTCATCGAACCGCAGCTTCCTTTTTTGATGTCATCCTCACAGATCAATAAACTTCTCGAATTCCGGCAGGATGCCGATGCCGTCGGGATAGTGGGCCGCAAACTGGGGCACAGCGTGACTCGGGAAAGAATTGCCCTCGATGAAGGTCGGGCCGTCGGCCGTGATGGCCACATCCCAGGCCACGAAGCGCATCTCGGGTATCTTCTTTGAAGCCTCGATGCACATCGCTTTGGCCTCTTCCCAATAGGGAATGGTGAAGCCGACGATCTCCGTGCCGGTGATCGGGTGCTTTTCGTAGCGGTTGCCGGCCTTGTCCGCGCCGACCGTCTTCAGGGTGCCGGACTCCAGGTCGATCCGGGCTGCCATGCCGCCGCAGTCCACATTGTCCATGACCTTGCCGTTGCCGATGCGCAGGAAGGCGTAGACGATGCCCTGCTGCTTGTCGCCGAGCAGCGTCGCGATACGGCAGGTGTTGACGGAGGTCGGGCACATCCGGGCCATCTCGGGGTGCTGGATGACCAGCTCCTCGAGAATCCCGATCTCATCCATGTGCAGACGATGCAGGAAAGCCTTGGGGCCCTTCGCCCAGTCTTTCGCCGTGTACTTCTGGATACCCTGGCCGCTGGAGCCTTCGAGCGGTTTGCCGATCACGGCGTCAAATCCCTCCAGGAAGGCGGCCAGCGCTTCCGGCGTAGTGTTCCTGTCGATCCGAAGCCACTTGCGCGGGATCCATTCCTTGAAGGTCTCGTTGAACTCCGTCTTGTCGTCGAAAAAGTGCCAATACTTCTTGTCATTCATCCGGCGGACGATTTCATTGGATTTGCCGCGGGTGATCACCGTCTTCCGCTGCTCCTTGTTCAGGTTCCACATCTCGGCAATCTTGTAGTCCATGTAGCCGGCGCGGTACTGGAGACCGCACTTTGTCATGTCCCACAGGAGCCAGAAACGGTTGTGGCCGCTGCGCTCCTTGATCTCACCGGCCACCTTCCACATCTTCCGCCAGTTCATTTTGAAGATGCGTTTGATGAGGAACAGCACGACCCGGACTCCCTTTTTCATGAACTGTCCCCCTTTTTATACGTTGAAGCGGAACAGCGTCACGTCGCCGTCCTTCATCACATAGTCCTTACCCTCGGAGCGCACCAGGCCCTTCTCCTTGCAGGCGGCCATGGAGCCCAGCTCCGCCAGGGTCTCGAAGGGCACGATCTCCGCGCGGATAAAGCCGCGCTCGAAGTCCGTGTGGATCTTGCCCGCCGCCTGGGGTGCCTTGGTGCCCTTGACGATGGTCCAGGCCCGGCACTCGTCCTCGCCGCAGGTCAGGAAGGAGATCAGCCCCAGCAGGTGATAGCAGGCAGTGATCATTCGCTCCATGCCGCTGGCACCGATACCGAGTTCTTCCAGGAACTCCGCCTTCTCCTCCGGATCCATCTGGGAGATCTCTTCCTCGATGGCAGCGGAGATGACCAGCATCTCGGCGCCTTCACCTTCGGCGATCTTCCGGACTTCCGGCAGACCGGGGACCTCATTCTCGGGGAGGGAAAGCGCATCTTCCGCGATGTTCGCGGCGTAAATCACGGGTTTCGCTGTCAAGAGGAACCAACTGTCGCGGATCGCTTTTTCTTCCTCGTCCACTTCTAGCGTACGGGCGGGCTTGCCCTGCTCGAGATGCTCGATCATGCGTCCGCAGAGTTCCAGCTCCCGGGCAGCGTTCTTGTCGCCGCCGTTCTTCTGGCGCGCGGCCTTGTCGCGGCGGCGCTGGACGGTCTCGAGGTCCGCGAAGATCAACTCGAGGTTCACGGTCTCGATGTCGCTGACCGGATCCTTGGAGCACTCGTCGCGGATGATGTTCTCGTCCTCAAAGCAGCGCACGACATGGACGATGGCGTCCACCTCCCGGATGTGGGAGAGAAATTTGTTCCCCAGGCCCGCGCCATGGCTCGCGCCCTTTACAAGGCCAGCGATGTCCACGAACTCCACGGTGGTGGGCGTCACCTTCTTGGGGTGATACATTTCCGCCAGCACGTCGAGCCGGTGGTCGGGCACCATCACCATGCCGGTATTCGGCTCAATGGTGCAGAAGGGGAAATTCGCGGCCTGTGCGTTGCTGGTCTGGGTAATCGCATTGAAAAGGGTGCTCTTGCCCACGTTGGGCAGACCCACCACGCCTAACTTCATATCTTCCGGTCTCCTCTCGCGCCGTTTCATTCCGGCGGTTTCATTATACGCAGATTGCCCGTGAAACGCAAGGCAGGCACAAACAAACACGGCCAACGCATGAATGAAATAAGGATCACAAATATTACAAAAGTGTTACCAAAAGGATTTTTGCAAATCATCTCGAATGATAATCGTCGAGGTGATTTACATGATGGAGAAATACTTTGAGGAAATCCATGATCCAC
>JAFZPI010000031.1 GCA_017552615.1 Clostridia bacterium
CGCAACAATTACATTCACCATTTCCGGTGGCAATGACGAAGGGGTCCCACCTGTTCCCATCCCGAACACAGAAGTTAAGCCCTTCAGTGCCGAAAGTACTTGGCTGGACACGGCCCGGAAGCATAGGTCGCCGCCGGATCCCATCTGCGGAGCGCCAAAAGCGCTCTGCTTTTGCTTTACAAAAAAGAAAACCGATTACCATCTAACGGTTTTCTTCTATATCATCTCGTTCAGATAATTGGACTGGTGTTTTGATTAAGTCTGCAATGTAATCCAATGATACGTTATAAAGCTTTGCCAAACGAATTGCAAGTTTGAAGGGTATTTCTCTCTTTCCTTGCTCATAATTTGTATATGTTGTCTTTGGAATCTTTAGTATAGCTACGAGCTGATCTTGTGTGAGATCGTGGTCTTCTCGGAGGTCGCGTAATCTTCTGTAGTACAGACGAATCCCTCCTCATTCCACCACAATTCATTGACAAAATAACACGTATGTGGTATAAATGAGCCAGGAATACAACATATGTTGTATTTGCAAAACAAGAAGGAGGAATATTATATGTCACTTACAGGTCGTGATGGTGCTACATATGTTCGTAGTCAACAGGGACACAGCATAATTTTCTGGCTGTTTCTCTCATGCTTTGGCATTGGCATTCCGTTTTTGATTTATTACACCGTTAGCAAGAATCATTACTGGCATGCTTGATGAAACGTAGTTTTTACGGATGCTCGTATAGTAAGGAATACCATTGAATTACAATGCGCAGCGGAAGTGTGTCAGACACTTCCGTTTTTCAAAAACAAAACTGCCGCAGGCAGTGCCTGCGACAGTCTGTGAATGTCGATTACTTGACGGCGGGCTTGTAATACAGGTAGTCACCGGTGAAGATCAGGTTGCGGTTCGTGATCTTGGGGTTCCAGTTCAGCAAGTCCTTGACCGTGCACTTGAACTGCCGGGCCAGACGGCCGAGGGTGTCCCCGCGCTTGATCTGATAGATTTCAAAGCCTTCCTTGTCCTTCGGGCGCTTGTAGCCGCCGGTCGCAAGATCCAGGTCTTCCAGGTTCAGTTCGATTGCTTCAAAGTTTTCAAAATCCGTCATTGTTGATTTCCTCCTAGCCGCTTTGCGGTTTATTCTTTCTTTCTGCAAGGCTGTGTTTTGCTCCTTGCACATGTTGATACGGAGGAATCGAAGAGGTGTCAGTGAACTTTGAAGAATTTTTGGCAATCTTCTCAGACGCTCAGTTTCCACTCCATCAGCACGGCAGTCACAACGTACATGACGATAGCGGAACCCAATGCCAGAGCGGAGGCCATCAGAAGGCTGGTCTGGTAGTGGGAGAGGGCCGGGAGAAGCGTTTGCAGCCAGAGGACGATGTAGGACAGGAGGATGAAGACGCCGAACGCGATGAAGGCGCTTATCCTGGGTTTGGAGGGAACCAGGAAAATGGAAATGACGTCGGAAAGATAGGCCATGGAGATGAAGGACAGCCAGGTGCACACATAAACGACGTAGGCGCAGATGATCAGCGTGCCATCCCGGAAGTCGATGCTGAACCCGAGTCCCTTGAAACCTTGCTCCGTCAGGAAATTCAAATACGCATCGGGGTCGTTCAGGAAACTGGTGGCGAGTGTCCAGCCGTCATGGATGCCCTGGTAGGTGTTCATGAGCATGACCACGTCCAGGTAGATGACACCGACGTAAACCGCGCCGGTCAGCATCAGAGAGATCGTGTTCTGCAGGAATTTGGCACCGAGGATCTGCCAGCAGTTGTAGGGGGTCATGAAGACCATGTAGCCCTGGTCTGTCCGCAGGTCGCGGTGGAAGGTCAGCAAGCTGTCCATGCCGAGGTACAGTGTTCCGCCGGCCGCCGCGATGAACAGCAGGGAACCGCTCATCGGGATCGCGACCCGGTCCTTGGCCAGCAGGCTGATGCAATAGATCGCCTGCAGCACAGCCGAGACGGCAAAGAGGACGATCCTCGCCTGCCGGGTCTTGCGCAGTTCATAGTACAACAGCCACTTCATTGGATCAGCCTGCCTCTCATGCCGTAGACCTCGCGGTAAGCGTCGGCCATCGTGATACCCCGCTCCCGGAGCTCCTCGTTGCTGGACACGGCAAGCACCTTTCCGTTGCGCATGAAGACCGCGCGGTCGGTGACAGCCTCAAGCTCCTCGACCAGGTGGGAGGAAAGCACCATCACGGTTTGCGGCGTCAGTTGATGGAGGATCATGGTGGCGATATCGTCCCTCGCAATGAGGTCAATGCCGTTGAAGGGCTCGTCGAAGAGATAGACTTTGGCGTGCCGGGCCAGGGTTGCCGCGACTTTGAGTTTGGCCATCATGCCTGAAGAGAGCATGCGCATTTTCATGTCGGGCCTTAATTCCATGTATGCGACGGACTGCTCAAACAGATCTAAATCATAGTCAGGGAAAAAGCGTTTGAAATAGAGACCCACGTCGCGGACTGACATCCAGGAGTAGAGGAAGTTTTCGGTGCTCATATAGGCGACCTTGCCCCGGGTCTGCTTGCTGACGGGTTCTCCGTCCAGCAGCATTTTTCCGGAGGTGGGCAGGAGCAGGTCGGCGGCCAGTTTCATCCAGGTGGTCTTTCCGCTGCCGTTAGGGCCCAGCATGGCGTAGCTGTGGCCGGGTTCCAGACACAGGGTGACCCGGTCCAGGGCCGTCATGGTGCCGTATCGCTTGGTGATGGCGCTACTTTCCAGCAAAGAACGCGCCTCCTTCTGTATCGAAAATGCATGCGCATGGATCCGCACGCTGTCAAGCATACAATGAAGCTCCACGCATGTCAAGCGTTAGGCCCGGAAAGCAAATGTAAAAACCGCCCCCGGGAGGAGACGGTTTCAGGGATTCCCGGTCACGCGTTCTTGGCCACGTCGACGAGCTTCGCGAAAGCGGCGGCGTCGTTGACAGCCAGGTCGGCGAGCATCTTGCGGTTCACCGTCACATTGGCCTTCTTCAGGCCGTTGATGAAGGTGGAGTAGCTCATGCCGCTCAGGCGGGCGGCGGCGTTGATACGGGTGATCCACAGGCGGCGGAAGTCGCGCTTGCGGAGTTTCCGTCCCTTATAGGCATAGCGCAGGGAGCGGCGAACCTGCTCCGTGGCGGCACGGTACTGCTTGGACTTGGCGCCCCAGTAGCCCTTGGCCAGCTTCATGACCTTGCGCTTTTTCTTTTGAGCGGTGACAGCTCTCTTGATACGAGCCATGGTTATTTCCTCCTATTCGGCCAAAGACTTATTTGTAGGGCAGGAGCTTGTGGATCGTGCGGGCTTCCGCCGCGTTATCCACAACGCCGTCGTTGCGCAGGTGACGGGTACGCTTGGTGGTCTTCAGACGAACCTGGTGGTTGGCGTTCATCTGCTTGTGCTGAACCTTGCCGGACTTGCTGAAGAAAAAGCGCTTGGCGGCACCGCGGTGCGATTTTTGTTTCGGCATGAGATGGGTCCTCCTTCCTTGATTTGACACACATCCGCCCTCCGGGGAGGGGAATGGGGTTCGCAGTTTATTCCTGTGCCTCCGGTTTTTCGGAGGCGGCTTTCTCCCGGGCTGCCTTCTTTTCGGCAAAGGACGCCTTGGCGGCCTTGGGAGCCAGGATCATGATCATGTTGCGGCCGTCCATGACAGGGCGCCGCTCGACGGAACTGACCTCACTGCAGCGGGTTGCGAAGTCCTGCATGACGCGCAGGCCGATCTCGCTGTGGGTGATCTGCCGTCCGCGGAAGCGGATGGATACGCGCACCTTGTCGCCGTTCTCGAGGAACTTGATGGCGGCCTTGGCCTTGGTCTGCACATCATTCTCCGCGATGGTGGCGGACAGCTGCACTTCCTTGATCTCCACGACCCGCTGATTCTTGCGGTTGTCGCGCTCGCGCCGGGACTGCTCGTAGCGGTACTTGTCATAGTCCAGGAGCTTGCAGACCACAGGGCGGGCGTTGGGCTGGATCACAGCCAGATCAAGGCCGTGTTCCTCCGCCAAGGCCAGGGCTTTGGGCGTGAGCATCACGCCAAGCTGCGTGCCGTTCTCATCGATCACGCGCACTTCCCGGTCGCGAATCTCTTCGTTGATCGTCAGATCGAAAGCGATATCCATACACCTCCAGACATGTCTTCCGCGCCTTCCCGCTTTCCGACGAAAAAGCGACGGATCTGCCGACCCGTCGCATGAACACTCTTCAAAGGAGTTTGCCATGAACCCGGCAGCGTGAGCCGCGCAAGGTGAGAGACGGGCAGGCCTCTACTTGGAACATTGCGAATCATAACACAGGAATGTGACCTTGTCAAGAGTGAATCATCCCCAAAAGATCGTGTCAAGACAGGATTTTTAGGAACTGATCAGGAGTAACTGCCGGGACATCACTATGTGCAAAATCCCGAATATTGGCCGTGACAATGTAATCAGCAAGGCTGGTCTGCGCACAGCAATCCTGCAGGGCATCTTCAAAATCTTTGAAATCCAGGTTGTGAACGGCCTTGAGTACAGCTTGGTTGTCTGCTCCCGAGAGCGTGAGCAATTCACAGATTTGGATGATCCAATCGCGTCTTGTTTCATTTGGAAGCTTGCGTGCTATATACCAGACAGTTGACAGCGTATGAAAGGCAACAAATCCTTCCACTTTCTCTTCCGCACACAGCTTCATGATCTGGTCGGTCTGTTCAGAATACTTGTCTTCCCTTCCGGAGACATAAGTGAGCACGAGATTAGTGTCAATCAAAACGCGCATTCATCTGCCCCCTCAGGCCAATTTACCATACTTTTCTTCAAGTGCTTCGGATCTCTGAAGCATCGACAGGTCATAAGCAGCTGTGATTTTTCTGAGTTCCTGCATTCTCTGGTAGGCTTTCATCTTGGGAGACAAAATATCCCCGACTTTAGCAGATGCATCATTCGTGTCCCTTTCTTTGGGCAACATCAAAACCATGATTCTGACGATGGCGTTGATGCTTTCTTCCGGCAATTGCCGGATCAGCGTATAGGCTTGTTCTTGAACGGTCATCCACATTCACCTCCTACTTTTGATTACTGGTTTCATTTTATCACAGTTCACCGTGTTGAGCAAGATAATGAGAGAAGATGTGTTACGCCTGCTGATACCTCCATGCCCTTGCCCTGTCTCCGGCGCTCAGGACTCGCTTGCGCATGCGCAGGGACTTGGGGGTGACCTCGAGAAGCTCGTCGTCGTCGATGAACTCCAGGCACTCCTCCAGGCTCAGCGGATGGACGCTCACCAAGCGCAGGGCGTTTTCGGAAGCCGAGGCGTTGCGCATGTTGGTGACGTGTTTCTGTTTGCAGACATTCACGACCAGGTCACCGGGGCGGGCGTTCTGGCCAACGATCATGCCCTCGTAGACTTCCACCTGGGAGCCGATGAACAGCGTGCCGCGCTCCTGAGCGTAGAAGAGTCCATAGTTGTTGGACTGGCCTGCCTCGTGGGCCACCAGCGCGCCAAAATTCCGGTGCGGAATGTCGCCCTTGACGGGCTCGTACTTCTCGAATACGGCGGACATGATACCCTCGCCACGGGTGTCGGTCATGAACTCGGAGCGATAGCCGAAGAGGCCGCGACTCGGGACCAGGAACTCCAGGCGGACGCGGTCAGAACCGGACATGTGGATCAGTTCGCCGCGGCGGCGGCCGATCTTCTCGATCACGGCACCTGCGCTGGCCTGGGGCGTGTCGACGACGAGGCGTTCCACAGGCTCGCACTTGCGGCCATCGATCTCCTTGTAGATGACGCGGGGTTTGCTGACCGCGAACTCATAGCCCTGGCGGCGCATGTTCTCGATTAGGATCGAGAGGTGCAGCTCGCCGCGGCCGCAGACTTCGAACGAATCGGTGGAGTCAGTCTCGTTGACGCGCAGGGATACGTCGGTCTGCAGCTCGCGCATCAGGCGCGCCCGCAGGTGGCGGGAGGTGACATACTCGCCCTCGCGGCCGGCAAACGGGCTGTCGTTGACGGAGAACGTCATCGTGACCGTGGGCTCGGAGATCTTCACGAAGGGCAGGCCTTCGACACAGGAGGGGTCACAGACCGTGTCGCCGATGGAGAGACCTTCCATGCCGGAGAGTGCCACGATGTCGCCCATGCTGACCTCGGTGGCCGGGACGCGCTTCAGGGCGTCGAACTGGTACAGGCCGCTCAGGCGGAAGGGCTGGCTGGTCTTGCCGGTCTCCACGTTGGTGTAAACGACCTGCATGCCTTCACGGAAGACACCGCGCTGGATGCGGCCTACGCCGATGCGCCCGACGTAATCGGAGTAATCGATGGTGGAGATCAGGACCTGAGCCGGGCCTTCCGGATCGCCCTCGGGGGCGGGGATGTAGTGGAGGATACTCTCAAAGAGTGGTTTCAGGTCCTCACCGGGCTGTTCGAGGTTCAGGGTGGCCGTGCCCCTGCGTGCCGAGACGTAGAGGATCGGGTTGTCGAGGGTGCTCTCGTCCGCCTCAAGGTCGATCAGCAGGTCCAGGATCTCAGACACGACTTCTTCGCAACGGGCGTCGGGGCGGTCGATCTTGTTGACGACGATCAGGACCTTCAGCTTCAGGTCTAGGGCATGCTGCAGGACGAAGCGGGTCTGGGGCATGGGACCTTCGAAGCTGTCGACCAGCAGGAGCACGCCGTCGACCATTTTCAGCACGCGTTCCACCTCGCCGCCGAAGTCGGCGTGGCCGGGGGTATCGACAATATTGATCTTGTGGCCCATGTAGTGCACGGCGGTGTTCTTTGCCAGGATCGTGATGCCGCGTTCACGCTCGATGTCACCGGAGTCCATGACACGGTCCACGGTCTGCTGGTTCTCGTGATAAGCCCCGCCCTGCTTGAGCATCTGGTCCACGAGAGTGGTCTTCCCGTGGTCAACGTGGGCGATGATGGCGATATTGCGGATGTCTTCGCGAATCATGTGTGGTCTCTTCTCTCTCTTCTTCTCTCATTTCATTTCGGCCGCCTGCCGAGCGGCTTATGTATTATAGTGAGGGGATGGGATGATGTCAAGCGAATCAGTACGGGATGCCGAGCTCATCCATCCGGGCGTGGCGCGTTTCCGGGTCATCGATCACGAGGACCTTGGTGTTCTTGCCGAGGTGCGTCCAGAGCCAGAAGGCGTTGATACCGCCCTCGCCCGATGTGCGGGCGACCCGGATGCAGCCGTGGCTGGCCTTGGTGCCCAGCAGAGGTTCCTGGATCTCGAGGCCGTTCGGAATGCCGGACCGGGTTCGCCAGCCGACCTGATGGATCAGGTTGGGGCCGTCGATGCGGATGGGATACTGGTAAGTGACGCCGTCCGTGGCGAAGCTGTTCCAGCGGGTTCCGGTGAGGTAGGCGCCGGCGCGGGTCTCGCTGTGGAGCAGGTGTTCGCCGGTCACCTGCAGGCCGGTGGAAACCGTGACCTTGCCGATGCAGTGACCGTCCTGGTAGACCCTGAGTTCCTGAGTGCGCTTGTCGACCAGTACGCCGTAGTGGATGTTGGGCGTGACGACCATCAGGTTTTCCTGCTGGACCCAGCCCTCGACGAATTCGCCGCCGCCGTGGTTCCAGGCCCCGACCCGTGCCCAGCCGTCGTCACAGAGTTCCAATACGGTGAGGGCTACGGTCGCCCGATAGACATCACCGACGACTTCGGCGCGGACGTTTTTCTCTGCCAGGAGGTGAAGCTTATGCTGTTCATACCCTGTGCCCACGATCGCGGGCGCGGTGATGGCCGCCCATACGGCTTCGTCGTCCTCGGGATCATCCGGGAGCACGGAACCGGTGAGGAAGAGTTCCCGGGAGACCGGGTCTTCGGCGACGAGGGTCAGGGGTGTTTCCACGACCCAGTCCGGGCTGACGCGTGTCCAGGCACGGAGGATGTATTCCCCCGGCTCCAGCGGCGCCCGGGGACGCCCCCAGTCCCAGGTGACCTTGGTCGAATCCTTGCCCGGTTTGACCTGCCCGCCCCAGAGCCAGACCGCGTCGCCGCCCCCGGCGGGAACGAGCGACATCTGGACATTTCCCTCGGCACTGACACCGAGCTCCACGCGCAGCGGATCGCCGCCGATGACGTAGGTGGACTGTTCCGGCAGGCAGAGCAGCACCGCGGACCGGGGCGTCCGCACCCGGATCTGCTTGTGGGCGTTGACCACCGTCCCGTCCGCAAGGGTAAGCTCCCCGTACAGCTGCACCAGGCCCGCGGTGATCGGTTCGCCGCCCCAGGAAAGGGCGTGCCAAGTGATGGTGGTTTTCCCGGCCTTGATCGGCAGGTCGGTCACAGCGTCCATATACCCTGCCACATGGATGGTCAGCAGGCCGGGCTGGTCGCTGGTAACCGTCAGTTCGTTCTCCGCGAAGGGATTGATCCGCCCGTTGGTGATCTGCAGGGCAAAAGCCTGCCCGGTAAAGAGCAGGAGCAGGAACGCCAATGTGATAAGAAGAACAAAGCGCGTTTTCATCTTGATCTCCGTCAAACCATGATTGGATCCGGTTTCCCGGACGCTTTCCCATCATAGCATACTCTGTGCGGGATGTCCATGCCGGGATTCGCGATGCTGATTTTCCTACTCGGAGTTTGGGATTTTTTTATTCAGGGATAGTTGTTTTCTGCTACAATGCGTCTGTCAATAATTTATCTTTGGGAGGCGATTCTTATGTTCAAGAAACTGACTGCCCTGGCTGTGGCGCTGATGCTGCTCCTGTCCTCGACCGCGATGGCCGACACCGTGATCGACACCATCATGAACGCCGGCACCACGCAGGCTTTTACGGATGAGGCGGTTGCCCGTGAAGACATTGAGACCATCCTGCGCGCCGGCCTGACCGCCGCGAGCGCGATCAACCAGCAGCCCTGGTTCTTTGTCGCGATCACGAATCCGGACCTGGTGGCTGAGATCACAGGTACCGGCGCGGCTACCGCTCCTGCCGCGGAAGCTCCGGCTGCAGAAGGCGACTCTTCCGGTGCTCCTGCTGGTGAATCTGACGGAGACTCCTCCGGCACTCCTGCCGGCGATTCCAATGGCGCCTCCTCTGGTGCTCCCGCTGGCGATTCCGCCGGGGCCCCTGCCGCTGCCGCGAGCGGCGCGAAAGCCGGTTTCGGCGATTCCCCCCTGGCAATCATCATCTACCGCAATGACAGCAGCATGTCCCCGAACGCCGATTTTGACTGCGGTCTCGCGGCCCAGAACATGGTCATCGCTGCCGCGGCTCTCGGTTACGGTGTGAAGATCGTGTCTTCCCCCACCGGAACGCTGAACGGTGCCAATCACAACGCGATCTGCGAGAAGCTGGGTGTGGATCCCTCGCTGCAGGCTGTGGCCGTCCTGCTGATCGGCCGCCCGGACCTGGACGCGACCTCCACTGCAACCACCCGCGACGATCTCAATGTGAAGACCGTTATTCTGGAATGATCCCCAACGGTGAGCCCTATGCCCTGCCTGCGAACGGCGGGGCTTTTCCGTTGCCCCGTTGATTCTCTGTGCCAAATGTGCTACAATAAGGGCAGTCAATTTGGAGGAGGGAACGCACATGATCGCGTTGGCCTGTGACCATACAGGGATGGAGATGAAAGCCCAGCTGGCTGCCATGCTGGAGGAAATGGGCTTGCCATGGAAGGATTATGGCTGCTATGAGATGAACCGGGACGACGATTACCCTGTCTTCGGATACCGGGCGGCCAAAGCCGTCGCCGACGGCGAGTGCGACCGCGCCATCCTGGTATGCGGGACAGGTGTGGGTATCGGCATCGCGGCCTCCAAGGTGAAAGGTATCCGCGCCTGCATCTGCTCCGATGTCTACTCGGCTGAGCTCTCCAAGCGGCACAACGATTCCAACGTCCTTGCCATGGGGGCGCGGGTGGTGGGTACGGAAGTCGCGAAGATGATCGCCCGGCATTGGCTTACCGCTGAATTCGAGGGCGGGCGTCACCAGCGCCGCGTCGACATGATCACCGCCATCGAGAACGGAGAAGCGCTCTGAGCGCAGGAAGGACGGAACCTCTATGCGGAAATGGCTGGTTTTGGCGCTTATAATGGTAATGGCGGCGGTGCTCCCGTTGGCGGCGCACGCCGTGGACGATAAACTCGGCAGTGTGGCCCTGGTAGTTCAGCATGACGACGAGGTCCAGGTGGTCGGGATGGCTGTGCTCGTGCAGGCGAAAGATGGCGAGACGTGGATTGCGCCGACCTCCGTCATCCAAACCACCGACTCCGGCAAACCCGTCAAGGACACCTACCTGATGACGGAGGACGGTCTGGTGGCGATGGTGCTAACGGTGCAGCCGTACGGTAACAGCGGGATCAGTGCACTGAACTGCTACGGCCAGCTCGAGCCGGTCGCCGCGCCGATGGCGACAAACCTCGGGGACCCCGAGAGCCAGGCTATCGTCGGCTATCTGGATGACGGCACCCTGATCAGTTCCGGCGCGTACAACATCGCCAATTGCCCGTTGGAAGGCGGCCTCTCCGGCATGACGCTGACCGCGATGGAGGGTCTGATGCCTGGCAGTGCGACGTATGACCGGGACGGAAGGCTCACGGGCATGGTGCTTGCCTCCCTTGGCGAGGGCGAAGGCCGTTATCTCGCTATCGGCGCTCCGGCGCTTAATGCCCTGCTGAGCGGATGGACGACTCCCGGTCCGGCACCGGAGGCCGAGGAAGAACAAACCACCAAAGCGGAAGACCTGCTGACCTGCGAGTTTGACGGCGGGTATCTCACGGTGACGCCTGTGGGAATCAGCACGCCCACGGAACAGAGCATGGCCGTCTACTACATGGATTCCGGGAATGCTTACTATACCTGGCTGACCGAGGACGCCGGGGCCAAGGAGATTGGCTTCACGCTCCCAGCAGTTCCCGGACGGATAATGATGATCTGGTTCGCCTACGGAAGCGATACCCACGGCGATCAGGAGTTTGAGAATCTCCTGATGACCCAGGAGCCCCTGGTCATCGAAACGCCGGCCGCTATGCCGATCGACCGGTACGAATACTGGCAGGAGTGCTACCTGTCTGTCGTTCCGCTCGCCAAAGTGGTCGGGGTTTCTGAGCGCCTTGAGCAAACTGTGGGGCTGACCACGGAGATGCTGACTGATCCGTCCAATAAGCTGTATTTCCAAGTGAACAGCCATTATGTCATAACCGAGAACTCAGAGGAATCCCTCCTGGTATGCCTCTACACCCCGGACGACAGCTGCCTGACGGATATCGCGGGATTCATCTGGGGGCTGGAATACATGGAGCAAGACGATTGGCACGTGGATGTCACTGAGCTCTTTACCTACTATGCGGAGATCAACGACGGTATCCTGCCCGAGGGTATTTACACCCTGACATATTATATCGGCGAAGACCTTGCCGGCAGCTACAGTTTCACCCTCTCCGACAGCAGCCTGCTTGACGGAGGCGGGGAAACCTGATATGACCAGAGAGCGCTTTGCCCCTGTTGCGTACCTGATCCTCACCGCCACGCTGCTGGCGGTGATGGTTTTGTGCGTGTGTGTAGGCAGCGTGAATGTGCCGCTGGAGGAGACACTGGCGGCCTTTTTCGGTGGGGAAGCCTCGCCCAACCGGACGATCATCCTGACGGTGCGCCTCCCGCGGGTGCTGTGCGTGGCCCTGTGCGGTGCGGCACTCTCCCTTTGCGGCGCGGCGATGCAGGGCCTGCTGCGGAACCCCCTGGCAGACGGTTCCACGCTCGGGGTCTCCTCGGGGGCGGCCCTGGGCGCTGTGCTCGCGCTGGCGTTTGGCGTGTCGATCCCCGGTATTCCCTACGCAGGGACGATGGGCATGGCGATGGTCTTTGCCTTCGGTTCGCTAGGTCTGATTCTTTTCCTGGCCTGGGCCCTGGACCGGACGCTGGCCACGCATTCGATCATCCTGATCGGCGTGATCTTCTCGATGTTCGCTTCGAGCATGACAAATCTGGTGATTTCGTTTGCCGGGGAAAAAGTGAAATCCATCGCCTTCTGGACGATGGGATCTCTCTCCGGAAGCAATTACGAATACGCGGCGATTCTGGCGGGAGCGCTGCTGCTGTGCGGGGGGATCATCCTCCTGCATGCCCGGGAGCTGAACGCTTTCGCCGTCGGGGAAGAGAACGCCCGGCATGTGGGTGTGAATGTCCGGCGGGTAAAGCTGACCGTGATGATCGCCGTGTCGGTGCTCATCGGGGTCTGCGTGTCCGTGGGCGGGACCATCGCGTTTGTGGGCTTGGTGACGCCGCATATGGCGCGCCTGATCGTCGGGCCCAACCACAAGCGCCTGCTGCCGGCCTCGCTGTTTTCCGGGGCGATCTTCCTGCTGCTGGCGGATCTTGCGGCCCGGACCGTGCTGAGCCCAAAGCAGCTTTCGATCGGCGTGGTAACCTCCCTGGTCGGGGCGGTGGCCTTTGTCCTGATCCTGCGGGCGAAAAGGGGGCGTCATTATGGTGCTTGAAGCCCAGGGCATCACTGTGCGCTACGGTCCACGTACTGTGCTGCGCGACCTCTCTTTCACGCTTGGGACCGGGCAGTGGTGGATGCTCGTCGGGCCGAACGGCGCCGGGAAGTCCACCCTGATCCGTGCAATCGCCCAAGCCGTCCCCTATGCGGGTACCCTGACCCTGGACGGGCGGCGGCTGGATGAGATGCGTTCTGTGGAGCGCGCGAGGGAAATCGGGATCTTGGACCAGCAGAACGAGGCAGCCTATGCGTACTCGGTGGAGGAAATTGTGAGATTGGGCCGCTACGCTCACCGGCGCGGTGCGCTTGGCGCGGATCCCGGCGAGGAGGATGCGGTGAACCGCGCGCTGGCGGTTACTGGCATGGAAGACTTTCGAAACACCAGCATCCTGACGCTCTCCGGCGGCGAACGACAGCGGGCTTTTCTGGCGCAGGTCCTGGCCCAGGACCCGCGGCTCCTGATCCTCGACGAGCCTGTCAACCACCTGGATTTGCCCTATCAGCAGGCGATCTTTGCCCTGATCGGCGAATGGCTCCGGCAGCCGGATCGCGCCGTGCTCTCCGTGGTTCATGACCTGAGCCTGGCCCGTCGATACGGCACCCACGCCCTGGTATTGCGCGAAGGGGAATGCCTTGTGCAGGGAGAGGCCAAAGAAGCTCTTTCCAACCGTGTTTTACGGGAAGCTTACGGCATGGATGTGGCCGACTGGATGAAGGACCTTCTCGGAGAGTGGAAGAAAGGCAAAAAGGATCCCAAACAAAAAGGCAAGATAGACAAGAAAAACGACAAAAAGAAATCAAAGAAATCGTAAATTTTCCTCCATGTCCTTTCCAAACCATGACAAACCGATTCACATCTGCTATAATACACAGTGAGGACAGACTGCCAAAGGAGGGCTGATCCGTGACGTATTTCCCTGAACGTGGCCAAGAGGAGCAGCCCTATCAGCAGCTCTTCCATGAACCGGTCGTGGACGATACCTTTGCCGAGGATCCGGAGGAGGAGTTCGTCGAGGAAGACGGGTATGTTTTCACGCCGGAGGAACTGGAGAAAGCTGCCGAGGAAACCGCGTGGCGTGATGTACAGGACGAGGCGCAGCGCGAAAAGCTCCTGGCTCGCCGGGACTTTTTCCGCGCTTCCGTGTGGGTCCGGGACCTGGTGCTGGTAGTCTTCTTTACTGCCGCATCCCTGCTGTTGGTTTGGTTCATTGTGGAAATGATCCGTATGACCAGCGACGATCTGCGGACCCGTTTCACCGTGCTGGAGAATCTCAGCAGCGGGACAGGCTTGCCGGGAGGGATCTTCCGTGGCTGAGATCACCTGGGAATTGCTGGAGCAGCAGATCGCCGCATGCCGCCGCTGTCCCCTGTACGCCGGCGCGACCAACAAGGTCCCCGGTCAGGGGGACCCGCAGTCTCCGCTCATGCTGATCGGCGAAGGCCCCGGGGCCGAGGAAGACCGGCAGGGGCAGGCCTTCGTCGGGGCGGCGGGACAGCTGCTGACGAAAATGCTGGCCGCCATCGAACTGCCTCGCGAACGGGTCTACATCTGCAATACCGTCAAGTGCCGCCCGCCGGGAAACCGTACCCCGACCGCGGATGAACGCTCCGCCTGCCTGATCCACCTGCGGATGCAGGTCTCCCTGGTCCGGCCAAAGGTCATCCTGATCCTGGGCGCCTCGGCGGCTCGTACTGTTCTGGGCGAGGACGTATACATTACGCGGGTCCGCGGCCAGTGGCGGGAGCGCAAGGGCGTATGGATCATGGCAACCTATCATCCGAGCGCCCTACTCCGCGATCCCGCGAAGAAACGAGAAGCCTGGGAAGACCTGCAACAGGTGCGGGACAAACTGATCGAATTGGGCTGTTATCGGGAAATTTATCAACCGGTTTGAAAAGAGTCATATGCCTCTCCGATTGCCTGCTTATGGTCGGGGAGGCTTTTGTGTTTTGGCTTTCCAACCCCTGTCAGAAGCGCATTGTAAGGAAACGGCATGATTGACAATCCCGCTCAGAGCGCATATAATAATATGAATCCTTCCGCCCGTATGGCGGAGAAAGCGGAGTGACAACCATGCGGATCACATGGAAAGACAGGACGGTGGACCTTCCCGGCGGCGCGGTGACCATCGAAGGGCTTCGGGCGCTCGGTGTGGCATCGCCTCAGGTGCTGGCCGCGGTGCACCGGGGACGGACCGTGGACCTGACCGGCGCCCTGATCGGGGACGGGGAACTGAAACCGTTGACCCTGGCGGACGAGGAAGGCCGCCGGGTCTATGAGCGGTCCCTGCGCTTTGTGATGCTCCTGGCCATCCGCCAGCTCTGGCCCGGTCAGCAGGTACGCATTGAATACTCCGTGGGCAACGGTGTCTATGTGCGCCTGCCAGGCTTTGAACTGGGCGCGGAAAAGGTCGCCCAGCTTGAGGATCAGATGCGGGTGCTGACGGAGCAGAACCTCCGATTCGAGATGCGCACCTGGTCCCGGGACGACGCCATTCGCTATTTCGAACGGGACGGACAGCCGGACAAAGTCGCTTTGCTGAAGACCCGCCCTTACGATTGGTTCAACATGTACCGCTGCGGCGGCATGTGGGAGTATTTCTACGGTGCGATGACACCGGGGACCGGGAATGTGAAAGTGTTCAAACTCCATCCGCTGGGAAAGGAAGGCTTTGTGCTCTCCCTGCCCAGTGCCGCGCATCCCGATACGCCCTCGCCCTATGTGGACCGGCCGAAGCACATGGCGGTCTTTGACCAAAGCGGCGAGTGGTGCAAGATCCTTGGCGTCACGAATGTGGCGGACCTGACCCGGATGCGGGACGAGCATGAGCTCCGGCGTTTCATCCGCGTGAACGAGTCCCTGCACGAGACCGCGATGAACGACATTGCTCGCCGCATCGTGGCGGATGGGAAACGCGTGGTGCTGGTGGCGGGACCCTCCTCCTCCGGCAAGACGACGTTTGCGGGGCGTCTGGCGCTGCAACTGCAGGTGCTGGGTCACCGCGCCTGGCGCGTCTCCCTTGACGACTATTATATCGACCGCGACAAGATCACGCCGGAACCCGACGGAACGCTGGACCTCGAGCGCATCGACATCCTCGACCTGCCCCTGCTCCGCGAGAACGTCAATGCCCTGCTGCGCGGCGAGATCGTCACGATGCCGCGTTTCTCTTTCGTCACCGGCAAGCGCGAACCTGAAGGCAGCCAACTTCACCTGGGCGACGGGGAGATCATCATTCTCGAAGGTATCCACGCACTGAACCCGATGCTCTCGGAGGGCATTCCCGCCGATCAGATCCACCGTATCTTTGTCAGCGCCCTGACCTGCCTGAACCTCGATGACCACAACCGCATCCGCACGACGGACGTCCGCCTGCTCCGTCGGGTCGTGCGCGACCATCTCTTCCGCGGCACAAAGCCGGAGGGAACCCTGGCGATGTGGGAGAGCGTGCGACGCGGCGAGGAGAAGTGGATCTTCCCCTGGCAGGAGAGCGCCGACAGCGTGTTCAACACGGCCCTGCACTATGAACTTCCCATCCTGCGGCATTACGCCTACGACCTGCTCCAGGAGGTCTCCGGCGACACCCCCGGCGGCCTGATGGCTGTTCGCCTGATGAAGATCCTGCACTATGTCCCGGACGTGGATGAAGACATCCTCCGGGAGATCCCGCCGCTCTCCCTCCTGCGCGAGTTTATCGGCGGTTCCACCATCGACGAGAAATAAAAAATGAAGTATCTCCTTCGCGCCCTCAAAGCTTATCGTCTCCAGAGCTTCCTGGCCCCGCTGCTCAAAATGGCGGAGGCTACGTTTGACCTGCTTGTGCCCATGGTGGTGGCAGCTATTGTCAACCGGGGCATCAACACGGGAGACACAAGCTATGTGTGGCGCATGGGCGGGTTGCTGCTCCTGATGGCGCTGGTGGGTCTTGGCTTTGCGGTAACGGCGCAGTATTTTGCGGCCCGGGCAGCCATCGGTTCGGCAAGCAGCCTGCGGGCCCAGCTCTTCCGGCATATCCAGAGGCTCGGCTGGGGCGAGGCCGATACCCTTGGCACTTCCACGCTCATCACCCGCATGACCAGCGATGTCAACCAGGTGCAGAGCGGCGTGAACATGTTCCTGCGCCTGCTGCTCCGCTCGCCCTTTGTGGTGATCGGAGCCTTTGTGTGCGCGTTCCTCATCGACGCGAAGATTTCGCTGATCTTCGCGGCCGCGATTCTGGGCATGGCCCTGATCGTCGGCACGATCATGGTGATCACCGCGCCCCGTTACCGCCGCATCCAGGGCCAGCTGGACCAGGTCACCGGTGCGACCCGCGAGAACCTCTCCGGTGTCCGGGTGATCCGCGCTTTCGGCATGGAAGATCGCGAGACGGAGCGCTTCCACAGCCTGAACAGCATCCTGGCCAGACATCAGCGCCAGGTGGGACGCATCTCCGCGCTGATGAATCCCCTGACCCTCGTTGTGGTCAACCTCGGCGTGATTTTCGTGCTCCAGGCCGGTGCCAGGGCCGTCGATGAAGGTCCCCTGCTCTCCGGTGAGATCATTGCCCTGGTGAATTACATGAACCAGATCCTGGTGGAACTGGTGAAGATGGCCCAGACCATCGTGACCCTCAGCCGTGCCCTGGCGAGCCTGAAGCGCATGGAGCAGGTGCTTGACACCGAACCCCAGATGGCTTTCCCGGAGGAAGGCGCGCTCCCCGACGCTACTGCACCGGCTGTGGTGTTTGACCATGTGTCTATTTGCTATCCGGATGCCGGTGCCGAAAGCCTGACGGACATCAGCTTTCGCGTGAAATCCGGTCAAACCGTCGGTGTGATCGGTTCCACCGGCAGCGGCAAAAGTTCATTGGTTCACCTGATTCCCCGCTTCTATGACGCAACCGACGGAAAGGTTTCGCTCTTCGGGCATCCGGCGACGGAGTATTCTCGGGTATCCCTACGCGAGATGACGGGGATTGTGCCGCAGCGGGCACAGCTCTTTGCCGGAACGATCCGGTCCAATCTTTTGTGGGGTAATGAGGATGCTGATGAAACCGCCTTGTGGGCTGCATTGAAAGCGGCGCAGGCGGCGGACTTTGTGCGCGAGAGGCCTTTAGGCTTGAACGATCCGGTGGAACAGGGCGGACGGAATCTTTCCGGTGGACAGAGGCAGAGGCTGACGATCGCGCGGGCATTGGTGCGCAAGCCTGCCATCCTGATCCTCGACGACAGTGCGTCCGCGCTGGACTACGCGACGGATGCGGCGCTGCGCAAAGCGCTGCGGAGCCTCGACTGGCCGGTGACGGTGTTTATTGTCAGCCAGCGCACGGCGTCCATCCGGCATGCGGATCTCATCCTGGTCCTCGACGACGGACGGCTGGTGGGCAGCGGGACCCATGAAGAACTCCTGCAGACCTGCCCGGTGTACCGGGAGATTCATGAGAGTCAGTACCAGAAGGGGGATGCGCGCGCATGAAGAAAAAGCAACGCGAGTCCCTTCCGCCGGTCTGGCCGGAGGTGCTGCGGCGGATCCGTCCCCACGCGGGATGGGTGACTCTGAGCCTGTTCTGTGCCCTGGTGTCTTCCGTGGGGCTGTTACTGGTCCCCATCTACTGCGGCGAAGCCGTGGACGCCATGCTCGGCGGGAAGGGCAGTGTCGATTTCGATGTGGTCTCCCGTATGGCGGTGGCCATCGGCACGGTGACAGCGCTGTGCGCGCTGGCGCAGTGGGTACTGTCCGCATGCAACAACCGGGTCGCATTCCTGGTCTCGCAGGAAATCCGCGATGAGGCCATCCGGAAGATCCAGCGCCTGCCGCTCTCCTGGCTGGACACCCACCCCGTGGGCGATCTGGTCAGCCGGGTCATCGCCGATGTCGAGACCCTGTCCGACGGTCTGCTGCTGGGTTTTGCCCAGTTCTTCACCGGGATCGTCACGATCATCGGGACCCTGGTCATGATGTTCCGCCTGAGCCCGCCGGTGACGCTGGCCGTGGCGGTGCTGACGCCCCTGAGCATGCTGGTTGCGGGGTTCATCGCCAAGCGCAGCGCGAAGTGGTTCCATCAGCAAAGCGCTGTGCGCGGCGAGGAGACCGCTTACATCAACGAGATGATCGACGGGCAGCGCGTGGTCCAGGCATTCGGGCGGGAGGCCGCCTCCCAGGCCGACTTTGACGAGGTCAACGACCGCCTGGCTGAGGCTTCGCTGAAGGCGACGTTCTTCTCCAGCCTGGTCAATCCCTCGACCCGCCTCGTCAACAACCTGGTCTACGCGGCGGTGGCCGTGGCCGGAGCCCTGCTGGCGATCGGCCGCTCCGACGCGATGTCGGTGGGTAGTCTCAGCGCTTTCCTTGCGTATGCCAGCCAGTATGCCAAGCCGTTCAACGAGATCAGCGGCGTGGTGACGGAACTCCAGAATGCTTTTGCCTGCGCGCGCCGGACCTTTGGTCTGCTGGAGGTACAGGATCAGGTGCCGGATGCGCCGGACGCTCTTGATTCTCTGGAAGCCAAAGGTGCGATCAGGTTGTGGGACGTCTCTTTCCGATATGTACCCGAACGGCCTTTGATTGAAGATTTCTCTCTTGAAGTCCGGCCCGGCCAGCGCATCGCGATCGTCGGTCCGACCGGCTGCGGCAAGACGACGCTGATCAACCTCCTGATGCGGTTTTACGACGTGAACGCAGGCGAGATCGCAGTAGACGGGCACGAGACCCGGACCTTGACCCGCCACGCCCTGCGCGTGAACTGGGGTATGGTCCTGCAGGACACATGGCTCCGGGCCGGCACGATCCGGGAGAACATCGCTTTCGGCAAGCCGGACGCCACGGAGGAGGAGATCATCGCCGCCGCGAAGGCCGCGGATATCCATTCCTTCATCCGGCGCCTTCCCCAGGGCTATGACACCGTGATCACCGAGGCCGGGGAGGGTATTTCCCAGGGACAGAAACAGCTGCTGTGCATCGCGCGGGTCATGCTGTGCCTGCCGCCGATGCTGATTCTCGACGAAGCGACCTCCTCCATCGACACACGCACGGAGATCCGCATCCAGGCGGCGTTCAAGCGGATGATGGAGGGCCGTACGTCCTTTATTGTGGCGCACCGTCTGTCCACGATCCGCGAAGCCGACGTGATCCTCGTCATGCGCGACGGTCACATCGTTGAGCAGGGGAGTCACGAGAGTCTCATGGCCCAGGACGGTTTCTATGCGAAACTCTACAACAGCCAGTTTGCGGCGTGAGGAGGGACAGAACGTGAAGATCGGATTGTGTGCGTCTATTGACCGTGCCACAGAGGTCCGGGCTCTTGGGTTTGACTATCTGGAAGTCAACGCCGTGGAGATCGGTCAGATGACGGAGGAAGCCTTTGCACGGAAAGCCACGGAAGCCAAATCGACCGGGCTCCCCATCCTCTCAGCCAACTGTCTCTTTCCAAAGGATCTGAATCTCTATGGGGAGCAGGACCGGGTGGCTGCGTGGCTGCAGCTGGTGATGGCGAGGCTGGCTGCCTTGGGCGTAAAGACCGTGGTTTTCGGTTCGGGTGCCGCACGGAGAAGGCCGGACTCGCTGCCGTACGACGCCGCTTTCCGAAGCCTGGTGCGCACGGTACGCCTTACAGGAGACTGTGCAAAAGCTTTTGGGATGATGGTAACGATGGAACCCCTGCATTTCCCGGAGTCCAACATGATCAACAGCCTGGCGGAAGGCGCGGCCCTTTCCGCGGCGGCGGAGCATCCCAACGTTAGCCTGCTGGCGGATACCTACCATATGGCGATGGCGGGCGAAGACCCGCGGGAGATTGTCCGGGTCGGCGGCGTCCGGCATGTCCATGCGGCGCTGCTGGAAGGCCGCCGGTGGCCGGTAACTACTGATGCGTTCCTGACACGGTTCATGGCGGCCTTACGGGAGAGCGGGTATCATGGCCTGGTCAGTATCGAGGGCAACAGCGAGAACTGGCAGGCTGACGCTCCGGGATGCCTGCGCACGCTGCGGGCCCTGTGGGAGGGCGAAGCATGAAGACACGCCTGGAATTGCTGCAGACCCAGAGTTTCCGCGACCTGACGGATCTCTGCATGCGCTTCGGCGTGGAGCCTCCGCGCGACGGGGAGCGCAGGGCGGAGGTGGCGGCGCGGCTCCTGACTGCCGCGGAGGAGAACCCGGACCTGGACCTGCATTGCATCGGCCTGCCGCTGCTGGATCAACTGGCAGAAGCCCTGAAAGGACAGCGAAAAGAAGCGCTGACCTTATCGCTCAGGAGTACTCCGGAGACAGAGGAACTCAAGGAGAATCTCTGGCTGCTGCAGCACCTGGGCCTTGCCTGGCGGGACCGGCACTGCTGGCACCTCCTGCCGGAAGTCAAAGCCCTGTGCGAAGTGCCGCCGGGCAAGCGCCTGTGGCTGGACGTGGAGCGGGAGATCATCGACCAGCTGGCGCTGGCGGTCAACCGCTACGGCATCGCACCGATCGACGTGGTGGTCGGCAGCGTGAAGGAGAACGCGGAGGAGACCGAAGCGGTCCGGGAGACCGTCATGACGGTCTGCAGCCGGTACTATGGGCTGGAGGGCTTCTTCGCCGGGACGGACGGCCATTTGTGGCTGCGCTCGCAAGGCTGTGAGAATCCCCTGGACGTGGCGGGCGGACAGATCATCTCCGAGCGCCTCGGCCTGGACTGGGACCGGAGCGGGATGAACGGATTCTCGCGCATCGGCGGGAGCTATGTGCCCCTGGACACAAAGGCCCGCGACCTGCTGAAGCGGATTCTGAAGGAGACCGGGGAGACGGACGAGGTCTTTGTGGGCGAATGCCTGGAAGATGCCTTCTTCACCCTGCAGGAGGGCAACCGCGAAGGTGCACTGGACTGCCTGTGCGATATCCTTGGCAAGAACTGCACCCCGGGCCAGCGGTGGCTGATGGACCGGCTCCTGAACCGCTTCCCGGTCTGGGCGCTGCGCGGACACTCCATCAGCGGGATCGGCGCGAGCCGGCTCCCCGACAATCTCCGTCAAGGCCGCGACGAACCCTGCCCCTGCGGCAGCGGCCGGCCCTATGGGAAATGCCACGGGCGGATGAACTGAGGTTCATGATTATTACCAACCATGCGGATCCGAAGGGTCCAGGGGCGACCGTAAAGCCCCTGGTCGTGCCGAAGGCACGAAACGGGTTTATAGAATCTTCTGAGAGGATGACAAATATGAGCAAGATCGTGAAACTCGGATTTCTGGGCTGCGGGAACATCGGCGGCGGTGTGTGGCATCTGCTGGATGAAATGCACGATGAACTTCTGAAGCGGGATGATATCGACCTCCGCGTGGAGAAAGCCCTGGTGCTCAGCATTCCGTTGGCCCGGACCGACGTTCCGACGGCGATCCTGACCGAGGATGCCGCGGATGTGCTGGAAAACCCCGAAATCGATATCGTCTGCGAGTTCATGGGCGGGGAGCACCCGGCGGCGGACTTCATGCAGCGCGCGCTCGAGCACGGCAAGACCGTGGTCACGGCCAACAAGATGGCGCTGGCCCTGAACTGGGACAAGCTGGACGCAGCTGCACGCGCCAGCGGTGCGGGCCTGTACTACGAGGCCAGCGTGGGCGGTGTGATCCCGGTGATCCGCTCGCTGACGCTCTCGCTTGAGGCCGACAAAATCGACCGCGTGATGGGTATCGTCAACGGGACGACAAACTATATCCTGACCCGGATGGCCCGGGAGGGCAGCGATTACGCAGACGTGCTGGCGGACGCTCAGCGCCTGGGCCTGGCCGAGCCCAATCCCGCCGCTGACGTGGAGGGCTTTGACGCGGCCTACAAACTGTCCATCCTTGCTTCGATCGCCTTCCACAGCCGTGTGACCTATGACAAGGTCCATCGGGAGGGCATCACGGGCATCACGGCCGCCGATATTGCCGCGGGCAAGGAAATGGGCTATGTGCTCAAGCTCCTGGCTATCGGCAAGCGCGACGGCGATACGGTCGAGGTCCGCGTGCATCCCACCTTCCTGCCCGGGGATCACCCCCTGGCGCAGGTGGACGGCTCCCTGAACGCGATCTTCATCCACGGCGCATACTGCCAGGACATGATGCTCCAGGGCCGCGGCGCGGGCGACAAGCCCACCGCCAGCGCGATCTGCGGCGATATCGTCTACGCAGCGCTGAACGACCGCCCCACCCGCCCTTCATTCGCCAACACGCCGGAGCCCGATCCGGCCCTGACGTTCACCGATGACTGGCGCAGCCGGTACTTTGTCCGGCTGGACACCCCGGATGCCCCGGGTGTCCTGGCGAAGGCCGCTGGTGTGTTCGCGGCGGAAGGGATCTCCATTGACGCCATGATGCAGAAGCCCGCCTGCAACGGCAGAGCCCAGGTAGTCTTTGTCACTCATGAGACCAGCGAGAAAGCTGCGGAGAAGGCCGTGGCCGCGCTGAACGGTGATGACATGCGTGTGGAAAGCGTCATTCGTGTTGAGAAATAAACGAAAGGCAGGCAGAGCATGACACCTTACGAGCTGCGGCTGCGGGAAGCAGCGGGACCGGCGGAGACCGAGGCGGGCCTGCTCCTGGCGGAGCGGGGAAGCCTCCGTGTGCTGGAGTCCGGCCGTGGGGTTTTGCGTTGCCTGATTTCCGATACGGAGCCTCGTGAGGTCCAGCTCACTCCCCAGGAAGCGCAGTGCGGCTGCCCGGTGTTCCGGGAGCGGAGCGCCTGCCGACACACCGTTGCCGCGGTGGCGATGGCTTCCCGGGAAGGCCTGCTGGACGCCATGCTGCAGCGAAACGCACTGGCGCTTGGAGAAACGGTGCTGAATGCGCTTGAGGCTGAATTGCCTTCCGGGGCGGAACTTACGGTCGAGCCGGTGTTGACGCTTATGCCTGCCCATTCCGGGGAACCCTCCGCCGTGACGGTCGGTCTCCGGGTGGGAACCGACCGGCGTTATGTGGTGCGCTCGCTGCCCGCGTTCTTCCGCGCCATGCGGGAGGGAAGCGACCTGCCCTTCGGCAGTAGCTTTACCTACCATGCGGCCTGGATGCGCCTGCCTGCCGGAGCGCGGGGGATGGTATCGGTCCTGCGGTCGGTATGCGAAACATTGGAAGCTGCAGGAGCTTTACCCGGTGGAATCCAAGCGAAAAGTCTTCCCCTTTCCGAGGCGTCTTTGCGTTTGTTTTTAGAGTCAGCAGGGGAGCAGACCCTGCGTGTCACCGTGAACGGGGAAACCCACACGGTGCGGGGGACGCGGCGCGGGCCGGTGCCCATGCGGTTCCGGGTGGGCGGTTCCCTGCGGGCTTTGACGGTCGAAGCCTGGCTTCCGGCGGATATCCAGCTGCTGACGGCGGACGCGGCCTGGATCTTCACAGGCGGAGAAATCCTGCGCACGGAGACGGCCCAGCGGCGGCTGATGCAGCGGCTGCTGACGCATTTGCGGGAGGGAACCTGCACATTTGCCTTCAGCGCCGCGGACGCGGCCCGGGCGGCTTCCGAGCTGATCCCGGCGCTGATGGAGGCCGGGGCGGTGGAGATCGAGCCGAAGCTCGAACGCCGCCTGGTTCGCGAGCCGCTGACAGTCCGGGTTTGGCTGGACCGTGAGGACAGGAGCATTGCCGCCGGGGTGACTTATGTCTACGGCGACTTTGAGATCAACCCCTTTGAGGCGGACCAGCCGTCTTCCCCGCATATGCGGGGCGAAGCCCTGCTGCTGCGGGACGCAGCGGCGGAGCACCGGGTGCTGGCAATCCTCGATGAGGCGGGATTTTGTGTGCGCACAGGCCGTGCCCTGCTCAGCGGGACCGAAGCCATCTGGCGGTTTGTCTCCGGCGGGGTCGCGGCACTGCAGGAGGTTGCCGAAGTCTATCTGAGCCGCGAGTTTGTCCGCATGGCGCCGCGCCGGCCCAACCTCGGCGGGCGCATCGGCATGCGGGGAAGCTTGCTGGTGGCAGAACTCCGCGTGGACGAAGAGACGACCCCGGAGATAATCGAGATCCTGCGGGCCATCAGCCGCCGGAAGGATTACGTGCGGCTGGAGAACGGCGCGTTCCTAGACCTGCGTGAAATGCAGGCCTGGCAAGGTGTGGCGGAGGAACTGACGGAAGCTGCCGAACGCCGTCCGCAGGAATCCGACGGGCTGATCCGCCTGGAACCTTACCGCATGGCGAGTCTCAACCGCCTGCTTCAGGACGAGGCGCTGCCCGTCCAGTGGGAAGAAAGCATCCGGGATGCCGTGGCCCGTCTTTCCGGGGAGATCCCCGGGGACGCACCGCTGCCCGCGGGACTGGCCCTCCGTCTCTACCAGCAGACGGGTTACCGCTGGCTGGTCACGCTGGATCAGCTGCACATGGGCGGCATCCTCGCGGACGACATGGGCCTGGGCAAGACTGTGCAGTTCATCTCCCTGATCCGGGCGGTGCACGAAGCCGGAGCCTGTTCGCTCGTCGTGGCGCCGACCTCGCTGACCTACAACTGGATGGCCGAATTCCAGCGCTTTGCCCCGGAGATCCGCACGATGGTCCTGACGGGTACCCAGCCCCAACGCGAACAGACCCTGCGCAGGCTGCTCGCGGCGGGGGAGACAGATGTGCTCATTGTATCCTATCCTCTGATGAGGCGCGACATCGACCTGCTGGCGGAAATCCCCTTCCGGGTGGTGGCGCTCGACGAAGCCCAGCAGATCAAGAATGCGGGCAGTGCGGGCGCCGCGGCTGTGCGCCGCCTGCAGGCCGGCAGCCGCTTTGCCCTGACCGGCACGCCGCTGGAAAACCATGCCGGAGAACTGTGGAGCCTTTTCGATTTTATTCTTCCGGGGTATCTTGGACCTTACGCGGACTTCATGCGGAAATACCAGGACGGCCAGAACGCCGACGATCTGCGCCGCCGCCTGCGTCCCTTCCTGCTCCGACGGGTCAAGGGTGATGTGCTTTCGGAACTGCCGGAAAAGAACGAGCACGTGCTCACGGCCCGGATGACGCAGGAGCAGGAGCAGATCTACCGCGCGGCCCGCTTGCTCCTGAATGACCGGGTGGACAACGTCCTTCGCGAAAAGGGCTTTGGCCGGGGCCGCATCGAGGTTCTGGCGGCGATTACGGAACTCCGCGAGATCTGTTGCCATCCGGCGCTGGTTATGGACGGCTACACCGGCGCGTCCGGCAAGCTGGCCATGCTTTCCGACCTGCTGCCAGGCGCGCTGGCGGCGGGACGGCGGGTGTTGCTGTTCTCGCAGTTCACATCCATGCTCAAACTGATCCGCCGCCACCTGGAGACTGATGGCATCCGCTGCCTGTACCTGGACGGCGACACCCCGGCGGAGCGGCGGCTTGACTTGACGGAGCGCTTCAACGCGGGGGAGGGGGACGTGTTCCTCATCTCGCTGAAGGCCGGTGGCACGGGCCTGAACCTGACCGGCGCGGACCTGGTTATCCATTACGACCCCTGGTGGAATCCCGCGGCGGAGGACCAGGCCACGGACCGGGCGCACCGCATCGGCCAGACCCGGCAGGTGGAGGTCATCCGGCTGATCACGCACGACACGGTCGAGGAGCAGGTGGCTGAACTCGGCGAGCGTAAGCGCAAGCTGTTTGATCGCTTGATCACTCCGGGCGAGGAAATGGTTACCGCCCTGACGGAGCAGGATATCCGGAGCCTGTTCCGCTGACAAAGGAGGCAGATGAATGAAAGTCAAAGAGTTTTTCTTGTCAGTGGGCCATGCCCTGGTGCGGCATTTCCGGCTGGTCGCCGTGATCTTTGCCGTACTGATGTTTGCAGTGGCCGGATGCGTGGCCTGGTATACGGTGCAGTCCGTGAAGGTCAGCGCGGCTATCGCGGATCAGGAATACATGGTAGGATACAACCGGGACCGCGTGCGCCTGCAGATCTATGAGTATAAACAGGCAGAAGCGGCAATCCCCGTGCTGCAGGAGGAGATCGAAGAAATCAGGCAGAAAGCGGAAGAAATCTCTGCGGCAAAACTCGCGCAGCGTGCGGCCGCGCCTGCGATGTTCCGCGGATCTTTCAGGGGGATTTCAGCCGCGAAGAAAGACGCCAAAGCCAGACTGCAGGATGCCGAGACAGTTGAAAGCCTTGCCCGTGAGGAACTGAACGTCCTTATACAGAGCCTGACGGGAGGTGAGCAGCCGTGAACAGCAAAAACCGGAAACTATCCCTTGTTCTGATCTTCATGACGTCGGCGCTTGCCATTGCCCTGTGCCTGACCCTGGCTGGCCGCCTGAACGACGGACAGCAAAAAGTCGCGTCGCTCAAAGCCGAGGCGGATAGATTGCTGAACGGAGAGACCAACAGCGTCGAAGCCATCAACAATCAGAAAACTGTCCTGGAGAACGAATGGGACGCTCTTGCGAACGAGAAGAAGAATCTTGAACAGCAGATCAAGGAGGATCAGAATTCCATTGCCCGTGACAAGGAGAATATTGATGAACTCGCTGATCTCTACACGCAATTGGATGTGGCCACCTTGCGGACTGAGGTTTGGCAGACGGCAACGGAAATCCTGACAGAGGATTCCACGATTCTTCAAAACGTGTCAGCTGTCATTGGCGCTGTTGAAACCGGAATCATCACCCCCGAGGAAGCCTTGGAACAGCTGCTGGCGATGAAACCGGACACGAATGAAAGTCCTGAAGAAATGCCTGCGGAATAATCGAGGACCATACAAAAACAGAGCCTTGACCGGCCCTGTTTTTGCATGCCCCGGATTACTTCGCGATGTCGATATTCTCTCCAACGAGTCCCACATAGGCGCCCTGGGCGGCTTCGGAAGAATCCGCGTGCGCCAGGAGCCACTTGTTGCAGGCCCAGAGCCAGGCGTCCTCGGTGTTGCGGGCGGTGATGGCGGGCTTTTCGGTGTTGGTGCCCTTCGGCAGGACGATGGCGACGCGGAAGCCGTTCCCATCGACCTGGCAGGGAGCATAGTGCAGGGAGGTCTCGTAAACCTCGACCACCGCACCGGCAGGTGCCTTGAAAGCCTTGACCTTCGCGGTATCCAGCTTGCCGTCCACAATGTCCTCAGCCTTGGCCAGCAGCAGGACGAAATCACCGGCGCCAATGTTCAGCTCACTGTCGCGGTGATACTCGAGGCAGTTGAGCTTCGTGTTGTGTCCCCAGCACATGCCGACCTGAATCGGCATGCCGCCGTAGGCGCGATCCTTCAGGCAGCCGTAAATGCGGCAGGCCTCGAGGGAGGCAATTCCCGGCTCATAGGCCACACCTTCCGCCGGAAGCGGAATGGCGTTCATGGCGGCCGCGAGCTCCGCGGTGTCATAACCGTCGAGGACTTTCCCGTACGGGGCGAATTCCGGATCAAAGACAGAGAAGATCTTCATGGGATACCCTCCTTGATGATGTGATATATTATTTGTCAAATATTGTTTGACAAAAACATAGAATCTCCTGCTGAAACATGAGAATAATCATTGCGCTTGCCGGGTAAACCTCATCCACCGCTGCGGCGGTCCCCCTTCCCCTCTCAGGGGAAGGCAAGGATTTGTGCCGCTTTACAGCTCCCTTCTCCTGAAATACACATCAATAGTACGAAGTACTACTGTTCACGATGAATGAAATGCTTCGCATTTTCACAGTAAAGGAGAGGGGCCGGGGGTGAGGCTTCGGTGACCCTTACCCTCGTATCGCTCTTCCCGCCAGCGCTCCGCACGCGATCCCCTCGAGGAGGATGCCGCGCTCGGTGCGGACTTGCAGCACGTTCGGCAGCCACGTGGCCTGTCCGGCGGCGGCCAGCAGCTGCACGATGAGCAGAGCCAGCAGGATACCCGCCGGGACCCACAACTGCCGGGTGAAGGGAAGGCGGCTCCTGCGCTCCCCGGCAATCATGGGCGCCAGGGAGAGGATCAGGCCACAAATCACCGCAAAGCCTGCCATCAGCCAGTTGTAGCTGTTGCCCGATGCGGCGGACTGCAGGGCATCCGCCAGGCTGATCAGGGCCCAGAGGATTACGATCGGCAGGACGATGACTGTTAGTTTGCGCAGGAACATCTCAGTCCGCCTCCTTCTGCCAGCGCCCGGACGCCCCGCAGGGCAGGACACCTCCGGCGGTCACCGGCAGGCACAGCTCGTCGGCCGTGACCTGTCCGCCATTCTTCTTGGCGACGCAGCGCCCGATCAGGTTTCGGAGTACCGAGGCCTGGAATCCCGTGGTGTAGCTGTTGACCAGGAAGAACAGTGGTTTCTCCGAAAGAACCTGCGCGCAGGTGTCAATTAGGCCGAAAAGCTCGTCTTCGAGCTTCCAGACCTCGCCGGAGGGTCCGCGCCCATAGCTGGGCGGGTCCATCAGGATGCCGTCATAGCGGCTGCCCCGGCGGATCTCCCGCTGGACAAAGCGCAGGGCGTCCTCGACGATGAAGCGAAAGGAAGTCTCCGGCAGCTTGTTCAGTTCCCGGTTCTCCTTCGCCCACTGGACCATGCCCTTCGCCGCATCCACGTGCGTGACGTGCGCTCCCGCTGCCGCGCAGGCCACGGTCGCGCCGCCGGTATAGCCAAAGAGGTTCAGCACCCGCACGTCTGTGCGACCGCTGCCGCGGATCAGACCGTCCATCCAGTCCCAGTTGGCGGCCTGTTCGGGAAAGAGCCCCGTGTGCTTGAAACCCGTGGGCCGCACGCGGAAACGAAGGTCTCCGTGGCGTACCGTCCAGCTTTCCGGTAGCTTCGTCAGGAATTCCCAACTCCCGCCGCCGCGCTCGGAGCGGTGGTAGATTGCCTGGGCCTGCTGCCACAGGGCCGGGTTATTCTGCGGCCAGATCGTCTGCGGATCGGGGCGGCGCAGGATCACGCTGCCCCAGCGCTCCAGTTTCTCGCCTCCGCCGGTGTCCAGCACTTCGTAATCCTGCCAGGTATCGCAAAGAAACATCAGTCGTCCTCCTCCTCTCCCCAGCGGGAGAGAATATCGCTGTGCATCCCGATCATCCGGTTGACTGCGTCAAGACAATAGAGTCGGTCGAGCCCGCCGAGGGCCGGGTCGAGTTCCACGCACTCGCGCAGCGCTTCCCGGTCTCCGCTGGCAGCGTGGGCTGCCAGACGTCCGGCATCGTCGATATCAAGACACAGGTCGGCCAGCGCACCCGGAAGGGTGATTCCCTTCGATTGCTCGATTCCGTCTTTCAGGGTTAACGGAGCTTCAATGATTGCCTCGCGCGGGAGATTCGCAATCACGCGGTTTGTGTTCGCGCGGACTGCTGCGTCCAGCTCAAGATCGCGTTTTTCGAGCAATGCGAGTGCCAACTGTACAGGGCGGGCAGCAGGCGCCGTGGAAAGAAGAAGCAGCTGTGCCGCCTGACCTTCCGGGTCCCGCAGGCCTTTTTCGGCTGCGGTGTTCATGCGAAGGATGCGTTCCTTGCGTTTCTCGACGGGCTCGGAGAGGGACGGCTCAGGGTCGGGCTCATAGTCCTCCTGTGCGGGCATCAGGGCGGCGTGATCGCCGACATCCCCGACGGACACCGCGCCGAACATATCCAGCCAACGCTGGGCAAGGTGGCCGTTCTCGCCTGCCTGGGTTTGTTCTTCTAGTATCGGCAGCAGGGAGCGTCCGGTTTTCCGGTCACGGAGGGCGGTCAGGAAGGTGAAGTGGGGGAGACCCGCGGCAACAGCTTCGACATCCTCCGGCTTCGCGCCGAGACGGCCGCACAGGCCCAGGAGACCGGCGGCGCCTTTTCGCCAGCCTGCGGTCAGCCCCCAGGCGGTAAAACCGCGGGAACGGAACATTTCAACGGTGCGGCCAACGGGTTCCCCGAGGGTGATGACCAGGGCATGTGGACACTGGATCTGCATGGCATCGCAGAGGTCATAGACGGCATCGCCCTGCCGCAGGGTGCGCATGAGGCCGCCGATTCCGCCGAGAGTCCGGGCCTGATCGCAGAGTCCGGCGTCATCATCATCGACCCCGGAGAGGGCTTCCCGGTCCATGCGAAAACGGCTGGAAGCCATGGGTTCCCCGGCGTAGATCACACAGTCGGCATCCCGGAGGGCTTCGGCCCGGTTCGCCGTGGCGGTCACGTGACCGCACCCTGCCCGTTTCGTTACGGCCAGGCCGTAACGCTCCGCAAGGTCGCGCATGGCCTCGTTCCGTTCGAGGATCACCGCCTCCGCCTCTTCCCTGTGCGCGAAAAACAGGTCCGCCAGCAGCGCGGGCAGCAGGGAGGGGATATCCTGGCCGATCAGCGCAAACTTCATCGCCGTGCCTCCGTTCGGTTCGAGTCAACTGATTATACCACAAGTGGACGAAGGAAGGAAGAGGGTGGGAAAAAGCGTTTATGCAGCTTTATTTGCGGCTTTCTTTGGGCGAATTTTGCTTGTTTTTTGTGCTTGACAAGCGGGAATTCATCCGGTATACTGTACAGGCTGTACTTTAGCAATCTCGGGCATTTGCCCGTGTAAACCCAAACGCAGAGGAGTGTTACCATGTTCCGTACCTATCAGCCCAAGAAGCGTCAGCGCAGCAAGGTGCACGGCTTCCGTGCCCGCATGTCCACCCGCAACGGCCGCCGTGTGCTGGCCGCCCGCCGCCGTCGCGGCCGCAAGGAGCTGACTGTCTGACCCAAGCGGGCTTCCGCTTTCACGTTGCTCCCTTGTGGATGAAGCCCGCCCATCTCGGCGGGCTTTTCCTTGATACCGGGGCGGCTTGCCGTCCCATCCCCCGGTTTCCCGGGACAGACAACAGGACTGCACCATGCAAAAGCAATATCGGCTGCAAAAAAACAAGGCGTTCCAGTACGTCTATCACCGCGGACGGAGCGCTTCCTGTCGGGATCTGGTGCTGCTCGCCGCCAAAGGGCGCGGGCTGCAGGTCGGTTTTTCCGTCAGCAAGAAAGTGGGCAACGCTGTGACCCGCAACCGGGTCAAGCGCCGCCTGCGCGAATGCTTCCGGCCCCATCTGGGGGATGTGAAAAACGGCCTGTACGTTTTCGTCGCCAGGCCCTCAGCCGCGAATGCCACCTTTCAGTCGCTGCAAAAGCAGGTCAATGATCTGCTGAAGAAACAGGGCGTCTTCCGCTCCTCGCCCGAAGCGGAATCCAAGCCTGACAACGCCTGAAAGGGAATCGCGCAATGCAACGCTTCATGCTCCGGTGCGTCCGTTTCTATCGCCGCCGCCTGACCAGGCGCAAGCGCCGCCCGACCTGCCGCTTCATCCCCAGCTGCTCTGAGTATGCGGAAACCGCCATCGCGCGTTTCGGAGCCGCGAAGGGCGGAGCCATGGCCATGCGGCGGATCCTGCGCTGCAATCCCCTGTGCCGCGGCGGCTACGATCCTGTCCCGGAAGACCCCCGTACCAACCTGAGGAGGGAATAACCGACCCATGTTTGAAAGCATCCTGAGTTGGCTCCACAACCTCGTCGGCAACTATGGAATTGCCGTCATCCTGTTCACCCTGCTGGTGCGTATTGTGCTCTTCCCCTTTGACTACAAGAGCCGCAAGAGCATGCGCAAGACCGCAAAGCTCCAGCCCAAACTGGCGGTGCTCCAGAAGAAGTACGCCAACGACCGTGAGAAGCTCAACCGCAAGACCCAGGAACTGTACAAGCAGGAAGGCGTGAGCCCGCTCTCCGGCTGCCTGCCCATGCTCCTGAGCTATCCGATCCTGATCATCATGTTCAACGCCATGCGCGGCTACGCCAACCAGCAGACGGCGCAGCAGGTGCTGGAGATGCTCAAGCTCGGCAGCAACCTGACCCAGCAGAACGCTCCGCTGGAGTCCTTCCTGTGGATCAGGAACCTCTACATGGCGGACAGCCCTGTGGTTTCCCGACTGGTGGACCTGAACACCCTGAACACCTTCGGGTCTGACATCTGGACGAACGTGCTCAGCAAGAACACATCTGCCATTACGGAGATCCTGGCGCAGTATCCCCGGGAGACCATGCTGGACCTGATGCACCTGGAGAACTACGGCGCTGTGATGGGCCTCGGCGACACGACCCAGCTGATGGAACACCTGAAGGCCATGGGCGACACGGCCTGGATGAGCGCGTCCTCTTCCTTCACCACGACAAACCTTTCCAACACGCTGAACCTTCTGGCGAAGGCGCTGAGCAGCACCGAACTGTACAAGGCCAACACCGACACGAGCATCAGCCTGTTCCTGCTCGGAACCGTGAAATCCCTGTACAACGGCTTCTGGATCCTGCCCATTTTCTCGGCGGTATCCCAGTTCATCATGACCAAGCTCACGCCCACCCAGCAGACCGCGCCTGCGGCGAATGACCAGCAGGCCCAGAGCCAGCAGGCCACAGGCAAGTTCATGAAGTGGTTCTTCCCCATCTTCTCCCTGTGGATCTGCGCGTCGTCCACAGCGGCTTTCGCGCTGTACTGGGTGACCAGCAACCTGATCATGATGGCCCAGACCGTGCTGCTCAACAAGTACCTTGACAAGAAAGAACAGAAAGATACAATCGCCGGGGAGGGCATTGTGCAATGAAACAGATCGAAAAGACCGCCAAGACCTACGAGGAGGCGCTGGAATCGGCCCTGACCGAGCTGAACGCCTCTATCAGCGAGGTCGACGTGCTGACACTCGAGGAGGGGAGCAAAGGCCTGTTCGGTCTCTTCGGCTCCCGTCCTTATAAGATCCGCGTGACGCTGAAAAACAGCAAGGACGACACCTCTGATGAGCTGGACGTGATGAGCCTCCTGGCCGGCGATAAACCCGCCAAGAAAGAAGAATCCAAGCCGGAAGCCAAGCCCGAAAAGAAATCCGAGAAGAAGCCGAAGGCGGAGAAGAGGCCGGAACCCAAGGCCGAGCCTTCCGAAGCCAAGGCCGATACCGCGGAAGAGAAGAAGGCCGAGACCCCGGAGAAGAAGCCGGCCCGCCGTCCCGAACCCGTGCGCCGCGTAAACCCGGATCGCAAGCCTGAACCGGCGCCTGCCGACGAGGCTGAAACCGACGAAGAACCCGAGACCGAAGAGAACACCGCCGAGAACGGCGAGGCTCCGGCCCACAAGCGCCGCCGCCGCCACCGCGGCCACGGCGGTTCCAAGAAACCCGCCGCTGAGGCCGAGAAGAGCGCCGAACCCAAACCCCTGCCACCCAAGCCGCCGGCTCAGCCCATGGAAAAGCCTGCTGTCACGATGATCCCGGACGAGGAACTCGATCCCGAGTCTCCCGCGGGCCGGGCGAAGGCCTTCCTGCAGGAACTGACCCACCTGATGGGCGTGGACGTCACGATCGACATGGGCACTGACCCCGAAGGCAATGTCTTCGGCTACATGAACGGCGACACACTCGGCATCCTGATCGGACGCCGGGGCGAGACGCTGGACGCTCTGCAGTATCTCACCAGCCTCAAGGTGAACCGCGGCCAGGAAAACTATACTCGCGTCACCCTGGACACGGAGAACTACCGCGCCAAGCGCGAAGATACCCTGATTCGCCTGGCCAACCGCAAGGCCAACCACGCGGTGAAGACCGGCCGCCGGGTGATCCTCGACCCCATGAACCCCTACGAGCGCCGCATCGTGCACAGTGCGCTCCAGGCCAACGAGGCCGTTGAGACCCATTCCGAAGGCGAAGAACCCAACCGCCACGTGGTCATCACCGTCCGCAAGGCGTAAACACAATGCAAGGTCCCCGACAGCTGTCGGGGATTTTGTGATGGAATCACCATACTACAATCTCATCCTTTGCGAAATCGGTCCGGACACGTTGACAAAACCACCTGTTTGGGAGCACAATACATGCGAAAGAGATGACTGCGTATGGGCAGTCATCCATGCCATACGTTTTCAGTCGAACGGGATAGGAGGTTCTTCCATGAAAAAAACGCTCTTCGTTCTTCTTCTCTGCCTGTTGTTCATGGCCGCCGCGGCGCTTGCCGAAGGCCAGCCGGTCAATCCGTTTCTTCCTGTACAGGCTGCTGATATGACGCTTTCGTATGCGGAGGCCGGGGAGGATGGCACGGTGACTGTCCATACCGGGTCCGTGCTGACCGTGCCGCAGGTGGACTTCACCACCGGGGCCGCGATCTTCCGCCTGCAGGCAGCTGCGCCTGCCGAAGGCCGTTTGGGTGTCTGCGTCTATCTCGATGATCCCGAGGGCAAAGCCCTGGTCAGCGTCTTCTTCAGCCCGATCACGAAGGAATGCCGCGTCCCTGTGACCGTCGAGGGCGTACATGACGTGTTCATTGCGTTTGAAGGAGAGGGCACCTTCACCGGCTGGCAGGTCTTCACCTCGATGGAGGACATCGAGGCCGCGATCCGCGCCGAGCGCACTGAAGAGTATGACGACACGATCCCGACGCGGTATACGGTGAAGTGTGAGCGCGCCGGCACGATCGAGAGCTTCACCTATGAGGCCCATGACTATTCCAACGACGAGGAGCTCTATGAGAAAAAGGCATTCGTCTATCTGCCCTACGGCTATGACCCGGAGCAGACCTATCCGCTCCTGATCCTCTGCCACGGCATTGGCGGGAACGAGAATGAGTGGGGCATGAACACCGATACGTCCAAGGTTAAGTGCATCATGGACAATCTGATCGATTATGGCGAGATCCGGCCCTTCATCGTCGTGACGCCGAACGGCCGTGCGGGACGCACCACGGACAGCTCCTCCTTCTATCTGTTCGGCAAGGAACTGCGTTACGACCTGCTCCCTGCCCTGGCGGAAAGCTATGCCGTCGATATTACCGACCGCTCCATGTGCGCGATGGCGGGTCTTTCCATGGGCGGCATGCAGACCATCAACATGGGCATCGGCGAGTGCCTGGACCTGTTCAGCGCGTTCGGCGCTTTCTCCGCGGCTCCGACGAGCAATACAGCGGCCATCACCGCCGCGACGATCAATGCTTCGGAAGAATACCCGATCCGGATCTTCTACAGCATCTGCGGCACGGAGGACAATATCGCCCTCGGCGCGGTCCGGGCAGCAGTGGACGGCCTGGGTGCGCTGACCGACAAGCTGAACGATGACAATTTCATCGTCCAGTATGTCCCGGGCGGGCATGACTTCGCTGTCTGGTATCTCGGATTCTACAACTTCGCCCGGTTGTTCGGAGGAGAATAAACCGGGAAAGAGTCATACAGAAAAGACAGCCCCCATGGTCGCTTCGAATCAAGGGGGCTGTGTTTTTTTATCCAGATTTACGCTTTCGGGCCTGTGATCGTCGCCTTGATACGGCGGACGCCGGCGGAGGAGCTCTCTTCCTTCTGAATCTTGAAGCTGCCGAGCTCGCCAGTGTGGGTGGCGTGGGGGCCGCCGCAGATCTCGAAGGAGAAGTCACCCATTTTGTAGGTGCGGACGCGCTCGCCGTACTTGGACTCGAACAGACCGATGGCGCCCTTTTCCTTGGCTTCGGGCACTGTCATCTCCTCCATGACCACGGGGGCGTCCGCTTCGATAGCCACGTTCACGAGGCGCTCGACTTCCTTGACTTCCTCGGGGGTCATCTTCCGGCCGAAGGAGAAGTCGAAGCGCAGGCGCTCGGTGGTGATGTTGGAGCCTTTCTGGGCCACTTCGTCGCCGAGGACTTTGCGCAGCGCGGCATGGAGCAGGTGGGTGGCGGTGTGCAGGCGGGCGGTGGTCTCGTTCTGCTCGGCCAGGCCGCCCTTGAAGGTGCCTTCCTGCTTGCTGATCTGCTGGTGTTCCTTGAAGGCCTCAGCGAAGCCTTCGGCGTCGACCGTGAGGCCTTCCTCAGCCGCCAGCTCTTCGGTCAGCTCCAGCGGGAACCCGTAGGTGTCATACAGATGGAAGGCCTGCTTGCCGCTGATCTTGTTCTCAGGCTGGTAGGACGGATCCTTCTGGGCCATGAACTCGTTCTTGCGGCGGATGCCGGTGATGCACTTGGTGAACTCCTTCATGCCGGTTGCCAGCGTCGCCTCAAAGCGGGCGGCTTCCTTCATGATCTCGTCCAGGATGTAGGCCTCATTCTTGACCAGCAGCGGATAGGCTTCGTCGTAGATCTGCTCGATGAAGATCTTGCTGACATCGGCCAGCAC
>JAFZPI010000032.1 GCA_017552615.1 Clostridia bacterium
GTGATGTTCGCAGCGGCTGCCGAGGGCGACGGCGACATGATCAATGGCCGCGGCGACGCGTACTGCGGCATGCTGAACTGCTCCTATAACCTCGGCATGCGCCACCTGCAGGGCTATATCCCGGAGTATCCCGTGGGTGTCTCCGGCGACATCGCCGACATGATCGCCGACTTCGTGCCGATCGCCCGCGCGGTCATCGGCGTGAAGAACCTGAAGATCATCACCTTCGGTCCCCGTCCCCAGGACTTCTTCGCCTGCAACGCCCCGATCAAGGGCCTGTATGAGCTGGGCGTGGAGATCGAAGAGAACTCCGAGCTGGACCTGCTGGTCTCCTACAAGGAGCACGAGGGCGACGCCCGCATCCCCGAAGTCTGCGCCGACATGCGCAAGGAAATGGGCGAGGGCAAGTATTATGAGGATATGCTCGTCCGCATGGCGCAGTTTGAACTGACCCTGCTCGACTGGGCCGAGAACCACAAGGGCGCCCGGAAGTATGTGGCCTTCGCCGACAAGTGCTGGCCCGCCTTCCCGTCCCAGTTCGGCTTCGAACCCTGCTATGTGAACTCCCGCCTGGCCTCCCGCGGCATCCCGGTGTCCTGCGAAGTGGACATCTACGGTGCCCTGAGCGAGTACATCGGCGCCTGCATCACCGGCGACGCCGTGACCCTGCTGGACATCAACAACTCCGTCCCGCAGTACATCTATGACGAGGAGATCAAGGACAAGTTCGATTACACGCTGACCGACACCTTCATGGGCTTCCACTGCGGCAATACGCCGTCCTGCAAGATGTGCGACAGCCGTGCGATCAAGTATCAGCTGATCCAGCACCGCCTGCTCGAGCCCGCCGGCTCTGACCCGGACTTCACCCGCGGCACCCTCGAGGGCGACATCGCTCCCGGCGAAATCACCTTCTACCGCCTGCAGTGCGACAGCGAGGGCAACCTGCGCGCCTACATCGCGGAAGGCGAAGTCCTGCCCGTGGGCACCCGCTCCTTCGGCGGCATCGGCATCTTCGCCATCAAGGAGATGGGCCGCTTCTACCGTCACGTCCTGGTGCAGAAGCGCTATCCGCACCACGGCGCCGTGGCGTTCGCCCACTGCGCGAAGGCCCTCTTCGAGGTCTTCAAGTTCCTGGGCGTCAAGGACATCGGCTGGAACCAGCCCAAGTCCCTGCCCTACTGCACCGAGAATCCCTGGGCATAAGGTAAAACAACAAACGGCGCGGGTCAAACCGCGCCGCTTTTCTTATGGGTCACTGCGCCTGTGCCGTCATCAGCGGCCAAGCGTCTTCTTTTTCCAGTTCCCGGTACTGGGCCCCTGGGAGCCGGCTGTCCCAGCCGCAGATGCCCTTGTACGGGCAGTATTCGCAGGCGGTCCAGTCTTTGACTTTCGCAGGGCTGATGGCGATATCCCCGGAATACAGCTGTTCCGCCAGCGTTTCGGCGGTTTTCTGGCCGTAGCGCATCAGGGCATCGATCCCCTCGGCGTCTGCCGCCATGGACCCTTTCATGATCGAGCCGTCTTTATTCAGTGCCTTCGCGATAATGGCTGGGCCGTCTTCGCCGTTCATGGCCCGGATGACCTCCGCGTCGGCGAGGGTGATCCCCCGCAGGCGGAGCTTCTCGGCCAGCCTGGTTTCGACTTCGCTGATGATGTCACTGTCACTCTCGACCAGCGGGTCCTGGACCGTGAAGTAATAAGCTCCGGCCGGCGCGCCTTTCAGCCCAGCCGTGGCCGCGCGCAGGTAGAGGATCAGCTGCAGCTGCAGCCCGTAGAACATGCGCACGGCTTCGAGCTTGCGGTCGCTGCTCTTGTAATCCACGACCCGCAGGAAGACACCTTTGTCGCCCTCCCAGCGGTCGATGCGGTCGATGACACCTCGCAGCGCGACATGCCGTCCGTCGCTCAGGCGCAGCACGACCGGCGGCAGCCCTCCGGATTCCCCAAAGCGCACTTCCGTGCCGATGCAGGAGAATCCAGATTGTTTAGCATGGCTCGTGAACGCCTGTGCAGCCCTTCTCACGGCGCGGATGGCCTCGTCCGCCAGCGCTCCGCCGATGCCGTCCTCGGTCAGCGGTCCATCCGCCCAGGTTTCCCGCTCCGGAGCGATCGCCCGGTTGACGAGATCATCAAACTGTTCTTCGGTGATATCCGGCCATCCGGGGATCTTGGAGGCCAGCGCCGCATACCGCGCCAGCACGGCGTGGAAGAAGTTCCCCCGTTCATCCGGCTGAAAGGCATACTCCCGCCTTTCCTTCGGGGCAAGGCCTTCCTGGACAAAATGCCGGAAAGGACACGACGCAAAGGTTTCCAGCCTGCTGATGGACAGGTCGCTCTGCCGGAAGATCGCGGCAACGGTTTCTGCTTTGAGGGAATCGGCTTTCACCTGGCCATGGATGGCTTTTTCTACCCGCAAGGCCAGGGGTTTCAGCTCCTCGCCCTGCCAAAGGATTCGCAGCGCGTCCAGCCAGGCATCGGGGACGGGTTCGCCGGTTTCCGCCTGGCGGCGAAGGAGCAGCGGGAGCCGCTCGGCGGCCTGCTCCGGCGAGAGCGGCGCGTCCTCCAGTCCGTCCGCCGCGGCGCCGCCGGTATGCCGGACCGAGGGGAAGAGCCGCTTCACATCCTCGATCAGCGAGCAGGCGCGTAGGGCGCCGCCGTCGGTGCCGCTTGCGGAGAGCGTCAGGGTCAGGAAGCGGTCCGGAAGCGTCAGCGTGCGGTAGAAATCGGAGCGGCGCAGGGCCGTGAGGGTGTTCGTCTCCTTGCTCAAGGGTTTGCGTTCCCTGCCGGAGAGGGCTGTCATCTCCTCGTCTGTCAGCAGGCTGTCGGAATTCGCGGCCGTGACGCCGTCCTGCATGCCCATCACGATCAGGGCATCCATGGCCCCGGTGAGCATGTGCCCCGTCTCGCCGACGGTCACGACGTCCGGCGTGGGCGGCAGAGAATTGAGGCTGACTCCGCTGAGACCCGCGTCCAGAATACGGGCAAGGTCGTTCGTGCCAATGCGCTGGCCCGCGAAAAGCGTGTGCAGCTGGTCGAGCAGTTCAAGAACCGTATTCCATACCTGCCGGTTCTGCGAAGCTTCGGCCTCCATGCCGTTGGACAGCAGGAATTCTTCTCTCGCCTGGAGCTTTTCATAACAAGAGGTATCCTCCAGCAGCTTCCAGATGGCTTCGGCGGCTTCCGCGCCGTCTTTGGCGGTCCGGAGGGCTTCGCGGAGAGCGATCAGGGGCTCCATCAGCTTCTCCCGGAGAGGTTCGGTCTCAGCCGCTTCCTCACCGCGGGTAAAGGGCACGAGCCACTTTTTCCAACGGATGCCGTTTTCGATGGCGTAAGCCCGTAGCCGCACGCCCTCATCGTCACTGAGCGGGCTGAAGCCGGAATCCACGACCGCCAGGACCTGTTTCTGGTCGAACCCGCTGCCCGCGGCGCGCAGGGCCGCCGTGACCATCCGGCACAGTCCGTGCCGCGCGGCGCTCTCCTTGCGGATGACGTAGCAGGGAATGTGCGCCTGCCTCATCACCATGGCCAGGATGGAGGGCAGACGGTCGGTCTTGCTCAGGGCGATGCCCATGCGATCCCAGGGGATACCGGCCCGGTGCCACTCCAGAAGACGGGCAGCGGCATATTCCGCCTCGGCATAGGGATTGGCGGCGGTGTGGATCTGGATGGCATGGGTTTCATCTTTTTGGGGAGCCGCTAAAGAAACAAACAGATTCCGTTCAAGATACTTGAGCGAGGGATCCTTTCCTGGGTCTTCGATGGGAACAAAGCGCAGAGCTGCTTCGATCCCTGCCTTTTTCGCGCTTCGGATCAGCCAGCGGACGGAATCGATCTGTGCCTGGAAGGCACGCCGGTCCGGGTCCTGATCGTCGCAGAGGGTCATGGCGACGGTCAGGGAAGCGGCATGGGCCTGGATGGCCAGCAGAAGATCGCAGAAGCGCACGCCCAGCCAGTCAAAGCCGCAGACATAGACGTCCGCACCTTCGACTAACCCGCTGTCGCCCAAACGTTGGATGGTCTGGGTCAGTTCGGCTTCACTCCCGAGGAAACGGCCTGCCATGGCCTCGTCGTACCGCGCCCAAAGCATGGCCAGGTCCGAGAGCTTGGCGCGGGTCAGGGCTGTCGCGCCGATCTCGGCCTGGTCGGAGAGCCATGCCGCGTCATAACCCAGATCCTCGAGGTCCGCGATGGCAGCCGACACTTTGTCCGCAAGTCCCGGCTGGGTAGCGGAACTTCCGTAGCATTGCAGGTTCTTCTGTTCGTGCAGGAGGATGCGGCTGAAGAGCATGACTCGTCCGCGTTCATTGAGCATGGGGAGCGGGGGGCTTCCGGCGGATTCCCGCACCCGCAGCCGCAGGCGTGAGGGGGAGAGGACCTCGGTGTCCAGGAGGCCAGGCACTTGCAGGCCGTCGATCAGCTCCTGCTCGGCCTGGAGGGTGTACTGTTCCGGCACGAGAAGGAGCACCCGCCGCCCGGCGGCACGGGAGGCCGCGATCTGCGGGATCAGGTGCGGCAGGGTGCGCCCGGTGCGCATGCCGAGGATCTGAATACCGGCCATGGTTTCACCTCCCGGTGGAGAGCTCGGTCGTCTTGGATTCCTGCTCTTTCTCTAATTCATCCAGTTTCTCGTTCAGCCTTCGGAAAACCTGCAGCGCGTCGTGCAGCGCATCAGTCTCGCTGGACCATGTGCCTTTCAGCAGGATCGTGTTGACGGGCCGGGGCGGGATGGACAGGCGGCGGTCGGTCTCTTTCATGGCCTGCAGGAGGCGCATGGGATCGGGGACATAATGGCTGTCCACTTTCAGCTGCAGCCCGGCTTCGGTACTTCGGATCTGGCTGACGCCAATGCGGCTCAGCAGGCTTCGCAGGCGGCTGACATCCAACAGGGTATCCACGGGCGGCGGCGGGTTGCCGTAGCGGTCGAGGAGCTCGTCGACGATGTCCTCGCGATCCGCGTCGCTGGTGATCCCGGCGATGCGCCGGTAGATCTCCAGGCGCTGCTTCTCGTCGGTGATGTAATCCTCGGGCAGATAGGCGTCGACACGCAGATCGATGCGGGTCTCAAGTTCGCTGCGGTCCGGGATGCCCTGGGCTTCGGCCATGGTCTCCTCCATCAGCTTGCAGTACATCTCATAGCCAACTGTGGCCAGGTGGCCGTGCTGCTCGGGACCGAGGATGTTGCCCGCGCCGCGGATCTCAAGGTCGCGCATCGCGATGCGGAAGCCCGCGCCAAATTCGGTGAACTCCCGGATCGCGTTCAGCCGCTGCTCGGCGGTCTCGGTCAACATCTTGTCCGGGCGGACGGTGAAGTAGGCGTAAGCCTGGCGGGAGGAGCGCCCCACGCGGCCGCGCAGCTGGTAGAGCTGGCTGAGGCCGAAGCGCTCGGCGTCGAAGACGATCAGGGTGTTGGCAGTGGGGACATCGAGGCCGCTCTCGATGATGGTTGTACACAGGAGGACGTCATAGCTCCCGGCGTAGAAGTCCATCATCACGTCCTCAAGGCCGTGTTCACGCATCTGCCCGTGGGCGACGCCGATGCGCGCTTCAGGCACGAGGGCGCGGAGACGCTGGTAAAAGCGCTCGATGGAGCGCACGCGGTTGTATAGAAAGTATACTTGCCCGCCCCGGGCGAGCTCACGGAGGATCGCGTCGCGGACAAGGGCGTCGGAGTACTCGACCACATGGGTCTGGACGGGTACGCGGTCCTCCGGCGGGGTTTCGAGGACGGACATGTCCCGGATGCCGACCATGGACATGTGGAGCGTGCGCGGGATCGGCGTGGCGGAGAGCGTCAGCACATCCATCTGGGTCTTCATGTGTTTGATGATCTCTTTGTGCTGCACGCCGAAGCGCTGTTCCTCGTCGACGATCAGCAGGCCGAGGTCCTTGAACTTCACGTCCTTGGCCAGGAGCCTGTGTGTGCCGATCAGGATGTCGATCTTTCCGGCGGCGGTCCGTTGGAGGATGTCCTTCTGCTCCTTTGGACTGCGGAACCGGGAGAGTACGTCGCAGGTTACCGGGAAGCCGGCGAAGCGGTGCTTGACTGTGTTGTAGTGCTGCTGGGCAAGGATGGTCGTCGGCGCGAGGATGGCAACCTGCTTGCCGTCCATCACGGCCTTGAAAGCTGCGCGGAGGCTGACCTCGGTCTTGCCGTAACCGACATCGCCGATGAGGAGGCGGTCCATGTTCCGCTTCTCTTCCATGTCGTGGGTGATCTCCCGGACGCTCTGCTCCTGGTCCGGGGTCAGCTCGTACGGAAACTGGTCCTCGAATTCCCGCTGCCAGGGGGTGTCCGGGGCAAAAGCGTGGCCGGGTGTCTGGACACGGGCGGCATAAAGGGCGGTAAGATCGAACGCGATCTTCCGCAGGCTTTCTTTGACCCGCCCTTTCTGCCGGTGCCATTCCCCGCCGCCGATGCGGTTGAGTTTCGGCGGATTGGCAAGGTTTCCGATATAGCGCTGGACGCGCTGGAACTGGTCCACGGGGACATAGAGCTTGTCGCTGCCATCATACTGGATCAACAGGTAGTCGCGCCAGGCTCCGCCTTGCATGAGCCGGGTCACGCCCCGATACAGGCCGACACCGTGGTCTTCGTGCACGACATAGTCGCCTTTGTGGAGTTCGGTGAATGCCGAGATCTTCTCACCCGCGTTGCGCCGGGAGCGGGACTTCCGATAACCGGAACCCCAGATGTCAGTATCCGATGCAACGACCAGCCGGGCTCCCGGCCACGAGAAACCGCGCGTAAAGCTCATGGGCAGAATGACGGCTTCGCCTTCCGGAAGAGACGTTTCATTTTCGGAGAATGTCGCCTGTGCCCCGAGTTCTCCCAGGGAAACTGCCAGGCGCTGCCCGCGGGCCACGCCGCCGGAAAGTAGCGCCACACGCCAGCCCAGTTCATGCCAATGGTTCAGGTCCTCCGCGAGCGTTCGCAGCTGCGAACCGTACCCTGCCAGAGGAACGGCTTCCAAGTTCTCGACGGCTTCGGGTTTCAGTCCACCCAATCCCCGAAGAAGCTCTGTGCAGGCAACGGTTCCGCAGTCTTTGACGGAAGAAAGTACATCTTCCCAAGGCATGAGCAGGGCTTCTTGGGCTTTGACGGCCTCGCCGCGCTCAATGGCAGCGGTCAGGTCCTGCAGGAAGCCGGCCTGCCGTGTGCGCATACGTTCCCGAAGCTGATCGGGTTCGTAGAGGAATACGATTTCCGGCTGTACCCAATCCGCGAGCGTGTGCACTTTAGTCTCCAGCACCGGAAGCCAGAAGCGGATACGTCGGAAGGGAAGCCCCTGGGACACGGCTTCTGCGTCTCGCATCAGGCTGGCCATGCGATGGCTCAGGACCTCAACTCGAACGCCTTTCGAAACCTCACCCCTATCCCCTCTCCTTTCAGGAGAGGGGGACTGGTCGGGTGACGGGTTGCTCCCCTTCCCCTGAAAGGGGAAGGGGTCGGGGGATGAGGTTTCGTCTTCATCTTCCGGCATTGGCGGAAGATCGTCAAAAAGCGGTTCGGACTCTGACTTACCGCTGAGAATCTGTAGCGCTTCGCGCATCCGCTGCGCGGCGGCATCCGTCTCGTCAGGAGACAGTAATGCTTCGCTGGCGGGAGCGATGCGAGCTTCATCCAGGTTTTCCAGGCTCCGCTGGCTGATGGCGTCGAATGCGCGGATGCCGTCGATCTCGTCGTCAAAGAACTCGATGCGGATTGCGTGGGCGGTGTCGGGAGAGTAGATGTCCACAATGTCGCCCCGACGGGCGCACTGGCCCTTGCCCTCGACCAGTTCCACGCGCTCATAGCCTGCCCGGACCATTTTGTCCAGCAGGTCTTCGGGCGGGATGCGATCGCCAAGCTTTAGGTTGATCATCGCATTGCGGAACATTGCCGGGTCACCCATGCGCTGCTGAACGGCTTCTGCCGAGGCGCACAAAAGCTTCACCTCGCCCCGGATAGCCCGGGAAAGGCTCTCTAGCCGCCGCCAGGCACTTTCCTGGCCGGATGTTCCGCGGGTCAGGTCGATCTCGCCACCGACCAATGTGCAGGCGGAAGAGCCCAGCACCTGGGCCGCGTCGTCGCCCGCATGGACAGCCTGCAGGTCGGAGGGCGAGAGAAACAGCACGCGCTTGCCGGTTTCCTCCGCAACGAAGGCGGCCATGAGCACGGCGAGGGTCTCGTTCAACCCGGTCAGTGCGACGACGCTGCCTTTTTCGGCCTGGGCTAAAACTGCGTCGGTCTGCGGGGTGCGGAGGGCTTGCAAGAAGGGATGGGACATAAAGTCTCCTTTCGCCGGATACGCCAAATCGCCGCCCGAGAGAAAACAGGGGGCGGCGTGAAAGGTCAGATATGAGAAAACCGCACCGCTCAGACAGGGCTTGCCCGCAGCACATCGGCCTAATGCTTACTGCTGCTGCCTCTCGGCCCTGACAGGGTTCACACCGGCAAATCGCACGGGACCCGGTCTTCATCACGGATA
>JAFZPI010000033.1 GCA_017552615.1 Clostridia bacterium
GGACCTGCGCGTCCGGCGCGACCACGTGCCCTATGAGGTCTGGGAGCGACAGGGCTTCCTGATGACGACCGAAGGCAACGTGATCCACTACGGCTACATCGAGAAGTTCATCGAGCGGCTGGGTGAAAAGTTCAATATCCGGGAGATCGCCTTCGACCGCTGGGGAGCCATCCAGATGGTTCAGAACTTGGAGGGCATGGGCTTTACCGTCGTGCCCTTTGGTCAGGGCTTCAAGGATATGTCCCCTCCGACGAAGGAGCTCATGAAGCTGGTACTGGAAAAGCGGATCGCCCACGGCGGGCACCCGGTGTTGCGATGGATGATGGACAACATCTATATCCGCACCGACCCGGCTGGAAACATCAAAGCAGACAAGGAACGCTCCACTGAGAAGATCGACGGCGCTGTCGCCACCATCATGGCGCTGGACCGGGCGATCCGCTGCGGGAACGTCTCCACCGCCTCTGTATACGACGACAGGGGCATTTTATTTATCTGAGAAAGGACGGTGATCAACAATGGGAATTCTTAGCGGCCTCTTCCATTCGAGGGACAAGCCCACCAACGCGACCTCCGGCAGCAGCTACCGCTTTTTACTGGGCGGCAGTACCTCCGGGAAAGCTGTGACGGAACGGTCCGCCATGCAGATGACCGCCGTTTACTCCTGCGTCCGGATACTGGCAGAGGCCATCGCAGGGCTCCCGCTGCACCTGTACACCTATAAGGAAGACGGCGGCAAAGAAAAAGCCATCGGGCATCCGCTGTACCTGCTGCTGCATGACGAGCCAAATCCGGAGATGAGCTCCTTCGTCTTCCGGGAGACACTGATGACGCACCTGCTCCTCTGGGGCAACGCCTACGCGCAGATCATCCGGAACGGCAAAGGTGAGGTCGTGGCGCTGTACCCGCTCATGCCCAACCGCATGACGGTGGACCGGGATTCTTCCGGGCAGCTCTTTTACAGCTACCAGATGAACAACACCGATGCGCCGACCATGAAAACCGGAACTGTGATCCTGAAGCCCTCGGATGTGCTGCACATCCCCGGCCTCGGCTTTGACGGCCTCGTAGGCTACAGCCCGATTGCAATGGCCAAGAATGCCATCGGCCTTGCCATCGCCACCGAGGAGTACGGCGCTAAGTTCTTCGCCAACGGTGCGACACCAGGCGGCCTGCTGGAATACCCCGGCACGGTGAAGGACCCGGACCGCGTCCGCGAAAGCTGGAACAAGGGATTCTCCGGAAGCCAGAATGCCGGGAAGGTCGCCATTTTGGAGGAAGGCATGAAATACACGCCGATCTCCATCGCGCCGGAGCAGGCACAGTTCTTGGAAACGCGTAAATTCCAAATCAATGAAATCGCTCGAATTTTCCGGGTGCCGCCTCACATGGTCGGCGATCTGGAGAAGTCGAGCTTTTCTAATATTGAGCAGCAGTCGCTGGAGTTCGTGAAGTACACGCTGGACCCGTGGGTGGTGCGCTGGGAGCAGTCCCTGTCACGTGCCCTGTTCACGCAGGAAGAAAAGAAACGGTACTTCTTCAAATTCAATGTGGAAGGCCTGCTGCGCGGCGATTACCAGAGCCGCATGAATGGGTACGCCACTGCAAGGCAGAACGGCTGGATGTCCGCCAACGACATCCGCGAGCTGGAAAACCTCGACCGCATCCCTGCGGAGGACGGCGGCGACCTGTACCTCATCAACGGCAATATGCTCCCGCTCGTCCACGCCGGAGCTTTTGCAGATATCGATTCGGGAAAGGAGGAATCGGAATCCGATGAACCCACAGAAGAAATTTTGGAAGTGGAGAAATCAGGCAGACGGAGAACCGGAAGCAAGGGTCCTTGAGCTCTACGGCACCATCGCGTCCGAGAGCTGGTTCGACGATGACGTCACACCCCAGATGTTCAAGGATGAGCTGTTCGCCGAGGAAGGCGACGTGGTCATTTTCCTGAACAGTCCGGGCGGCGACTGCATCGCGGCCAGTCAGATCTACACGATGCTCATGGAATACACAGGCAACGTGACCATCAAGATCGATGGCATCGCGGCCTCTGCTGCGTCCGTTATTGCGATGGCAGGCACGTCCGTCCTGATGGCCCCCACGAGTCTCATGATGATCCACAACCCCATGACCGCAGCCTTCGGCAGCAAGGACGAGATGGAAAAGGCCATCGAAATGCTGGAGGAGGTCAAGGAAAGCATCATCAACGCGTATGAGCTTCGGACCGGCTTGTCCCGCGCCCGGATCTCCCACCTGATGGACAGTGAGACATGGATGAACGCAAAACGCGCCATCGAGCTCGGCTTTGCGGACGGCATGCTCACGGACGAGAAGGTCATGGCAGAGATGCCCGCCTTCGAGTTTTCTGACCGGGCCGTTGAGATGGCATTGATCAACAAGATCACCGCCAAGACCCGGAAGGATACCCCGGTAAACAAGCAGGAACCGCAGCCGGAGCCCAAAGAGCCCGTACAACCGGAGCCTGCACCCAAACATGGCCGTTCCGTCGATGAGCTGATGGAGCGGCTTCATCTTTTGAACAATTAAGGAGGATACCTACCATGACTATCATTGAACTTCGTAACAAGCGTGCCCAGAAGCTGGCTGCTGCCAAGGCTTTTCTGGAGTCCAACCGCAACCAGGACGGCTTCCTCTCCGAAGAGGATGACGCCACCTACACCAAGCTCGAAACCGAGATCACGAACCTCGGCAATGAGATCTCCCGGATGGA
>JAFZPI010000034.1 GCA_017552615.1 Clostridia bacterium
TATCTTTCGGCCAATAATCCACGTACACCGGGCAATTGCCTGTATTAGTGGCCGCGTAATATATAGGCACAGTAGCGCCCTCATACCGCTTACCCTCGCCCGCGCCTGGGTCGGCCCAGCGCTTCACGGAGATGGCGGGGTTGAGGCCTTCATCCTTGGCGATTTTGTTATTAAAGGTCACTGAGTTGGATTCGCAGATCGGTGTGGTGTAGTCTGTGTCGTCCAATGCATAACCGTAAACCTTCCATGTTACCTTGTCGGTGCCGGCATAGGGGGAATCTTCCGGATCAGGGATCATGTCCATTTTATTTATTAAATGATAGAAGAGAATCTCGCCCCCTACTGGGAGATACAGTTCTTCGCCGGGATCGATGACGCCTGAAAATGCTTTTCTAAAATCGTAGCTCTCATTCGCGAGGTCTTTATTCGTTTTACCATAAATAAACGAAACCTTATAGCGCAGCGGTACATTGCCTGTGTTGGTTACGAATTTATCGTAAACAATTTCGTCTCCTAAATGATACACTTCCTGATTCGGGTCCTGGCTCACAACGAGCTTCAGGGCGGGCTTTTCCTCCACGGGCGGTTCACCCGTAGCGGGGATGACCTGCTGCTCCTTGTGGCTCGCGTCATTCTTGCAGACGCGCTCCTTCAGGCCGTCCTCCGTGGCCGTGGGCTCCTTGACCGTCTTCCACTCGCCCCAGTCGTGGTCGCCGTAATCCCTCGTCCAGTACTCCTCTGCGCCGCAGCGCGAACACGTCTTTACCAACACCTGCTTCTTCACACAGGTGCCGGGGACGAACTCCTTCCACGCGCCCCAGTTATGGCCCAGGGCGGGGATCTCGGTCTGCGCCTTGATCGTCGCGCCGCAGACAGAACACTTGCTGCCCTCGGTCTTGCCGGGGGTGGTGCAGGTCGCTGCGACGCCGGGGATGGTCTGCGGCTTGTGGCCGAGGGCGGGGATCGCCTTGGTTTCCTTCGCGCCGCCGCATCTTGTGCAGACGCGCTCCTGGCTGCCCTCCGCGGTGCAGGTCGCGGCCTTCACGGTCTTCCATTCGCCCATGCTGTGGCCCAGCGCGGGGACGGGCTCGGTCTTCGTGCCGGTACACTTGCCCTTGGGGAGCATCCGCGTGCAGTGGTAGGTCTTCTCGCCCGCGGCGGTGCAGGTCGGCTCCTTCGTCACCGTTCCGCTGTCCCAGATGTGTCCGAGGGCGGCGACAGGGCGGGTCTCGGACGCATTCTTGCACACCGTGCAGAAATGGATGTCCGTGCCCGGTTCGGTGCAGGTCGGGTCCTTCTGCCGGTCCCACGTGTCCGGGAACTTGTGATCGCCGAGGACACCGTCGTTGACTGTGCAGGTGTTGCCGCAGTTTTTGCACTTGTAATACCGGATGGTTCCGTGCAGGCAGTTGGCGGGGTCCGTGGACTGCAGCCGCCAGTCGTGATCATGGTAGCCGGACTGGAACGCCAGGCATTCCGAGTCCCAGGCGACTTCCGCCGCCTGCGCCGCCAGCGGAATCGCGACCGCCGCCGTCAGGACCACGGCGAGGATGAGGATGAGGGGGAGGATGCGGGTGTGCTTCATGGAGATTCCTCCTTCGGGGTCTGTTATGGGAACAACAAAACAACGGTGTGGTTTTTTCCTTGGGGACAGTATAGCACAAAAAGGGATTGGATACAAGAGAAACAGATGCGCAGCAAAACGGCGTAAAAATCGGGGCGCAGCAAGCGTCGCCCCGCTTACCCGCAACCCCGCATAAACGGGCGACCACATAGGGTCGCCCCTACCGTATCCGATTTGTAGGGGCGACCCTGTGTGGTCGCCCTCGATGCCCGTAAACCCGCATAAAACCTTATCTCCCCTGAAAGGGGAGATGTCGCTCGCAGGCGACAGAGAGGTTAAACGTAGATGTCGCCCACAGCGACAGAGAGGTTCCCGCTCGACCTCATCCACCATCGCTTCGCGGCGGTCCCCCTTCCCCTAAAGGGGAAGGCTATAACGGGTATATAAGTATCCAAAAGCCTTCCCCTGTGGGGATGTCGACGAAGGAGATCAGAGGATAGGTGCCCGAAGGGCGGATGAGGTCCTCCGGCGCCAGAGAAGTAAAAAAGGCAGCCCCCCGTCACGCGCCCTTCCGGGCGAATGGGGGCCTGCCTTATGGCTAGCTTTTCTTGTTGTTGCCTGCGGCTCAGAGCGTGTCCGCCGTCAGCACGCAGTCGGTGTAGACGGTCCCGCCGACGGTCAGCGTGATGCCGGCCGGGACGACGACCTGGCTGTCGCCCGTGAGGGTCAGGGTCGTGATCAGCGAGGTGCCGGTCACCTGCCAGACCGCGCCGTCGGTCAGCGTGATGTTGATGTCGTTGGCGCCGTTGCTGTTCACGAGGTTGGCTACCTGGCCGATGCTCCAGTACTCGTTGATCGTGAAGATCGTGTTCTGGTAGTACGTGGCGAAATCGTCGGCTTCTTCCGGATCGTCGAAGGCGAACCCGCCGTTTTCCTTGACCAGCACGGAGCCGTCATAGGTCACGTGGATCGCGGAGGTGGAGGCGGCCGCGCCTTCATAGGTCGCGCCGGCGCCGAAGGTCACGTTCAGCGCGCTGCCGTTCAGCCCGTCGGAGCCCGAGGCGTTGTAGATGTTGCCGGTGTAGGCGCCGTTGGTGAAGGTGAAGGTCTGCACGGCGCTGTCCTTCTTCGCTTCGGCGGTGTTGAAGCCTTCGTCCTCGCTGTGCTGGGGCTTGAAGTTCTGCGCGCCGCCGTTGGTGTTGGCCGGGTCGTTCGCGGCCATCATGCCGCCGTTGGTGGCGTCGTCGTTGTCGATCACCTGGATCAGCACGCCGCCGTTGGTGATGACCGCGTCGTCGATCGTCGCGGTGGCAGTCTCGCCGGAGTAGCCGGTCTTGATCAGGAAGGTGGCATAGCCGCTGTCGATCGTGGTGCCCTTCTCGATCGTGATCTTGTTGGCGTTCTGCATGGCCATGAAGCCGAAGGTATCGGAGTGGATGCTCGTGACCTTGTCTTCGGTGGCTTCGTAGGTCACGGAGGTCTCTCCGAGGCCGTTTTTCAGTTCATAGGTCTGGCCGGCTTCCATCGCCGTGTAGAGCGCGGAACCGCCGGTGAAGATCGTGGTGTAGGTGCCCACGTTGAATTCCGTGCCGATGAAGGTCTCCTTCGCGCTGCCGATAACGAAGGTGCCGTAGCCGGAACCGTAGTTCTCGGTGTAGGGGTTGTCGAGTGTCTTGGTGATCTGGCCGCCCTCGGCCTGGAGCGGATGCTCGCTCTCATTGGCGTTGTTCAGCGTCAGGCTGCTGTTGATCACGTTCAGGATCATGTTCGTGCCCGCGTCGGTGGAGAGCACCGCCCAGGCGCTGGAGGAGGTCTCGGAATCCAGGACGTTGACCGTGGTGTTGGTGCCCTCGATGTTCAGGCAGCGGGCTGTGCCCATGATGCCCAGGATCCAGGGCGGGGCGACCATCAGCTGCTGGTCGGGGGTGTTCAGGTATTCCTTGTAGATGGTGCCGCCGTCGGACTGCAGCTTGGAGTTCTTGACTGTCAGGGTCGCGCCGTCATCCGCGAAGATCGGCATCGTGGCGACGCCGGCGGTGTGGACGGAGGAATTCTCCAGCGTGACGTTGGCTTCTTTCCCGAAGACGGCCACAGCCGTACCCTTGGCGGAGAAGTCGCAGGTGTCGGTGCCGTCGGCATCGGTGACGAGATCGATGCTCGCGTTGGAGATCGTGTATTCGGTGCCCACGACGATGACGCCGTTATGGCCGGACTCGGGGTCGCTGACGGTGACGCCGTCGGCCTTCCCGCCGTCGTAAGTCCCGGCGGTGATGCGGTCCGCGGCGGACTTCTCGGTGTCGATGCCGTCTGCGGTCACGTACAGGAACGCGTCATAGGCATAGTCGTCGCCGCCCAGGGTGGAGGCATCCGTGCCGCCGTTGGACCAGGAGCCGATCTGCCCTTCGGCAGCGCCCATTCCGGGGAAGCCGCCTTCCGGCATGGTGAAGCCTTCGGGCATTCCGGAGGAGTCGCCGCTGCTGTCTCCGCTGCTGTCGCCGTCGCTGTCGCCGGTCGGCATGCCGCTGCTGTCGCCGGATTCACCGGCCGGAGCGCCGCTGCTGTCGCCGAAGCCTTCATCGGTGCCGCCAGCGGGTTCGCCGCTGCTGCCGCCGAAGCCGTCATCGTCGGTCGGGGTGCCGCCGGCAGGCTCGCCGCTGCTGCCGCCGAAGCCGTCATCGTCGGTCGTGGTGCCGCCAGCGGGCTCGCCGCTGCTGCCGCCAAAGCCGTCGTCATCGGCGGTTTCGGTTTCGACAGGGGCTTCTTCAACAGGAACTTCTTCGACGGGAGCTTCTTCAACGGGGGCTTCCGCGGGAGCGCCGTCGCTGTCCCCGGCGGGAGCGCCGCTGCTGTCGCCGGCATTGCCGCTGCTCTCGCTGCCGCTGTCGCCGCTGCTTTCGCCGTTGCTGTCACCGGAAGGCGTGCCGCTGCTGTCTCCGCTGCTGTCGCCGTCGCCGCCGCCGAAGATCTCCGTCACGGAGAATCCGTAGGCGCCGCCCACGTTCAGCAGGCTCGGGTCGATACCGCTTTCGGAGAGATCGTGCGTCGCGGGATCAAAGGCTTTGGCCGCCGCGCCGTCCACGACGAGCGCAGCCGCGGAGTTCGCGATGATCGCGGGCTCGATCGAGGTGACATAGGTGTTGCCGCGGCTCTCGTTCCAGGTCTGGGAACCGGAAGCCCAGTTGCTGAGGAGGTAATCGTCGAAGGTGCCGAGCACGGGAGCGGGTTCGCCCGCTTCCTTCACGTTCGCGGCGAATGAGCCGTTGTACTCGCCGCCCTCATAGACATTGATTTCCACGGTGCCGTTGCCGGTCACCTCGCCGGTGAGCTTGCCGCCGGCGTAAAGGTTCACGGTCACGGTGCAGCTCTCGCTGCAGCTGATGTTGCCGGTGAGCTCGGTATCCCACAGGTTCACGGTGAGGATGCCGACGCTGCTGCCGGCTGCGCTGATGGCGGTGTCGCCGCCGGCCGTGCACTCCGTGCCGACCAGGTTGACGACCGTGCGTCCGCCGGACTCGCCGACCACCGCGCCGCCGCGGCTGGTGAGCTTGCTGCCGAAGACATAGCACTCGCTGCCGTCGGAGGAGTTCGCGTTCGGCAGGGCCTGCAGGCCGCTGACCGCGGTCCCGGCTGCGTTCACTTCGCAGTTGTCGAGCACGACGACCGCGTGGTCATGCGCCACGACGATGCCGGTGGCCGTCTGGGTCGTGAGCTTGGAGTTCTTCAGCAGGATGATGGTCGAACCCGCGCAGAAGATGCCGGGGGAGCTGCCGCTCTCCGTGGTGCAGTCCAGGTTCTCGCCGGTGATGAAGCCGCCGCCGAAGTCGGTCGCCAGCGCGCCGGAGGTTTCCCCGCGGGTGTGGATGACTGTATCGTTGGCATAGACATGCGCCATGAAAGTGGCGTCAATGCCGTGGCCGGAGCTGTTGTCCGTGTCGATGGTGCCGCCGTTGATCCGGATCTTGGCCATGCCCGCGGCGAAGACGCCGTTGGCGTAGCTCTCGGGATCGGAGACGATCGTGGGGTTGTTGAGGGTGATTTCGGTCCCGTCACCCACGCCCAGCACCACGGCGCACATGCCGTACTGGTTGGGGAGCTGGTCGCTGATTTCCTGGTCGGAAGCGTAGCCCGCGCCGTAGAAATAGGCGTTGTCCAGGGTCACCTGTTCGCCTGCGACATACAGGGCGGACGCGCTGGGAAGATGGTCGCTGACATAGCGCTCACCCTCGATGACTTCGGGCGCCGGGCGGTTCGCGTCCTCCGCGAATCCGACCAGGCAGAAGGAAAGAACAAGCGCCACTGCGCAGAACAATGACAAGACTTTTTTCGCCATGATGATTCCCTCCATGATGATCTTTGCCGTTGCCGGTAATCTGAGTCTATCCCATGAAAGTGAACATTGGGACCCGGGTTTGTGAAAACTGTCTGAAATGGGGATCTGAATATCGCTGGTTTAGCGGTTATGTCCTTTCACAAGGCTGACCAGCACGATGGCTGCCAATAGAAGGAGCGCGTAGAATCCGAACTCGCCCCAGCTCATGCCGCTGCTATTGCTGCCGGACTGTTCGCCCCAGGGGCCTCCGCCCATGCCGCCACCCGGGCCTTCCGGCATGCCTTCGCCGCTGCCCGGTCCGCCGCTGCTGGGTCCGAATCCATCATCATCGCCGCTGCGCCCGCCGTTGCTGCCGCCAAAGCCTTCGTCATTACGGCTCGACCGTTCACGCTCATTTTGCCCTTCAGGCTGAGACGCTTCGACTTCCGCGGGTGCTTCAGATTCTGAGGCTTCCTCTTGCGGTTCTTCTGTTACAGGAGCTTCTGAGGTTTCGGGAGTTTCTTCATCCTTGGGCTGCTCAAAAGTTGGTGCAGTACTTGCGGCTGCGTTTGCGGGCATTCCGCTGCTGTCGCCGAAGTCCATGCCTTCTGTGGTACCGTTGCCGGCAGGCATTCCGCTGCTGTCGCCAAAGCCTGAGTCTTCCGTGGCGCCGTTACCGGCAGGTGCGCCGCTGCTGTCACCGAAACCGGAGTCTTCCGTGGCGCCGTTACCGGCAGGAGCACCGCTGCTGTCGCCGAAGCCGGAGTTTTCCGTGGTACCGTTGCCGGCGGGAGCGCCGCTGCTGTTGCCGAAGCCTTCTCCAGGCTGGGAGGTTTCGGGCTGAACGGGACCTGAAGACTCCTGCGTTTCTTGTTCTATGGGTTCTTCTGAAGGTTCTCCCGATTCTGGAACTTCGGGGGTTTCTTTTATGGGCTCTTCCGTTGTTGGTTCGTTTCCGGCTGGGTTGGCGGGTCCGCCTCTGCTGTCGCCGGAGCCCATATCATCCCGATTCCCGCCGCCGGTGTTCATCGCACCCATGGCGGAGAGGTTCAGGCCGTTGCCATAGTTGAGTTCGGAAGTGCTCTTGCCTGCGAGCTGGTCGCGGACACTCTGGCCGCGCTGATCGCAGAACTCCTTCATGGTGTCAATGGCGACATCGAACTCGTCAACCGAGAAGAAACCTTCGGGGTCTGTCTCGACGTAGGGGCGGATCAGGGCCGCAACGCGGTCGATTTCCGTGGTCAGTGGCTCGGTTCCGTCTTTGCCCCAGCCGCTGAAGATATAGTCGTTTATGAACTTGGTGTACGCCGCTTCATAGGCTTTCAGCGCGTCGTCATCATGGAAGATCCAGGCCACCAGCGGACGGTCATCGACGGATCCGTCCACGGGGGAGTAGATCGACGAGTTGACGGTGGACTTGCCGTTCGTCCCGCCGGTGAAGCCGCCGAAGCCAAGGTTGTAGTCCCAGGGAAGGATGGCCAGGTGCCCTTCCTCTTCATAGAGGTAGTAGTTGTGCACCATGGAACCGGTATAGCTGTCCCCGTTGCGGACGAAGTCATGCACGACCAGGTAGTTGATGACCTCGTCGGCGAAGACCACGTCTTCGAGGTCCTCACGCGCGTTCAGCTTGCGCAGCGATTCGATCAGCCGTTCCTTGTCCCACTTGCTGATATCGGTCTTGGCATTGTTGAAGATGTTGCTGTAGCTGTCGGGATCATCGTCGCTGTACTGCAGCTTCACATCCCCGTTGCCCATTCCGAAGTTGAACATGCCGCCGAAGCCGCCCATGTCTCCCATCATTGCTGCGGGATCGAAGTCCTCGGAGGAAGGATCAGGCATGTTGCTTTCACCGGACGAAGCGCCGGAAGAATCTCCGAAGCCTTCATCCTGATCCGATTCGTTTGCCCGGTCACCGGAGGACCTGCCGAAACCGTTGTTGTCGTCTGACGATGAGGCCGGCGCGCCGGAAGACGATCCGGAACTACCGCCAGCGTTCTCGGATGCCGGGGCAGACGTCTCTGACGAACCGGACTCTTCGTTCTCATCTTCCTCGGTCCGGAAGACGTCGATGTCGAAGTCACCGCCGTTGCCGCGGCCGCCGCCGAAGGACATGCTGTCCGGTTTGTAGAGTTCGCCGCCGGTCATGCTGTTGCGCGACAGGAAGCTGTCCTCGATGCCTTCCACCGCCAGGTACAGGCCGAAGTACTCACCGTTTACGCTCACAGCCGCGAAGCTGCACAGCGGACTCGGGACATCCATCTTCGCCATCAGGGTGTAGGCGAGGTAGTCCTTCATCATGGTGGCGTCGTAGATCAGGTTGTTCAGGCTCAGCTTATCCAGTCCGTGGTATTTCTTTCCGCTGTCGTACTGGTCAAACTCGATCTTGAAAGAGTACTTCTCGCTTCCCAGGGAAGAGACAGAGGAGAGGGAGGTGTTGCCCTTGGCGCGGATGGCCACGTTGGTCATCCGTTCCCCATCGATGGTGACGGTGCACTCCACATACTCTTCTGCCGTGGCGCGTTTGATGAAGGCGTCCCAGTCCTCCTCGTCCATCTCGATGTTTATCTCATGAACGCGGTCCTGGTTGAACAGGTCTTCGTATCCCAGGGTGATGATCTGTCGGCCGGCCTTCACTTTGCCTACCCATAGGACAGCGGTGATGGCGAGCATCACGGCTATCGCCGCGCAGCAGATTCTGTCGAAGGTCTTGCTTTTCAGCATCTTCCTCACCCCATGTAATCGCCGTTATAGGAGACCAGCACGGCGCTGCTGACACCTTCCATCTCGGAGAGGACGGTGATGAAGCTGGTGTCGTCGCTCTTCAGAGAGAGCTCGTAACTCAGCTCGATGCTGCCCTGCTGGGCGCTCTTGCTCTTCACGATGGCCTTGTTGACCTGGCGGGTCAGGTATTCGCTGACGCGCTTCTCGGCTTCACCGTCCTGGCAGGTCACCACAGCGATGAAGGGCTTCTCAATGGTTTTGCGGTTGCAGAAGACGATCATGAGAATGCCGATGACGATGCTGCCCACGATGGCCAGCGGGATCATGCCCGCCGCCAGCACGATGCCCGCCGCGATGGCCCAGAAGAGGAACGCGATGTCCATGGGCTCCTTAATCGCGGTGCGGAAACGTACGATGGAGAGCGCGCCGACCATGCCGAGGGACAGGACCACGTTGCTGGTGACGGCCAGGATCACCATGGTCGTGATCATGGTCATGGCGACCAGGGAACCGCCGAAGGTCCGGCTGAACATGACGCCAGAGTAGGTCTTCTTGTAGACAAAGTAGATGAACAGGCCGAGGCAGAAACTCAGCGCCAGCGCGATGGCCATGTCGGGCAGGGAGACAGCGGTCACGTTCTCGAGAAAACTGGACTTGAAGATGTCTTTGAAGCTGGTCATGGTGCAAAATCCCTCCATTTATGTTTTTGCATTGGTTTACGAATTCATCAGCCGTAGACGCGGCAGGCTCCGTATTTGGAGAAGGCGGTGGAGCGGCGGTTCTTCAGCGCCGCGGCCCGCCGGATGACCGTGGGGAGGTAGTCGTCCCATTTGACTTCGAGCAGCATGGGATCGCCCTCCACAGGTAGGGTGAGACCGTGGGGATCCATGAAGGTCCCCGGGGCTCCGGTGCGGATGTTCCAGTCGATGGTCACGCGCACATTGCCGGGGCCGTAGACGAAGGGGACCCGCATGTATTCCACGACACATTTTGGCCGGAGACCTTTCGCCTTCATCTCGACATAGAGCGTGACCAGCAGGGGCCGGCCGCTGGAGACCATCCAGGTGATGTCTCCGTTCATGATCCGCCGGAGCTCGTCCTCGGTCAGCCGCTCCTGCAGCTTGCAGCCCACGTTGTCCCGCTTCACCTTGCACTCCAGCATGATGTAGCTGAAGTCCTCGTTGTAATAGCGGATCCGGAACTTGCGGCGCTCGTTGACACCGTCGAGTTTCTCCCAGAGTGCCGTGTTGTTCAGGTCGTCGAAGTACAGGCTGCGGATCCGGTAGAACCCGTCTTTGGCGGCGTGCTTGTCGATGGAAGCCACAGCCTTCAGGTTCGTGCGGATCGCCGCGGCATCGCCGGGGGTGATCCAGTGCTTGATTTCGTTCCGATATTGCATCGCGTCGCCTCCCAGTGTCATTTATGGAAAAGCACAGACGGGGAATGTCGGCCATCCACCGCCTGTGCAGGAAAGGAGCATCCGCGCCGAAACTGTCAAAATCTCGCGGTACCCCTCACGGGCGAATGGCGTGGCGGTTGCCCGCCGCAACCATCTGCCCTGCGCATCTTCAGCATAGCACAGAATCACGCATCAGACGGTGAAATGTCGCGAAATGTATGGTAGCATTCGCAAACTGCACGATGATGGCATGAATCCGGATGCGAAGGGCGGTTGGCTTCATTCAGGATGATCGATGATCGCGCTGACGGCCGGTTGACTGGAATCTGAAAACTGTGTGAACATCCCCGCCTGTTCTGACAGAAAGACTGCGGAGCCGCCATTGAAGCGGCTCCGCAGCGGGTAGGGAAGGGGGATTACTCAGCAATTTCGATGGACTTGGTAATGTCGCCGACGGTGATGGTGTGCTCACCGGGCTGGTCAATGGTGATCTGCATTTCGACGACGCGCCAGTCACCGCTGTTGACGGCCATGAGCTTCTCGGCGTTGACTTCGCCGTCCACCAGGGCCTGGACCTTGGTGAAGCCGTCGGCGCCCTTGTTCCAAATCAGGAAGAAGATGGAGAAGGGTTCGCCGGCCTTGGCGCCGTCCGAGGTCTGATAGCTGATGGAGGTGGAGCCGCTGGACTCGGTCTCGATTTCCTTGGTCACTTTGGGCAGGACAAGCGTGGTATAGGAGAATTCAGGCTCCTGGCCGTAGCGCATGCCGTACTTGTACTGCAGCAGCGGATCGCCCCAGTTGTTGGGGGTGGAGTAGGTCTCGCTGGTCATCATCATGGCTTCGAGCATCAGGCGCACATACATCGGCGCACCCTGGTCACCCGCGAGGTCCTTCCACTGGGCTTCGTCCATGGCGGAGTCGCGTGCGATCTCCTTGACGATCATGCCCTCGGGTTCACGCTCGCCGAAGAGCAGCTGCGCGTACACGTCGCCTTCCATCGTGGTGATGATGCCGGCCACGCCGGTGCCGTGGTCCGCCGTGCGGCTGAAGTTCAGGAAGAGCACGGCATCCGCATTCTGCATCACATAGGTGTCGGGATCGATGTTGTTGCAGGTGATGACGAGCTTCTTCTCGTAGTCGATCGCGTCGTCGACGGTCATCTCCGCGATGTCGTCGATGCGGCTGAAGTCGCCGATCACAACATCCGCGTCCTCAATGTCCTCGACGACTTCGGCGTACTCTGCGATGTACTTCTTGTAGGCTTCCAGCGCTGTGCCGTTGCTGGCGGTGATGTAGACCTTGATGCCCTTTTCGAGGGGCAGGAGGTTGTCGTCATTCTTGACGAGCACGGTGGACTTGGCCATCAGCTGGCGCTCGAGCTCGACTTCGTCAGCCTTGCGGGCGGCCACGAGGCTCTCGTTGTCGGTGATGGCCCACTTGTTCGCGATGAAGTCTTCGTTGGCGGACAGGGCCAGGGCTGCGTCGCCGTCAGAGTAGGGATTCTCAAACAGGCCGAGCCAGAACTTGACGTAGAGGATGCGGCGGCAGGAATCGTCGAGACGCTCCTCGGTGATCAGGCCCTGCTCGACGGCTTCCTTGATGCCTTCCACATAGAGGATACCGGGGCCGGTGGCAGCCAGCGTCTCTTCCACGGTCGCGCCGGCGCCGGGGGCGCCCATCTGGTCCACACCGTTGTTGATGACCCACGCATAGCGCTCCGCCAGGGAGAACTTGCCGAAGTCGACGCCTTCGCCGTTGACCTGGGAGCCGTAGTCGTTGCCGAGGGAGCCCCAGTCGGTCAGGATGACGCCGTCATAGCCGAGTTCATTGCGCAGGTAGGGCAGGGTGGTGAAGTCATAATCGACCGTGACGTCGCCCGCCAGGCCCTTGTTGTAGCTGTTGGTCATGATGTACTGGGTGCCGGCCTCGATGGCGGCCTTCCAGCCCAGCATGTAGTTGTCGATGTTGTAGGCGTCGCTGTGGCCGCTCTCGAAGGACTGGTCGCCGCCGCGGGCGATGAAGTGCTTCACGCAGGCGATGCTGCCGCCGTTCTGGATGGCTTCAACCTCGGCGTAAGTCATGTCCGCGATGTAAGCGGGATCCTCGCCGTTCCAGGAGCCGATCTCCACGCCGTAGGGGTGGAAGAGGACGTGATAGCCGACGGCGCGGGTCTGGGCGGAATAGCTTTCCCAGAGCTTCACGGCCAGTTCCTTGTCGTTGGCGGTGGCAAACGCGTCGTGGGGGGTGTCAATGTAGCCGCCCCAGGCGTTGAACTCACGGTCGGAGGAGAAGGTCACCGGTACGCCCAGACGGGTGCTCTCGGCGATGGACTGGATCACGTTGTGCGCCCAGACCTGCTCGTCCGGGGTGCCGTTGGAGTTGTCCAGGTAATCGGTGATGCCATAGACCTTGATGTGGTACCACATCGAATAGTGCGTGCCGTCATAGGGAGCGTCTTCTTTATAGAGGTTGTCCATGTCAAAGACGACGCCGCTGTTGTCGCTGCAGGTGCAGATGTGGTAGAGCAGCATGCTCTTTTCCTTCAGGGTCATCTGGGACATGAGGTCAGCGATACGGGTATCGATGTCCTCGCGCCAGTCCTCGTAGACGTCCAGTTCGCCGTTGTTGTTCATATCCTTGAACTTCAGGCCGTCCACGTCGAGAATGGTGGTGGTCTCCGGGTCATAGCCCAGCTGGGGCTGGCCGGTGGTCTCGTCCGCATCGACGGTCTCGAACGGGAAGACCTTGATCTCAACGATAGCCGGCTCTTCAGCCGCTTCTTCGGCCGGTTCGCCAGCCGAATCACCGGTGGCTTCACCCGCGGAATCACCATCGGAATCGCCCGAGGATTCTCCCGAGGATTCACCCTGGGAATCGCCGAAATCAGCCGGTTCTTCCGCCAGAACAGGCAGGAGGGTTGTGGTAGCCAGCAGGATGAGTGCCAGCAGCAGTGCCAGTTTCTTCATGGAATCGCTTCCTTTCTCTTCCGGATGCTTCCTGTGGAACATCCATTGATAATGCAAGTCTATAACAATAACCGAAGATTTGGGCGAAAAGTCGCCAGATGCGACAGGAATGTCGCGAACGGAAAACGGAGCCGCTTTGCAGCGGCTCCGCAGGAAAACCGGGAAAGGGATTACTCGGCGATGTTGATGGTCTTGGTGATCGTACCGACCGTGATCTCGTGTTCGCCGGGCTGGTCGATGGTGACGTCCATCTTCAGGACGCGCCAGTCGCCGCTGTTGACGGCCATGAGCTTCTCGGCGTTGACTTCGCCGTCAACCAGGGCCTGGACCATGGTCATGCCATCAGCGCCGTTGTTCCACATGAGGCAGTACACGGTGAAGGGCACGCCGGCCTTGGCTTCGACCGCGGACTCATAGTTGATGGAGGTGGAGCCGGAGGACTCGACTTCGACTTCCTTCGTCACACGCGGCAGGATCAGGGCTTCATACGCGAAGTCGGGTTCCTCGCCATAGCGCATGCCGTACCGGAACTGCACCAGTGCATCGCTCCAGTTGTGGGGAACGGTGTTGTATTCGTCGGATTCCATGGTGCCGAGGAGCATCAGGCGGACCCAGGTGTCTACGCCCTGGTCACCGGCCAGGTCCTTGAACTGCGCGTCGTTCATGGCGCCGTCGCGGGCCAGTTCCTTGACGACCATGCCGGCAGGTTCCGCGTCGCCGAAGAGGAGCTTCGCGAGCATGATGGGCTCGGTGGTGGTGATGATGCCGGCAACGCCGGTGCCGTGGTCAGCGGGGCGGGAGAAGGTCAGGCCCAGGACCGCGTCGGCGTTGGTCAGGAAGTAGAGGTCGGGATCGATGCAGTTGGCCACAATGACCAGCTTCTTCCCGGCGTCATGCGCGTCCTCGATGATCAGCTCGGCTGCGTCATTGTTCTGCGTGCAGTCGGCGACGACGACGTCCGCGTCTTCGATTTCATCCACGAGTTCGCAGAAATCGGGCAGGACCTTCTTGTAGCCCGCGAGGGTGATCGCGGAAGCGGTGGATCCGATGTAGAGCTTGATGCCCTTCTCGAGGGGCAGGAGGTTGCCGTCGTTCTTGAAGAGGATAGCGGACTCAGCCTGCAGCTGGCGCTCCAGCTCCACGACTTCGGGGTTGCGGGCCGCCATCAGGGTGTCGGTGTCCGTGATTTCCCAGGGCTCCGCGATGAACTCGGCGGAAGCGGCCAGGGCCAGCGCTTTGTCGGCGTCGGCATAGGGATTCTCAAACAGGCCCAGTTCGAACTTGTCTTTCAGGACGCGGTAGTAGGTCTGGTTGGCGCGCTCTTCGGAGACAAGGCCTTTCTCAATGGCCTCTTCCATCGCGTCGCGGTTCGCCGCTCCGGCCGCGCCGTCGCTGCCGTAGTCAGCCGCGGGGTTGCCGATCTGGTCCAGGCCCAGGTTCACGCAGAACGCATAGCGCTCGGCCATGGTCAGGCTCATGAGGTCGATGCCGTCCGGGGTGATGCCGCCGGACTGGCCGCCGCCGGTCATGTTGTCGCCCTGTGCGCCCCAGTCGGAGACGATGATGCCGTCAAAGCCGAGGGTGATGCGCAGGTAATCCATGGTCTCCTTGTCATAGTCCACGTGCACGGAGTTGGTCAGGCCGGTGGCGTAGCCGTTGGTCATGACCCACTTGGGATTGGCTTCCAGGGCGATCTTCCAGGCGGTCATCCAGTTGTCGACCGTCTGCGCGTCGCTGCGGGCATCCTGGAAGGCGGAGTCGCCGCCGCGGGCGATAAAGTGCTTCATGCAGGCGTCGGTGCCGCCCTCGACCTGGATGCACTCGGTCTCGGCCTTGGTCATGGTGCCGGCATAGTAGGGATCTTCACCGTTCCAGGAACCCAGTTCCTGGCCATAGGGGTGCAGCACCACATGGATGCCGACCGCGCGGCTCTCAAGGGAGTACTGCGTCCAGAGCTTCCGGGAGAGCTCGAGATCGTTCGCGGCGCCGAAGGCGTCATGCGCAGTGTCGATCATACCGCCCCAGGCGTTATACTGGCGGTCGTTGGAGATAACCACCGGGATGCCCAGGCGGCCGGTCTCGGCGATGGCCTGCATCGCGTTGTGGTACACGACCTGCTGAGCAGGCGTGCCGTTGGTGTTGTCCAGGTGCGTGGTCACATTCAGCTCAATGATGTAGTACCACATGGACTTGTCCTGGAATCCGCCGCCGCCCTGGCCGCCGGCAGATTCGCCGCCGGATTCACCTTCGCCGGCTTGCTCTCCGCTGGAGTCGCCTTCAGCCGCAGGCGCTTCTTCAGCCGCGGGAGCGGGCTCTTCCTCAGCCGGGAAATCGGCATCCATGCCGAACATGTAATCGCTGTTGGCGAAGTCCACGCCGGAGGGATTGCCGCAGGTGTTCACATGATAGAACAGGCCTGCTTTCTCCTGCAGGGTCATCTGGCCGATCAGGTCCCAGACGCGCTCGTCGACGTCCTTGCGCCAGTCTTCGTAGACATCCAGTTCACCGTTGTCGTTCATGTCCTTGAACTTCAGGCCGTCCACCTCGAGGATCTCGGTGTAGCCTTCGAGGTAACCCAGTTCCACCTGATCGCCCTCAGCGGGGATCACGCGAATGAGGCTGTTGACCTGGTCATAGCTGGTCAGGCGGTCGCCCGCTTCAGCTGGTTCGCCGGCGGAAGCCCCGTCGGAGTCGCCTGCGGGAGCTCCGTTGGAATCACCAGCGGGTTCGCCGGCGGAGTCACCCTGGGAGTCGCCTTGGGAATCGCCGGAGGAATCACCCGCGGGTTCACCCTGGGAATCGCCGAAATCAGTCGGCTGTTCCGCCAGTGCGGGCATGAGGGTCGTCGTTGCCAGCATGATGAGTGCCAGCAGCAGTGCCAGTTTCTTCATGGAATCGCTTCCTTTCTCTTCGCGGACACTTCAAAAAACAGAGTTTCCGCTCGTGGCTTCATCATAGGACAAAAACCGTCAGATGCGGGTGAAAAGTCGCCAAATGCGACAGGAATGTCGCGAACGGGAAACGGAGCCGCCGGGATGGCAGCTCCGCAAAGATGACCGGGTTCAGATTACTCGGCGATGTTGATCGTCTTGGTGATCGTGCCGACCGTAATGGTGTGTTCGCCGGGCTGGTCGATGGTGACATCCATCTTCAGCACGCGCCAGTCGCCGCTGTTGACGGCCATGATCTTCTCGGCGTTGACTTCGCCGTCAACCAGGGCCTGCACGATGGTCATGCCGTCGGCGCCGTTGTTCCACATGAGGCAGTATACGGTGAAGGGCACGCCGGCCTTGGCTTCGACCGCAGACTCATAGTTGATGGAGGTGGAGCCGGAAGACTCGACTTCGACTTCCTTCGTTACGCGCGGCAGGATCAGGGCTTCATACGCGAAGTCGGGCTGCTCGCCGTAACGCATGCCGTACTTGTACTGAACCAGAGCGTCGCTCCAGTTGTTGGGGACGGACTTGTTCTCATCGGCTTTCATCGTGCCGAGGAGCATCAGGCGGACCCAGGTGTCCACGCCCTGGTCACCGGCCAGGTCCTTGAACTGGGCGTCGTTCATGGCGCTGTCGCGGGAGAGTTCCTTGACGACCATGCCCTGGGGCTCTGCATCGCCGAAGAGGAGCTTGGCCAGCATGATGGGCTCGGTGGTGGTGATGAAGCCGCCGGCACCGGTGCCGTGGTCAGCCGCACGGGAGAAGGTCAGGCCAAGCACAGCGTCGCCCATGGTGAGGAAGTAGGCATCGGGATCAATGCAGTTGGATACGATAACCAGCTTCTTGCCTTCATCCTTGGCATCCTCGATGACCAGCTCAGCCGCGTCGTTGTTCTGTGTGCAGTCGGCGACGACGACGTCAGCGTCTTCGATCTCATCCACGAGCTCGCAGAAGTCCGGCAGGACCTTCTTGTAGCCTTCGAGGGTGATCGCGGAGGCGGTGGAATCGATGTAGAGCTTGATGCCCTTCTCGAGGGGCAGGAGGTTGTCGTCATTCTTGAAGAGGATGGCGGACTCGGCCTGCAGCTGGCGTTCCAGCTCCACGACCTCGGGATTGCGGGCCGCCATCAGGGTCTCGGTGTCAACGACGGCGAAGCGCTCGGCGATGTAGGCTTCGGAAGCCGCGAGGGCCAGGGCCTTGTCGACGTCGGAATAGGGATTCTCGAACAGGCCCAGTTCGAACTTGTCCTTCAGGACGCGGTAGCAGGTTTCATAGGCGCGGTCTTCGGTGATCAGGCCCTGCTCCAGGGCGTCGATGATCGCCTGGCGGCTGGAAGCGCCGCCGTGGCCGTCTTCGTTATAGCCGGTGGCGAAAGCGCCGATCTGATCCATGCCCAGGTTGATGACCCAGGCATAGCGCTCGGCCATGGTCAGGTCGAGGATGGTGACGCCGTCGGTGGTGGTGCCGGAGGAGTTGCTGTCGCCCTGGTCGCCCCAGTCGGAGACGATGATGCCTTCAAAGCCCAGGGTCTTGCGGAGGTAATCCATGGTTTCCTTGTCATAGTCAACGTGCACGGTGTTGGTCAGGCCGGTGCCGTAGCCGTTGGTCATGACCCACTTGGGATTGGCTTCGAGGGCGATTTCCCAGGCCTTCATCCAGTTGTCGACCGTCTGCGCGTCGCTGCGGGCATTCTGGAAGGAGGAGTCGCCGCCGCGGGCGATGAAGTGTTTCATGCAGGCTTCCACGCCGCCTTCCACCTGGAGGGCGTTGACTTCGGCGCGGGTCTGGGTGCCGGCATAGTAGGGATCCTCACCGTTCCAGCTGCCCAGTTCCTGGCCGTAGGGGTGCAGGACCACATGGATACCGGTGACGCGGCTCTCGAGGGAGTAGATGGTCCACAGTTTCTCAGAGAGCTCGAGATCGTTCGCAGCGCCGAAAGCGTCGTGCGCGGTGTCGATCATGCCACCCCAGGCGTTGTACTCACGGTCGTTGGAGATGACCACCGGGATGCCCAGGCGGGTATTCTCGGCGATAGCCTGCATCGCGTTGTGATACACGATCTGCTGATCGGGGGTGCCGTTGGTGTTGTCCAGCTGGCTGGTGACCTTCAGGACGGTCAGGCAGTACCACATGGAGCTGCTGGAGAAGGAACCGCCGCCGCCACCGGGGCCGCCGCCGCTCTCGCCTTCCGCTGCCGGAGCTTCTTCAGCGGGAGCTTCTTCCTTCGCAATGCCCAGTTCTTCGTCCGTGCCGAACATCAGCTTGTCATCGGCGAAGTCGACGCCCTGGGGATTGTTGCAGGTGTTGATGTGATAGAACAGGCCGGACTTTTCTTCGATGTCGAGCTGGGAGTACAGGTCATTGACGCGGGCGTCAACGTCCTGCCGCCAGTCTTCATAGACATCCAGTTCGCCGTTGTCGTTCATATCTTTGAACTTCAGGCCGTCCACTTCGAGGATGTTGGTATAGCCCTCGAGGTAGCCCAGTTCCACCTGGTCGCCTTCCGCGGGGATGATGCGGATGAGGCTGTTGACCTGGTCATAGCTGGTCAGGCGGTCGTCGATCGTGGCGGCGGGTTCTTCCGCGAGGGCCACGGGTAGGCTGATGCAGCTCAGCAGCATCGCCAGCGCCAGAAACAGAGACAGTTTTTTCATGGCAGTGTCCACCTTTCTCAAATTTCGGTCTGCTGACGGATATTCCGCCACCTTCCCGATACCACTAGTACGATACGCCGGATTTGGCGAAAGTGGGTGAATTGTCGCCAAATGCGGCAAACATGTCGCGAAGTGCAGGGGGTCCAGTGCAGGATTTTTATAGACCAAAAGCAAAACAATCCACCTCTTGCGAAACCGATTTGTGATAAGATAAAGAGGGTTATTTTAGCGATGCTTTTCCGATACCGGAAACGGAGGATTATATAAGGATGTCTTATAGAATCGCGCTGCTCGACGACGAGTCGCTCCAGTTGGAGGAAACAGCGGCGTTGACCCGGACGTTATTGGACCGGGAAGGGCTGGATGCGGACGTGGTTCCCTACCAGGGTGCCTTTAGCGTACCCGCGCTGGCTTTTGACGCCTATTTATTGGATATTTCCATGCCCGGGGTGGACGGGCTTGCTTTTGCGGCGCAGGTCCGTGACACGGGCAGCACCGCGCCGATCATCTTTATCACAAGCATCGAGAGCCGGGTCTTTGAGGCGATCCGGGTCCAGCCCCTGCGCTTTGTTCGGAAAAGCCGCCTCGAGGAAGAACTCCCCGAAGCCATCCATGCCCTGTGCACCCAGCTTCGGCAGGAGGAACAGACGGCGCTCTCCATTCAGTCCGAGGGTATGCTGCTGCGCCTGCCGATCTCGCATATCCTCTATGTGGAGAGCAGTGACAAGGTGCAGCGCGTGGTGCTGGCCGAGCGGGCCCATGATGTGCGTAACACGATGGCGTTTTTCGAGGAACAGCTGCTTTCGAGGGGCTTCATGCGCATTCACCGGTGCTATCTGGCCAATATGCAAGCCGTCTACAGCATCGTCGGCTCGGATGCGGTGCTCTCCAGCGGAGAGAAACTGCCGATCAGCCGTTTCAAGCTCCCGGCCGTCAAAGAAGAATTCAAGAGGATGATGTTCCGTGAGTAACATCTTTTCGGTGACCCATCTGAATGATTTACTGACCCTGACATGGATGCTTGCCATGCTGACCTTCAGCTATAAAAGCCGGGTAAAGCCATGGCTCTGCGCCGTGCTTTTTGTTGCGTGTCTTGTCGGCGGGCTGGGCTCGATCTTTTTGCAGGAATCGGTTTTCCCGAATTTTGCGGTATACATGCTCCTCTTCATCTTATGGGGTTGTATTTACGGAGCGGTCGCTTTAAAGGGATCCTTCCTCTGGAAGATGGCCATGGCAGCCGTTTACGGCTGTGTGACCTTTCACCTGGGGAAAGTCGCGGCGCTGGTCAATTCATGGCTGCCGAAATCAAGTTCGATCGAGTGGGTTTCGGGTCCGCAGCCGGCACAGCCTGCCACTGGGTTTATCCTGTTCCAGCTGTTTGCGCTGGCTGCCGCCATCTTCCTGGTCCGGCGCGCGGTGACCACGGAGCGCAAAGTCCCAGCGGTCTGCTGGAGTTCGCTGATGATCGTGTCGCTGATTGGTGTGGGCTTTGCCTATTACCAGATGGTGCATGATCCCGGCCCGGATGCGCTGGCGCCCTCGGCCCTCTATTCAATGGGGATGGTACTGATCGTCCTGCTCGTCCAGCAGCTGTGTTCCGTGGTCATTGTGAACAACGAGCGGAACCTGATTCGCCTCTCCCTGGACCAGAGTGGCAAGCGGGAGGCCCTGATGGCCCGCCAGGCCAGCCGCACGGAAGAAGAGTTGCGCCGCTATCGCCACGAGACGGCGAATCATCTGCTGGCGGTATCGGCTTTGTTGGAAAACGGGGAAACCGAAAAAGCGCACCAGCTGGTGCGCGAGATCGTCAGCGCTCCGATTTCGGCTTCCAGCGATTCAAGCGGCAATCCGCTGGTGGATGCAATCATCGGCCAGAAGCGCGCGCAGTGCAAGGAGTTGGGCATCGCCTTTGAAACAGATCTGATCGTATCTGAAAAATTGCCCCTCACAGATGCCGAAATCTCCTCGCTCCTCGGCAATCTGTTCAACAATGCCATTGAGGCGGCGCGTCAGTGCGAGGATCCCTTTGTCCGCTCCCGCATCTATCCCTCCCGCGAGTACCTCTGCGTGGAGGTCGTCAACCGCGCCGATCCCGCCAAGCTGAAGGGCAATCCCTCCCTGATGACCACCAAGGGCAATCCTGAACTCCACGGCATCGGCCTGAAGGTGGTCAAGGAGATTGCCGACCGGCATCAGGGGATGACGTTCTTCGAGACTTCGCCCGAAGGCCAGTTCACGGCGAGGGTGATGATCCACCTGTGATTTCTTCCGGAGAAACCGGCGGGAACTCTTCCAGCGCCGGGTGTTCCGTCAGCGTCCGCACGATCCGCCAGCCCATGGAATTCCGCTCCGCGTTGCGGGGGATCGGCCTGAAACCGAGATCCAGATAGACTTTGCAGGCCAGCCAGGTGGTGGTCTGGGTGGGGATCACAGCCCGGGTGTACCCGAGTTCCGCCATGCGGTGAAGGGCTTTGAGAATGATCGGCTTGGACAGCCTCCGTCCCTGTTCGTCCCGCCGGACTGCCACCCAGTGAAGCATCCCATTCACGCCGTCGTCATCGCGCCGGATATCAAAGAACGCCGTCGCGGTGGCGACTTTTTCGCCTGCAGGATTGACCACAAAGAACATCCGCTCCGGCAGCAGCGCCTCACGGGAAGCATAGTAACGTTCCCAGGCTTCCCGTCCTTCTTTGTCAGTATCGAATTCTTTTGCGCTTTTTTCGATGGCGATCCACGACTCTTTGTCGCCCGGGGAGTAGGTCACAAAACGGTAGCCGGGTGGCAGGGGCTGGTCGGGAAGATCCTCGAGTGAGCGCTCCAGGACCAGTTCATAGTATTGGATACGGGCGTCGTGGTTGTCGAAAGACGGGAGGTTGTTTGGTTTATTCGGATGATTTGACATGCGCTTACCTCTTCTCTTTTTTGTCGATCCTGTGAGGACTCAAATAGAGTTGTTCTACCGACGGTGTGAAAACCCTGTTTCCCTGATAAGATACGGCTTTACTTTTTTCAAAATCCCTCTTCCTTTTTGCGGTAAAATGTGTATAATGCATTACAACAAGTGGTTTGGGAGGTGAATGTATGTCTGAGCGGTTCAGTACCACCAAGATGGCGCCGATCCAGGAGTCGGGCAATGAAGCGCAGGACATCCTGATGTATGTGTACAGCGCCCTGCAGGCCAAGGGCTATGACCCCATCACCCAGCTGGTCGGGTACATCATCTCCGGCGATCCCACCTACATCACCAGCTACAACCAGGCCCGGAGCCTCATCTGCCGCCTGGAGCGGGACGAGATCCTCGAGGAACTCGTGCGCTTCTATGTGAACGGCCACGTCGGGAGAGGCTGACGTTTGTTTGCTTTCATGCCCGCTTGGAGACAGGCGGGTTTTTGCTTGTTTTTTTCTTGCAATTTTATGCATACAGGTCTATAATGAGCCCGCCGCCGGAAAGGGCCGCGCCGGGAGCGAAAGCCTCGGACGCAACCAAGGCCTGAAGCAGCGGCGCAAAATCGCAGGGCATCCCGGGAAGGGAGCCTGAACGGAGGAAAATGCAATGACTGCAGCGAATTCACGCAAAAGTTCCGTCAACACCAAAAAACTGGCTTTGATGGGCGTCCTCACGGGCATCATGGTGGTACTGGGCTACGTCAACATCCCGATGCCGGCTGGACTGAGCATCACGTTTAACATGATCCCGGTGGCCATCGCCGGCATGGCGATGGGTCTCTGGGGTGGGACCGCCATGGGCGCTGTCTTCGGACTGATCAGTTTTCTGCAGTGCTTCGGCATCATCGGGACCAGCGGTATGGGCGCAGCCCTTGTCGCGGAGGCTCCCTGGTGGATGTCCTTTGTGCAGCGTTTTGTCACCCGTGTGCTGATGGGCTTTCTCACGGCCCTGATCTACAAAACCTTGAAGGGCAGGATGCGGAACACCTATCTGCACGGTGCCATCACGGGTTTTTCCGCGGCTTTTCTGAACACGCTTCTGTTTATGAGTGCACTGGTGCTGCTTTTCGGTCATACGGAGTATCTTCAGGAGAAAATGGCGGGCAGAGCGTTCCTCGCCTATATCGTCGCCAGCGTGGGCGTCAACGGCCTGGTTGAGATGGCCACGGCCGCTGTTCTCACCGGCGCGATCGGAGTCGCGCTGAAAAAGGCCCGCCTGATCTGAACCACAAGGAGGTCCCGCCATGCTTTTCACGATGGACATCGGCAATACCAACATCAAGACCGCGCTCTTTGACGGGAAGCAGATGGTCAAGTACTGGCGCGTGTCGACCAATAAGATCTACACGTCCGACGAGTTCGGAATCCTGTTCGAGCATCTGTTCACCCACGGCGGAGTCTCGCTGAGCGATGTGGACGGGATCATCATCTCGTCCGTGGTGCCGACGATCAATTTCACGATCGAGCACATGTGCTCCAACTATTTCCACCTGACACCGATGTATGTCGTGCCGGGGATCCGCACGGGCATCAACATCCGCTATGAGAACCCGCGGGAACTGGGCTCGGACCGTATCGCCAACGCCGTGGCGGCCTTTGACGAGTACGGCGGGCCGGTGATCTACATCGATTTCGGCACCGCGACGACCTTCGGCGTGGTGGATGAGAACGCCTCGTTCCTCGGCGGCGCGATCTGCCCCGGCATCAAGCTGGCCAGCGAGGCGCTCGGTACCGGCACTGCGAAGCTCCCGCGCTTTGAACTGCAGAAGCCGGAGCGCGTCATCGGCCGCACGACCCTGGCGAACCTCCAGAGCGGCATGTTTTATGGCTATGTGGGCCTGGTGACCCATCTCGTGAAAAAGATCCGCCAGGAGCTCGGCGAACCCGCCAAGGTGGTGGCCACCGGCGGTATGGCGCAGATGATGGCGGAAGAGAGCAAGGTCATCGACCATGTGGACGGCCTGCTGACGCTGAAAGGCCTGCGGCTGATCTGGGAGCGGAATCACTGATCCGGCAATTGAAACCTTGACGAACGGCCCGGCCTATGGTATAGTATGCCATAGCATCCGGCGGCCTGCCCGCGCGGGCTGCAATCATATCAGAACAGGAGATGCTTCATCATGACCAGGATCAAGACCCTGAAGACGCGTGACCTGTGCGCCAGCGCCAAGAACGGCGGCTGCGGCGAGTGCCAGACCTCCTGCCAGTCCGCCTGCAAGACCAGCTGCGGCGTGGCCAACCAGAAGTGCGAAAACAAGAAAGAGACCGAAAAGAAGTAAGAGTTTCCGCATCGCTGCCGCCGTTTGTGCGGCAGCTTTTTACTGTCAAACCGATAGGAGAAACAGATGGTACACCAGTATAAGCTCAACGGGTACAACATTGTCCTGGATTCCTGCGCGGGGGCGATCCATGTGGTGGACGACGTAGCCTATGACATCATCGCGATGTTCCAGACCGCGACGGCGGACGAAATCGTCGCCGAGATCATGACCCGCTACGGCAGCCGACCTGACGTGACCGAGGCCGAGATCCGCCAGTGCATCCATGATGTGCGGGAACTCGAGCTGACAGGCCAGCTCTGGATGCCGGACACCTTCGGTCCGATGGCGGGAGTGCTCAAGGAGCGTTCCGGCGATGTCGTAAAGGCCCTGTGCCTGCATGTCGCGCACACCTGTAACCTGACCTGTGCGTATTGCTTCGCCAGCCAGGGCAAGTACCATGGGGCGCGGGCTCTGATGTCCTTCGAGACCGGCAAGCGGGCCCTGGATTATCTGGTGGAGCATTCCGGCACGAGACGGAATCTCGAAGTGGACTTCTTCGGCGGGGAACCCCTCATGAACTGGGACGTCGTCAAGCGTCTCGTGACCTATGCCCGGGAGATCGAGGGGCCGAATCACAAAAACTTCCGGTTCACGCTCACCACGAACGGCATGCTGATCGACGACGACGTGATCGACTTCTGCAACCGCGAGATGAGCAATGTCGTTCTCTCCCTGGACGGACGGAAGGAGATTCACGACCGCCTGCGGGTGGACGCCGCCGGGCGGGGCAGCTATGACCGCATTGTGCCAAAGTTCCAGAAGCTCGTCGAGGCCAGGGGCGGGAAGGGCTATTATATGCGCGGGACCTTTACCCACGCCAACCCGGACTTCGTCAACGACGTGCTGCACATGGCGGACCTGGGCTTCACCGAGCTCTCGATGGAGCCGGTCGTCTGTGCACCGGACGATCCTGCTGCGCTGATGCCGGAGGATATCGAGATCGTCAAGAGCGAGTACGAACGCCTTGCGGTCGAAATGCTGAAACGAAAAAAAGAAGGCCGTCCCATCACCTTCTATCACTATATGCTGGACCTGACGGACGGCCCCTGTATCTACAAGCGGATCTCCGGCTGCGGCTCCGGCACGGAATACATGGCGGTCACGCCCTGGGGTGACCTGTATCCATGCCACCAGTTCGTGGGGGAGGAGAAATGGAAACTCGGCGACATCTGGCAGGGTGTCACGAACACCGCCCTGCGGGAGGAATTCCGCGCCTGCAATGCCTATGCAAGGCCTGAGTGCGCTGACTGCTGGGCCAGATTATGGTGTTCCGGCGGCTGCGCCGCCAACGCCATGCATGCCACCGGCAGCATCCGCGGCGTCTACAAGCCCGGCTGCGAGCTCTTCAAGAAGCGCATTGAGTGCGCGATCATGATGAAGGCCGCGGAGGATGCGGAAGAGGATGAATAGCACTTGCGTTGATCAGCCGTGAATGTTCAGTCAATGAAGGCATTTGTGGCTTACCTCATCTGCCTCTGCGGAGGCACCTTCCCCTAAAGGGGAAGGCAGGGGCAGGACTGTAATCAAAAGCCTTCCCCTTTAGGGGAAGGGGGACCGCCCGCGTAAAGACTAAAGGTTAACCGCGATTTGTATCGCGGGCGGTGGATGAGGTCAACTGGCGTAACTGAACAGTGATAATCAGCTTCTACGATCGGAGCCAGACGTTGTTTCCGGCTCCGTTTTCAGCATCTCGTCCAGAATTGCTGCCGCTTCCCCGACGAGCCGTAGGCATGGTCTGCGCGCGTAAAACTCCGGTGTCCTCGGCTCGGGAACACCGCCTGTTGTCACGGGAACGCCCTTCAGCAGTTCCCGGCAGATGATCGTACCGTTCTTCTCCCGGAAACGCCGGGCGTATTCCTGGACCTGACGGTAATGGTTTGGCTTGGCCTGGGGATCCTTGGGATCAGAATAGCCCTTCAGCATCCCAAGCGCAAGCAAAGCACCGCTTACGGTTCCGCAGACTTCCCGCAGGCGTCCCATTCCTCCACCGAAGGAAGAGGAGATCCGCGCTGCGGTGTCGATGTCCAGGCCTGTTTCGTCGCAGAAAGCGCAGAATACAGCCTGGGAACAGTTGTAGCCTTCAAGGAACAGACGGCAGGCTTCTTCTGCGTGGTTCATGAACAGACCTCCCGAAAACCGAAAAGAAAGCTCCCGAAGTTGCCCCCGGGAGCTGATTGAGTGTACGAGATTACTTGCTCATTGCCTGCTGCACGGCAACGGCCACAGCCACGGTCATGCCGACCATGGGGTTGTTGCCGGCACCGAGGAAGCCCATCATCTCGACGTGGGCAGGCACGGACGAGGAGCCCGCGAACTGCGCGTCGGAATGCATGCGGCCCATGGTGTCGGTCATTCCGTAGGAGGCGGGGCCGGCGGCCATGTTGTCGGGATGCAGGGTGCGGCCGGTGCCGCCGCCGGAAGCCACGGAGAAGTACTTCTTGCCGGCTTCCCAGCGTTCCTTCTTGTAGGTGCCCGCGACGGGGTGCTGGAAGCGGGTCGGGTTGGTGGAGTTGCCGGTGATGGACACGTCGGCACCCTCATGCCACATGATGGCCACGCCCTCGCGCACGTCGTCCGCGCCGTAGCAGTTGACCTTGGCACGGTCGCCGGTGGAGTAGGCGGTCTTGCTGACGATGGTCAGCGCGTGGTCTTCCTTCACGTCGGCAGACAGGTAGTCATACTTGGTCTGCA